>JAFQBW010000010.1 GCA_017399555.1 Methanocorpusculum sp.
GGCCGATACGCAGTCACCTAACTCATCCAGAGAAACGGAATACTCCGATACTTTTCGCTTCTCTGTGCTACGCTTGCGGAAGATATCAATGGACGTGCGCCGGGTGATTTTGGCAAGGTATGTGGACAACGCACTGGGTTTATTTGGCGGCATGGAGTTCCATGCGCCAAGGTAGGTGTCGTTGACGCTCTCTTTGCTGTCTTCAAGGTCATTGAGGATGTTGTAAGCTATCTTCATCAGATATGCTCCGTATTTCTCCTCTGTGACGCGGATTGCGGATTCGTCCCGCTCCCAATACAGAGCGACGATTTTCTCGTCATGCACAGGCGTACCTCCTTTCCCCTTTGCTGTCAGGCGCCTTCATCCATATATCTCGTGAAAAATCGGCGGCGCTTACATGGAAGAATAAATATTTTTGAAGCAGGTGCTTTTATCATACTACAGAGCAGGCTGATTTGCGAGAGCGTTGAAATTATCTGATTCCTCTGATAAAATTGCAATAAATGAAAACTTCCTTGCCGCACTATATGGAGGCCACATGGATATAACTTATAACGAAATAGAGTTTAGTATCATGAGTCTGAAGGACTTTGACGATAAGCCCCTGGCACGTAAGGTTTTTGAAGCGATTGCAGAAGCCGGCGGCATATATTTTCCATCCGTCTATGACTGCTATGAACCACTTCGCCGAAAATGCAGTCTTCAGGATATCGATACCCTTGCAAGCTTTTGGGTCAACGAGGAATTCGCTGCTGATACCGCACAAAAGCATCAATATGCAGTGGGTCAGATGCTGATGGAGCGTCGTAGAAAACCACGGGTATCGTACCAAATGTACTGGGAAAAATCTCAACGCCCTCGGTTCAACTATTTTATCTTCCGCATGGACGCAGACTACTTGAAAGAACCGACGCACCTGCAGAGCTACCTGTCCCTATGCACTCGACTTATCGCCTTACTGGAGCCGGTGCAGGGTGAGATTGTAAACTGTTCTTTCCCAGGTTGGGCAGAGCCAATCGACTTGCAGGTTCGACACCCGGAACTGCACTGGATGAATTTTTTCGGAAAGCCTTATATAGAACTTTTCGGAAGCGAGAAATTATTGACCGCTCCTTGCTATCGTGTTGAGGCCGTTGCAAATGACGTTATAGCCCTGCAATTATCCGAATGTCCTTTCTCCCCCATTCCTTCTGACACTCGACTCGCGGTAAAGAACCACCTCAATCCCGATGCCTTTGTCGAAGAAGGCAAGTCCTATCGAAGCTACAAAACCGGGATTATACCGAAATTTGATTTCTCAAGTATTCTCTTTGATAAAAACTCCCCGCCGACTCCTCCTCAGATAAGAATGCGAGGGACAAAGGAGTAAATTTGATTGCCAGAGTTTAAGGGACTTCTCCCATCGGAGAAGTCCCTTTTGTTTGCGCTTTCTGTTTTCTTTTATTACTTGCTCGCCAGCATAAACAGATATTCCAAAAACAACTCTCTGCACTCGTCTTGTGTCTCAACATAATGGAGCGTGGACGGGGGATTATGAAGCGCGCTGACATCCTTTCCAATTAGGGACCAGTTGGACGAGAACTGATAGAGATACTGAAGACCATCTCGCTCAAAGTACACGTAATACTGGTATGCCTCCTCGGTCTTGCTGTCTCGGAAAAGTCTGTTTTGATAGAAGTAGTGGATGGATACTTCCTGCCCACCAATATAAGAACTGTTTTCCGTACCAAGTGCGCTCTGGAAAATGGGTAGGATATGCTCAAAACGACTGTCAATGGAAGCGATGTCTTTTCCAATAACGACCGTCGCAACACAGTTGCTCTCCGGACGGAAAGAAATGCCATAGGAATCGATGCTTCCGTTGTAGTATGCGTCTGCGTGAGTCGTATCGCCCTTCTCAAAGATTTCGAGAACAAGGTCTGCGGCAATCGGCGCTCTATCCTTGAACTGTAAGAACTCATCATAATTCGGACAATTCTCAATGCTGCCATCCCGCTCAAAAATTGCCACATTAATGAAGTCGTTTTCGCTGGCCACCGGATACCACGTCAAAAAGTCGTATGCCGTTGTACGAGTAGAGTAGTATGGTTTATCTTCATACCCATAGTTTGTATTGAATTTTCGATATGCCTCTATGTCCGTGATTTCATTAAAAACGACGGTCCCATTGTCAGTCTCCAAATCTTCAAGCGGCATACCAATATAATCAAGTACATCTGTGTCGTTATAAGGATAATTATCGGTAGCCGGTTCGTCATGTTCGCCGCCAGGTGATTGCCTCAACATAGGCAACGTCAATGTCCCGATAATCACCAGACACAAGCATGCAACAGCGGTGCCCCATTTCAGCCATGTTTTATTTCCACGCTTCTTCCCTGCCCGGACATTCTCTGTCTCATGGATAATATCGTCCGGCAGCAGGTTCATCGCATCGCACAGCTTCTCTCGCTTCATATCGTATAGCCCTCCTTTTCAAATAGGCTTTCAGACCCTTCCGGGTGCGGTACAGCATACTCTCTACCTTGGATTTACTCATACCGTAGTAGCCCGCGATGTCCCCGATAGAGTCCATGAAGTAATATCGACCGACAAAGGTATTGCGGACCTGTGGAGACAGCGTACGGAGATAAGAGGCAATCGCCTCTGCCAGAAGCTGTAGCTCCACGACCTGCTCCGGCGTCTCTCCTGATGGGATGCAGTCTCCAAGTTCCTCAATGGACGCGGCATACTCCGAAGTCTGACGCTTTATGCTGCTTCTCTTTCGGATGATGTCAATGGATACCTGCCGGGTAATCTTTGCCAGATAGGTGGACAGGATGCCTGGCTTATGGGGCGGCATGGAGTTCCATGCCTTCATGTAGGTATCGTTGACGCTCTCCTTGCTGTCTTCCAAATCGCAGAGGATGTTATAAGCGATTTTGGTCAGATACGGACCATATTTCTGCTCCGTCTCCCGAATGGCTGTTTCATCTCTCTGCCAGTACAACTCAACAATGCGTTCGTCCTGCATTGGCGCACCTCCTTTCCCGATTTGCTGTCAGGCGCCTTCACTCTATATCCCGTAAAAAACCGCTGATGCTTGCACAGAAACTGAAAAAAATTTTTCGTAGAAGCGAGTATTTTTATGATACTATATTTTCATTAAATTTTCTGTAACGATTCCCATTCTCCGCAATCATAATAGCGAAGGAGGTGAGATAGTGGGTGACATTGATGCCCTGTACCGGGAATACGGAAAGACCGTCTACTTCTTCCTGTTGTCTGTATCGCATGATGAAGGATTGTCAGAGGAACTGACACAAGAGACCATGTTCCGGGCCATCATGAACATCGGGTCGTTCCGCGGCGACAGTAAGATAACCGTCTGGCTTTGTCAAATCGCAAAGAATCTCTACTATGAGCATCAGAAGAAAAGCAAACGGACAGTCCCCTATGAGGAGTCAGCGACGCAGCTGGACGCCGGCCATGATATAGCATCTGACCTGGAGGATAAGGAGACGGCACAGCAGATACTCCAATATCTGCACGAGCTGGATGAACCGTATAAAGAGGTCTTCATGCTCCACGCCTTGGGCGATGTGCCATTGACCCAAATCAGCAAGCTGTTCGGTAAAAGTGACAGCTGGGCGCGGGTGACCTACTATCGCGCCAAAGCCATGATAACCGAAAAATTGAAGGAGGGAATGAAATGACTCGTATCGACTGCAACGTCATTCGTGACTTGCTGCCTCTGTATATAGACGGCGCCTGTAGCCAGCAATCTTCGGACCTTGTAAAAGAGCATCTGGAGTCCTGCCCCGATTGCAGGAACTTACAAGCCTCCATGAGCGCAGATATCAAGACTGCCGCAGCAGTGCCAGTGATGGATGGGAAAAAGATGTTCCGCCACGCACGCAAGACCATCTTCGGCATCATCATCGCTCTGGCCGTCATGATTGCATGCCTGGGCATCAATACAGGCGGTGCCTTTGAAGGCGGGCCTGCCAATATCGGAGAACTTATCACCACCATTCTCTACTGTATCTTCTGGGGTGTCTTTACTGTTGTATCTCGTCACATCGGCCCACTGGTCACAACGTCCTTTGTCATCAGCCTGCTCTCCGCCATTTCTGCCATCAATGGACTGGTTTGGCGCCTGTTGGGTGAGGGTGGATTCATTGCCGCATTCATCAGCATCTTCACCTCCATCCCCTTCTACGGCTTCCGTTATTTCATGGGATGGACCTCCTTGTATGCGGTAGCCTCCGTTTTATCCCTTGGCTGGCTCATCTATACGGGATATTACAGAAGGAAAATCGAACAGCAGATGAAGCAAAAGTAATAGACAGCATGAAGCGGCCGCCATCATGGACGGCCGCTTCCTTTTTCTTATCTGCCATTGCTTTTCTTCCAGTTTTCCATCCCCGTCTCAAGGAAGTAGTGTAATGCGTGTGAATAGGCACCCATCCCCATGTCGGCAATGAAAGCATCCAGTTCCAGCAGCTCATTGGGCGATAGGTTCAGTGTCACCGCATAGGTCTTCTTATCCCTGTCTTCTTTGACCACGCCGGACTGCTGCCAGAACGGGTCAATGCCAAAGCGTCTGGCGTATGGCAGGAGCCGGTCTGCCTTAATGCCCAGTTTCCGCGCCGCGCTCTCCTTACTGCACAGGATACCGGACGCCGCCATCTCCTTCATCTGCTCCTCCAACCGCAGCGGCTCCTTGACATCGGAGAAAATGATGCCCGGCCCCAGACCAAGAAGGACTGACAGGAGCGCGTATTCCTCCGCCGAGTAGATATTGAAATGCCGCTGCCGAAGCGCATGGGCCTTTGTAATATGGTCTCCAAAGTAATGTGTGACGATTTCCGGTCCGAACTTCTCTTTCAGCGCCGCATACAGCCGCTCGGTATCAAATGCCTGCTTCCGGATACTGTCCTCACTGAGGAGTCCGGCATTCTCCATGGCTCTTGCCAGATTATCCGATTCCTTTACCGGGCTGTTTTCAAAGGGCATGATGAGATAGACATACAGCGTTTTGGTCAAGTCATACTCGTAGGGCAGCTTGCTGAAATCGGCCTTTTCCCGCTCCTTGCCATCCAGCGCAAGGTACTGTGCGCCCAGAGGCCTTGTGTTGGGGATAAACTCATCCCGGAGCCGGCAATGATGTCTTGGGCAAAGCGGCATAAGTCCTATCTGATGCTCCCGATGCCAGTAGGCCTCCCCATAAGTATTGATATCCTCCCGACAGCACTTGGGGCAGTAGCGCAAAGACCGTGGCTTGATTTTCCGTGTCGCCCGCAGATACCGGGGCTGCATATCCTGTCCATCCAGAAACTCCCGAAGGTGTCCCATCTTCTTTTCCGTTGGCTGGAAGCGCATCAAAAATGGGAGAAGCGTATGGTTGATGGCGATATCCTCCGCATCCATAAACCCGTCCGGCAGCTGTGCTATGATACGGTGGATGGTCTCATTAGGGAAAAGGCTGCCGACATTTACCCTTTGCTCTCCATCAAACAGGTGCTCTATGGTCGCCTGCCAGGAATAGGTCCCACACTGCTTATGATAGCGTGCAATCACGCTGTACCAAAGCTCATTTGGATAGGGCGTGGGGAAGAAACTAATCACATTGGAACACCTCCAAAAGTCCCGCCAGCTTCAGTGCAACAAGAGCCTCGCCCGCCTTCCCGCCGGGTGTTACGATGGTTAGGATATCCCTGGGACTGCGCTTGCTCTTGGGCCTGCCACGGGTATTGGCATAGGTGCGGCTGACATACTCGATTTCCTCCTCTGCTGTCTCCTTCTTTGTCTCCGGCTGCAGCTCCTCCTCAATCTCCTTTGTGTCGGAGATGGAGAAGTCGGACAGGTATGTACCTTTGGCATAGGTTTTCGGTACTGAGATGTTCAGCACCTCCGCCGCGATACGAATCAGCTTGGCGTCAATTTTAGGTACCCCTGCCTGCAGAGCCTGTACCTGCGCCTCATAGAACACTTTAAGGATATATGCGGGGATGCCGCCGGAGAGGTCGTATATGAGATTGGAAAGCGCATCGGTAAGGGGCGCCTGCTCCTGCGTATACTGGTAACGCCAGAGGGCATAGAGGAACTGGCGGTAAACACCGTCCGGCCGCAGGGGGAGCAGCCGCAGCCCCCTTGTCCTCCGTTTCAGGTGCTCCTGTGACAGGAACAGTTCCTCTGCAGAAGGCGTACCCACGAAGTAGATGCTGGTACATGCCTCATTGGATAGCTCCACAAGGAATTTGATGAGGGGCCTGTCCTGCTTCGTGCGCGAGGCGGTCAGGATGGCGTTTTGTATCTCATCAATGACGATAAGGCCGATGTGGTGCGTCAGACAGAGTATCTTTACCCGTGTGGCCATTGCCGATGTACTGGGCAGCCGGGACAACTTTCCGCTTAATTCACTGTAATCACTGCCGATTGCACGGTCGATTGCCTCGATGATGTTCAGCGCCAGTGTCTTGACGGAGCAGTCACTGGGACACTCCACCATCAGATGGGTTATCTGCTTACAAAACAGTTTCTGCCCCTTATACTCGCTGTGTAGAATGACCTGCGGTATCTGACGCAGGCAGCGCCGTACCGTGGAACTCTTTCCGATACCCGGTACACCCAGTATGGAGCCGCTGTCAGAGGACATGGACATGGGGGCATCCAGAAGCATCGCGCCTTTGCCCTGATGGATGGCGTGCGTCCGGTATATGCTCTCAATGGTGGTGCTGGTGTTATAGGTGCTTTCGATGGCGCAGAACAGGGTGTTGTAGATGGCCGCCATGTAGTCCATGGGGATAAAGGCGCTGGACAAGGCGCTCAACGCACGGCGTCGCTCTGTCGTCTGGATGCCTCTTTTCTGCAGCTGCGGAACTGGGTAACTGCCTAACCGCTCAAACAGTGCCTCTTTAGAAAGCATTTCCGGCATGGCCTCCAGAAAGGGATTGTTCCGGTTCCCACTCAAAGGGTTTGGCGTATAGACCGCTTCTACAACTGGCTCAAATCCGTATTTCATTTTCTTCTATCCCTCTCTTTCATTCTGTTTTGCTTGATAGTCTCGCCGTTCTGGAACTCTTTTTCTTCCGGGACTGCTTCATTCTTGATGGCAGCAATTTTTCGAGCCAGCTCCACACGTCCTTCATCCTCTTTTCTCTTATGTTCCCGCTTACTGCGCCGGTCTTCCTGCCAGAGCAATTCGCTTTCTGCTTTGGCGGCTCCACCATAGATAGAGAATTGCGGTGCGAGGTCGAAGGGGATGTAGAGACCGTCCAGAATCAGATAAATGGAAGATACGCTCTGTTCATCGTAGGCAAAGGTTATCTCCTGTCCGAAGTAACGCTGGCCCTGCTCTCCGCTCATAAACTCCCTATTGATATAGAGGAAATGATTATAAGCGATTCCGCGGCGTGTCAGTCGGCCATTGATGCGGGGCAGTGTCATGTAGTAGACCTCTTTTTCGTCTATTTCCATGAGGCTGGATTTCCCGGCGCCAACATAGTAGCGCCACAGTCCCGAAGCGGTCGGGGAAACGCCCTGTTCCCGCATCTCCTGACTCATCTGATAATTGTCCAATACACGTCTGCCATTGAGGAACACGATGCAATGGATGATGACTTCTGTGAACTGCGTCAGGTCAAGGGACGCCTGTAACCTGTAATCCACCGCCCACCGCTCCTGTGCATCTTCCTCAATGATGCCGCGGCCACGGAGAATCGGCTTATATCTGTTCTGTATCAAATCAAACATCTTCTCCACCAGCCCCTTTTCATCCGGGCGGAAGGGCGGCAGCGTTTCATAGGTAAGTCCATACCGTAAACACAGCTCCTGCATCCGACCGCTCTTGAAATCACGGCCCTGGTCGATGATGACCTCTCCCGGTAATCCGGCGCTTGGCCAGTCCATAGGGTCGATATCCACGCCAAAGCCTTTGCAGTAAGCCACCTTATCCATCGCGGCGTTGGCAAGACAGGCCATGACTGCTTCTTCCCCCGCGTCGTAGCCTACATAGAGGCCGGCTATCAGCTGTGTCGCTGTATCCACGGCCAGATACACATAAGGCCGGCCAACGACCTTTGTACGGTCAAGCCGGGACACAAGGTAGATGTCTGCGGCCGTAGCGTCCATCTGATAGGCTCCGATACGGGATTTCCACGCCATGGCGGAGCCGAACAGAGGGCGTGCGGTTCTTTGGAAATTGGTCAGGCCATCACGGGCAATCACTTTTTGACTGCTTTTGTCATAGCGGTTCCGATAGAAGAAATGCTTGAATGCCGAGTAGGTTGGGTAATCCTCCATCAGCCTCCCTTCCGGTGTCGTGAAACGCTGTAAGAGCATCAGGTCATAGGCGTCTTTCAGGGACTTCTTTTTTGCGGAGAAGTAGAATGTGTTGACTGCCCACTTAAACTCCTCTGTGAATCTTCCTCTGCTTTTCAGTTCCTTTTTCCGTATAAGGATACCAGTGGCGAGATAGCGGTAATATAGCTGCAGGATACGCCGGCTGGTCGTCTCGTACAGAGCCGCGGTCTCTCTCGCCACATCTCCACGGTGGAAACGGTCTTTGATACACTGTTCATCATCCAGCAGCGGCTGTATCAGCTCCAGACGCTCCTGCTCTGCCTCGGATAACTGCTCCTTTTTTGCGCTTTGGTAACTGTCTTCGGGGGTGGCTACACGGGGATAGGTGTCCAGTTCCGCCTGAAGAACAAATTGCGGCGGCCCCGGGTTGTTATAGGAGATGACCCATGCTCCGGCTGCTTCCTGCTTTACAATGCGGTGCAGCTCACCATTTACATCAAGAAACATCTGTACCCCTCACAATCAAAACAATTTTCCAGTCTGTTACACCAGTCACTTCCCAGTAACGCCGGGACAGTTCCAACTGTTCCAGCACAGTTACCTTGTCAAGGTCCCCGGGTTTCACCAGCTCACAGACGGCCAAAGCCCCGTTTACCTTACGGATAAGAAAATCGGTTTTCCAATCGATGCCGAAATAGGCTGTTCGGATACCGATACGATTGATGTACTGAAAATTTTTTCTGTCCAGAGATACATTCTCCTCATAGCTCATCACCTGTTCGTCTGCCTCCAGCTTCAATGCGTACTCCTGCTCCGCAGAGTCATTGACACAAATAATCCGCTGGCACTTCTGACTGCTGAAATTGATTTCCCTTTGCCTTGTCTTTGCTTTTTTCATTTTCTGCCTCCTTTGTATCCTCACAAATTGACTTTCCTGTGTGTTTTCAATGCCTCAAAAATTTTTTCAATTTAATTCTTCAAATTTTTGATTTAATTCCGTTGCCTCAAGCCGAATTAACTGAAAATTTTGGGGTATTTAATTTGAAAAAAACGATTACGTTTGTTCCCGATTCCGGTATTAAATGAAATTTTCGATAATTAATTTAAAAAAATGGCATTTAATTTAAAATACTATGATACTGTCCCACCGAAATCCGCCCCTTTGTCCCACCAAAATCGCACTCGTTCCCTGCCCCGTTGTCTCGCACCCTCGTCCCTCTCACCCGTTGGCCTTGGCCCACGGCCACTTCTTTCCTTTCTCATTTTTTCTTCAAAATAATTCAGAGAAAGAATAAAGAGAAAGGCTTGAAACCCTTGTGCCACAAGCGATTGAACGGTGGCAAAGGACCACGGGGGATGCGTTGGAAAGGGCCTGCGGGGGGCGTACCTGGGCATAAAAATAGAGCACTTTGGATATAAAATCCAAAGTGCTCTATCTGCTGCTTGGGGTCACAGGCTGCTGTTTTCATGGGACAAAGTGCCTGTTTTCAGCGGGACTTTGATAGAGTGTTTGGATTTATATCTTGACGGCGAGTATTATACCACAATATCCACAGATTTCGCAATACAAAATGGTCAGTATGGCAGAAACTCCGGGTTACCAGCCACTTTTTCCAATACTTTTTCTTTTTTTATCTAAATGTTGCTCTCCTTTTATTCTCAAAAATCTGACGTTTTATTTTTCGATTTAATTCAGATTTCCGTTGATAATCCTGTCTTTTTTCAATTTTATTACCACATTATTTTCCCTTAATTCCGTTGCTCCTCCATCCTATGCTGAAATCTTGCGATTTATTTTGAAAAATCCCAACGTACAAAAGGGGCTGCCATCCAAGGCAGCCCCTTCTATCGTCTATTCAAAAAGCGCCCTTACTTTATCCAGGTCGTCTTCACACTGGATATCGAGGACAGGGATATCAATTCCTTCTTCCTTTAACTGTTCCCGGACAGCATCCACAAAGGGATAATCTCCTTCTTCTCCGTCTTTCCCACATCTTGGAGACAGGTTGGAGCCTATGATGCCAACAATCTCAATTCCATGCTCCAAATATGCTTTCACATGGGCTATCGCAGAATACACTACATTTCTCTGATTATGACTCGTCTCATACTCATCTGCCCACGGACGAACTCTATCGGCTTTTATCTCCTTGCCATCTATATCCAGTACAGGCTCCTCAACATCCTTTCCTTCGAGATAACAAAGCGCATCGCACATTACCTGTGTTATTCCGTTGCCCTTCACCACGTCCAACACACGGCTGAACATCGTGTCATTTCCAAAGCTGTGAAACAGCATGCAGCGAGCTATCAGGACCATTTGATTCTCTTTTTTCTCCCGCGCCATAAGAAGCCCTCCTATCTTTTGATTTCGCTTTCATTTTATCATCTTATCTTCAAGTAATCAATGTACTCCTGCATCCCCTCTGTCTCTTTCTCCCTTCTGACATTCTGCTATACGAGTTGTTTCAGGACGACAGGAGTAAATCAGTGTAGCAGGAAGCACAAACCTTTTGCTCTGGAGACGAAATGGAGGAGTCAGTATGGATATTAAGGAACTCGAAGAAATCATGGTCGAGCATGGTGTTGTTCTCCGTGCTATCCCCATGAAGGTGACAGGAATATACGAGGTACGCCATCGAAAGCAATTCCCCAATGCGAGGGTGGAGTATCTGGAGGATTTCAAAAGAGAAATGCTCATTGACGAGCGTGTGCCAATAAACGCAGGCAAATTCATATTTGAATCCAATCAGGGAACCGGAAACATGGTCAAATTCTATGCCAATAGATTCTATGACTCAATAGAGGACGCCATGGATGGCCTTTTGAAAAACACGAAAGGAGACAGACGATGAAAATCAACTATCGACAACCCAACTGTGCCGAATGCCCGGCTCTGCTGCGGGCACAACCCTTCTCCGATGACCGCAACTATTGCAACGGTTTCGGCGGTAAAAAGAAAAAGAGCATGGGAAAGAAGGTGCCTACCCGGAAAATCATGGACTGGTGTCCCAAGCGGATTTCTCCTCCCACCTGCCGCATCTTTGGCTTTGTGGATGACAATGCCGCATCCATGGAGTTTGAAATGCACCATAGTTTAATGGTCTCCAAGGATACTCACGCTTTCCCCTCCCCCTTCCACTACAAGTTCAAGCAGACCTACCCCCTTGGCCTGACCGCGAAGGCGTTTTGCTCCATGCTGGAGACCACCCCGGTATCCACTTTATTTCCGGACTACAAATTTGAGTTCGGTGAGGTCATCGAAATCAACGATGGATTCAAGCCTTACTACTTTTACTTCGCCGGCGGCTCAAAATTTCTGACCGTACTTCTGTTTGACACGGCCATGACCACATCCGGAAAATGAGGAGGAACTGAACATGCTGAAAGAAAAGTACATGGTAGCATTTGAGGTGGAAGCGACTCCAGAAGACACCGCCACAATGAAGAAGTACCTTGCCCAGAGCGTGGCCAATGAGTTTAACCTGTCCTGTGTCGCAGGAGTTTCCATCCGGGAGTCTGATTCCTTTGCCCGACTGCGCATCTTTTTGGAACAGGAAGTCCCCTATCGTCTGAAGGAGCATATCCCCATTGAAGACTGCTTTATCACAGAGGATGTTATTAGGAGCTGTGTCGATGCATTATGTGAAGACTCAGACGTCCTGTTTAACTATGACAGCATTGACGCTTTTCTCTGCTCCACGCTCAAAGAGATGGACCTTCCTGTGGAAGACTGATTCTTATAAACATAAAGGAGCTGCTATGAAAGAACACTACGTTTTCGGCGATTATGTCGTGACCGGCGTAACCAACGCATTTAACAATATGGTAAGCTGGTGGATAACAAAAAAGGACTGTGCGGTAGCCTGCTACTGCTTCTCAACAGAGCATACCTATCGGTCCGGACCTCCATCCCCAACAGAAGCGGACAACCTCATCCTCTCTAAAATTAAAGATGTTTTTGGGGCAGAAAAATCTTACAACATCGTGCGTTGGGAAACGCATTATGAACGAGAGGAAGGTCTCTCTAACCTTGCCCACACCAATCTGTCCCTTGAGGATGCGCTTTCTGTCTTTACCGATGAATACACCCAATACCCCTGTGTTGAGGTACAGACAGGCGATACAGCGCTTTGCATCGGTGGTACGGAGGCCGACGTCGCTGTTCCCGAATGGCTCTGTTTGGAGCTTCTGGATATTCCCTACGAGGGCTGCATCGCGGATAAAGAGCTTGCAGTACAGCTAAAAAACATCAACGCCTATATTTCCATGTATGAAGAACGCATGACGCGGCTTCATTCTCCCAAACCCTACCGCATCTTCATTACAGAAGAAAATATCAATGGCTGTGGGGATTATGCCAACACTGCGGCGGAGTTCAATCGGAAACTCAGCAAAGAGGAAGGCGATGCATTTTCTGCGCTCCTGACTGCTATCAAAAAAGAAGCCAACGAAAAGGATGAATGTCTGGACACAGACGATATGCTTCAAGAAGCACTGAACCGTTTTGAGGCTACCGCAAAGGGAAAAATCATCCCTGTGGCGGACGCCTATATCTCCTTCTAACCCAAAACAGGGGCAGCAAAGATGCTGCCCCTGTTCTATACTACCATTCCGGTTGACTTACTACCTTTTAGGTAGTATAATATCAATACTCTCATAAATGGAGGCGCAACAGATGATTGAAAAGAAGCAGCAGCTTATCGAAGGAGCTATCAAGGCATTTGAGATGCTTTACGCAAAAGACAAAACAGTTACGCCGGAGGACGGTCTTGTCTGGGCCATGGAGGACCTTGGCGCTCCGGATTATACGCACGAGGAATACGAGTCCCTTGTCCATTCCGTAAACAGCGCCTGTCTGCTGAAAGGAATTTGGTCCCTCGCACCCAATAACGCGCCATACGAGTATCTGCCTGTTGCCGTTCTGGATGCCGTCTATGGAGACTTCTCTGCCTGTGAAGGAAAATGGAAAGGCATATCGGAATCCCAGTACAATGTCTTTCTGACCGCCCTGTGCTGCGTTGTAAAGAAGCCTGAGGAAGATGTAATCAGAGAGGCCAACGAGCTGACTGCCGCCGGCAAAGTGCTGTCTATCCCCATTGGCTATATCCGTAAGACAACAGACGAGAAGAAATGTCCGAAATGCGGCGCGTCTATTTTTGGCATTGGCGCCTTATCCCGCATAGACAATAAAACCGTGATTTGCAGTGATTGCGGAACTACAGAAGCATTGGAGGATTATGGCGGATGCATCCAATAGAACGAACAAAGATATTCGTCAATCGCCATCATTTTGCCTCCGTGCGAAGCGACTTGCTGCTACATTTCCGGCAAGCGAACGGTATCATCAGCTTTCAGCCGTGGCTGCGGCGAACGGTACACGAGGAGTTTGGCATCATGCTTTCAGACAAAGAGAGCATTACGGCTCTTGATAATCTGGTCGTTTCAAGGTACTATGATAACATAGGCGACTGGCTGCAGGAGTATATGCGCAGGGATTTGTTATCTAAAGGAGAAGGCAGCAGATGAAGGACATACATGACCTAATTGCTGATGAGCTGCTTCAGCAGAAATCTCTGGCAGCTTTGATTTATCTGATGGACTGCGGCCGGGAGTTGGAATTTACAGTGGCCGGAACAAAGTGCTTTATCTCACGTTCAAATTCTTCCCGGAAAGTGTCTCTGTGGGTTAACAAAGACGAACAGGCATTTGAACATATGGAGTCCCTTATTAACGCCTCTACAATTAAGGGAATGCCTTTTCTTGAAGCGTGGCCATGCGCAGTGCTGACCACTTTGTTTTGATATCCGTCCATTTCCCTCTTGTCCCCTACCCTGTTTTCGAGTATAATCGATTCGGCAGGTGAGGAAACACATGGAAATAGTCGTAACAAATGGCGTTCTATCCGCTGAGGAGAAACAGCACTACGCCGACTACATTGCTGATAAATACCCCAGTGTCATCATAGATAAGCTGTATCTGACGTTGGATGGAGATTTCGTGAACATCCGCGTAGAACCCCAAAAACACATTCTAACAAAGATGGGCGGTACACTTATCAGTGACCCTCTGACCTGGAACGATGCGAAACGGGCGGAGTATTTTGAGACCATTCCCAATCACATAGACATATAATGCTACACCAGCGCCGGCAGGAATGTCGGCGCTTTTCCTTTGCCTGTTTCCATGCGGCTTCTAACATACTCGCTGCAGGTAGATTTGAGCGAAGTAATGGAGTGTACGCAAGGTATTTATCTACCTGAATACAGGCGAAAGGAGACAAACCCAAGTGAATTGGAAGCAGACCAAATACGGCGACACCATTCTGGATGTTATAAAGAACCGGTCCGGGATGGAGGAGTCGGAAATCCTGCACCCCAAACCCATACCACCGGAAGCCATCGAAAATCTGACACAGGCAGCAGCACTTCTACAGGACGCCATCCAGAAAAAAGTTCCCATCTCCATTATGGGTGACTATGACGTGGACGGTATCACAGCAAGCGCAATTCTCTATTATCTCATCCGCTTCCTCGGAAAACAGACGCCGTTCATCCGGCTCCCCCGTCGCATGAGCGAGGGCTACGGACTCTCTGTGGATGCCTTCGACGACTTCCATCAGGGTCTCTTGATTACCGTCGACAACGGCATTTCCGCTACCGAGGAAATCGCCTATGCAAAGGACCTGGGCTTTTCCGTGCTGGTGATTGACCACCACTTACCCGGGAAATTTCTGCCGGAGGCAGATGTTATCGTAGACCCGCACATCCATCCGGATAAAAATGGCTTTGAGCATTACTGCGGCGCAGGCCTGTCCCTCAAGCTGGCAGAACTCATGCTCCGTGATAATCCCGCAGCCTCCAGTCTCATGGATAAGCTAAAGGTGCTTGCCACCCTTGGTACCATTGCCGACGTGATGCCCCTTGTAAGTGACAACAGGCGAATTGTCATGGAAGGCCTGCGGCTTTGGCAAAGCGGCAGCAAAGCAATCCCCTATGGACTTACAGCCCTTGTAGAAGCGGCTGAGGTCTACGGCAGGACAGAAACAGACATCGCTTTCAAAATCGCCCCTATTCTCAATGCCCCTGGCCGCCTCCTTGACAACGGAGCGGAAAAGGCACTTGACCTGCTGCTGGCAGAACCGGCCAATGATATGGACAGATACACGGCGAAAAAGATGGCAGAGGAGCTGGTGGAAATCAATGAGCGGCGCAAAGCTGCTGTTGCCGACGCGCTCTCTGCCGCCACGGAGCTGGTCATGGAGGAATGTATGTTCGGCAATTCCCCTCTCTGCATCCATCTGGAGGGCATCCAGGAGGGCATTGTTGGCATTGTCGCCGGGAAGCTGGCGGAAAATTACCGCGTTCCCGCCTTCGTCTTCACAGAAAGCTCTGAACCCGGTATCCTAAAAGGCTCTGGACGCAGTTATGGGAATGTCAGCATGAAGGAACTGGTCGATTCGGCTTCACCGTATATCCATCGCGGCGGCGGCCACGAAGGAGCCGCCGGCGTCAGCGTAAAGCTGGAGAAATACGACCAAATGGTTTCCGCCATGCAAGCCTACATGAGCGGCATTGAATGGGAAGCAGACGACACCATGGAGTATGACCTTGAAATCACAGCAGATAAAGTGCGGGATGCCTGTGCTGCTCTGGCAGTCTATGCGCCATACGGCGAAGGTTGCCCTGCCCCGGTCTTCTGCGTCAAAAATGCCGTGCTTGTTTCCCGCTATGGGAATCAGTACAAGGCTCTGGGAAAAGAGGGCCTTCATCTAAAGCTCTTTTGCAATGGCTTCTCAATCATCTGCTTCAACGGCACCTCAAAGTACACGCGAATGGGGAAACCCACCTGTGTCGACCTTGTGGGCCGGATTTCAGAAAACAAATTCCAGTATGCTACGGAATGCCAGCTGGAAGTCGATGATTTCCGCGCAACAATGCGGAATCCCAAAACCTCTCCCCTTTTAGACGCTCTCAAACGCAACGGAACAATCTGACAAGGAGAAACACACTATGTATGAAATGCAAATCGCGGCAGTTAAACGGAAATCACAGGTCTGCTCTGTTGAGGCACACCTGAGTAGTCTGACTCCGGAGGAAGCAGATGCGCAGGGTATGGGCGTCATGGAATATGTCGCTTATTCCCGCTTCGTCCTTTGCCTCATCGACAAGACTGGAAGTGTTACCATCACGCCAAAGGCGAACATTCCTGTGGCGGATATCTTCTACATCAAGGAGATGAAGGACATCGCCCTGAAACAGAAGTCTGCCTTCGACATGGGTATGATGGAAGCGGAGGAGGAATCTGAGGAAACCTTCAGCGGAAAGACCGTACCGTTCGGCACCAGCAAGGGAAAGACCATCCCTGAGGTGGCGTCTGAAAAAGGCGAGGAGGAAC
>JAFQBW010000011.1 GCA_017399555.1 Methanocorpusculum sp.
TACGGGCGAGGGATTAATTGTGTTCTCTTGTATGCTTCCATTGGGTGGAAAATGGTGGTTTTGGGAAGAAGAAGCAAAAGAGTTTATGAAAACAGGGGGGAAGAGAAAATGAAGGGGGCTAAGGCTCTTTGAGCCGCATGCCACACAGGCGTCGCGGGCATACGGGCGAGGGATTAATTTGTGTTCTCTTGTATGCTTCCATTGGGTGGAAAATGGTGGTTTTGGGAAGAAGAAGCAAAAGAGTTTATGAAAACAGGGGGGGAGAGAAAATGAAGGGGGCTAAGGCTCGACAAGGTAATTGAGAAAAACAGTGCGAGGGGAGGGATTCGAACCCGCGAACGACTTTCGAGCAGATCTTGAGTCAGCCTCCGTTGGCCACTTGGATACCCTCGCAAATTTGCGTATACTTATTTGCAGGAATGGGTTATGAAGGTTTTTGTACTCCCGGTTTGTCTCCGCTTTGTGTTTCCAAAAGACACACCAGACACCGGTGGAAAAACGCAGACCGCACAAACAGCGCACTGCACAATCTGCATTTTTCGCATCTACCGTCAGAAGAAATCCGACAAGTCCATCTGGACCTTCTCTTCCTCTCCGAACGTGGATAAGATATTCATCTCCACCACCTGGATTCTCTGCTTCGTATATGCCGAGAGCGAATAATTCTCGCTCATGTATTTGGCAATCTCCAGATACTTCGTCACATTGCCCCGGTGCATCGTTGCCTTCAGCGGACCACCGCACTTCGTACACTTGCCCGAAAGCGTCATTCTCCGGTAACTGATTTTACACTTCGGGCATCTGAAGGACTGCTTCGAAAACGACCGCAGGTTTCCAATCATATCCGGCATTAAGTGACTGTTTAAGATACGTTCTGCGAGGTCGTCCGTATCCACCGCACGGATTTTATCCGCCAGGGCAAGCTCTGCCATAATCTTCTCGCCCGTTCCCTTGAACATCGGGTTCGTATACATCGTATCAAGCGGGCCTGCCGAGATGTCATCCGTATCATGCGTGAACAGGAATCCCTCAAACTGACCCTCGGTTCCCACACGCGCCTCCACATAATCCACATACTTCGTCAGATTCTTCGGCGCCGTGTAGGTCAGACATCCTTCATACACCTCCAACGGATACCGCGGCATGATATCCACATTCAGCGTCTCCTTATCGACCTCTTTCGGATTCAGCGTGGTTGTCAGAACCAGCGGCGCATCCATCGTACCGCCGCGGGTACTGGGAAGGAAGGCCCGCGAGAAGTTTACGAGACCGTCCATCATCAGCATCACACAGTCCTCATCACCGTCGCAGTTTCTGCGTTTTGCCGCATGATAATACGGATGCGCATAACCTGCCTTCGCCTTCGTAAAGCCGACAAGCCGTGCCAGAACACCTGCTGACGTGTGCGGGGCAAGGCCCATAATCAGCTGTCCTACCAAATCCTCCGGCTTTTCCGCATTATAGAACGGCTCTAACTCGTAGAGGTTGACCAGAAGCTCATCCACATACTGCGAAACCCGCACCAGATACTCCCCGCAGTCCTCGGAAACCATGATATCCTGCGGCAGAAGCTCGACCACCTGTTCCGGATCGGTCAGCTCATTTCCATAGGTATCCTTCGTGTAGCCAATGGAGCGAAGCTTCTCCACCGAGACCGCAATCTCCTTCGGCTTGAAGTGCGTCAGCGGCAGGTCAATCATATCATACCGAATCGTTCCGTCGCGGAAGACGTAGATGTCATGCTTGGCACGAAGGATTCCTTTCTCGAGCGGCTCGACCACGCGTTCTTTGGAGATTAAACCCTGGACACCTTTGACCTCCGGAATGTCCCGCGGATGCGTGATGCCGGCGCGGGCAATCGCTGATTCGTACTCCGCCTTCATGGAGAAGATACTCTCCTTCTGGCAGACCAAATCCATATTACAGACCGGACAGACCGTCATTCCAGGGTCACCGATTTTACCGCACACCGGACAGCGGTATACCGCATTCGTGTGCGTTCCGCAGTCCGGACACTTGCTCTTGAACGTCACCGTTCCGCACTGTGGGCATTTGCGCTCGCCGGTTTCCAGATGGACCAGACCTTCCACCTGCTTTGCGGCAGGACCTCCGCCGAAAAGCTGGCTGTTGTCACTGACACAGGTTTTTGCCGCCGCATCCACTGAACGGCGCACGCCGCCGTTCTTTCCAACCGGAAAGAGCACATGCACCGGCGGCTTCATCTTACGCGGAGCGGATTTGCCCGGACGTCCCATACGCCCTCCAATACGGGTTCCGGCCTTGGACCGCATCTTAATGCCCGACAGATGCGAGGCCATGACAAGCCCGTTGGTAAACTCCGGCCGCGTCTCCCAGGTCGGGAGCTTTTTCAGCTCCGGAGACAGACCAAGACCTGCTATCAGGGCAAGCGGGATTCGGATAACATAGAAGCCGTCTTCTACCGTGTGCGGGACTAAAAGCTCCTCGAGGACAGATTTTGCCGCCGGGTTTTCCGGGATTTTGAGAACGCCGCCCGCAAAAATTCCGGTCTCTTCCACGATGTTTGCGAGGGTGATTAACTGCTCCTCAGTACAGTCATCCCAGAACCAGGTGTAGTCCGGGTGCAGGTATGCTCCTTCGGCAACGAACCGGAGAGCCTCAGTCTCGCTTTCCGGATGACGCGGGCCGCCCTCCTGAATCCACCACTCCTCGCAGTAGGAGGGGGGAGCTAAGACATGGTTGTTTTCGAGGAACTCGCCGAACGAGATTAAAATTTCGCCGATGTCAAAGATGTACTCAATCTCATCTGCGGCAAGGAGGGCCAATGCCTCCTTCATGTCATCCACACGGCGTACCTCGCCGGACTTTAAACGGACCGTCGGGCCTTCGATGGTTGTCACTGGCACGACACCGCACGCCTTTCCGGGACGCTCGACCTTCATCTGCGTGCCGACTGCAAGGTAGTCTCCTAAGATATGAAGCGTTGCCGGGTTGAAGCCGCAGGTAGCAAAGCCTGTGTTTCTGCCGCGTCCAAGCCGTAAGCGGAAACCGCCTTTTCGCATCGGATACGAAAATGCCGGACGGCCTGCCAGCATATCCCGCATATATTTATCCTTCGGGTGAATGCCCGGCTCTTCCTCCTCTTCTTCGGGGGCGGGGGTTGCAGGAGCCGCGCCGTTGATTAAGTCCTCGAGCCATTCCCAGCCGTCCAGCTCCATCTTGGCAACGTTTTTCTGAATCTTCGGGGCTTTGAGGCCGATACCTTCGGCAACGACCAGACACATACCGCCGCGGACAACGTTGGTCTCGATACGCTCTAAGTTGCGGTATCCCGAAACCTCCTCCTGCTCAGTCGGCTCACCGTCAATACAGACCGGGCAGTTTTTGATAATCATGCGGATATCGTCGTCTTTTGGGAGATACTGCATACTCTGAATATTATTGTACTGCTTAATCTCCTCGACGTAGCGCTCGATTTCCTCATGGCGGGGTTTGTACCGCTCCATGCCCATCAACCGGCGGATATAGTCGCCGACTAAAACCGACAGCGCCTGTGCTGTTCCTCCTGCAGAACGGATAGGGCCGGCATAGGCAATGGAGAGATAGTCTGTGCCGTCGTCATTTTTGCGGACGGAAATCTGTCCAACACCTTCGGTCGGCGCGGCAACCACACCCTCGGTCAAAATGGCCATGGAGGTTCGGATTGCATGGTCTAAGATATCCTCGCGTTTCGTCTCCCCGAACTTTCCGGCAACGAAGGCGTCGCAGATTTTTAAGGACGCAAGTTCACGCGACATCTCCTCTTCAAGCCGGCGGATCTCCGCGGCAACTCCTTTGTAGCCTAAGAGTGCTTCGACTCTTCCTGCAAGGTCCGAGGCGATAGGAACCTCGACCTCGGGCCGCGGGTCATACCCTTTGGCTTTGGCTTTCTGGGCAATCTCCATGATGCGGTCAAGCTCCGCTGTTAAGGAGTCCAGATAGGCACGGTAACGGGGAGAGGTCGCAAGTTCAGCCATTAGTAGTTGTACACTCCAAGTTTCATCAAAACAATGCCGGCACAGATTTTGACAGTCTGGTTCTCAGAGTTTGCCGCGGCAAGCAGAGGCTCTAATGCCGGTTCACCAATCTTTTCGAGAGCAGCCCCTGCCATTCCGCGGGCTGCGGCATTTTCCGATGCAAAAAGCGAGAGAAGCGGCTCGACAGAGGTTTCGCCGAAGGAGGCAAGGACAGCACCGTAATATTTGAGGATGCCCGCATCATTTTCGGTTTCCGCTTCAGCGGTCAGAAGCGGGATGACAGAAGGCCCGGTCTTTACCAGAGCGCGCCCTAAATACCAGCGGCCGCTCATATCAGCCTCTTTCAGGGCAGAAACGATCTGTTTTGCCGCTTCCGGATTTTCCCGGGCACGCTCGGCCATCAGAGAGACTGCCGCGTGGCGTTCATCCAGCTTCTCGGATTTCAGTGCATTGAATAACTGTTCCATTATACTCTTCCCTGATTTGCGTTTTCCGGTGCTTTTTCGCTCTTTCCTAAGATTTCTTCAACGGTCATGTCCGTTCCTTCTGCTAAACTGCTCTGCAGTTTTGCCGCATCCTCTTCCCCGAACCAGACGGTAAGCTGGTCAAACGGCACATCAATATCCTCCTGACGGAGTGCCTTGAAGATGGACCAGAGCAGTTCAGTCCTGGCATCCCACCAGAAACCGGACGGGGACCAGATTCTGACTTTCAGCTCAATTCCATGAGCGCCGAGTTCATCCACATACACCGACGGCGCCGGGTTTTTCAGCGCATACGGGTGCTGGTCAATAACCCGCTTTGCGGCTTTGATGGCTTTTTTCGCATCGTCGCTGTAGCGGATGCTGATGTTGTAGTCAAACCGACGGGCAACATTGGAGACGAGGTTGGTAATCTCGGAGGTGAAGAGCGAGTCGTTCGGGATTCTCACATAGAGACCGCTGTAGGTTCGAACACGGGTGGATAAGAGTCCGATACCTTCTACGTATCCTTCGGTTCCGTTGACGACGATGCTGTCACCGACATTTATTGGGCGTTCGAACATGAGAAGGATTCCGGCAACGAGGTTCGATAAAGTGTTTTGACTTGCAAAACCGACAGCCACTCCGACAACTCCGCCGGCAACAAGCAAACCGGAGAGGTCGATTTTGAGTTGCGAACAGGCGATGATGATACCAAGTACATAGATTATGGTACGGAAGGCTTTGACGGTTAAGTCGATGGTCTTTGCTTCGGTTTTGCCGGAAAGGGTTCTGCGCAGCACTGATGAGATGATGCGGGCAATGATGAAGGTTGCGGCAAGGAAGACGGCAAAGAGGATAATGTTTCCAACGGTTAGGTTGGCGAAAATGATGGTGTCGAGGATTCCTGCCATTTATCTCATCCCCATATCCATAGTAAAGGTAGCGTCCAGCAGTGCTCCTTCGATGTTGCAGAAGGGTGTTGTTCTCCGCTGTTCGAAAACCTGTACGCACTCGGTCATGCCGTCACGAATCGGCTGGTCAACCCCGAAGACGTCTGCCACATCACTGCTCTGGATAATCATCTTTGCGCAGGCGGAAACGCAGGATTCGTCATAGTAGAGGTTGAGTCCTTTCTGGTAGAGAACCACCCGGCTAACGGTTGCCCACTCGTCGGTGTTGTTTTCGAGTTCTAAGCGGAGCAGACCTTCCTGATAGTTACGGACTGCAGGCGGCAGGGAATAGACTTCACTTTCATGATACCGCGTAATTACTCCGCGGGAGGCGGCACCGTAGAGCGAGAACTTCGGATTGCAGAAGGAGACGATGTCAAGAAGGGTGCGGTCTCCGTTTTTGGTTTCAAGGAAGACACCGATTTCAATAGGCATCGTGAGAAAGACGACGGTTTTGCCGTTCGGCTCAATGGTTATTTCGCGGAATTTTATTTCGATGAAGTCGGTGACGTTGTCCGGCAGGTTTAAGGGTTCGATGGGCTGAAGGTAGAAGGCGCCGTTTTCAACAGCGATATGAGCTTCGTGTTTCCAGCCGGTGATGTTTCGTTTATAGTGATACATGCCGTTTTTGTCTTCGAATCCGAGGGAAAGTCCGGCAAAGTTTACCGCGTAGTCGAAGGAGAATTTTCCGTAGGTAAAGACCGGGCTGTTTCCTGCATCGCTTTTGCCGTAGGATAAAGGACGCTTGCGCCTTCCGGCAGCGGCGGCGTTGTATATTCGTGATATCGGCATGGATAGTCTGTTCTATATTGGCTGTCAGGAGATATAGCCTTTTAGAGACAGGGAATAAAAAAGTAGAAAATATTTTTCCGGCAGACCTACCGGGAGATTTCCCGGATATGTCTATCCGTCTTTTTCACCAGCTCATCTTCTCCGGCAAGGTCAGCAACGCTTCTGACCGCCTCTAAGAGATGAACCGAGTCTTCCAGGAAACTCAAGATATCAGCCGGGAACAGCTCGATTCCGTATTCATCAATCAGATGACGGGATATTTCCTTGTGGTTTAAGCCAAGTTCTCTGAGTTCTAAAAGGCACACCACAAACTTCCGCTCCGGACATCCGCAGAGCGGAGAGTCGCGGCACTTGCAGTCCAGGAAATCCTTAAAGAACCGCATCACCTGATCGCGTGTTCCAGGGTCTAAGCCGTCGATATTCATCGAGCCGGAAATAGCCTCAAGGTTTGCCGGATGGAAGGCACCGTCCGGGAGACGGTAGCCTGCCGCACGCTGGAGTTTTTTTATGTACCGGAATCTGGCACGTCCGGCAATCAAGCTGCTTCTCCGCCAACCTCATCAAAGTCCTTTAAGGACTTCATGGCATCAGCAATCCGCTCAACTTCCACCAGCCACTCGTCAAACAGCGTCGGGTCGTCAGTATCCTTCACATACTTGCCGCAGCAGGATGCTCCGTTGATGACCGCAGAACCAATAGAAGAAGCAAGCTCTAATGCCTTCTCCGGGTCGTCATCGACAACCTTTCTTCCTTCCTTTACCAGGTTCTTGACTTCCGTTGCTTCCGGATAGTCTGCTTCCAGATACTTCTGGGCGGCAGTGAAGAGAACCATCATGGAAATCTGCATAGAGGCAATAATCTCGCTGACCTCTTCGTCTGCGACCTCACCCATAACAATAGCCTCAACATCCGAAATCTTTGTGCGCGACTCCTCTAAGGTAAAACGCTCATTCTGGAACAGGCGGATGATTTTGATTACGGCCAGGGTAATATCGTCAGATAAACCGTCCAAGTATCTGAATCCTTCCGGCATATCCTCGGAATCCGGATCGCCTTCCCAGTCAGCTTCCTTTAACGTCCGAAGCCAGTTCTCCCAGCGTTCCTGGTTGTAGAATATGTAGAACAGCTTTGGAGCCTCTTCCGGCTCGCTGCTTTTCTTGCTTTTCTTTGCAGCCATGGTATTATAATTACATTAGGGACTCTTGATATTAAAAAGGCGTTGTTATGTAAACGAAAAAAAGAAGATACCCGAATTGGGTTCTTATGCAATCTTGTTTCCAGCGTTTGCGCCCGGCATGCAGGTGAAAATCTCTTTGACGGAGATAACAACAAGGTCCTTGCATGGGTATGCTCCCGGTTTTTTGGCCTCAAGCATGTCGCGCATCTTCTGGTGTGCCGGGGTGTCCTTCATGATTTCTGCAGTGCCTTTGAGCTGGAAACAGTTTCCAAGGTCACGGCTCCAGACAAGGACAGAGACCTGCGGGTTCTCTAAGATGTTTGCCATGGTCTTGTTCATGAAGTTGTTTGCAATTAAGATGGTGTCGTCTTCGACTAAGACAGCACCCATTGGTGCAACGTTTGGAACACCGGCTTTGGATGCGGTTGCCAGGTGGAGAACACCGACCTTTGCCATCTGCTCTTTCAGTTCAGGAGTAATTAATGCCATATAGGTATATTGGACTGAAAAGATGATTAAGATTCTCGTATCATCTGCAGCGTTTCTCCCCCCTCTCTTTGTACGCCGCAGTTAAGCGTTTATAGTCAGGAGAGGAATATGTAAGTACTATGGTTTCCGACGAAATCGACAGAGTCCTCAAGCGTCTTGAGGAAGACAGAGTACGCTCGGTTCTTCTCCAGTTCTCCGACCTGGAAGGTAAACCGAAGAATGTGGCGATTCCGACGAAACAGGTGGAAAAGGCATTAACCGGCGGTATCAGTTTCGACGGTTCTTCGATTCAGGGTTTCGCCCGTCTGGAAGAGTCCGACATGGTGCTCCGGCCGGAAATCTCCACCTATCAGGTTATCCCATGGTCGGATGCAGACTACCGCGTTGCCCGGTTCATCTGCAATGTTTATACTACCCACGGTGAGCCGTTCACCGGAGACCCGCGCTATATTCTCCGCGAGCAGATGGCAAAAGCGGCCGCCCTTGGATACACGTTCAACGTTGGACCGGAGATGGAGTTTTTCCTGTTTCGGCAGGATGAGTTCGGCAGACCTACCGTGAACCTGCAGGACCACGGCGGATACTTTGACCAGACGCCGACCGACCCGGGAGAGGACGTGCGCCGCGACCTGGTAACCCAGCTTTCCGAGATGGGATTCAATATCGAAGCATCGCACCATGAAGTAGCGCCCTCTCAGCATGAGATTGACTTCACCTACGGCGACGCCCTTTCCATGGCTGACAAAGTGGTCACCTTCAAGTTCGCGGCAAAGACGCTCGCCTTAAAGCGGGGACTGCATGCCACCTTTATGCCGAAGCCTATTTACGGCATTAACGGTTCGGGTATGCACGTGAACTGTTCCTTAATGAAGGACGGCAAAAACGTCTTCTTTGACCCCGACGGCGAGCACCAGTTATCCGATGACGCCAGATACTTCATTGGCGGTCTCCTGAAACACGTGGAAGGAATCACCCGTATCGCAAACCCGACGGTCAACTCCTATAAGCGTCTGATTCCGGGATATGAAGCACCGGTCTATATCGGCTGGTCCACGATGAACCGCTCGGCATTAATCCGCGTCCCGTCTCCGCGGGGCAAGAGTACCAGAGCGGAACTCAGAAGCCCGGACCCGACCTGCAACCCGTATCTGACCTTCGCCGTGATGCTTGCTGCCGGAATGGAGGGTATCATCAACAAGATTGAACCGCCGGAGAGCATCGACAAGAACATCTTCAAAATGTCCGAAGCCGAGCGCGAGGCGGAAGGTATCCGCTGTCTGCCGCAGAACTTAAAAGAGTCAAACGCGGCCCTCATGGCTGACAAACTGCTCTGCGGAGTGCTTGGCGAACATGTGGTTTCCCAGATTCAGCGCTTAGCAGACCTGGAATGGAATGATTTCTCCAAGTCCATTACCGACTGGGAAATCAAACGCTACCTGGCAACCTACTGATATGGTAACACTCCGCTGCGACCTCCACATCCACTCGAATGCCTCGGCAGACGGACACTGCCCGGCAGAAGAGATTCTCAAAACAGCCAAAGCCCGCGGGCTTGATGCCGTGGCCATCACCGACCACGACACAACCGCCGGAGCGCTTCGGGCGCTCTCGCTGGACACAGACATCCTGGTAATCCCGGGCATCGAGGTCTCGACAAAGGACGGGCATGTTTTGGTGCTCGGCACGACAAAAGAGTATGCGCCGGGAAAAGATGCCCGGGAAACAATCGCTGAGGCTGAAAGCGAAGGATGCGTCACCATTATCCCACACCCGTTCCATTACTTCCGCCATGCAGTAGGACTGCGCAACAAAAAAGCACTGCAGATGGCAGACGGAATTGAGGCATACAACAGCCGCTACTATGTGGGAACAGCAAACCGCAAAGCAGCCCGCATTGCAAAGCGGTATGGAAAAGCGATTACCGCAGGCTCTGACGCACACGAATGTGCGTATGTGGGATTTGGCGAAAACATCATTGAGGCGGAGGAGAGAAGTGTTGAAGCGGTTCTCTCCGCCCTGAAAGCCGGAAGAATTTCCGCCCGCTGTACCAAGACGCCGGTGTCCACCTATATCCGGCAGTCGAAGAACAATGTAAAACGGAAAATCAAACGGCGTCTCTGCCGTACCCGCAGTCCATGAAGCTGGCAGTTGTTCTAGGATATGCCGGATATGGGTTTTCCGGCTCGCAGTTCCAGCCGGACAAGCGGACCGTGGAAGGCGAGTTCATCAAAGCCGGAATCTCCTGCGGGGCATGGACAGATGCAAAGTCTGCATCGTTTCGGACCGCCGGAAGAACAGACAAAGGTGTTTCTGCAAGACGGCAGATTATCTCCGTCACGCCGGAGAATCCGAAGAAGTTTATCGAATCGATAAACTTCCATCTCCCGCCGGACATCTGGTGCGTTGAGTACGCAGAAGTCACCGACGATTTTTACCCGCGCTATGCCGCCGGAATCCGGACATACCGGTACTATTTCCCCTGCCCAATGAATATCGCCGCCATGCAGAAGGCGGCAGAGTATTTTGTAGGCGTTCATGATTTCAGCGGATTTTCCAAAATGGAAAAAGGCCGCGACCCTATGCGGACGGTAACAAAAGCAGCGGTCTTTGCCGGCGAGAGCGGACTTCCTGTATTCGAGGTCTCGGCAAAGAGTTTTCTCTGGAATATGGTCCGCGGAATGGCAGGAATTTTAGAAGCAGTCGGTCTCGGCTTAACTCCGCCGGAGACCGTAAAAGAGCAGCTTACATCGCATATCTGGCGGGTACATCCTGCACCCGCCGCCGGGCTGATTTTCTGGGACGCAGAAGTCCCGCTTTCCTTTTCTCCAATGCGGCAGAGAACAGCAGTCCAAAGAGAACTTGCCGCAAAAGCAAAAGCGGCACG
Source organism: Methanocorpusculum sp. (assembly GCA_017399555.1). Lineage (GTDB taxonomy): Archaea > Halobacteriota > Methanomicrobia > Methanomicrobiales > Methanocorpusculaceae > Methanocorpusculum. The sequence goes on from JAFQBW010000011.1 coordinate 10,752, forward strand.
AACAGACGCGGCCGCGGCAGAGGCGCTCCTTGGATGCGGGATGGATGAGTTTCTGCGTGAGGATGCCGAAAGAAATTACGGCTCGTTTATCAGACGCTGAGCAATCTCTTTTCCGCGGGTAAATGCCTCATCCACGCTTTCCGGCCAGGACTTTACCCCGCCGTGGACATCCATTCCGGCAAAGAGAACGTTTTCCGTGTAGGAAAATCCGGCATCATTAAACAGAGCGCGGACGACCGGAAATGCCGCATCGAACATAACAGGCAGTGCCTGTCCCGAGGTTGAGAGAAACACCCCGATATGCGTCTCTAAGTGTTTCTCGTCAAAGACCAGTGTCTGCGTCTTGAACTTCTGTGCCCAGAGGAACTGTCCGCGGTCGATGAATCCCTTCATCTCTGCGGTAACAGTCATGGAATATATGGGGGATGCAAGAACCAGAATATCGCAGGCCATAACCTTCTCAAAAACTTCGGTCAGGTCGTCTTTGAGAATACAGACTCCTTTTTTATGGCAGGCATTACATCCCAGACAGTTTTTGAAGGAAAGAGCGGACAGGCGAATTGTTTCAACCGATGCCCCGGCCTCTTTTGCACCGTCAAGGAACGCGTTGAGAACCGTTTCCGTATTGCCGTTTCTCCGCGGACTTCCGTTGAGAGCGAGGATATGCGTCATGAGTATATAGTAAATACACCCGCGGCGGGAAAAAAGTATGTGTGTAGTTATTCTGCTGCGTAGTGAATCAGTTCTGATGCCGGAACCAGTTTTCCGTCCGCGTCAATTTCAGACACAGCACCGTGTCCGCAGCAGATAAGAAGTTTCTTTCCGTTCTTCTTGAGCTCTGCATCAAGTTCGACTGCAAGGCGGGTTAACTCCTTTCTTTCGGTTCTGGCAATTTCGCTGTCAACGTTGACCGAGCCAATCATGGAATCAGCAATAGAACAGTAGTCTGCACGCTCTTTGGAAAGCGTTGCAAAGTTAATGAAGGCGTCACTTGTAAAGAGCAGACCGAGGTTCGGCTCAAAGAGCAGAAGCTGACCTGCAATGTGTCCTCCTAAACTCTCCCAGACCTCGAACTCCATGCCGGCAAACTGAATCCGCTCTAAAATCGGGAACAGTCCGCGCATACCGATAGGCTCAGTTCCGCACTCAAGAACCTTTTCCGGGACGTTCATGCGGGACATGGTGTTGATGGTGGTCGTGTAGAACTTTTCCAACAGCTCCAGATCATTTACCGAGCCGTAGTTTCTGGTGCCGGCATCCAGAATCGCCTTACAGGTCGGATGCATCAGCGGCATCATGGGGAAGTATCCGGAAGCTCCGCAGTGGTCTGCGTCTGCGTGGGTGCAGATTACAACGCGGGTGTCGAAGAATCCGTCAACGCCGACCTTTTCCAGCATCTTGTCACAGTCTTTGTAGAAGCAGCCGTATCCGGTATCTAAAACCATCTTGCCGTCCTCGCCGGCATCAAAGATATTGAGGTTTCCTCCGCCCGGAAGCTGGAAGGAGTAGAAGGTGATGTTATTGGTGAGGCGGAACTTCTGATAATCAGACGTGAAGTTCTTTCCGGTATTTGCCTTCAGGTAGTCTCCAATACCCTTGACCAGAGCGAGATACTCCTCGCCGGACACTCCCTGCGGTCCGCGGATTTTAATTGCCTCCTCTCCCTCTTTTACATAATCATGCAGCTCCTTTTTGGTGAGCGGGGAAAGATAGGGGGCAACCTTTGCCATAAACTCTCTCGTGAAATATTCCGGAGTCATAGATGAGGAAAAATATTCGCGTTTATCCCTTATCTATTTGTGGTGGGTAAAAAAGAATCAGGTGACCTTAATCCAGAGGTGAAGGTCACGGTATGCAGAGTCCATCTTTTCCTGTGCGGAAGCAGACAGTGCAGGTACGGTTTCGTTGTAGAGCAGGAACTCTAATCTGTTATAGCCGGTTGAGTCAACCGAGAAGTAGTACTTTTCCAGATACGTGGTGTTGTCCAGAACAGAGACCGTGAAGCGGTCGAGCGGTTTGCTTGCATGAATTACCGACGAGTTCGTTGCCGTATCCCACTCCGCATTCAGCAGGAGGGTTTCAACTGTATAGGTTACATCACGATACTCGTGGTTTCCGATACCAACCCAGACGAACTGTTCAGAGTTTACCGGAAACTTTTCCGGATAATCATCTGCCATCTTGTCCTCGCCTAAGATGTAGAACTCCGTAAACTTCTCGCCGTCTTTTGGGAAGGCGATGACAAAGACGGTTGTAACAGCCGCGACAACGACTGCCGCGATAAGGATAATGGAAAGCGCCTTGTCAAACTTCCCCTGACCTTTCGGGAAAAGCTCCTCTTTCAAGGCCGGCTTTACCTTCTCGAACGGAACAGAGAACTTTTCGTCATCCGAAAGACGCGCTCTGCGGTAGAGCGTGATAATCATCATGATGACGGTATAAATGACGAGAGAGATTACAATTGGGTCAAGCCGGATTCCAAACGGCGTATAATTTAACACCAGACCAATTAAGGGAACGACAGCGATAGATAAACCAACCGACAGCGCGAAGCGTTCGATTCCGTCAATAGAGGTTTTTTCCGGGAACAAGGCGGCAATTAAGACATAGCCCGGAATAAACAGGATAACCGGGACAGTCAGAATTATCCTAATGAAGGTTTCATTGACAAACGGCACATATATAGAGGCGACCGCCAGAATCAGCCAGACGGAAACGACAATGAGATCCTTTGGAATATTTTTCGGATCTGCCATTTCTGCCAGCGCGTCTATTCTCTCTTTCTCGTCCATACTGTAACTATATTTATCTCCAGGTGTTATCAATCTTCATGATACCTGATACTTATCTCTTTGAACATCCAATAGATAAGTATGGGAGTCGTCGAAGACATAAGCCGTGCCGCAGACCGTCTGGCAGAAGCGGATGCTGTCTCGCTTATCTCCCACATTGATGCTGACGGCATTACCAGTTTTTCCATCATTAATCAGGCGCTTGCCCGCGAGGGAATACCGGTTACTCCGGTGTTTATCCGCCAGTTAGAGCCTATGACGATTCCGCATATTCCAAAAGATGACACCCTGAAAGTCTTTACCGATTTAGGCTCGGGCCAGCAGGGGCTTTTGGAGGAGGCGGAAATCAGACCGGAGGATGTGGTAATCCTTGACCATCACATCAGCCAGAAGGCGCCAAACGGCACGGAGTATTTTGAGGTTAACTCGCAGTTCTACGGAGAGGAGTACCAGAAATGCAGTGCTGCAGGGGTTGCCTATCTGGTGGCCCGCCGGATGAACGCGGCAAATACCGACCTCGCAAAGCTCGCGGTCGTTGGAAACGTGGGTGATATGATGGCCCGCGAGACCTGCCGGCTGACGGGCATTGCCCACTGGATTGCGGAAGACGCCGAGGCGCACGGGCATCTGAAGATGATGCAGGGATTGAACTGCTACGGACTCTCAACCCGTGCTCTGCACTTATCGCTTTCCAACTGCGACGATCCGACCATTCCCGGCATATCCGGAAAGCCCGCAAAGGCTATTGAGCTGCTCTGCAGAATCGGAATCTATGATACCCCGTCTGCTTCGCGGACATTTGAGGAACTCGATGCAGAGGAAGTACAGCGTCTTTCGAGCACGGTTGCCGAGCAGATGATTGCAAACGGCGAGTCCGTTGAGCGGCTCTTTGCCGAGCAGTACTTTTTCCTGGATGAAGCGGAAAAGACGCCGCTTCGAAATGCTTCGGAGTACGCAACGATGCTGAACGCCTGCGGCAGATGGGCAAAACCGTATATAGGAGCTGCCGTCTGCGCAGGCGACCGCGGAGTGCATTACCGCGAGGCAGAGCATATGCTTCGCCACCACCGAAGCATTATCCGGGAGCTGTGCGAGTATATTCTGGAAACAGGCGTAAAGCGTCTTGGAACAATCCAGACGATTAACATCGGAAACCGCTACCCGGATACCATCGCCGGAATTGGGGCTGGGATGGCGCTTTCCAAACTGAACACCAACAAGCCTATTCTGGTCCTCTGCGAGGTGGAAGACGAGCCCGACTTCCTGAAAGTTTCCATGAGGACGTATGAAAAGGTTCTGCGCCGCGGAGTGAATCTGCAGGAGGCGCTGTGTTCTGCGGCAGCGGAATTCGGCGGTTCAGGCGGAGGGCATAATATTGCAGCGGGCGCATATATACCGAAAGGATGCGAAGATGATTTCTGCAGAAGAGTTAACGAACTTATCCAAGCCCAGCTTGACGCGGGTCCGGCGAATCGCTGATTTCCAGTTCGGACGCGGCGCAGGCGAGGCATTATTCCCTGACGAGGTGACATTCTCGTACTCGAATACGAAGCGTGTCCGCTATGTAAACCTCGGAAAGGAGCGCCTGGTTACCGTTCGCGCAAACGACGGACGGTTCACGCTCGGATATCCGGGAGCAAAGCGTCTGCATGAGTTCCTGAAAAAGCCGGAGAACCGCGTTGTCGTTATGGAAGAGGCGGTTCCCTTTATTGCAGACGGGAAAAACGCAATGGCAAAACATGTCATCTCTGCTGATGAGAATATCTTAGCGGAGGATGAGGTGTTTGTTGTTGACGAGTCGGATAATCTTATCGCGACCGGTATGGCTGTTCTTGCCGGATGCGAGATGCTTGGATTTAATTTTGGAACAGCAGTAAAAGTAAGACAAGGAGTAAATAAAAAATGATGCCGGGAATTAACCCAAAACAGATGAAGGCTGCCATGCGCAAGATGGGCATGCAGATGAACGAGATTGAAAACGTCACGAAGGTTGTTGTGTATACTGCTTCCGGAAACTATGTGTTCGAGGATGCTCAGGTTGTGGGAATTACCATGCAGGGCCAGACCTCCTACCAGTTAACCGGAAACATGCACTTCGAGGAAGCAGAAGTTGAGATTCCGGAGTCTGACGTTGAGCTTGTTGCATCCCAGACCTCTGTCTCTCCGGAAGCAGCACTTGCCGCCTTAAAGGAGTGCAAGGGCGATATCGCAGAAGCTATCCTGAAACTTACCGCCGTATGATTGGAAACCGCAGAGTAATTCTTCGCGGCAATTCCCGCGAGTACTATGTGCGTTTAGGAGAGGGGAAGCTCTCGACGGACTTAGGGATGGTGGACCTTGCAGAGGCAGCAAATCTCGAGGACGGCGATACGGTTCTGACGCATCTTGGAAAGCCGTTTGTCGTTCTTCTGCCGAAGGCAACGGATTTCTTCTCGCACGGGAAGAGAACCGGTGCTCCCATGATGCCCAAAGACATCGGTATGGTTATGGCGTACACTGGAATGTGCAGACGCGACCGCGTGCTGGATGCGGGAACGGGTTCCGGGATTGCCGCAATCTTCTTCGGCGGTTGTGCGGGGCAGGTTGTGACCTGCGAGGCACGCGAGGATTTCTCGAAGGTTGCCGCAGGAAATATTGCTGATGCCGGTCTCGAAAATGTGGAAGCACGCGCCTGCGATGTTCTGGAGGTCACCGACGGTCCGTTTGATATCGTGCATCTGGATATGCAGATTGACGAGCGCCATGTGGAGCATGCCTATAATCTCTTAAAAACCGGCGGCTACTTCGCAACCTATACGCCGTTCCTTGAGCAGACGTTTGTCGTGATGGATACCGCAAAGCGTCTGTTCGGTGAGGATGCGGTCCAGACTGTGGAGTGTATGGAACGCGAGCTGACCCGCGGTAAACGCGGCACGCGTCCTTCGACCAGAGTCGGTCACACGGGCTATCTGACGATTGCCCGGAAGATATAATCTTTTTTCGTATTTGCTTTTGGTTTTATCCGCGTACCCAGCCTATCCGCTTCTGAGTGTTGGCGAACTATGCGGCGGGGATGGGTGCGGGCGTTGTCTGGGTTTTTTGGAATCCCGAGCGATATGCGAGAGGCGCGAGCCGAATGGGCGAAGCGACTCGAAGCTAGAGCAGGCACCGAGAGGCTTGCAGAGACTCGATGGTTGAGCAAGCCTTTGGCTTGCGGTTACGAAGTGCATGCGGATGCGAGGGTGTTGCGTAGCGACAGTGTAACGCTCCGCCGGAAAAGGGCACAGCGACAGCGTTGTGCCCCCGGCGGTTGTTGAATGTTTCTTTGGTGTTATTCTACTGCCCCGCCTAGCCGCTCGCTGTCGCGGCGGCTCGAGACGGCGGGGGAGGTCAGGAAGGGTTTGGGATTTAGCGTGCATCCGCTTCGGCTGCAAAAAACCGCATCCCTCCTCCATCCGCTGTCGCGGA
>JAFQBW010000001.1 GCA_017399555.1 Methanocorpusculum sp.
CCGCGTATTGGTGTCTTCATCTGCCACTGCGGTACCAACATCGCAGGTTCTGTCGATGTTAAGGCTGTTGCTGAATACGCAGCAGGACTTCCAAACGTCGTCATCGCAGAACACTACGCATACATGTGTTCCACTCCTGGTCAGAACATGATCAAGGAAGCCGCCGAGAAGTACAACTTAACCGGCGTCGTTGTCGCAGCATGTACCCCGCGTCTCCACGAGCCGACCTTCAGAACCGCAACTCAGAACGCAGGATTAAACCAGTTCAGATTTGAAATGGCAAACATCCGTGACCAGGGCTCCTGGGTTCACATGCACGACTGGGAAGGCGGAACTGCAAAGGCAAAGGACGCAGTCCGTATCGCTGTTGCAAAAGCAACCAAACTCGAAGACCTCTACCCGATGGCTGTTCCGGTCGAGCACCGTGCAATGGTCGTTGGAGCAGGTGTCGCAGGTATCCAGACTGCAATGGACTTAGCCAAAGCAGGAATTGAGACCTACCTCATCGAGAAAGAGCCGACAATCGGCGGTCGCATGTCCCAGCTCGACAAGACCTTCCCGACCCTCGACTGTTCCCAGTGTATCTTATCCCCGAAGATGGCAGAAGCTGGCAGAATGCCGGGCATCAACCTCTACACCCTCGCTGAAGTCGAGCACGTAGAAGGATACATCGGCAACTTCGACGTCACCATCCGCCGCCACGCACGCGGTGTCTTAACTCCGGCAGAAGCCGCAGCAAAGGGCATTGTCGGTGGAGGATGTACCGGATGCGGTGACTGTAAAGAAGTCTGTCCGGTCGTCAAGCCAAACACCTGGGAATTCGGAATGGCACCACGCAAGGCAATCTACATCCAGCACGCACAGGTTGTCCCGCTTATCTACACCATCGACTTCGATGCATGTGTCAAGTGCGGCCTCTGTATCACTGCATGTGGAACCAAGCAGGCAATCGACCTTGAAATGGAAGACGAACTCTTCACCGTCAAAGTCGGAACTGTCGTCCTTGCAACCGGTTACGAAACCTTCCCAATCGAGCAGAAGAAAGAGTGGGGTTACAAACTCTACGACAACGTCATCACTTCCCTCGAGTTCGAGCGTTTAATCTGTGCATCCGGTCCGACCATTGGTCACCTCGTCCGTCCGTCCGACGGTGAGACCCCGATGTCTGTCGGTTTCGTCCTTTGTGCAGGTTCCCGAGACAACACCGGAATCGGAAAACCATACTGTTCCAGATTCTGCTGTATGTACTCCTTAAAGCACGCTCACCAGGTCATCGAAAAGATTCCAGGCTGCCGTGCCTACATCTTCTACATGGACATCAGATCCTTCGGTAAGGCATACGAAGAATTCTACTACCGTATCCAGCACGAAGGCGCAAAGTTCATCCGTGGACGTGTCGCACAGGTTCAGGAACTCCCGAACAAGAACTTAATCGTCGTTGCCGAAGACACTCTCCTTGGCATGCCGGTTGAAATCGAAGTCGAACTCGTTGTCTTAGCCGCTGCAATCCAGCCGACTGCAGAAACTGAAGCAGTCCGCAGACACTTCGGTGTTTCCTGCTCTGCTGACAAGTGGCTCCTTGAAGCACACCCGAAGCTTGACCCATGTGGAACCACCACTGCCGGTGTCTACCTCGCTGGTGTCTGTCAGGGTCCAAAAGACATTCCGGACACTGTCGCACAGGCAGAAGGTGCAGCATCTGCAGCATCCATCCCAATCCACGCAGGACAGGTCGAACTTGAGCCGTACTACGCTCAGTGCGTCCCAGAACTCTGTGCCGGCTGTGGCATGTGTGTCGGTCAGTGCCCGTACTCCGCACTCTCCATGGTTGTCGGAGAAGACGGCAGAACTGTCATGCAGGTAACTGCTGCAAAGTGTAAAGGCTGTGGAACCTGCGGTGGATTCTGTCCAGGAGGCGCAATCCGTATGCAGCACTTCACTTCCCCGCAGATCTTAGCTCAGATTGATGCATTCTTCCTTGGAGGCGAACAGTAATGTCTGACGAATGGAAACCCAAGATTATCGGTATCATCTGCAACTGGTGTTCCTACGCAGGAGCAGACGGTGCAGGATCCGCAAGAACCCAGTACCCGCCGGACATCAGAATCGTCCGTGTCATGTGTACCGGCCGTATCGACACCCTCTTCGTCCTGAAAGCATTCGCTGACGGCGCAGACGGCGTTCTCGTCTCCGGATGTCACTTCGGTGACTGCCACTACCTTGCAGGCAACTTCAAGGCAGCAAAGAGAATGTTCTTAGTCAAGTCCATTCTCCACAACATGGGTATCGAACACCGCAGATTCAGAATGACTTTCGTCTCTGCATCTGAAGGAGCAAAATGGGCAGTTGTCGTCAACGATGTTATCGACACTGTCAAGGCAATTGGTCCGTCCCCGATTGCAGCAGAAAGAAAGAGAAGAGGTTTATAATATGACAGCGGGCACTCCCTCCCCACTGGTCAACCTTTTTGAGAAGGAAGACTTCGAAGACTGGTCCAAGCCGCACCTTGTCGGCGCAACCACTGAGTACTCCTCTCTCCTCGCCCTTCAGGCAAAGAAGGAAGGCGGAGAGAGAAAGTACGGCAACGGAATCATTGTAAGCGTTGTCACCTGTACCGAAATCAAGCAGGGTGTCGCAATCGAAACCGGAAAGACCTCCCAGGCATACTTTGATGCATGCAGTGTCATCGAACTTGACGATGAGGACTTCAAGACCCTCGGAATCAACAAGAACACCAACGTCAGAGTAACCAGCGCAGCAGGAACTGTTGTCTTAAAGGCAATCGGCGCACGCCAGGGCTTATACCCGGGACTTGCACACATCCCGATGGGACCGTGGGCAAACATCGTTGTTCCATCCTACACCTACTCTACCGGTGAACCATGCTTCTGCGGATTCGACTGTCTCATTGAGCCGGCTCCGGAAGCAAAGATTGAAAGCGCAGTTAAACTCATGCACGAAAAGTGCGGTCTGGAATACGTAGGAGACCCACACTATGACTAAATGTATCAAAAACGTAATCTGTACCTTCTGCGGTACCCTTTGCGATGACCTTGAAGTCGACGTCAGCGACGACGGAAAGAGAATCGAACAGGTTAGAAACGCCTGTGCAATCGGTGCAGAAAAGTACCTTCACGTCGGAAACCCGGGCCGTGTTGTCGTACCGCGTATGCGCCAGGCAGACGGAACCTACAAAGACGTCTCCTACGACGAGGCAATCGACTTTACCGCAAAGACCCTTCTGAAAGCAAAGAAGCCATTAATGTACGGCTGGTCCTCCACCAACTGTGAGGCAATCGCAGAAGGAAACGTCCTCGCCGAGAAGATCGGTGGTGTCGTCGACAACTGTGCAACCGTTTGTCACGGTTCCTCCCTCCTTGCAATCCAGGATACTGGTGTTCCATCCTGTACCTTAGGAGAAGTCAAGAACCGTGCAGACCGCATCATCTTCTGGGGATGCAACCCGGCACACGCACACCCGAGACACATGTCCAGATACTCTATCTTCCCACGCGGATTCTTCTCCGCAAAGGGTCAGAAGGGTAGAAAGATCATCTGTGTCGACTGCCGTGAGACTGACACTGCAAAAGTTGCAGACCACTTCGTCCGCATCAAGCAGAGTTACGACTACGAAGTCTTCGACGCACTCAGAACTCTCCTCCGTGGAGAAGAAATCCCGGACGAAGTCGGCGGTGTTCCAAGAGAGAAACTCCAGGAGCTCATCGACATCTGTAAGGGCGGCCGTTTCGTCACTCTCTTCTTCGGTATGGGACTTACCCACACTCTTGGAAGAAACCACAACATCGATGCAGGTATTAACTTCATCCGTGACTTAAACGACTACACCAAGGCAACTCTGATTGCAATGCGCGGTCACTACAACGTTACCGGTGCAGGTCAGGTTCTTGGATGGCAGTACGGATACCCATTCGCATGTGACTTATCCAGACTCACCACTGCACGCCACAACCCGGGAGAGACAACCTCTGTCGACTTACTGGTCCGCCACGAAGTCGATGCATGTATGGTTATTGCAAGTGACCTTGCAGCACACTTCCCGTTCGAGGCAACCCGCAGAATGGCACACATTCCGACAATTACCCTCGACCCGCACATCTGTATGTCGACCGAACTGTCTGACCTGCACATCCCTGTTGCAATCGTCGGTGTTGAAGTCGGCGGATGCTGCTACCGTATGGACAACGTCCCAATCGACACCAGAAAGGTCATTGACGCACCGGAAGGTGTCTTAACTGATGAGGAAGTCTTCCAGCGCATCAACAAGCGTGTCGATGAACTCCTCGCAGAAGCAGGATGCAAGGACGCAGCAGAGTACCTTGAATACCTCGAGAAACAGGAGGCCTAAACATGACTGAAATTATCATCAAGAACGGTCACGTCTTCGACTCTGTCTCCGGACTCAAGGGCGAAGTTGCAGATGTCTGCATTAAAGACGGCAAGATTGTCGAGTCTGTCGGAAACGGCGCAACCGTTATCGACGCAGCCGGCAAGACCGTCATGGCAGGCGCAGTTGATGTCCACACCCACGTTGCAGGACCGAAGGTCAACCTCGGCCGCTGGTACCGTCCGGAAGACAAGTTCCGCCTTGGAGAGCGCTGCTCTGCAAAGATGGGACCAAACACCCACATTGAGGGTGGTTTCTCCATTCCGACCGTCTTCAAGACCGGATACGAGTACGCCCGTATGGGATTCGCCTTCCTCATGGAAGCAGCAATGCCGCCACTCTACGCACGCCACGTGCACGAGGAAATCCGTGACACTCCGATCCAGGACGAAGCAGCACTTCCGGTTTTCGGAAACAACTGGTTCATGTTCGAGTACCTGAAGAACGGCGAACTTGACAATGCAGCAGCATACGTTGCATGGGTCCTCCGCCAGACTAAGGGATACGGTATCAAGTGTGTCAACCCGGGAGGATCCGAAGCATGGGGATGGGGTCTTAACTGTATGACCGTCAACGACCCGGTTCCGTACTTCGAAATCACCCCGAAGGAGATTATCGACGGACTTATCGCAACCAACGAGCACTTAAAGCTCCCGCACTCCGTCCACCTCCACTCTAACAACCTTGGAAACCCGGGCAACTACACCACCACTCTCGACTCCTTAAAGATCGCAGAGGGTCACAAGGCAAACAACGCATTCGGCCGTGACACCGTCCTTCACCACACCCACTTACAGTTCCACTCCTACGGAGGAACTACCTGGGCAGACTTCGAGTCTAAGGCAAAGGAAGTCATGGACTACGTCAACAAGCAGGAGAACATCACCATCGATACCGGTAACGTCACCCTTGACGAGACCACTACCATGACCGCAGACGGTCCGTTCGAGTACCACCTCAGTGCACTCAACCACCTCAAGTGGGCAAACGTCGATGTTGAACTCGAGACTGCAGCTGGTGTTGTCCCGTACATCTACGGCAAGAACGTTAAGGTCTGTGAGATGCAGTGGGCAATCGGTCTTGAAATTGCACTCTACGCAAAGGACATGATGCGCACTATGATCACCACTGACCACCCGAACGCAGGTCCGTTCACCCGCTACCCGCGTGTATACGCATGGCTCATGGACAAAGAGTACCGTGACGCAGAACTGAACGGATTCAAGTGGTCCAGCAAGGTTATCGATGCAACCACCCTCGCAGAGATTGACCGCGAGATTTCTCTCTACGAGCTCTCCCAGATGACCCGTGCCGCACCGGCAAAGGTCCTTGGTCTCGGAAGCACCTTCGGAGGTCTTGCACCAGGCATGAACGCAAACGTTGCTGTCTACGACATCAACCCGGACAACATGCCGAAGGGAATCGAGCTCGAGAACGCACTTGCAAAGGCTGCATACTTCTTCAAGGATGGAGTCAAGTGTGTCGAGAACGGTGTTGTTCTTGAAGCAAACCCGGTCGTTAAGGAGACCTACTGGGTCGACGCAAAGGTTCCGGAGAACAAGCAGGTTCTCCACGATGTCAGCGAGAAGTTCTTAAAGTACTACTCCATCAACCTCGAGAACTACGATGTCGCACACCACTACGTCCCGCACCCGCACGTCATTGAGATTGAGGAGGCTTAAACATGGATACTGTTACCATTACTTTAAAGAAAGTCCCGGGCCTCTACCTTGAGTGTGAGAGCGTTACCCCGGACAAGTTCGCAGGAAAGAACGCAGAAGAGATTGCAGCACTCCCGTGTGCTGAGGGTAAGCGCAACTATGTCCTCGGCGACTGGTTCGAGATTGCAGGCGCAGCAGGTGCAACCGCAGCAGACACTAAGATTGTCGTAAACGGTGCAGGTACTGACAAATGCAAGTACATCGGTGCATGGATGACCGCAGGCGAAGTTGTCGTCAACGGTACCGCAGACATGTTCACCGGAGCATGGATGGAAGGCGGAAAGCTCACCGTTAAGGGAGATGTCCGCTCCTTCTCTGCACTTCAGATGAAGGGCGGAGAATTCATCATCGAAGGCCGTGCATGGAACTACCTTGCAGCCGCATACCGCGGTGACTGGAGAGGTATGCAGGGCGGAACTATCCGCGTCAAGGGCGACGTCGGATCCGACCTTGGTACCTTCATGAACGGCGGAACCATCATCGTTGAGGGTAACGCAGATATCCACGTCGGTACCCACGCAGAAGGCGGAACCATCATCATCAAGGGCAAGGCACACCGCCGTGTCGGTGGACAGATGGTCAAAGGAGAAATCTACGTCTTTGGCGGATGCGATGTCATGATGCCAGGCTTCAAGAAGATCGAAGAGAGAGAAATCGAAGTTGACGGCGAGAAGCACGTCTTCAACGTCTTCATCGGTGACCTCGGCGAGCGTCACCCGAAGAGCAAGGGCGAGGTCGTTTACGGCCACCTCTACACTCTGAAAGAGTAACATAACTTACTCTCTCTTTTATCTTTTTTTCCCGCAATTCTCTCAGTATTATTATCTATTCTGGATTGCTCTTTTCTGGAATATAATCAGGTATCTCTGCTCTTTTCTCTATCCCGCACAGAATACACACTGCTGTTTGTGCAATGTCTTCTCAGTAAATCCAGACCTGTCAATCGCATGCTGGAAATGGCCTATATAGTAATGTGCGAAAACATCTCTCTGCATAGAGAGAAAATACAAAAAAATAGCTGTTGGAAGGAGTGGTGTACCTCCTCCTCTATTGCCTATTGGGATGAGGTTTATCCCGTAGTTATACGCTGGTTACTTACTGTTCGCCGAAGACATTCTCGAAGATCATGTCAGAGCCGGTTGCATTAAGTCTTGCACGCTCGTCTGCCTCTTCTGCGAATGCAAGGACTGGGAGTTCCATGTCCTGACCTGGGGTGTGGCCGAACATCTTCTCAAGCTCAACCTGCTGTGCGTGCATGAAGAGAGAGTTTTCGATGTTCATTGGACAGACATCGGAACACTGACCGCAGTTGACACAGGAGTCTGCGATGTGTGCGAAGCGAATCATCTGGAACATGAAGTCCGGCGGGAGGATTCCTGGTTTAACTAAGTGCGGCTTCTTGGTGGAACACTCGACACAGTAGCAGATCGGACATGCTTCGATACAGCCGTAGCACTTGATACAGCGGGAGGTCTCTGCCATGATGTACTGGAGACGCTCAGTTCCCTCTCCAAGAGCTCCGAACTGTTCTTCCTGTCCCTTCTTACCCATGTTAATCATGGTCTTCTCAATCTTTGCGCGGATTTCGAGTCCTTTTGCTTCCGGTGCGCAGGTCTCAATAACGCCTGCCTTTACTGCACCGTCAAAGACTGCTGCACCCTTCTCGGAGCAGACTTCAACAAAGGTTGCCTTTCCTGCCTTGTCACCTATGACACCCCAGTTTCCGCAGACAATGTCACACTGTCTTGGAATCTTGGTCTCACAGCGCTGGCAGTTCTTTCTGCGTCCAAGGCCTTCTTCCTCAAGTTCATCAATCTTAATGCCCTTGTGTTCGCCGTCCTTGGTGATGACAATGAACTGTCCCTTGTCGATTTCTTCCTTTACTACATCGTTCGGGTTGATGCCGTACTTCTCGGCAATCATCTTGCGTGCAACGATCGGACTGACGGAACCTCCGCAGTTGAGACCAATCATAACGATGTTGTCCATGTTGATCTGGTTGCGCTTTGCAAGTTCGTACATTGCCTTTGCATCGCATCCCTTGCAGGTGACTGCGATTTTCATGTCGCGTGCACCGTCAAGGTACTTCTTGATGAGCTTTGGAAGAAGCAGGGTTCCGCAGTGGAGGGAACCTGCAGACTTTGCTAAGTCAGCAGAGTCAGTGATAACGACCGGGGTTGGGTCGTAGAGATCCTGTCCCTTCTGGACAGTTAATACTGCATCGACAACCTTCTCGTCAAGCAGGTACTTCAGGATAGAGGTAACAGCTCCTCCGCATTCTCCCTGAATTCCGTCGACTTTTGTCCATGCATAGAACATATCGCCTTTTGCAGACATTTTTAGTTGCCTCCCTCAATCTTGGTGACTTTGATTGCACATGCCTTGAACTCCGGAATCTTACAGACCGGGTCGAGTGCATTGTGGGTCAGGTTGTTTGCCGGGCATTCGATGAAGTGGAACGGCATGAACATGGTTCCCTTGCGGATGGTCGGGGTAACTCTTGCCTTGACCTGGATAGTGTCACGGCGGGTGGTTGCGTTGACGAGTTCACCGTCGACGATACCGAGTTCTTTTGCATCCTCTTCGTTGATTTCAATCCATCCGGTCGGAACCTCGTGGTCGAGGGTTTCACTGCGGCGGGTCATAGTTCCGGTGTGCCAGTGGAAGAGACAGCGTCCGGTGGTGAAGACGTACGGGTACTCCTCATCCGGAACCTCTGCCGGCTCCTGCCATTCTGCCGGGAAGAAGACACCAAGTCCGTCTGCGGTTAAGAACTTCTCTTTGTGGAGAATCGGGGTTCCCGGGTCCTCTGCAGTCTTGCACGGCCAGTGGAGTCCGTCCGGACCTTCGAGTCTCTCGTAGTTCATACCTGCGTACTGCGGGGTAAGTGCTGCCATCTCGTCGAAGACTTCAGAGTAGGATTCCCACTTGAACTGCTCTTCGTAGCCCATGGCTGCTGCAATCTTTGCGATGATTCTCCAGTCGTCGATTGCCTGTCCCGGTGCTTCCTGTGCCTTTCTCCAGCGCTGGACACGGCGTTCGGTGTTGGTCTGGGTTCCGTCGCGCTCTGCGTAGCAGACTGCCGGAAGGACAACATTTGCGTATTCACAGGTCTCGTTTAAGAAGATATCCTGGACAACAACGAACTCGAGGTTCTCGAATGCGTGCTTGACGTGGTTTAAGTCCGGATCGGAGAGAAGCGGGTTTTCTCCCATGATGTACATACACTTGAGTTCTCCCGGGTTGTCGCAGAGAACGTTCATCATGACAGTGACTTCGTATCCGTTCTGCATCGGTGCAATTCCGTCCGGGAATGCCCATGCTTCTTCGAACTTCTTGTGTGCTGCTTCGTCGGTAACCTTCTGGTATCCGGAGAAGTTGACCGGGAGTGCTCCCATATCACATGCACCCTGAACATTGTTCTGACCACGGAGCGGGTTAACACCGCATCCCGGCTTTCCAAGGTTTCCGGTAAGCATCTGGAGGTTTGCACATGCGTGAACGTTGTCGACACCAACAGTGTGCTGGGTGATACCCATGGAGTAGATTAATGCACATCCGCCGGAGTTTGCAATCCAGTCTGCTGCAGTGTGGATGTCTTCTGCTTTCAGGCCGGTAATCTTTGCAACGTTCTCGAGAGAGTACTTGTCCTGCATGACAAGTTCCTTGAGTTCTTCGTATCCCTTGGTACGCTTCTCAACGAACTCCTTGTCTTCCCATCCGTTTAAGATGATGTCGTGCATTAAACCGTTTAAGAGTGCGACATCAGTTCCGGAGTTGAACTGGAGGAAGAGATCTGCCGGACTGCCGGTGATTGTTCTGCGCGGGTCTGCGTAGATGTACTTTGCACCGTTCTTCTTTGCCATGACTTCGCGGCGTCCGATTAACGGGTGCTGCTCAAAGGTGTTGGATCCAATGATGAAGACACACTTTGCTTCGGCAATGTCTGGAATGCTGTTGGTCATTGCACCGGATCCAAAGGAACCTGCAAGACCTGCAACAGTGGAAGAGTGACAGAGACGTGCACAGTGGTCAATGTGGTTGGTCTTGAAAACACCACGTGCGAACTTCATCATTGCATAGTTGTCTTCGTTGGAGACACGTGCAGAAGAGAGACAGCAGCGCTCGGACGGCTGGTACTTCTTGAAGTTCTCTGCGATGTAGGCAATTGCCTCATCCCAGGATGCCTCGACAAGTACTCCGTCTTTTCTGATGAGCGGAGTGGTTAAACGGTCCGGAGAGTTAACGAACTCGTGGGCGTAGTTGCCCTTCGGACAAAGTTTACCTTCGTTGACTGGGGAGCGGGTGTATGGAGCAGTGTCCACGACTTTTCCGTCCTTGACAACAAGGTTAAAGGAACAACCTGAACCGCAGTACGGGCAGGTGCTCTGAACATACTTTAAATCAGCCATGTTAAGTAAACCTCGTATACATTTAGGTTTGAATTGGGCTATATTAACCTTCACTCAAGTTAAATAAAACATTAGATAATCAACTGGTGTAAATTAACATCATTGCAAAAATCAGTTGGTATCACAATAAATAATTGTCATATTGGGTATGTTAATCATATGTGCCTACAGGTATTTTTTCTGCACTTTTCAGAGAATGTCCATATCGCGCATTTTTTGATTAAAAACAGTGGGTATTTTATTCAAAACACCCGAACTGGCATTTTTTGAATTTGATACCGGTCTTGTCACAGAACTCACGGAACGCCACCATATCAAACTGGTAGATTCTGCAAAGAGCTGTGGCCTCTGCACAGGTTATTGCTCCTCTGATTTCTGACGCATCGAGGGCTTTTTGAAACATCTCTTCTGATTTTTCCATGAGTATCGTATTAACCTCTGATGATATTAATTTGGGGGTGGGGGTTTTATTTTGATAATCAATTATATTAACTCTGAAAACCAATTGGTATATTGTATTCTCATTTAGGGGTTTCAAAATTTATGAAAACGAAAATCTACATCCGTGAAAGAAATAAGCACAGCCCGGAACAGCAGGAACCGCGCTTCCGCATCGTTGCTATTACCGGTCCGCGCTCCGAAATTAAATTCGATGCCAGTCACTTCCGCAAAAACGAACTGGAAGCAATTGTAGCTGATGTTGGTGCGGAAATTGTTCTTTTAGAACCCATGGACGAATGCGAACACGGCCATCAGCGTCACTGAAGGTATTATATTCTCCAAACCCCCTTATTTTTTATGAAAATTACGCAGCATAAACGAAAGAGTATTCATTCCGGTCTTAAAGGAGAGACTCTCTCCCGGAGCGGGCTGCTCGCCGGACAGGATGCTATTGTCCCCAAACGTATTGCGCCTGACTTAAATATCATAAAAATCGGCGGCCACGGTGTCATCGATTACGGTGCAGCAGCCGTTCTGCCGCTGGTGGATGAAATCCGCGCCCTTGTCCCGCACCACCAGATGATGCTCATGACCGGCGGGGGGGTGCGTACCCGCCATATCTTAGACATCGGTATCGAACTTGGTATGCCGACCGGAGTTCTTGCCTCGCTTTCTGCCAAGGTCAGCGAACAGAATGCAGTTATGCTCTCAGTCATGCTTGCTGACGCCGGAGCTGAATTCATCTCCAACACCTCGCTTCTGGATATCCCCTCCATGATACGGATGGGTGTTCTTCCGGTTGCTGCCGGCACACCGCCGTATGGTCTCTATGAACTCCCGCCGGAGTCAGGCATTCTTCCGCAGTACCGTACCGATTCAGGAGCAGTTGTTGCCGCCGATGTCCTTGGCGCCAAGTCCTGTATCTTAGTCAAAAACTGTGACGGTCTCTTTGATAAAAACCCGGCACTGTATGACGATGCAGAACTCATTGCCGACATCACTGCTGCTGAACTCATCGATGCCCGGATGGATGATATGGTCTTAGAGTTCAAAGCAGTTGAGATTCTTTCCCATGCGCGTAACCTCAAGGAAATCAAAATCGTCAACGGCCATGTTCCGGGTGAACTCACCCGCGTACTGAATGGCGGCCGTCCGCATACTATTATCCGCAGATAATCTGCCCTCCTTCAATTTTTTATACTTCCGCTTCCAAACGATAAACTGTGCCCGCGCCTTCACTTCTAACAGACCGTCAGAAAATTGTTCTTCAGTACCGGCGGGAAGGCAAGACTCAGCAGGAAATCGCTGATATTCTGCAGACCAGCCGTTCCAATGTCAGTACAATTGAAAAGGCCGCTCATGAAAATATCAGAATGGCAAAGGAAGCCTTGGCTTTCATGTACTCGCTCGATGCAACGCTTCTCTGCACTCTTGATGCAGGAGGAGACTTAAACCACGAGGCATTTCTGATTTACAAAGCAGCCAAGCAGTTCGAAATTAAGGTTCAGTACACTGCAGGTGCTCTTATCAACCGCATCATATCGTCAGTTCCCGAAAAACTGCATGGAACAATTATCCGGGAAGACATCAATGTCTACCTGAACGAGAACGGTATTCTCTACGTTTGTTGAATACATCCGCTCCCACTCCCTGGGGACGTAATTATCTCTATTTCTGCATCTTTTCTGTGTATTTTATGCGTCTATGCGCTCCATAATCTTTACTGTTAAGCAAAGATAGGTTTGCCGTCACAAAGGTATCTGAATATACATATCAATTGGTTTTTGATATATGATTGAATTTTGTTTTATTTCATGAAAATATATCAATTGATATTTCAAATGTATTTCTGCAGGTTATCAACAAGTATGTATGTTGGTTTTATTTAACCTGTGCAAAAAATTCAGCATATGTCTTTTTAACTCCCTAAATCATACACTAATCCCGTATGAAGAAAGTAACTGTCGCACTCAGCGTCCTTGTTGTTCTCTTCGCAGTTGTTTTTACTGCAGGATGTATCACCGATGACTCTGAGCCAACCGAACTTCTGGTTGCAACGACCACTTCCCTTTTCGACACGGGATTACTCGATGCAATGCAGGATTATTATTTTGAAGAGTACAACGTAAACTTACTGTTCACCCCGCAGGGAACTGGTAAGGCAATTGCATCCGCAAAGAACGGCGATGCAGATGTCCTCCTTGTCCACTCTCCGTCTCAGGAAGCAGCATTCATTGAGGAAGGATACGGTGTCAACCACAGAGGTATTGCCTACAACTACTTCGTCCTTGTCGGTCCGGCAGCAGACCCGGCAGGCGTTAAGGGCATGAAGCCGGAGGAAGGTTTCACTAAGATTAGAGAGCTTGGAACCGCAGGTACTGACGGTGTCCTCTTTGTTTCCCGCGGTGACGCATCCGGAACCCACACTGCAGAGCAGAAGATCTGGAAGTCCGCAGGCTTCGACTACGCAACTGAAGTTCAGGGAACCGGCGACTGGTACAAGGAGACCGGTGCAGGTATGGGCGACAGTTTAACCACTGCAGGTGAGCTTGGCGGATACATCTTCTCCGACGAAGCAACCTTCTTAAAGTACAAGTCCAACAACCCGGACAGCCCGCTTGAAGTTGTCATTGCAGAGGGTGACTCTCTCTTAAACCGCTACACGGTTATGAGCATCTCCCCGGCAAAGTTCCCGGAGACCAACATTGAAGACGCAACCGACTTCACCAACTGGCTTATCTCCGAGGAAGGTCAGGAATTCATTGGTGCATACGGAACCGAGGAGTACGGCAAGCCGCTCTTCACTCCGATGAACACCATTGCTGACTCCACTAAGGCACCGTTCAACATCGACAGCACCACCCCGGTCGCTGTCCCGACTGCATAAAACTGCAGTCCCAAACATTTTTTCCTTTTCAACGCGAGTAACATAGAGAACCATGGGAGAAATCATTGACGGATTTATCGGCGCGATTCAGCTGATTGTAACACTGGACCCGGAGGTCATGGATATTGCTCTTCGAAGTATTCAGGTTTCAACAGCTGCAACCCTGATTGCAGCACTGATTGCAATCCCCTTGGGAGCGCTCATCTACTTCTATGATTTCCCGGGAAAACGCGGTGTAATCAACCTTGTTCAGACCTTATACGCTCTGCCGACCGTAATTGTGGGTCTTGTGGTGTATCTGCTGATTTCTCACTCCGGTCCCCTCGGATTTCTGGATCTGCTCTACACCACCAAGGCGATGACCATCGCGCAGGTAATTCTGGTTTCTCCCTTAATTATCGGATTTACCATTTCCGCCTTAACCGGACTTGACCGCGACATGAAAAATACGGTATTGGGCTTAAACGCTCCGGCGTACCGTGCAATGCTGACATTGGTTCGCGAAGCAAAGTTCGCGATTCTCTCTGCTGTTGTTCTTGCCTTCGGCAGAGCAATCGCTGAGGTTGGCGCTGTCATGATGGTCGGCGGAAATATCCGGCACTTCACACGGACGCTGACAACTGCCATCAGCTTAAACACGTCAATGGGTGAGTTCTCGGTGTCCATCGCACTTGGAATCATCCTTCTTGGAATCGCATTAATCGTCAATCTGGGTGTCAACGTCCTGCAGTATCGCGGAATGAGGGTAAAAGATGACTAACACTGTTCTTGAAACGGAAAATCTCACAAAGGCATACGGAAACAAAGAGGTCCTGCATCCAACCTCGTTTTCCGTTGTCAAAGGAGAGATTCTGGCTGTCATCGGACCGTCTGGTGCCGGCAAAAGTACTCTGCTTCGCCTGCTTGACGGCCTCGAATCACCTACTGCAGGAACCATTCGTATCTTCGGAGAACCGTTTGTTCGCGCTTCCCGCAAAAAGATTCGCAGCCGCATGGGAATTCTCTTCCAGAAAACCGTTCTCTTTGACCGGTCGGTTGTAGACAATATCGCACTTGGACTGTCCTACCGCAGAATTCCTCGTGCAGAGCAGAAACGCCGTGCACAGGAAACTCTCGCCAAACTTGGCATGAGCGAGTATGCGACTCGCAGCGCCCGCACGTTATCCGGTGGAGAAGGTCAGCGGGTATCCTTTGCCCGTATTCTGGTTACCCGGCCGGAGCTTCTCTTCCTGGATGAGCCTACCGCAAACTTAGATCCGCTCGCTGCAAAAGATGTGGAAGAGATGATTCTTCAGGAAAATGCCGAAAACGGCACCACCATCATCATCAACACGCATGATCAGATACAGGCACAGCGTCTGGCAGACCGTGTTGCTGTCATCCTCGACGGCAGTATCGTACAGATAGGAACTCCGGATGAAATCTGGTATCATCCGGCGACTGCTTCTGTTGCGCGCTTTGTCGGATTCCAGAATATCTTTATCGGAAGTGCTAACGACGGCAGTGTATCCTTTGGCGGCATCGTACTCCCTGCGCCCGCTGACAGGAAGGGCTTAGTCTCCGTTATGATTCGTGCTGAAGATATCATTCTCACGAAAAACACATCAGGTATTCCCGGAATCATCCGTTCTCTCTCCCGACGCGGTGCTTTTGTTGAAATGTATGTTGACTGCGGTCAGGAATTCTTCCTTCGAATCCCCTTCAAAGAACATGATTCGTCTCTATCTGTCGGAGACTCAGTCTCGCTTTCCTGGGATGAACAGGCAGTCGTTATTGGAGGCAACGAGTAACAACCCTCATTACATTTGAAAACAAATCTGTTCTCATAGAATGGATGCCGTCTTATCTGAGGAAAATATTTTTGCGTGTGCCAGAACGCTGATTCTGGAAGACGGAGAATTGTCCCTGCAAGTCTCTGCCGCCGGTATCAAAGTTCGTTTCCCAACCACACGCCGGATAGCGGAGCATATGGATGTCCCGCACTACTATGTTCTCCCTTATTTTGCTGGTCTTGAAACTCAGGGATTTTTAACCCGGACTGAACGTGTCGGAATCTTTACCACTCCTGCCGGGACCCGCCGGCTCTTCTCCGGAATGTCTGAAGATGAACTTGCCCGTGTCAAATCCGTCTGCGGCAACGATCTCTTCCGCCTCATTCTTGCGGCTGGAAAATAATCCCTTTTCCTGCCCAAAATACTTATATTCCAAGTTCCATATGTTACTGGAACTTATGCGGCTCATCAACATTGTAGGTCATTCAAACTCCGGAAAAACAACGCTGATAGTCCGCCTTATCCCCATGCTCAGAGAGTTCGGAAGGGTTGCCTCTCTAAAGCAGCTCGGCTGTCACTCCTTCAATCTCCCGCAGGGAAAAGATACCACCAGACACTTTGAAGCAGGAGCAGAATGCGCGGCTGGTATCGACTCGGAAAAATGCGTGGTCTCACTACAGGGAAGCAATCTCTTTAGTATCCTGGACTACTACCACTGGCTGGGAATTGATTATGTCGTCATTGAGGGATTCAAAGAATACCACTTCCCCTGTGCGGTAATTGGTGATTTCAAAACCCAGTACGAAGTCCTAAACAACCCTTCGGCAAAAGATATCTGCTACAATCTTGATAGATTTGCCGAGTACGAACCGCACCACAAATAACTCTTTTTTTCCTGACTTTTTCATCAGAAATCAATTATATTCATTTTACACAAACCCACTCGTATTCACCATGAGTAAAACACACATAATTGATAACCAATTGGTTGTCATAATGACGATTAGTATTTCAGATGTTAATTTATGCGCGTCTGAAAGAAATACTCGTAAATACACGGTATTTCAACAAATCTCTTTTTAGTAAATCAATGTTAATTAACCTGCTGACATTTGCATTGTCAGTGTCGTCCATATCTCATGAAAAATAGTTTATGTCAACCATGTTTGTTAAACATAGCCCCGTCCGAATCTTTATATCTCCCGCTTCAAAACTATAGTATTGACTATACGCGTCAAGCGGTAGTTCTGTATCCGAGTGCGAAGCTTGGAACAGTCATCACATGAACATGGGATTCGCATTATCTCCAGTAATGCAGATGTCAATTCCGCACTAGCAGGGAATCCTGCTACAGGGAGGTGCGGTATTGCACAGTTCCGTCGACATGCAGATGTGCTGATCGATTGTAAATGTCGGAAGTATCAACGGTGAAATAGACAGCCTCGAACGGGAAGTGAGTTATTTGTCTTTTCTTGTTGAAAAAAGTATCGACAGTCGTCAGACGGCCCCGGCAGGGTTTTCCCTGCTTCGGGTTTGCCGTTTCGGGAAAAAAATGGCATCCTCTATACAAGGTATCCCGCGACTGTCCGGTCAAAACAAGAAAAATGTGATGGTATCCCTGTCCCCGCCGGAATCGGCTTCTTTTTTTCGTAATATTCCTTCTACAGTCCTTATGCACCCGGAGAAATCTCCAAAATAATTCTCGAGAAAGAGGAGAAAAGACATTGACAAGTATAACTGTAAACCTGATTTCCGGAAGAACCATCCAGCAGGGTGTCTCCATGGAAGCAGGAAAGGAAAAAGAGGATTACATGAAATCCTGCGGTATCATCGAGCTTGATGCCGCCGATATCGCTGCCCTCGGCATCTGGAAGAACAGCAATGTTCGTGTCTCCAGCGCGTTCGGCAGTGTAATCGTCAAAGCCATTGAAACCACGCAGGGTCCGCACCCGGGTCTTGCATGGATCCCCATGGGCCCATGGGCAAACATGGTTGTTGACACCAACACCTACTCTACCGGTATGCCGACCTTCAAAGGAACCAAGGTCACCGTCGAACCGGCAGAGGACGAGAAAGTCTTAAGTTCCATTGAACTTGTGCTTACTGCATGCGGAGAGGAGTAAACAGTATGACAAAACTTGTAACAGACGTAATCTGCCCGTTCTGCGGAACTCTTTGCGATGATATCATCGTCAAAGTAAGTGACGACGGCAAGCAGATTCTCGAAGTTGAGAACGCCTGCGCAATCGGTGCAGAGAAGTTCCTCCACGCCCAGTCCCCGGACAGAATCACCCGTCCGCGTATGAAGCAGGAGAACGGCGAGTGGAAAGAAGTAACCTACGAAGAGGCTGCAAAGTACACTGCAAAGATTCTCTGCGATGCAAAGAAGCCGCTCATGTACGGCTGGTCCTCCACCTCCTGTGAGGCACAGAGCACCGGACACATGATCGCAGAAAAAGTCGGCGGAATTGTTGACAACACTGCAACCGTTTGTCACGGTCCGTCCTTAATTGCTGTCCACGATGTTGGTATCCCATCCTGTACCTTAGGAGAGGTTAAGAACCGTGCAGACCGCATTGTCTTCTGGGGATGCAACCCGGCACACGCACACCCGCGTCACATGTCCAGATACTCTATCTTCCCGCGCGGTTTCTTCACGGTTAAGGGACAGAAGAGCAGAAAGATCATCGTTGTTGACCCGAGACCGACTGACACTGCATCCCTTGCAGACATGCACGTTCAGGTTGAGCAGGGACGCGACTACGAACTTCTCGATGCACTCCGTGTTGCATTCAAGGGCGAAGAACTTCCGGACATGATTGCCGGTGTCCCGAAAGAGAAGGTCTATGAACTCGCTGAACTCTTAAAGGAGGGACGTTTCGTCACTATCTTCTTCGGAATGGGTGTCACCCACTCTCTTGGAAAGAACCACAACATCGACATCGCAATCGCTGTCACCGCAGACTTAAACAAGTACACCAAAGCATCCATTATTCCAATGCGCGGTCACTACAATGTTACCGGATCCGGTCAGGTTCTTGGATGGCAGTTCGGTTTCCCGTTCTGTGTTGACTTATCTCGCGGATTTGCACGCTACAACCCTGGAGAAACCAGTTCCAACGATCTTCTCCAGCGCGGTGAAGTTGATGCATCCTTCGTTATCGGCAGTGATCCGGGATCCCACTTCCCGTTCAAGTCGGTTAAGAAGATCTACGACCTCCCGTCTGTTTGTATCGACCCGCACATGACCCCGACTGCAGCAGTTTCCAAGTGCCACGTCCCGGTCGCTCTTGTCGGTATTGAGGTTGCAGGTTCCTGCTACCGTATGGACAACGTTCCAATCGAGTCCCGCAAGGTTGTCGACGCACCGGAAGGCATGCTTACCGATGCAGAGTTCCTTGAGATGGTATTAGAAGAAGTCAACAAAATCAAGGGAGCAGCAGCATAATGTCCGAGATTCTCATCAAAAACGGATTTGTTTTTGACCCGGTACAGGGCATCAAAGGCGACAAGAAGGACATTGCAGTAAAAGACGGCGTCATCGTTGAGTCCGTCAGCTCTGCTGCAAAAGTCATCGACGCATCCGGCATGACTGTCATGGCCGGAGGAGTTGACATTCACTCCCACGTTGCAGGAGCAAAGGTCAACGTCGGAAGAAACTTCCGTCCGGAAGACAAACTCCAGGCAGCATACGAACCGGCACGCGGTGTCCGTCACATGGCCGGTGGAAACTCTGTTCCGACCGTCTTCAAGACTGCATACAAGTATGCAGACATGGGTTACACCACTGTCATGGAGGCAGCAATGCCGCCACTCTATGCACGCCACACTCACGAGGAGATGCGTGACACACCAATCATCGATCAGGCTGCACTTCCGCTCTTTGGAAACAACTGGTTCGTCCTTGAATACCTCAAGAACGGCGAACTTGAAAACGCCAAGAACTACATCGCCTGGCTCTTAAACAGCACCAAGGGATACGGTATCAAGTGCGTTAACCCGGGAGGTACTGAAGCATGGGGATGGGGTCTGAACTGTATGACCGTCAACGACCCGGTTCCGTTCTTCGAAGTCACTCCGAAGGAAATCGTCAACGGACTTCTTGACGTCAACGAAGCCCTCCACCTTCCGCACTCTCTCCACCTCCACGGAAACAACCTTGGAAACCCGGGCAACTACACCACCACCATGGACACGTTAAAGATTGCAGAAGGCAAGAAAGCCGACAATGCATTCGGACGTGACACTGTTCTCCACCACACCCACATCCAGTTCCACTCCTATGGAGGAACTACCTGGGCTGACTTCGAGTCTAAAGGTGCAGAGGTCATGGACTACATCAACAAGAACGACAACCTCACCTGTGATATCGGATTCGTCACCCTTGACGAGACCACCACCATGACCGGTGACGGACCGTTCGAGTACCACTTAACCGCATTAAACCACCTCAAGTGGGCAAACACTGATGTTGAAGTCGAGTGCGGTTCCGGTATTGTCCCGTACGTCTACAGCAAAGATGTTTACGTCTGCGGTGTCCAGTGGTCCATCGGTCTTGAGATGGCACTGCTCGCAAAAGACCACATGCGCTGCTACTTAACCACTGACCACCCGAACGCAGGTCCGTTCACCCGCTACCCGCGTGTCATGAAGTGGCTCATGAGCCAGAAAGCAAGAGATGAGGTCTTTGCAACCATGAAGAACGAGGACAAGGTCCGCGACCGTTCCACGCTCTCCAACATCGACCGTGAACTCACGCTCTACGAAATTGCACAGATGACCCGTGCAGGTCCGGCAAAGACCCTTGGTCTCGGCGGCAAACTCGGCGGCTTAAAGGTTGGTATGCAGGCAGACATTGCAGTCTACCCGTACAACCCGGAGACTGAGTCTGACCCAGAACAGATTGAGTGGGCATTCTCCAATGCAAAGTACCTCATCAAGTCCGGCGAAATCATCGTCAACGACAGTGAGATTGTCAGCAACGGAAACAAACAGACCTACTGGGTCAACGTTGCAACCAACCCGAGCAAGCAGGTCGAACACGACTTAAACGAGTACTTCAGAAAATACTACTCCGTCAGCCGCAGAAACTATGAGGTTGATGAGCACGCATTCATGAAGAACCCGAACGTCATCAGCATTGACGCAACACAGTGAGGCAGAACATGGAAACTGTAACTATTACTATCACCAAACAGCCTGAACTGTTCCTCGAAGCGGAGTGCTTCACCCCCGATGCATTAGCAGGCAAGACTGCAGAGGAGATTGCAGAGCTTCCAGTCCACATCGGAAGAACTACCGAGAAGGTTGGAGACTACTTCGCAGTTGAAGGAGCAGCAGGAGCAACCGCAGCAGAGACCAAGCTCGTCTTAAAAGGCGACTTCTCCCGCGTGAAATACATCGGTTCCAAGATGACCGCCGGTGAAGTTGTCGTAAACGGCGACGCAGACATGTATGTCGGTGCCTGGATGACCGGTGGAAAGATTACTGTTAACGGCAGTATCGGCCACTTCGCAGCAACCTCCATGGAGGGCGGCGAAATCCACGTTACCGGAAACGCTGGAAACTACCTCGCAGCATCCTACCGCGGTGACTGGAGAGGTATGAAGGGCGGCAGAATCGTTGTCGACGGAAACGTCGGTTCCGACTGCGGTACCTTTATGGTAGGCGGCGAAATTGTTGTCGGCGGAAACATTGATGTTCACGTCATGACTCATGCAGACGGCGGAAAGGTTGTCATCAAAGGAAATGCAAAGAGCCGCCTTGGCGGTCAGGCATCCCGCGGTGAGATGTACGTCTTCGGTACTGTTGATGTCATGATGCCGGGATACAAGTTCGCACGCGAAGAAGAACTCGAAGTAGAAGGACAGAAGGCTGTCTTTGCAGTCTACAACGGTGACTTAGGCGAGCGCCACCCGACCAGAAAAGGCGAGACCATCTACGCCAAACTCTATCTGAAGAAGTAATACTTCTGCATTGCAAAGAACTTAATTTCCAGGATCCGGGGGATACACCACCCCTATTCCGGAATATTTTTTGGTAATTTCTGAATAAAAAAGAGATTTTTACGGATATTATTCTTTTTGTATATCAATCAGCTCTCCGCAGTGTGTACAGCGGATATAGCGGGAACACTCCTCTTCTTTTCTGCGCCTCAGTGAACCCGGCGGATGGTTTCCGGTAATCGGAACCAGATGAGACTGACACTTTCCGCACTTAAAGGTTGGAAACCAGCTTTTGCCATCCTTTTCCAGCCGGAAGTGAAACCTGCTTTCAACAGTTTTACAGATGGGGCAGAAATGCCGGCGGTAACCGAATCCATCTTTTGGAATCCATCCGCTTTCTATCAGAAAAGTTGCTTTCTGAAATATCGTAGGACGTACATACTCCTGCAGAATCGGCGGCTCTTCACCGTCCCAGTAAAATACATCCTCAAGTATGTCCCGGGTTCCAACACCTTCCTGTATTTCGACCGATGCCCCGCAGTGCGGGCAGGAAAAAACCGTGACCGTAATCATTATACAAACCGTGTATCAGAGCGTTTTGTATCCATTCCGGAAAGTTTTCCGGAAAACCAGCCAGACGTCTCATTTGGATATGCATCAAACTCCGGTACATACGGCTTGATATCCAAGACCGGTGTTCCGTCTAAAATATCCACATCACCGATGTGAAGCGTATTTCCTTCGCGTGAAATGAGCTGTACAACCGAGAACCCCAAAGCATTCGGCCTCCGCGGAATACGGGATGCAAAGACTCCGTGCGGTACGGTGTCGAAAAATGGTACGGCTGTCAGAAGGGGTCCTGCACTTTTGTGCAGATGGTAAAAGACCATCACCCGCGAGAATTCTTCGATATCCAAAAGACCTTCAGCGTACTCAGGGAAAATCTCAATCTCACCCGTAAAAGGTTTGGCTGCCGGCGGCTGAACCGGCATTCCGGCAAGCTCTTTGTGCGGTGAGTGCACAACTCCGACTGGATAGAATGTAACCGGTTCCATT
Organism: Methanocorpusculum sp.; assembly: GCA_017399555.1. Lineage (GTDB taxonomy): Archaea > Halobacteriota > Methanomicrobia > Methanomicrobiales > Methanocorpusculaceae > Methanocorpusculum. Next base: position 22,640 of record JAFQBW010000001.1, read on the forward strand.
ATTCCCCTTTCAGTTTTTCCACTACGTGGATTCCGTCAATACGGGTTACCGGATACTGTCCTGCTTCATCTTTTTCTGCGGACTTGACCATATCCCAGATGGTCAGAAGCGCAACGGATACTCCCGTCAGCGCCTCCATTTCGATACCGGTCTTGCCGTAGGTCTTAACCCGGCAGGACGCCTCGATGTACTCCGCGGTCTGCTCGAAGGCGATGGTGACAGCACCGACCGGAATCGGATGGCACATCGGAATTAAAGCCCAGGTCTGCTTTACGGCAAGCGTTCCTGCAACCTGAGCTGTTGCAAGCACATTTCCTTTGACAACCGAACCTTCAGCGATTGCTTTCAGCGTACTGTACCGCAGATAAATTCTTCCGCGTGCTTCTGCCTCGCGGGAGACGTCAGGTTTTGCGGTCACATCTACCATGTGGACCTCATTTTTCTCGTTTAAGTGTGTAAATGTCGGCATTTAGTGCATCTCCACCCAGTTTCCTTTTTCTCCGTTTACAATCTCCTGTTTCCAGACCGGAACCAGCTCCTTTAACCGCTCGATGGCATATCGGGACGCCTCGTATCCTTCCCCGCGGTGGGCGGAACAGACGATTATTATGACGATATTCTCGCCTACTTTAAGATGTCCGTAGCGGTGGATGATATGTACCGCCCGTACACCAAACTTCTCGCGGCACTCGTCTGCGATGCGCTGTAAGTCAGTCTCTGCCACCGGCACGAAGGCTTCAATCTCCAACGCTTCCAGACCATCATCTCTGACACAGCCGACAAAGACAAGCTGTGCACCGTCAGCTTTGTCGCGGGTTTTGCTGAGCAAAGCTCCTATGTCGAAATCCTCTTCCTGAAGACGCAGAATCTCAGTCATTTTGTCTCCTCCGTGAAGTACGGCGAGCGGTTGGATACTGCCTGTGCGATGGCGTCAACCAGCTCTTTACCGTGCTTTCCTTTCAGACTCACCTCGTTTCCGGTTCTGAGCAGACAGGGCTTTAACATGCCGTCAGAGGTGATGCGAAGCCTGTTGCAGTTTGCGCAGAACTCTAAGTTGTGCATTGGGCGCACAATCTCTGCTGTTGCTCCGTGGAGACGGTACTTTCTTCGATGGTGCATGCGGCGGGTCTGCACCATCTCTGCTTCAGAACGGAACCGCTCCTCAAGTTCGGCGGCAAAGGCGGCATTGCGTTCTCCCTCTAAGAGACCGTCAGCCCATCCGTGCACATCCATCAGTTCAATGAACTGCAAAATGACATCCTCGTGACTGCGGGCGAACTCCAGAAAATCATCAATCTCGTCGTCGTTGAATCCGGGAAGCAGAACCACATTGAGCTTAACCGGCGTTAAGCCCGCATCAAGTGCAGCTTTCAGTCCGTCGAGGACATCCGGCAGTAAATCACGTCCGGTGATTTTTTCGTAGCGGTCGCGTTTTAAGGTGTCGAGACTGATGTTGACGCGGGAAAGTCCTGCTGCTTTCAGCGCTGCTGCTTTTTCCTTGAGCAGCGTTCCGTTGGTGGTAAGCGAAATCTCCATACCTTCAGGAACCGAGCTGATAATCTCTGCAAGGTCTGTCCGCAGCGTCGGCTCCCCGCCGGTGAGTTTGACTGTTTTAACCCCCATTTGACGGAATACTGTCAGTACCTCAACGAGTTCTTCCTTGGTGAGCGGCTCGCCTGCTTCATCACGCATACAGCCGTTTACTACTTCGCCTTCATGGTGGCAGTAGAGACAGCGCAGATTGCATGCGCTGTTTAGGGCAATTCGCACATCAGTAATGCGCCTGCCGAAAGAGTCGGTCATCAGGGAGTCTGCATCAGTCATAAATTATCTATTATGTGGGTGCCCTCATAATATGTATCTTGCCATTGGTTAACAACTGGTATCTCAGAAAATTGTGCATAATCCAATTGGTAAAAAAGAGGTTTTGGAACAAATATATCTGTATTCAGACCCAATACTGTTACAGCACTATGAATAAAATACCGTTTGAAGAAGCGCTGTCTCTGGTGAAGAAGACTGCTCCTGCCTATGTATCCCGTACCGTGTCTTTACCGGATGCAGCAGGGTGTGTCCTTTCAGAGCCGGTGTATGCAAAATATTCTGTCCCTCCGGCACCGGTCTCTGCAATGGACGGCTTTGCGGTGAAGGCTGCCGCAACTCTTGGTGCATCTGCTGAAACTCCGCTCACCATTTCCGAGTTCGACCGCGTCAACACCGGAAATGTTGTTCGCGAAATGTTCGATGCCGTAATCATGGTGGAGGATGTGGAGTTCGACGGAAGTGATGCTCCTGCCGAAATTACCATCCGCGCTCCAATCAAAGCCGGCCGCAATGTCCGGGCAACGGGTGAGGACATAGAAGCCGGCCGCATGGTGCTTCCGGCAGGCGCACGGGTTCGTCCGTTTGATATCGGTGCTCTTGCCGGCTACGGCATCACAGAGGTTGCTGTCCGTTCTGTCTCGGTCGGAATTATCCCGACCGGCTCGGAGCTTATCGCACCAGGTGAAGTCCCAAAGCCGGGACAGGTTGTGGAGAGCAACTCGGTGATGACCGAGGCATATCTTCGGCAGTTCGGTGTGGATGTTATCCGTTATCCGCCGGTTGCAGACAACCGTGAATTAATCCGCGAAGCAATCGAAAAAGCGGTTGCAGAAAACGAGATTGTACTTCTCTCTGCCGGCTCTTCGATGGGTTCGAAGGACTTTACGGCTTCTGCTATCGCAGACCTTGGAGAGATTGTCTTCCACGGTGTTTTCATGAAGCCGGCAAAGCCGTCCATGCTTGGTATCATCAACGGCAAACCGGTCATCGGCATGCCGGGCTTCCCGCTGTCTGCCCAGACCGCCCAGCGGCTGTTCGTCCGCGAACTCCTGGAACTCTGGGGCTTTACTGGTCCGTCTCATGAGACACTGACGGTCACGGCAGGTGAGACAGTCAGCTCAGATGATTTCTTAGATGAGTTCCGCTTTGCGGCCGCGGCTGAGGTTTCCGGCCGCTTTGTTGCTCTCCCGCAGATTCGCTCATCGAGTATGCAGATGAACGGTATCCGGGCAAACTGTTATCTCCATATTCCCCGCGGGGTCTCCGAAGCAAAAGCCGGCGAGCCGGTTTCTGCGGTCTTAAATGTGCCGGCCGCAGAGCTTTCGAAGACGATTCTCTTAGGCGGCGCCTATACGGAAGGAACAGAGGATATCTTAATTAAGGCATCTGCTGCCGGATGGGTTGTCCGCTTTGGTGATATCAGCTCGGAGAATCTCTCGCTTGTCAAAGACAAGGCATGTCATGGTATGTGTCTTGCGGCAGATGCTGATCTCTCGGCTCTTGACGGAATCGAGCTCGATATTTTCATGCTTGCAGGCGGAAGTAAGCTTGTCATGCGCTGTGACATGGATGATGCGCAGTCTGCGGCACTTCGCGGTTTTGCCGGAGGTGCATGATGGGACACGAGCATCACAAAGATATTCCGGTGAAGGCAGCAGTAATTACTGTTTCCACCAGCAGAACGGAAAAGACTGACCTTTCCGGGCAGATTATCCGCGAAGCATTCGAGGGTGCCGGGATGGAAGTTGTTTTCCAGACGCTGGTGCCGGATGTACGCGACCGCATCACCGAAGCAGTCCGAACTGCACTTGAGACGGCAAACTGTGTTGTTGTCACGGGCGGCACGGGACTTACCAGTGACGACTGCACGATTGAGGCCGTTTCTCCTCTGTTCGACAAGACCATGGACGGATTTGGTGAACTCTTCCGGATGAAGAGCTATGAGCAGGTAAAAACAGCCGTTCTTCTTTCACGTGCAACGGCAGGTCTGGTGAATGGGGCTGCCGTCTTCTGCATTCCAGGATCTCCAAAGGCCGTGCAGCTTGCAGCCGAGGAAATTATTGTACCGGAGATAAAACATATACTGACCCATGCGGGACAGTAATCTCTTTTTTTCACTAAAAAAAGTAAAAAGGAATCAGGGGATTTCCTTTAGGTGATGGGTGTGATACTGACAATCAGTATATGATGCACCTGATTTAGAAGACGTCGCTGCCTGCGTTCGGGAAGAAGAGCGGCTCGCCGTACTTGTCAACACCGAATTCTGCAATGATCTTCTGTGCTTCGTCGCTGACGAGCCAGTTGATGAACTCTTCTGCTCCTTCTGCGTCAACTTTCGGCATCTTCTCCGGGTTGCACGGGATGATGTTGATGAAGTTGAGCATGCGTTCGTCCTTCTCAACAAGGATGACGATGTTCTTTAAGGACTCTTTCTTGGTGAGATAGGTTGCACGGTCCATGACGGTGTATGCATCTTCTGCATCGGTGTACATCAGAGTTGGTCCGTTTCCGGATGCTCCCTTCTCGTAGATTTCATACCAGCTGCCGGACGGGGTGATGCCTGCTGCTGTCCAGAGTTCCTTTTCTTTTACGTTGGTTCCGGAGTTGTCACCGCGTGAGACGAAGTGGGACTGGGTGTCTTCGATTGCTTCGAGTGCTTTGGTGATGTCGGTCATGCCTTTAACGCCTGCCGGGTCATCTGCCGGGCCCATTAAGACGTAGTCGTTGTACATCAGCGGGATACGCTCGGTTCCCCATCCGTCTGCAACGAACTGTTCCTCTAAGGATTTTGCATGGACGATGACTAAATCAACGATATCGTTAGTCTTTGCGGTGTCAATAGTGGCGCCGGTTCCTGCCTTGATGTGGCGGATGACGACATTCGGGTTCTTTTCCATGTATGCATCTTCGAGTGCCGGAATCATTCCTGCATCAACAGGGCCGATGGTACTGGAAAGAGAGATTACCTGACGCGGTGCATCTTCGGTGGTGACACAGCCGGCGGAGAGCACGGCGGCGACAGCAACGAGACATACAGCGACGAGTGCGAATTTCTTCAGGTTCATGTGTATGTTCCTTTGTTTTTGGTTCAATTCTCTACTGCGCTTATCTGGAAGTTGGGAATTGATCTATATTAGGTTATCTAAAGGGGTATATAATTATGCTGTTGGTATTGCTGTTGTTTTTCAACTGATATATCAACATCTTCATTTGATATATCAATTGGTGATGTATTGGCGAATTTGCGCAATTATTTGTTTATTTTTGAATTGTCTGATGCGCATCGTCTGATTTGTCGATTGTCCTTTGATGGCGGTGTTTCTTTTTTCTGGTTTTATTCTCTGATGCGCGAGCGGTAATCCGCGCCGTTTTTGCTGGTTGTTTTTTTGGGATGTATTAGGTTTTTTCCAGATTTTGTTCGCGGTTCCCTAATCCTTTATCATGTCAGAGACCAATTATTTTGTATCGAGGAAAAACAGGTCTGACTGATTCAATCCGTGTCTGCGATTTCGCAGGTATATTAGATACATGGACTCGTTGCCCGAGGATAAATTCTATCCCTACGCTGAGGAGACTGAGAAGATTCTTGCATGTGTGTTTGATGTCTATCACTATTTTGGTCCGGGCTTTCTGGAATCCGTGTATCATAAATGTCTGGAAATAGAACTGGCAAGAGCTGGAATCCCCTTTGAATCCGAGAAGAAACTGAAGATATTCTACAAAGGAGAGGATATTGGTATGAAGTTCTCGGCAGACCTTGTCATAGACAACAAAATCATTCTGGAACTGAAAGCAAAAGACCGGCTGAAAACTGAAGATGAAGCACAGATTCTTCACTATCTCAAGATATCCGGATATCCGCTTGGATTGCTTATCAACTTCGGCAGTAAAAGAAAGGCGGAGGTCAGGCGGTTCATAAATGTCTATCCTCCAGTCAACGCAGACTAAAGCGACCACAAAGCGGCTGCGGCAGCAGCCCGCCGTCAGGCGGGAGCGACTGGTCGCAGCAGCCGAAGGCTGCGTCTGTGTGGGGCGAGAGCGTGCTCGAGCCATGAGCAAGCCTGAAAGGCTTGCGACTCTGTGTTTTTTTCCAAATACGCTCAAAGCTGAACCAGTCCCTTCCCTTTTTATCCCCTCACAAAACCAATACTATAATCAGAGAAGAGAGAGCAGACAGGAAAAGCCCCTGCTCTCTCTAACCCGCTTTTTATGTCTGCTCTCCTTTTCCTAAACACACAAAAAAGGAGAAAACCAACATGACCAATTTCGTAGAAACTTCCAAATCCAGAAACGCCAAGAGAACCTACACCGCAATCGCAGACGTTGCAGCCTTCGCCGAAGCAGTCGCAGCCTTCGCCGCAGACTCCACCATGGGGCTTACCCGCAAGGAAAAGTCTGCCGAGACCTACAAGACCACGGTCAACTACTTTGCGGCAAACAGTGACGAAAAAGGATACGTCAGCCTCTACCTTGCAGACAAAACCACATATGAGGATATGGCATCCTTCCTCAAAGGAAACGAAGCAGCCGAAACCGCCGCAGGAGTCGGGGGCAGTTCATCCCGCGACGAAAGCGAAGACACCTGGAGCGCCAAGTTCTCCTGCTCTCTTGGAGATGACACCTTCACCGTCACCATCACCAGAGAATACATGCTCATTAACGGCTTCGAAGAGGACGCAACGCTTGCCGCAGTCGAGACCTGGGCGGACACCGTGCCGGCAGTGGGCGGAACTGCGGAATAAATTCCTGAACCCCGGGGCTAAGGAGGCAGAGCCTCCGCATGCCCCGAAGGCGTCGCGGGGATATGGGCGCTTAATAACGGCTTCGAAGAGGACGCAACGCTCGCCGCAGTCGAAGCATGGGCTGACACCGTGCCGGCAGTGGGCGGAACTGCGGAATAAGATTGGAGATATTCTCTCCCATCCTCTTATCCGTCGGGCACTGTATTACCTGCTCTGTGTATGCCTCGTACTTGAGGAATACCTCATCAGAACACTCTTAGAGGAGGGGTAACCACCCCTCACAAAACCTCCGCGACCGCTTCGACCTCTACCAAAGCGCCCCGCGGCAAATCTTTTACTGCAACACAGCTTCGCGCAGGCTTTCCCGGGAAATACTCCGCATAGACGGCATTAAACGCCGCAAAGTCTGCAATGTCTGCCAGATAGCACGTTGTCTTGACAACCGTCTCCGCCGCTGTCCCGGCGGCCGCAAGTACCGCACAGAGATTTTCCATAACCTGCCGCGTCTGGGTGGTGATATCCGCCCCCACAATCTCTCCTGTCTCTGGGGAAAGCGCAATCTGTCCGGAGGTAAAGCAGAGTCCGCCGGATACAACTGCCTGCGAATAGGGGCCGAGTGCTGCCGGTGCCCGGTCAGTATGTATCTGCTTCATGGTTCCCGCTCCAGAAGCTTAAAGCCCGCCCCGCACAGCGCATCTTTAATGGCCTTGATATGGTCGAAGTTTCTCGTCTCCAGCGTCAGCCGCAGATAGCATCCGTTCACATCTGCTCCTTCGCAGGTGTGTTCATGGAACACCGCTGTTACATTGCCGCCTTCGCGGGCGATAATCTCAGACACCTGCATGAGCTGTCCCGGCTTGTCCACGAGTTCGATTAAGAGCTGACAGCTCCGTCCGGACATCAGCAGACCGCGGGCAATGACGCGGGAGAGGATGGTTACGTCAATGTTTCCGCCGGAGAGGAGACATACGGCCTTCTTTCCTGCAAGGTCCACTTTGCCGAACATCGCAGCGGCCACCGCAACCGCTCCGGCTCCTTCGGTTACCAGCTTGTGCCGCTCCATCAGTGCTAAGATTGCCGCAGAGATTTCATCGTCGGTGACCGTTACAATCTCATCCACGTACCGCGAGCACAGCTCATAGGTAAGAGAACCCGGCTGTTTTACCGCGATACCGTCTGCGATGGTAAAGACCGAGTCGAGCGCTTCGATGTGCGAATCATGAATCGAGTTCAGCATGGAAGGTGCTCCCGATGCCTGTACGCCGTAGACTTTGACCTTCGGGTTCAGCGATTTCAGCGTAAAAGCGATGCCGGAAATCAGTCCGCCGCCGCCGATCGGCACTAAGACCGCGTCTAAATCCGGTACCTGCTCGATGAGTTCGAGGGCGATTGTTCCCTGACCGGCGATTACATCAGCATCATCAAACGGGTGGATGAAGGTATAGCCGAACTCGTTTTGCAGTTCCAGCGCCTTCTGATATGCATCATCATAGACGCCGTCGACCAGACAAATCTCCGCGCCGTAGCTTCGCGTTGCTTCAACTTTGGAAATCGGCGCACCGTTCGGCAGGCAGATTACTGCCCGGATGCCGTTTTTCTGGGCGGCAAGGGCGACACCCTGCGCATGGTTTCCGGCAGAGCAGGCGATAACGCCTTTTGCCTTCTCCTCTGCCGAGAGCTGCGACATCTTGTAGCATGCCCCGCGGACCTTGAAGGAACCTGTCACCTGCAGGTTCTCGGTTTTCAGATACAGTTCAAGCCCCGGCGCAAGTTTCGGGGCGTAGAGTACGTCAGTTTTCCGCACCACATCGCGGAGGACGTAACTTGCCTTATAGACACTGTCCAGTGTGAGTTCTTTTTCCGTCATAGTTTTCCCCTCAGCCGCGGAACGGGTTGATGACTGCTCCGCGGTCCGCAGAGCTTACCTGCTCTGCATACCGTGCCAGACAGCCGGTAAGGCCGGTCTTCTTTTTGATTTCCATTGTTTCTTTGCGGGCTTCTATCTCTTCGTCTGATACGTCAAGCGATATCGAGTACTCCGGGATGTTGATGGAGATTCTATCCCCGTCTTTGACATAGGCAATCAGCCCGCCGCGGACCGCTTCCGGCGAGACATGCCCGATAGATGCCCCGCGGGTAGCACCGGAGAAGCGTCCGTCAGTGATTAACGCCACGTCGCGGTCCAGTCCCATGCCGGCGATAGCAGAGGTCGGAGACAGCATCTCCCGCATGCCCGGCCCTCCGGCAGGTCCTTCATAGCGGATGACCACCACATCGCCTTTTTTAATCTCTCCGGCGTAAATTGCAGAGATTGCCTCCTCTTCGGAGTCAAACACTCGGGCAGGGCCTGCGTGCACCAGCATCTCTTCTGCGACCGCACTTCTCTTGACCACACAGCCGTCCGGCGCTAAGTTTCCGCGAAGAACCGCGATACCTCCTGTTTTGCTGTACGGGTTGTCTGCAGGGCGGATGACCTCCGGATTTTTGTTCTTTGCCTGCGCGATGTTTTCACCTATGGTCTTTCCAGTGCAGGTCAGAGCCGAGCGGTCGAGAAGTCCTATCCGGTTCAGTTCAGAAAGTACCGCATAAACGCCGCCTGCTTCGTCTAAGTCTTCCATATAGGTGTTTCCGGCAGGGGCTAAGTGGCAGAGGTTCGGCGTTTTTTCGCTGATTTCATTTGCCATGTCCAGGTTCAGGACAATACCGCACTCGTTGGCGATTGCCGGCAGGTGGAGCATACTGTTCGTGGAACATCCAAGCGCCATGTCAGCAGTGAGTGCATTTCTGAATGCCGCCTCGGTCATAATGTCTCTCGGGCGGATGTTTTTCCGGACAAGCTCCATTACCTGCATGCCCGCATGCTTGGCAAGCGCGATTCGGGCGGAATAGACGGCCGGAATTGTGCCGTTGCCGGCAAGGCCCATACCGAGGACTTCCGTTAAGCAGTTCATGGAGTTTGCAGTGTACATTCCAGAGCACGAACCGCAGGTGGGGCATGTTTTCTGCTCGCAGACGGCAAGCTCTTCTTCGGTGATTTTTCCTGCGGTATAGGCGCCGACTGCTTCAAACATGCTGGAAAGACTGGTCTTTTTTCCGTTCAGTTTTCCGGCAAGCATCGGACCTCCGGAAACAAAGATTGTCGGGATGTTGAGACGGGCTGCTGCCATCAGCAGTCCAGGCACATTTTTGTCGCAGTTTGGGACCATGACAAGACCGTCAAAGCCGTGGGCGCGGACCATTGCCTCGGTGGAGTCGGCGATGATGTCGCGGGTAATCAGCGAGTACTTCATGCCGGTGTGTCCCATAGCGATGCCGTCACAGACCGCAATCGCCGGGAACATGACCGGAGTTCCTCCGGCCATGGCGACGCCTAGCTTTACTGCCTCGACAATCTTGTCGAGGTTCATGTGTCCCGGTACAATCTCATTGTGGGAGCTGACGATGCCGATTATCGGGCGCGACAGCTCCTCTTTGGTAAATCCGAGCGCGTGGTACAGACTCCGGTGCGGAGCATTGGCAAATCCGTCAACGATAGTATCCTGTATCATGCTTAGTTGTTGATGAGTTTGTCCTCGTCGCTCCAGGAGTAGAGTTTGCGGACCTCTTTGCCGACGGTTTCAGCCGGGTGTTCTGCGGCTTTTCTGCGCAGTGCGTTGAAGTGGACCTGCGAGCCTGCATCCGACATCTCGAGCAGGAACTCTTTGGCAAAGGTGCCGTCCTGGATGTCGGCTAAGATTTTCTTCATGGTCTTCTTGGTCTCGTCGGTGATGATCTTTGGTCCTGTTACATAGTCTCCGTACTCGGCGGTGTTGGAGACGGAGTAGCGCATGCCTTCAAATCCGCTCTGATAGATGAGGTCGACGATGAGCTTCATCTCATGGATGCACTCGAAGTAGGCGTTTCTCGGGTCGTATCCTGCTTCGACTAAGGTCTCGAATCCTGCCTGCATTAAAGCGCACACACCGCCGCAGAGAACCGCCTGTTCACCGAAGAGGTCGGTTTCGGTCTCGGTTCTGAAGGTGGTTTCCAGAACGCCGGCGCGTGCTCCGCCGATTCCGAGGGCGTAGGCAAGCGCTAAGTCCAGTGCGTCTCCGGTTGCGTCCTGCTCAACGGCGACCAGACAGGGAACGCCTTTTCCAGCGAGGAACTCGCTTCTGACGGTGTGTCCCGGTCCTTTGGGTGCGATCATGATGACGTTTACGTCCTTCGGCGGTCTGATGCAGCCGAAGTGGATGTTGAATCCGTGGGCGAAGGCAAGCGTCTTTCCGGCGGTTAAGTTCGGTTCGATGCTTTCGGTGTAGAGCTTTGCCTGCTTTTCGTCGTTGATTAAGATCATGATGATGTCAGCGGCGCGTGCGGCGTCCTCTGCGGTCATGACGGTAAGTCCGGCACGTTCTGCCTTCTCCCAGCTCTTGCTTCCGGTGTAGAGTCCGACGATGACGCTGACGCCGGATTCCTTGAGGTTTAAGGCGTGGGCATGTCCCTGCGAGCCGTAGCCGATGACGGCGACGGTTTTTCCGTTGAGCTTTGCTAAATCACAGTCCTGCTGATAGTAGATGTTCTGCATAATTTTTGTCTCCATTATTCGTTTTGGGTGAGTGTTCTTCCGCGTTCTAAGGCAACAACGCCTGTTCTGCACATCTCAAGGATGCCTAAGGGTTTCATGACCTCGACAAAGGCGTTGATTTTTGCGGGTGCGCCGGTAACCTCGACGCAGAGGTTGTCTGTGGTGTAGTCCAGGATTTTGCCGCGGTAGATTTCTGCGGCAGAGAGTACTTCGCTCCGTATTTCGGGGGTGTTTCTGACTTTGATGAGCATCAGTTCCCGTTCTACTCCTTCGCTTTCCATGAGGACGACGTTTTTTACGTTGTGCAGTTTCTGGAGCTGGTAGATTAACTGTTCGCGGGCGTAGTCGTCTCCTTCCAGGGTGATGGTGATGCGCGAGTAGGCGGGGTTTTCGGTTTCGCCCACGGTCAGCGAGTCGATGTTGAATCCTTTGCGCATGAACATGCCGGTAACGCGGGCTAAGACGCCGTATTTGTTCTCTACGTATGCTGCGATTACGTATCTGGTCATGCGGCTTCCTCCTTTGCGGTGATGATGTCGTCGATTGAGCCGCCTGGCGGAAGCATCGGGAGCACGAACTCGTCTTTGTCGATTACGGTGTCGATTAAGAACGGTCCGTCAGCGGAAAGTGCCGCAGACAGGGCGGCGCTGAGTTCTTCTGCGGTTTCTGCCCGGCAGGCTTTTGCGCCGAATGCTTCGGCGAGTCTGACGAAGTCGGTTTTGCGGTTGAGCAGGGTGTGCGAGTAGCGCTTTCCGTAGAAGAGCGTCTGCCACTGGCGAACCATGCCGAGGACGCCGTTGTTGATGAGGACGATGGTGAGCGGGATGTTGTACGAGACAGCAGTTGCCAGTTCGTTTAGGTTCATGCCGAAGCTGCCGTCACCGGTGACAAGGATACTGCGGCAGTTCGAGCCGACATGGGCGCCGATTGCTGCCCCCATGCCGAATCCCATGGTGCCGAGTCCGCCGCTGGATGCAAATTTGCGCGGTGCTTCAAAGGAGGCGTACTGGGCGGTCCACATCTGGTGCTGACCGACGTCTGTTGCGATTACGGTGTCCGGGGTTTTTGCGGCGTTGATGCAGTCAAAGATTTTCTTCGGTGTCAGGGCATCTCCTGCGGCATCTTCTGCCGCGGCCTGAATGCGGCGTCCTTCTTCTTTGAGGGCGGCAACTTTTGCGGTCCACTTAGGGTGTTTTGCGTCAGCGCACCGGGAGAGGATGCGGGATACTGTTGTTTTGATGTTTCCGGAGATGCCGCAGTCAACACGGATGTTTTTGCCGATTTCGGCAAAGTCTGCGTCGATGTGGATTACTTTTGCGCGGCTTGCGTACTTTTCGGCGTTTCCGGTTGCCCGGTCGCTGAAGCGCACGCCGATGCCGATTACCAGGTCCGCTTCTTTGTTTGCCATGGAGGAGGCGTAGGTGCCGTGCATGCCCTGCATGCCGAGGAAGCGGGAACATCCGCCAAGTCCTGCGGTGAGTCCCATGAAGGTACATCCGATGCAGGCGTCAATTTTGTCGGCGAGCGCTTTGACGTCCTCTGCAGAGAGTGCGGATGCCGCGCCGCCGCCGATGTAGATGTAGGGGCGTTCTGCGGCGTTTATGAGGGAGACGGCTTTTTCGATGAGCGCATCGTCTGCGTCCTTCTGCGGGATTTCTTCGATGATTCCTGTGCTTTCAAAGAGGCATTCCGCGGTCTGCACGTCTTTTGGAATGTCAATCAGTACCGGTCCGGGTCTTCCAGACTTGGCAATTTGAAAAGCTTCGCGAATCGTGTCAGCGAGGTCTGCCACGTCTGATACGAAGTAGTTGTGTTTCGTAATCGGCATGGTAACTCCGGTGATGTTGATTTCCTGGAAACTGTCCTTTCCAATCTGAGAAGACGCGACGTTTCCGGTAACTGCAATCAGAGGAATGGAGTCGAGCATAGCGGTGGCGATACCGGTGACAAGGTTTGTTGCACCGGGGCCGGATGTTGCGATTACAACCCCGACTTTTCCGGTTGCCCGGGCGTAGCCGTCGGCTGCATGCGACGCTCCCTGTTCGTGTGCGGTGAGCACGTGTCTGATTCGGTCGCCGGCGTTGTAGAGCGCGTCATAGATGGTTAGGACCTGGCCTCCGGGGTAGCCGAAGACGTCGGTTACTCCCTGTTCTATGAGGGTCTCGATTACAATTTCCGCGCCGGTTAGCGATTTGCAATTGGTGGTTTTCATACGTTGCTTCCAGATTTGTTCAATAATTTTTGGTGCTGTGTGTTAGCATACAGCAAGGTCATACATACGGTTTTGCGGGACAGTGAAGAATGTTTTGCAGAGTTTCCGAAACGAACCCGTTTTATCTTCGGGAAAGGATACTTTCCGGCAGCGAGTCTGCGCAGGCTCTTGGGATTTGCAGATGCCGTACGCTTTGGGGTGACGGATAAAGTTGCGGTAATTCGATGGTAAGTTACGAATTCTGCGGGAGTTTTTTAGTAATTATGCAATAATCGCAATAATACTAATAATAATAGTTACGAAAAGAGATGCGGCAGATAGGCGTGCCTGGGTGGAAGATGATTTTGATGCGGGCGTTGTTTGCGTTGGTGTTCTTTGCATGTGGTTTCTTCACCTCGTGGTATGTATGTTACCATATGTCATACTCGAAATGATATATAGTTTACGGATTTTTCGGCTTTGTTTTTAAATTGAATTACTGGGTATTTCCAAAGATTCAAACCCATGAGAAGAAACGCAGATAATGCGTTTTTCTAAATGTGTACAGTGGTAATCCGGTAAAAAAATTTAGGAGCAAACCTGGATTTGCATGAGTGCTGAGGGTCTAACCCCTCTCACACCCGTTCTGCGACCAGGCTGCCCATTGCAGAGCACGACACCGGCGTGCAGCCGTCCTGCATAATGTCACCCGTGCGGTATCCGGCATCCAGGACTGCCTCAACCGCCGCCTCAACCGCGTCTGCCTCTTCTGCCATGTCGAAGGAATAGCGAAGCATCATCGCCGCAGAAAGAATCGTTCCCAGTGGATTTGCAATGTTTTTGCCTGTGATATCCGGCGCCGAGCCGTGAATCGGCTCATACATGCCGGGGCCTTCTGCCGCAAGGGATGCAGACGGCATCATACCGATAGACCCGGTCAGCATCGACGCCTCGTCGGATAAGATATCGCCGAACATGTTCTCGGTTACAATCACGTCGAACTGCTGCGGGTTTCTGATTAACTGCATTGCGCAGTTGTCCACCAGATAATCGGCATACTCCACATCCGGATACTCCGCAGACAGCCGGTGCATCACCTCCCGCCAGAGACGCGAGGTGTCAAGCACATTTGCTTTGTCAACCGAGGCAAGTTTGCGGTTTCTCTTCCGGGCGGTCTCGAAGGCGACGCGGCCGATTCTCTCAATCTCATACTCGGCATAGGACATCACATCCTCTGCCGCCTTTCCCTCAGGAGTCGAGACGGTCTGCCGGCGGCCGAAGTAGATACCGCCGATGAGTTCTCTGACAATCAGCAGGTCAATGCCTTTTGCGACAATCTCTTCCTTTAAGGGAGAGGCGGATGCAAGCTGCGGGAACAGCTTTGTCGGGCGCAGGTTTGAAAACAGCCCAAGCTCCTTGCGGACGGCAAGCAGTGCCTTCTCCGGCCGGATATCCGCCGGGCAGGTGTCCCATTTCGGACCGCCGACCGCACCGAGCAGAACGCCGTCGGATGCTTTACAGACCGAAAGCGCCTCTTCCGTGATTGGCACGCCGTGGCGGTCAATCGAACAGCCGCCGATTAAGACCGGGTCATACGAAAACGTATGGCCGAACTTTGCGGCAACCGTGTCCAATACTTTGACTGCCTCTGCCGTTACCTCCGGGCCGATGCCGTCGCCGGCAAGGACTGCGATGCGCTTTTCCATCTCAGTTTCCTCCTTTGATCGCGTTCAGCAGACCGCCTTTCCCGATAATCTCCTGGATAAACGGCGGGAACGGCTTTGCACAGTAAATCTCGCCTTTCGTGTGGTTGATGATGCTTCCGGTCGTAAAGTCAACTTCAACCTCATCGCCGGCGGCGATATGTTCTGCGGCCTCCTTCGACTCCAGGATTGCAAGTCCGATGTTAATCGCATTCCGGTAGAAAATCCGGGCAAAGGTCTCGGCGATGACAACCGAGACGCCCGACTCCTTAATCGAAATCGGCGCATGTTCGCGCGACGAGCCGCAGCCGAAGTTTGCCCCGGCGACTATGATGTCTCCCTTCTTTACGCGGGAGGCGAACTCCTTGTCGATGTCCTCCATGCAGTGTGCGGCAAGCTCCTTGTGGTCTGCCGTGTTCAGATACCGTGCCGGGATGATAACATCCGTATCGACGTTATCGCCGTATTTGTGTACAATGCCGTGTGCTTTCATGCCGTATCCTCCCGCGGGTCTGCGATGTATCCTTTGATTGCGGAGACAGCGGCTGTCTCCGGACTGCTTAAGTACACCTTCGAGGTCACATGTCCCATGCGGCCCACGAAGTTCCGGTTCGTGGTGGCAACAGCGACCTCGTCTTCGGCTAAGATTCCCATGTAGCCGCCAAGACACGGGCCGCAGGTCGGTGTTGAAACGACACAGCCCGCGTCTATGAAAATCTCAATCCAGCCGCGTTTTGCGCACTCCTTGTAAATCGCCTGCGTTGCCGGGATGATGATACAGCGGACGCCCGGTGCCACATGCCGTCCTGCAAAGATTTTTGCGGCGGTTTCCATGTCGGAGATTCTGCCGTTGGTACACGAGCCGATTACGCACTGGTCGATTTTGACGGCTGAAAGCTCTGCGGCCGGTTTCGTGTTTTCCGGCAGGTGCGGGCAGGCCACGGTCGGCACAATCTCAGACAGGTTAATGGTGATAACCTCGGTGTACTCGGCGTCCGCATCTGCGGTATACACCCGCGGGTTTGCAAAGCCGTGCTCTTTACAGTAGGCAAGGGTTTTTTCGTCCACCTCGAAGATGCCGTTTTTCGCACCTGCTTCGATTGCCATATTTGCCATGCAGAGCCGGTCGTCCATGGAAAGCGTGTGCATGCCTTCTCCGCCGAACTCCATCGACTGGTAGAGTGCGCCGTCCACACCGATTTTTCCGATGATGGTAAGGATGACATCCTTGCCCGAGCATCCGGCAGGAAGTGTGCCGGTCAGGTTGAAGCGGATAGCAGACGGCACTTTAAACCAGGCTTCCCCGGTGGCCATTCCGGCCGCCATGTCGGTAGAACCGACGCCGGTGGAGAATGCGCCGAGTGCGCCGTAGGTGCAGGTGTGCGAGTCGGCGCCAATCACCACGTCTCCGGGTCCTACCAGACCTTTCTCCGGCAGGAGGGCGTGTTCGATTCCCATGTCCCCTGCGTCAAAGTAGTTGACGATGCCGTGGCATCCGGCAAAGCAGCGGCACTGTTTTGCCTGCTGTGCGGCTTTGATGTCTTTGTTCGGGACGAAGTGGTCCATGACCATCGAGATTCTGGTCTTGTCAAAGACCTCGGTAAAGCCGGCTTTCTCAAACTCGTTGATGGCAACGGGCGATGTAATGTCGTTTCCAAGGACCATATCCAGCTTGACGCGGATGAGGTCTCCGGGCGATACGGTCTCGACGCCGGCGTGGGCGGCGAGGATTTTCTGGGTCATTGTCATTGGCATGATTATTCCTCCATGGAGCGGTTTACGGCTGAGAACAGCGCGTTAATCGAAGAGACGATGATATCATCGTGGATTCCTACACCCCACACGGTCTTTCCTGCGGGGGTTTCGATACTGACATAGGTGATTGCCTGCGAGGCTGAGCCGCGGGTTATTGCGTGCTCTTCGTAGGTGAGGTTGGAGAACTCGATGTTCAGGTATTTTTTGACGGCGTTGGCAACTGCGTCTAAGCGGCCGTTTCCGCAGGATTTGAGTTCATGGGAGACGCCGTCTGCTTCGAGGGTGATTGCAGCGCAGATGCCGGTTTTCTTTTCGAAGTGGTAGTCGGTGAGCCGAACATGGGTGTCGATGTTGACGTAGGTGTCGGTGAAGGCGGAAAGGACCTGTGCCGGGGTGAGTTCGGCGTGGGCGTGGTCGGAGATGCTTTTGACCAGATATCCGACCTCCTCGCGCATTTTTCCCGGCAGGACGTAACCGAAGTTGTGTTCCAGGAGGTAGCCGATGCCGCCTTTTCCTGATTGGGAGTTGATGCGGATGACATCGGTTTCATACTCGCGTCCGACGTCTGCGGGGTCAATTGGCAGATACGGGACGGTCCAGCGGGATGAGTTTTTCTCTTCACGGTAGCGCATGCCTTTGGCGATTGCGTCCTGGTGCGAGCCGGAAAACGCGGCAAAGACGAGTGCTCCGGCATACGGGGCGCGGTCGGGGACGTGCATGCGGGTGACGCGTTCATAGACCTCGGCAATCTCGGGCATGTTTTCGAGACTGAGCTTCGGGTCCACGCCCTGGGCGAACATGTTTAAGGCGAGCGTTATGATGTCTGCGTTGCCGGTCCGCTCGCCGTTGCCGAAAAGGGTTCCTTCCACCCGGTCCGCGCCGGCTAAGATGCCGAGTTCAGCATCAGCGACGGCACAGCCGCGGTCGTTGTGGGGGTGCAGGGAGACGACCACCGCATCGCGGTATTTGAGGTTGTCGCACATGAACTCGACCTGGTCTGCGTAGACGTGCGGCGCGGAGAGTTCAACGGTGACCGGGAGGTTGATGACGGCTTTTCTGTCCGGGGTTGGTTTCCAGACATCAAGGACGGCGTTGCAGATTGCAAGCGCAAACTCCGGTTCGGTTCCGGTGAAGGATTCGGGAGAATACTCGAAGCGGTATGCGGTGCCGGTTTCCTCGGCGATATTTCTGCAGAGTTCTGCGCCTTCTACAGCGATTCTGATAATCTCTTCCCTGGATTTCCGAAATACCTGTTCGCGCTGGGCAACGGAGGTTGAGTTGTACAGGTGTACGATGGCGTTTTTGCATCCGCGCAGTGCTTCGAAGGTTTTTCGGATGATGTGTTCCCGGCTCTGGGTCAGGACCTGGATGGTGACATCGTCCGGAATCATGTTCTGTTCGATTAAGGTCCGCAGGAAGGTGTATTCGGTCTCCGAGGCGGCGGGGAAGCCGACTTCGATTTCCTTGAATCCGACTTTGACCAGGAGCTGGAAGAATTCGAGTTTTTCTTCCAGGCTCATGGGGATGATTAAGGACTGGTTTCCGTCGCGGAGGTCGACGGAGCACCAGACAGGGGGATGCTCGATGATGCTTTTCTGAACCCATTTGCGGGTTGGATTTTTGACCGCGAAGAACTGCGGGATATACTTGTCAGTGTTCTGCATAACTGTTTTTGCGAATAGCGAAAGCTTGACGCTTTGCGGGTTGTTTGATAATTACGATGCGAAATGACGGTTTCGTCAGGTGCGTTTTAGGAATTTATGCACGTAGTGCGAGGAAAAGAGACGGGGCGGATAGAATTGCGGCGGAGGAGGAAGATGTTTGGACTGCGGGTTTTGCTGACGGTTGTGTTTTCATGGTATCTTCACCTCTTGATTATGTGTGTTAACATATGTCATACTTGAGAGGATAAAAATGTTGCGGGTTTGGTGTTGGGTTTTCGTGATTGCTTTGGACGCATTTGGAAAAGAACACAGAGTCGCAAGCCGTAGGCTTGCGACGGCGGCTCGCGGTGGAAATATCTTCTATTTGCATATGTCAAAAGACGGTCAACTTGGAAATCTTTAGGTTGTTAGAAATCTTCAATCTCAAATATAATAGCAACGCTCAGTTGCGTCTGCCGGTCTGCACACACACAGCTCTTTTCCGTTTTTACTTAGAAAACCGCGTATCAGACCGCTTCTCTGCAAGTCCGGAAAGTTTTCCGGAAAACCATCCCGAAGATGCATTCGGGTACGCATCAAACTCCGGCACATACGGCTTGACGTCTAAGACCGGTGTGCCGTCTAAGATATCCACGTCGCCGATTCGAAGGATGTTTCCCTCCCGTGAGAGAAGCCGCACAACCGAGAACCCCAGAGCATTCGGCCTCCGGGGGATGCGGGAGGCAAAGACGCCGTGCGGTACCGTATCCAGAAACGGCGTGGCGGTCAGAAGGGGGCCGGTGCTCTTGTGCAGATGGTAAAACACCATCAGCCGCGAGAACCCTTCGATATCCAAAAGCCCTTCGGCATACTCCGGGAAAATCTCAATCTCCCCGGTAAATTCCGCCGCAGACGGGGGCTGGACCGGCATGCCGGCAAGCGCTTTGTGCGGCGAGTGCACAACACCGACGGGGTAAAACGTAACCGGCTCCATTATTCCCCTTTCCGCTTTTCCACCACGTGGATGCCGTCAATACGGGTTACCGGATACTGCCCTGCCTCATCCTTCTCTGCGGATTTGACCATGTCCCAGATGGTCAAAAGCGCAACGGATACTCCCGTCAGCGCCTCCATTTCGATGCCGGTCTTGCCGTAGGTCTTAACCCGGCAGGACGCCTCGATGTACTCCGCGGTCTGCTCGAAGGCGATGGTGACAGCACCGACCGGAATCGGATGGCACATCGGAATTAAAGCCCAGGTCTGCTTTACGGCAAGCGTTCCGGCAACCTGAGCTGTTGCAAGCACATTCCCTTTGACAACCGTCCCTTCCGCGATTGCTTTGAGCGTAGTATCCCGCAGATAAATCCGGCCGCGTGCCTCTGCCTCGCGGGAGACATCCGGCTTTTGTGTTACATCCACCATGTGGACCTCGTTTTTCTCGTTTAAGTGTGTAAATGTCGGCATTTAGTGCATCTCCACCCAGTTTCCTTTTTCTCCGTTTACAATCTCCTGCTTCCAGACCGGAACCAGCTCCTTTAACCGCTCGATGGCATATCGGGACGCCGCATACCCTTCTTCCCGGTGGCCCGAGCAGACGATTATTATGACGATATTCTCGCCTACTTTAAGATGTCCGTACCGGTGGATGATATGCACCGCCCGTACGCCGAACTTTTCGCGGCACTCGTCTGCGATGCGCCGCAGGTCCGTCTCTGCCACCGGCACGAAGGCTTCAATCTCCAACGCTTCCAGGCCGTCGTCTCTGACACAGCCGACAAAGACAAGCTGTGCACCGTCTGCTTTGTCGCGGGTCTCTCTGATAAGCTCCCCTGCGTCAAAATCCTCGGTCTGCAGACGCAGAATCTCTGTCATGCTGCCTCCTCCGTAAAGTACGGCGAGCGGTTGGCGACTGCCTGTGCGACGGCTGAAACGAGTTCCTCACCGTGTTTTCCTTTCAGACTTACCTCGTTTCCGGTCCTGAGCAGACAGGGCTTGAGCAGGCCGTCAGAGGTTATGCGAATCCGGTTGCAGTTTGCGCAGAACTCTAAGTTATGCATCGGGCGCACAATCTCTGCTGTTGCTCCGTGGAGACGGTACTGCCGCCGGTGATGCATCCGGCGCGTTTCAACCGCTTCCGCTTCTCTGCTGAACCGCCCTTCCAGTTCGGCGGCAAACGCCGCATTGCGTTCTCCTTCCAGAACACCGTCGCCCCAGCCGTTGACATCCATCAGTTCAATGAACTGGATGATAACATCCGGATTTGTTCGGGACAGTTCCAGGAAGTCGTCAATCTCGTCGTCATTGAATCCGGGAAGGAGTACCACGTTGAGTTTGACCGGGGTTAACCCGGCGTCAAGCGCCGCCTGCAGCCCTTCGCGGACCGCAGGCAAAAGGTCGCGGCCGGTGATTTTTTCGTAGCGGTCGCGCTTCAAAGTATCCAGGCTGATATTGACGCGGGAAAGTCCGGCGGCCTTCAGTTCCGCCGCCCGTTCTTTCAAGCGGGTGCCGTTGGTGGTAAGCGAGATTTCCATGCCGGACGGAACTGCGCGGATAATCTCTGCAAGGTCTGCCCTCAGTGTCGGCTCGCCGCCGGTGAGTTTGACGGTCCGTACGCCAAGCGCCTGTAAGACGGTTAAAACCTCAATCAGTTCCTCTTTGGTGAGCGGTTCTCCTGCTCCCGCATGGACACAGCCGTTGACGACCTCTCCTTCGTGGTGACAGTAGAGACAGTGCAGGTTGCAGGCACTGTTTACGGCAACCCGCACGTCAGTAATGCGTCTGCCAAAGGAGTCGGTCATCAGCGCATCGGTCTGATTCATACCGGATAATTTGCCCATCATCTGATATGTATTTTTCTGAAAAAGTTCATTGTTTTTAGTTAATTTAATCTGGTGAATTAATTTAACCTAGTTTACAAAAAACCCATATCTATAAAAGCAGGACCGCCCAATAAGAGTAGCACAGTATGCAGAAAATTCCCTTCAACGAAGCACTGTGCGCCGTGCAGAACCTGACACCCGTTTATGCGGCGCGTACGGTCCGGACTGCGGATGCAGCAGGCTGTATTCTTGCCGAGCCGGTGTATGCAAAATATTCTGTTCCGCCGGCACCGGTCTCTGCAATGGACGGCTTTGCTGTAAAAGCCGCTGATACCATAGACGCGTCTGCAGAAAATCCGCTGACGCTGACGGTATTTGACCGCGTCAACACCGGAAACGTTGTCCGCGACGAGTTCGACGCGGTAATTATGGTGGAGGATGTCGAGTTCGACGGAAGTGATGCTCCGGCCGAAATCACCATCCGCGCTCCGATAAAAGCCGGCCGCAACGTCCGGAAGGCAGGAGAGGATATTGCCGAAGGCCGCATGGTTCTTCCGGCAGGCACCCGCATCCGGCCGTTTGACATTGGTGCCCTTGCCGGCTACGGCATCACGGAGGTTTTGGTCCGTTCGGTTTCGGTCGGTATCATCCCGACCGGCTCGGAGCTTATCGCACCCGGCGAAGTCCCGAATCCGGGACAGGTGGTGGAGAGCAACTCCATAATGACTGCGGCATATCTGCGGCAGTTCGGCGTGGATGTTGTCTGCTATTCTCCGGTTCCGGACAACCGCGTGTTAATCCGCGGAGCAATTGAGAAAGCGGTCGCCGAGAATGAAATCGTTCTGCTGTCCGCCGGTTCTTCGATGGGTTCGAAGGACTTTACGGCATCAGCTATCGCTGACCTCGGCGAGATTCTCTTCCATGGGGTTTTCATGAAACCGGCAAAGCCTACCATGCTTGGTGTGGTAAACGGCAAGCCGGTTATCGGTATGCCGGGATTTCCGCTTGCCGCCCAGACTGCTGAGCGGATGTTTGTCCGCGAACTGCTGGAACGCTGGGGATTTTCCGGCCCGGCACAGGAAACCGTGGCGGCAGAGGCTGGCGAGATGATTTCCTCGGATGCGGATATTGATGAGTTCCGCTTCGCCTCAGCCGCTGAGGTTGGCGGGCGCGTGGTTGTTCTTCCGCAGGTTCGCTCGGCGAGTATGCAGATGAACGGTATCCGGGCAAACTGTTACATCCATATCCCCCGCGGAACCGCGAAAGCACCGGCAGGCTCGCTGGTCCCGGCGGTTTTGAATGTCCCGAAAGCAGAGCTTTCCCGCACCATTCTCTTAGGCGGCGCATACACCGAAGGCGCGGAGGCGCTGGCCGTTCGTGCCGCGGCCGCCGGATGGACTGTACGCTTCGGGGATATCACGGCGGTGAATCTGCAGTATCTCAGAGACAACGCCTGCCACGGCATCATCCTCCCGGCAGATGCCGACCTGACCGAACTTGCCGGCATCGAACTGGAACGCTATCCCGTCGGAGACAGCCTGCTTGTGATGCGGCGCGACCTGCATGATGCGCAGGCAGAAGCGCTTCGTACATTTGCCGGAGGGGCATGATGGGACGCGAACACCATACTGATGTCGCGGTACAGGCGGCGGTGATTACGGTTTCCACCAGCAGAACGGAAAAGACCGACCTTTCCGGAAAGATTCTCCGCGAGGCATTCGAAAATGCCGGCATGGCTGTCGTCTTCCAGACGCTGGTGCCGGATAATGAGGAGCAGATATCAGCCGCGGTTCTTGCCGCGCTGGAGGCGGCAAACTGTGTGGTTGTGACCGGCGGCACAGGGCTGACGCATGACGACTGCACGATAGAAGCGGTCACGCCGCTGTTTGAAAAAACCATGGACGGGTTTGGGGAACTCTTCCGGCAGAAGAGCTATGCGCAGGTAAAAACCGCGGTCCTTCTCTCGCGGGCAACCGCGGGACTGATTCGCGGAGCTGCCGTCTTCTGCATCCCGGGTTCACCCAAAGCCGTACAGCTTGCCGCAGAGGAAATCATCATCCCGGAAATCCGGCACATCTTAACCCATGCGGGACAGTAAGTCCCAAAATTCCATGATTAAAGCCGTACTCTTCGACATGGACAACACCCTGCATCACCTGGATGCCGCAGTGCTTGCCGCAGCGGATGCGGTGTTTTGTTACTGCAAAGAGGAGTTTGCCGCATCCCTTTCCCTTCTCTCCTGTACTGCATCAGAGCGGGAGGATGCAGTAATCGACTGCCTCCGCGGTCTGCAGAACCCGGTTCCCTGCCTCTGGCTTTACCAGAAACTGGAAGAGGCATGCACCGACGGCTTCCCGGAGACCGGAGCAATCCTGCGTGAACTGAAAAACCGCGGCTGCAAACTTGCCGTGTTCACCAAAGCAGACGGGGCGGAAGTCATCCCGCGGCTGCAGATGCTTGGTTTGCTTTCGTACTTTGATGCGGTCTATACCGGAGAGTACTTCGCCTACCGAAAACCGGTCCATAACCCGTATGCCGAGGTCCTTCTCTCCCTCGGATTCTACGCAGACGAAGGCGCATTTGTGGATGCCGAACTCATGGAACGCCTGCGGGAACATCCGCCGGAGCACGCCCTCCCGTTTCTGGAGGAACACGTGAAAACACTCCGGAGAACAAACATCCGCCTGCGCCGGATATGGAAGTACTGACGCCGGAAGAATGCCGGTAATGTATATTGAATTTAGTTGATAAATTAAATAAATTTACAAAAACATATTTATCAAATTGCCGCGAATGAGATATTCATGAAACAGGGAAAATGTTGGGCAGTCGTTGCCCTCTGTATCTGCCTTCTCCTGGCAGTAACCGCCGCAGGCTGTATCAGCCAGCCGGCAGAAGAGACTGAGATTACGGTATTTGCCGCCGCATCCTTAACCGGTGCCTTAACCGAACTCGGCGAAGAGTTCGAAAAAGCCAATCCAGGAATCCATGTCGTCTACAACTTCGCCGGAAGCCAGACCTTAAAGACCCAGATTTTAGAAGGAGCTGACTGCGACCTCTACATCTCCGCAAACAGCAAACAGTTTGACCCGATCGCAGAAGCAGGACTCATCGAAGACAAGAAGATTCTCCTGCAGAACAAACTCGGCATCGCTGTAGTCAAAGGCAACCCGCTTGGAATCAAGAACCTCGGCGACCTTGCCGGAAGCGGTGTTGAGCTTGCTGTCGGTGATGAATCCGTTCCGTTTGGTCAGTACACCAGAGATATCATCAGCAACTACCAGGACGACGGTCACGCAGGATACGTTGACGCATTCATGGGCAACGTCGTAACCCAGGTTGACGCAGTTGACAAAGTCAAGTCATACTTAACCTTAGGTGAAGCAGACGCATCCATTGTCTATGTCTCCGACATCTCCAAAGCAGACAAGGAGTCTCTTGACATCCTCGAAATCCCTGACCAATACAACGTCATTGCCGACTACCCGTATGGAATCCTCAGGAACACCGAAAACAAAAAGGCTGTCGAGACCTTCGAAGTATTCGTAACCGGCCCTGCGGGCAGTGCACTTCTCCTCGACTACGGCTTCAGCCCGATATCTGCATAAGTATTCATGAACCGCCAGACAAACCGCAAAACCGCAGCACGCGTCGGGACAACCGTCCTGACCGCGGCCCTGATTTTTCTCTTTCTGCTATTTATCACCCTCCCGCTGATTTCGCTGTTTACCCGCATATCGCCAGCAGATATGCTGACGGCGCTGACGTCTCCTTCCGCACTGCAGGCGCTTGCCCTCAGCGCGGCAACGGCACTTGTCTCGACGGTAATCGTCATCCTCTTTGGAACGCCGCTTGCCTACATTAATGCCCGCGTCCGCTATCCGGGACGAAACATCGTCGATACGCTGACCGACCTGCCCATTGTCCTGCCGCCGACCGTAGCCGGTCTGGCACTGCTGACGGCGTTTGGCGCAAACGGCATGCTCGGGCAGTACTTTTCTCTTTTCGGCATCAAAATCGCCTTTACCACCGTAGCGGTTGTTATTGCGCAGATTTTTGTTGCGTCTCCTTTCTACATCCGGCAGGCCCGTGCAAGCTTTGAAGCGGTGGATGCGGAGTATGAGTATGCCTCCCGCACGCTTGGTGCAGGCGTTGTTACTACCTTCTTCCGCGTAACACTGCCGCTTGCCGCAGGCTCGCTTCTCTCCGGCATCATCATGACCTTCGCCCGGGCGCTCGGCGAGTTCGGCGCGACGATGATGTTCGCCGGAAATCTGCCGGGCAAAACCCAGACCATGCCGCTTGCAATTTACGGCGAGATGCAAAGCGATATGGCGGTATCCATTGCCCTTTCGATTGTGCTGGTGCTGTTTTCCTTCGCGATTATTCTGATTGTCAAGTATCTTGGAAACCGGGAGGCGGTAAAGTATGCTTAATGCGTATCTGAAAAAGGAACTGCGGGATTTCACGCTCGATGCGGAGCTCACCGTAGAAGACGGCGAAACCCTGGCACTTCTCGGCAGTAACGGGGCTGGAAAGTCCACTATACTAAAGCTCCTTGCCGGGCTGATGAAGCCGGACGAGGGAAGAATTGAACTGGGCGGTCTCGTCCTTTCTGATACGGCGAAGCGGATTTTCCGTCCGGCGGAGGAGCGGAGAGTCGGCTATATGTTCCAGAACTATGCGCTCTTTCCCCACATGACCGCCCGGGAAAACATTGCGTACGGGCTTTTGATGCAGAAACTGCCAAAGCGGGACTGTGCGCTTCGGGTAGGTGAACTGCTGGAAACGCTCGGACTTTCTGAGGTTGCAGATGAGCCGGTGGCGAAGCTTTCCGGCGGTCAGCGGCAGAGAACGGCTCTTGCCCGTGCGCTTGCGCCGCATCCGGCGCTTCTGCTGCTGGATGAACCGCTTTCCGCGCTGGATTCCAAAACGCAGGAGAGACTGCGGGGCACGCTTGCCGGCGTTATCCGGCAGGAGGAGATTCCCTGCATTCTCGTGACGCACTCGGTTCTGGATACGCTGTCTGTTGCTGATACCACCGCGGTTCTTGAACGCGGCAGAATCACTGCCCGCGGAACGCCGGAGGAGATTGTGCATAATCCGGCGTACGGGTTTGCGACAGCAGAGAATCCGAATATGTTCCGCGGTTCGGTGTGGGTAAAAGAAAGCGGTGCGGTCTGTGTCCGGGTGGGATGTGTGGATTTCCGTGCGGTAACAACGCTTTCCGGCGTGGTTACGGTATCCATCCGGCCGGAGGAGCTGATTTTATCCCGTTCGCGTCTTGAATCAACGGCGGTGAATTCGTTTGCCGGGCGGATTGTAAAAATTGCGGATGCGCCGGAGGCCGGTACAAAGTTTGTGCAGGTGGATATCGGAATCCCGCTTACTGCGGCAGTAACACAGCAGTCGGTTGAGCGGCTGGCGTTTACCGAAGGCGAACGGGTAACGGTGACCTGCAAGGCAACCGCGGTGAATGTGTTCGGGTAAAAAAGGGGAAAACCCTTTCTTATTGCGGATTTCTCCCAACCGCCAAAGCAACGCGATAGCGTTGCGGAACAGCGGAGGAGCGATAAGCGACTAAGCGACACCGCCTCACCAAACGTATATTTAATATTCGCGTAAATTCGCGTGTCTATCCTCTATGCCTCGGTTTGAATAATCTAAACACGCGGATTTACACGAATCAGAAGGAAACACTTGAACAAGACGTAGTCATTCCGTCGCTTATCGCTCCTCCGCTGTTCACGCAACGCTATCGCGTTGCTTCATGAAGTTTTTGAAAAATAGGGTTTGTCAGAAATCTTCAGATTTTCTTTTCCAGTGCCTGCTCAACGATTTTTATCGCACATAAGTCGCCGCACATCGAGCAGGTCTCGCATTCCCCGTCACGGTCATGGACTTCTTTTGCGTGTGCACCAAAGAGCGCTGCCGCATACTGCCGCTCCCAGTCCAGCGCATGACGTGCTTCGCCCATCTCGGTTTCGCGGGCGAGCGCGTCCTCGCGTCTGCGGGCAAGGTCGCCGATATGTGCGGCAATCTTTGCCGTCCGCGTGCCTTCGATGATATCTGTGGTATTCGGAAGCGCCAGATGCTCTGCGGGGGATACCATGCAGAGGAAGTCTGCGCCGGCAGAGGCCGCGGCCGCCCCGCCGATGGCGCCGGTGATATGGTCATAGCCCGGGGCGATGTCAGTTACGAGCGGCCCTAACAGATACAGCGGGGCAAAGCCGGTAATCTCCTTAATCATTTTGACATTGTAGGAAATCTCCGCATAGTCCATATGTCCCGGACCTTCAATCATGCGGAAAATCCCCTTTTCATGGGCACGGCGGGCAAGTTTTCCAAGGGTTATATACTCCTGCGACTTGGCAAGCTTTGCGGAATCCACATATGCGCCGGGCCGCATGCCGTCGCCTAAGGAAATCGGGATGTCGTACTCATCCAGAATTTCCAGCAGATAATCATACTCTTTGTAGAGTGGGTTCTCCTCGCCGGTTGAAAGCATCATTGCTGTGTGGAATGACCCTCCGCGGGAGACCACACCCATTGTCCGCGGGTCAAGCTTTAATGCGTCAAGCACTTCAAGATTTACTCCGCAGTGCAGGGTCATGAAGTCCACGCCTTCCTTTGCCTGGTCGCGGATGGTGTTAAAGAGCGTGTCCGCATCCAAATCCACCACGTTTCCGGCTCTGCGGACCGCCTCATAAATCGGGACGGTGCCGACCGGAATTTCCAGCTTGAGAATCTCGCGCCGCATTGCCCGCAGGTCTCCGCCGGTTGAGAGGTCCATAATCGCATCTGCACCGTTTGCGATTGCCGCCTTCGCTTTTTCAATTTCTGTCTCCGGCGAGCAGTTGATACCGGACGTTCCGAT
The DNA here is from genome assembly GCA_017399555.1 of Methanocorpusculum sp. Taxonomy (GTDB): domain Archaea; phylum Halobacteriota; class Methanomicrobia; order Methanomicrobiales; family Methanocorpusculaceae; genus Methanocorpusculum. Next base: position 50,761 of record JAFQBW010000001.1, read on the forward strand.
ATTTACGTTGACCTTCACCGAAGCGCCGTCGCCGATAGCACAGGGTGCGTAGGGGCGGCGGTCATTTTTCAGCACAATGCAGCGTCCGGCGCGAATATCCCGTGCAAGACGTTCTACGGCGATATTTTCCTTCTTTGCGACATCAGCAATCGAGGAGAGGTCACCTGCCGTAAGCGATTTGAGTATGTCGTGCATAGTCTGGAAAATAATTTCTGCTGATTATAAATATACTTGGCGGTGGGAAAGAGGGTAAGGATTCACTTTCCTTTACGGAAGCAATACGATAGTGTTGCGTTACAGAAAGCGAACGATAAGTGAAGCTTTCGTCCTCCCCACAATCAAATCCAGCGTATAAATTCGCGTAGATTCTCGTGTTCTTTCCCTCTATCCGCGGTTAGAATATTGATAAACACGCGAATTTACACGAATCAAAAGAATACGCTTGAACTAAACGGAGTCGCTTCGTCGCTTATCGCGACTCCGCTGTTTCGCAACACTATCGTGTTGCTCTTTGCTGTTTTTCAAAAAAGCAGCGGGACTTAGAGTCCCATAAATGCGGCTGCATTATTATAGAACACATTTTCCAGAGCATCTTCTGCAAGACCGCAGGAGAGCACCCGCTGAATCTCGACACTTGGGTGGTGGAACGGGGAATCGATGCCGAACATCACTCTGTCTGCTCCCACTGTCTCATACGCATTTTTAATCTGGCATCCCATTGGCATACCGGAGACTTCCAGATAGAGGTTGTCGTACTTCTTTGCCATGGTGATACTTGCATCGATATAGACACCGTGCCCGTGTCCCATGTGAATCATGACGATTGGGACATCCGGATGCCGCTCGGCAAGCAGTCCAATCTGCCAGGGAAGGGAAAACGGCGGGTGTCCGCAGTGGATAAAGACCGGTTTTTTGTATTTCCGTGCGGTTTCCATAATCGGGTCAACCAGCGGTGAGTCGGCGGTAAATCCGTCAAACAGCGGCTGCATCTTAACCCCGGCAAAGCCTTCGTCTTTCAGGTAGTGTTCCAGTTCGGCCACCGCGGCATCGCCGAGATTTGCGTTTACCCAGCACAGCGGAATGACCTTGTCCGGGTGTGCTTTGTATGCCGCGTTTACTTCTTCGTTGAGCATGTATGCCGCAGGACAGAGGATGGTCTTTTCGATGTTGAAGGTCTCCATCTGGGACAGCAGGCGGTTCATATCAAAATTTACGTTGAACGGACTGCCGAAGTTTCCAATATGGGTGTGGGCATCGATTTTCTTATGCCGGAAAAATTCATCCATGTATGGATGTTGGGGGTATGAGGATTTAGGGTTTTTCCCGGGGCATGGCTGCTGTTACCGTTTCCGCTCAGGTCTTTGCAAGCGACCTGCCGAAGAAAAAGACGCCAAGAAGCATTACCCCGACTGCAAGTCCCAGAAACAGCCCGGAAAGAAAATCCATCAGGTCAGTTCCGCCAAGGACGCGGGAAATTAAAAGGAGAAGAACTCCTCCGCCAAGCAGACCGCAGCCGGTAAAGAGGAGCTTCTGTTTTTCTGTCTGCATCTTATTTTCTCAGCTGGATAATCAGCTCAGCAACATTTGCCGCAAAGGTCTGTAAGGTCTGCATACCCTCTGCATCCTCGCCGACCTCTCCCGGTGCGTTTCCGAATGCGATGTTCCAGTAGGTAGAACCGCAGACCGTCATGCCGGAGATAAAAAACGACATCAGCATCTCCTGAAGCGTGGAGGTAAGCCCTCCGCGGCGTGCAACAACAACCGGGCCGCCAACCTTTCCGGCAAGCCAGTTTCCGTTCTTTCTTGCCACCATGCTGGTTCTCTGGAGCAGGTTCATCACATCACCTCTGGCCGTTCCGAAGTACACCGGAGCGCCGATAATGAATCCCTTTGCCTCCTGAATTGCCGGAAGCATCTCATTTAAATCGTCCTTTAATGCACAGCAGTTCTGCTCGCCGCATCTGCCGCAGGCGATACAGCCGTGAATCTGCTTTCCGCGAAGGGAGATAATCTCAGCCGTTAATCCGTGCTTTTCAATCTCTTCTTTGCATACATTTAACGCATATTCAGTATTTCCGTTTGCCCGCGGGCTGCCGGAGATTAAAACAACATCTGCCATATCAGTATATGTCAGTGTCCGAAGTAAAAAAGAGTTATTAGTATTCGCCGGAAACAACCCGGGTATTCTTGCCCATCAGTTTTCCGCACTGGATTTTTCCCATGACCAGAATGTTGTTTCCTCTGACTTCAGAAGAGATTACATCCTTTCGCAGGTACACATCTCCTGTACTGATAATCCGGTGAACCGATGCTCCGTCGCAGATGCGAAGCTCTCCGTCCTCTGCAATTAAATCTCCTTCAATCACACATCCGCGGCAGATGACGCCTCCTTTGCAGGTGACATTTCCTTTTACATGGGATTCCGGACACAGATAGATATTACCGGATACCACAATGTCTTTCCAAAACTCGGTACGGGGCGGTACCAGAAAGTCTCCGTCGATTTTTACCGAACCCTCGTAGTATGAGCCGCGTTCGGCCATGTGAAGTGTATCCTGTACAAATATTGCCATATCTATCCCTGCTGTATGCTTAACTATTCCTTTTACTCCCTAATAAGTTCTCCTGCCGGTATCCTCAGATTAGGAACCGGCTGAGGATAGCGGATACGAAGAAGACCAGAGTTGCGGCGAACATGCCGGTTTTCATGGTGCGGGATATTTTTGCTGCCTGTACTTCTTCGGGCGTTTTGCAGGAGAGGATTTTTGCGGCAGACGTAATCAGGAAGACATCGACTGCGGAGATAAAGCATGCGTAGGGCAGTCCCCAGTAGAGAACAGGGATGAATGCTGTTCCTGCGGCGCATATCATGCAGACAAATGCGGTGATTCCTGCAGTATTTATGCCGGCAAGCATCGGGAATGTGTATGCTCCTTCGGTTTCGTCTTCCTTGATGTTTTCTGCATCCTTTACAATCTCGCGGGCGAGGGTGGCAAAGAAGGTAACCAGGAACAGAGGCGCTGTTAAGAGGAAGGATTCGGCACCTACCGCCATTCCCCCGAAGAGGAAGACACTGCCGGAGAGGTATGCCACACAGACGTTGCCAATTACTGGCATGCGCTTGAAGCTGGTTGAGTAGAGAATCAGCAGGAGGATGTTGACAACAGCAAGCCAGGGACACCAGGGACCCAGGGGAAGCGAGCAGAGAAATCCTGCGGCAAAGAGTATGCAGGTGAGAATCAGTCCGCCGGCAACCGTTGCTTTGCCGCTTGGAATCGGTCGCTTCGGGTGGTTTATCCGGTCGATGTCTGCATCAAAGCAGTCGTTTACGGCGTTTCCTGCTCCGCAGATAGAGGTAACAGCACAGAAGAGAAGCAGGGCAGATATCCATTCCGTCCCTCCGGTAATCCAGAATGCCAGCGCCGCGGCCGCACCTGCTGCCGCTGCATTTCCCGGACGGGTGATTTTGAAATATCCTGCTGCGGACATAGATACCTATCTATTGGTCAGTTCAAAGGAAAAAGCTGTTAGTAGCGGTACAGGCTTCTTTTTCCGGACACGGAGATACGGGCGATGGAAAAGCATAATATCACTGATACGCAAATTATAAGAATAGATTTTGGACATATAGCCAAGCCAGGATATGGCATCAGCCTCCTAAGCTGAAGATCCAGGGTTCGAATCCCTGTATGTCCGTGATTTTTATGGAACTGCACGAAATTACTGAAGGAAGTACGACTTTTTATGCTCCGGTTCAGGACGAGAACGCGGAGTTCCCGCCAGGCTCTGCTCCGGTGTTTTACAATACCAGAATGGAGTTCAACCGTGATATGACAATTCTTTTGATGAGCGTCATCAAGCCGGAAGAGTATCTGGATTCCATGGCCGCGACCGGTATCCGCGGGCTTCGCGTGGCAAACGAGACTCATGTGCCGGTGGTAATCAATGATTTCAATCCGACTGCGGTAAAAATCATTGAAGAGAATGCGAAACGCTTTGCAGAAGACATCAAGGTAACCTGCGACGATGCAAACCGTCTGATGTGTTCGGGACGCTTTGATGCGGTTGACCTCGACCCGTTTGGAACGCCGATGCCGTTTTTAGATGCGGCTTCCCGTGCCTCAAAGCGCTATCTGTTCGTTACCGCAACAGATACCGCCCCGCTTTGCGGTGCACATCTGAAAGCAGGTCTTCGCCGGTACTTCTCCACGCCGATTAATACCGAGTATCATTCGGAAGTCGGTCTGCGCATGATGATGGGTGCTATGGCACGCGAGCTGGTGAAGTATGACCGCGGCATGGAGCCGATTCTCTCCTTTGCGAAGAACCACTACTACCGCTCGCATGTGAAGATTATTGCGAAAGTCCCGGCTGCGGATGCGACGATGGGGGAGATTGGATTCATCCACGAATGCCCGAACTGTCTCTACCGCTCCGAGGAGAAAGGAGCGCTTCTTCCAACTGAAGAAGTCTGCCCGCACTGCGGAGCAAGAACGCTTCCAATCGGTCCTCTGTGGATGGGAAAACTCCAGGGCGAGGGAATCATTGATGCGATGCTCGAAAACCTGCCGGCAATGGAGTTTGGAACCAAGAAGCAGATGGAGAAGTTCCTGCGGATATTAAAAGACGAACCGGAATGCGGCTTCTTCTATGATTACCATGCTATCTGCCGGGATATTCGCGTATCTCCTCCGAAGATGGAAGAGTTTGTTGCCAAACTGAACGATATGGGATATGTGACTGCCCGAACACACTTCCATCCGACAGGAATTAAGACCGCGGCATCTCTTGCAGTTCTGACAGAAGTTCTGCAGAACTGGGAATAATACTTTTTTGTCTCACTGAACTGTGGGGTTAAGGCTCGCAGAGCCGCATACCCCTGAGGCGTCGCGGGGATATGGGCGATGGAGGATTTCGTTGCCAAACTGAACGATATGGGATATGTGACTGCCCGAACACATTTCCATCCGACAGGAATTAAGACCGCGGCTTCCCTTGCGGTTCTGACAGAAGTTCTGCAGAACTGGGAATAATACTTTTTTTCAAAAAATCCGGACAGAAGCGGCTGTTCTGTACACGATTTTACCGGCATTTTTTTGGTATAAAAACATCGTGGCGCTGTGAAATAACAGACTATTTATAGTAATCATACATGATAAATAATGTACAATCAATCAGCCGGAGCTCCGGCTGATTACCTAACATAAAATAAGGAGTATCGAAAAGTGTCCGCTAAACCTACCAGAATGTTATCTGAGGCAGACGGCTATGCCCTCCTGCGTCAGTATGACGTACCAGCCCCGGCTTTTGAGATTGTGCAGTCCCCAGAGGATGCCGCAAAAGCCGCCGCATCGATAGGTTATCCTGTTGTTATGAAAATCGTCTCCCCGCAGATTATTCACAAGAGTGATGCAGGAGGAGTTATCGTCGGCGTCAAGGATGACGCAGCAGCAAAGGAAGCTTTTGATAAAATCGTTGCAAACGCAAAGAACTACAACCCGGATGCAGAAATCAAAGGCGTCATCATCGAAGAGATGGCAAAACCGGGACTGGAACTCATCGTCGGCGGAAAGATTGACCCGGCATTCGGCAGAGTCTTAACCTTCGGTCTTGGTGGAACCATGGTCGAGTTCCACAAGGATGTGGGAATCCGCCTTCTCCCGGCAGAGGATGATGAACTCCGCTCCTTAATCCGCGAGATTAAAGGCTACACCTTAATCAAGGGATACAGAGGAGACGCACCAAAGGATGAGGAGTTCCTCTTCCAGGTCTTAAAGAACGCATGCCGCTTCTTCGAGGACAACGAAAACGTCGTCGAGTTCGATATCAACCCGCTCAGACTCTATGAGAAAGGCGGCTGTGCAGTCGATGCCCGCGTTATCGTCCAGGACGAACCGGTTGTTCTTCCGCCTCACTACGATCCGAAAAAGATTGTCCCGCTCGACTACTACAAGCCGAGAAGCGTTGCAGTTATTGGCGCATCCGACGACAAGACCAAGATGGGATATGCCGCATTCCACAACCTGCTCCAGTTCCCGGGAGAGGTTTATCCGGTTAACAACAAGCGCTCGGAAATCCAGGGCGTCAAGTGCTACCCGAGCGTCGGTGATATTCCGGGCCCGGTTGACATGGTTGTCATCACTGTCCCTGCACAGTTAGTTCCGGGAATCATGGACGAATGCGGTAAGAAGGGTGTTAAGATGGCTGTCGTCATCACTGCCGGATTCAAGGAGATGAACGAGGAAGGAAAGGCCCTCGAAGAACGCATGGTCGCAATCGCCCGCTCATACGGTGTCAGAATTGTCGGTCCGAACTGTCTTGGTCTGATTCTTCCGCCGTACAAGCTGGACACGACCTATGTCGCAACCTCCCCGCTTCCGGGAGATATCGCCTTTATCTCCCAGTCCGGCGCAATCGCCAACGCAGTTGTCGGCATCTCCTTATCCGAAGGTTCCGAGATGGGTTACTCCGAGGTCGTTTCTGTCGGAAACCAGTGCGATCTTGACTTCCTCGACTACATGAGCTACGCGGCCCGCGACCCGCACACCAAGTCCATCATCCTCTACATCGAGGAGATTAAGAACGGTGTTGCCTTCATGGAGATGGCACGCGAGGTCACGAAGCTTAAGCCGATTGTCGCCATCAAGGCAGGTTCTTCCAAGAGAGGACAGGCAGCAGCAGCATCCCACACCGGTTCCTTATCCGGCGCATACGAGGTCTATATGGAGGCATTCAGAAAGTGCGGTGTTGTTCCGGCAAAGACCCTTGAGGGTGCATTCCAGATTGCAAAGATTTTAGGAGGCTTAAAGAAGCCGCTTACCGGAAAGCGTGCGGTTGTCATCACCAACGCAGGCGGTTTCGCGGTTCTTTCCAACGACTATGCAGAGACCTGGGGCATTGACATCTGCGACCTTCCGCAGGAAGTCATCGACGAGATGGACACCTTCCTCCCGCCGTTCTGGAACAAGAACAACCCAATTGACTTACTCGGCGACGCAGACGAAGCCCGCTTCCGCGGTGTCTATGATGTGCTCTGCAAGAACCCGGACCTCTGGGATATCGCAATCCTTGTCAACTTCCCGAACAAGGTTCTCTCTCCGGAACAGGTCGGTCAGGTCATCATCGACTACCAGAAAAAGACTGACAACCTTCTGGTCGGCTGTTTCGTCGGCGGCGACAGCTTAAAGCCGGGAGTTGACCTCTTAACCGAGCACAACATTCCGGTCTTTGAGGAACTTGAGTTCACCTACCGTGTCTTAGGTCACCTGACCTGGACCGCACAATAATTTCTGGAGACTTTTCTCCGTTCTTTTTTTAAAAATAGTATTTTGGTTACTGGGTGTGGCAGGTATAGTTTCCCAGCACCTTGAAGAAACTGCTCTGTGCCCGCACTCTTCCAAGGGCAATCAGAACGTTTGCATCCTCTAAGTTTCCTTCAATATCTACGAAGAAGAGGTATTCCCAGGGTTCATCCAGCCGCGGACGGGACTGGATTTTTACGAGGTTCAATCCGTTGTAGGCAAAATGGGAGAGAACCGAGTGCAGAGAACCGCTGCTGTGTGCCGTGGAGAAGACGATGCTGATTTTGTTGCAGGTGTCTGTCAGCTCCATGTGTTTTGCAATGATGATGAATCGGGTGAAGTTGTTCTTCACTGTCTGGATGTCGGATGCAAGAACTTTGAGGTTGTAGAGTTCCGAACAGCGGATACTGCCGATAGACGCCGAGTGAATGTCTCCTTTTGCGGCGACATACTCTGCCGCAAGCGCGGTATTTGCATACGGAATGCTTTCGATATTTTCGTGTTTTTTCAGGTACTGATGACACTGGTTCAGTGCCTGGATATGGGAATAAACCTGCGTGATGTCTGAAAGTTCTGCATCCGGCAAAGCCAGGAGGTTGTGGCGTACCCGAAGGGTGTGTTCTCCGACGATGTAGAGGTTGTAGCGGATGATTAAGTCAGAGACTTCCAGCACATCTCCTGCGGTGGAGTTTTCGATTGGAAGCACCCCATAGTCAACGTCGCCGTTGGCAACAGCAGAGAGGACATCATCGAACGCATGATAGTTTTTCAGTTCCGCCTCTGCATCATGGAAAAATTCCCGTGCCGCCTGTTCGCCGAATGAGCCGGCAGTTCCCTGAAATCCGACCCGCGGCTGGTGTACGCGTTTGGTGTTGAGTCCTTCCTCAATTTCTGCGAGGAACTCTTCTCCGCCGACATAGAGTTTGTCAACCGAGATCCTGAGTTTTTTCTGGAGGTGATTGTTTACCGGTGCAGTACTCATTCATTCAATATTGGCGCTTGAATAAATTGAAGTTGTTGCAACACCGTTCTTTTCCCGTTCAGAACACATAAATATCCGCACAGCGACATTATGTTCATGGCGGGAAATTTCGAATGTATCCAGTGCGGAAAGTGCTGTCTTGGCATCGGTTCAATAGTAAAGATGGAGCGCCAGCTCTCCCGGTTCGGCTTTGTGGTGAAAAATGACGTGGTAAAAGAGATGCGTCAGGCACTGATTACGCCGGAGTACCGCGAGATTTTTGAAAGCGACCATTCGATTCAGGAACAACATCCCGCGGCATGTTATTTTGTCCGGCGTCTTCCAACCGGAAAATATGTCTGCACGATTCACCCGTACCGTCTGCTTATCTGCAGTTCGTATCACTGCTGTTCTGCCCGCATCAGCAGAAACGGGGAAGAAGTGGGAAAGGTCAAAGGCCGCGTGTCGCTGGAGTCAAAGGATGAGAATCTGCTCACTCTCTGGCGGGAGAAGATAACGCCTGCCGACGACCCGACGCAGGAGTATATTGCATCTGTTCTAAAGGATGGCGGATATGAGGTTCTCTTCTATGACGGTGAGTGAGCTTCCGGTCTCTGCAGGAAAGGTAACCTGTACCGACGGACGTCTGCGCAGTACGGAGAACTGCCGGTTCTGTGTGCATTCCCGGTATTTTGTCATAAACGGCGTGCAGGAGCGTTCGCCGTCGCTTGCGTTCTGTCTTCGGGAACGGACGGTAAAAGAGGTTGAGTATCTGAAAGCCTCTGCTGTCGGCTGTGCGGAAAGCCGCGGAGACGGCTTTTCGAGTATCGGAAATATTATCGCGTAAAAATCAGCAGGAGAAGCCGACGGCTTCTTCCAGAATTCTTTTTGCGGCAAGTTCATCTTCGCCGCCGCATTTGCGAATCAGTTCAAAGTCATAGAGCATGCGCTGACGCAGTTCTTCCGAGTGATTAAACACGTAGCGGGTTGCGTGAATGGTTGCGTCAATTACTGCGTCGAATCCCCGGTTTACCCGGCGGATTCCGGGACGGATAACGGTTTCGGTGACCGGGGTTAAATCAACCAGATAGGTCTGTTCTGTCTCGTGGACAACTTCTGCGGTAAATCCAATCCAGGCATCCGCATCCCGCAGGCGCTGCATATCCCCTTCCGCGGTCAGTTCGTCTGCTTCTGCATCGTGGAATGCAAAGCGTGCATAGAGCGAGGCCTGCGAGACGAAGTTTGCGGTTACCCATCCGTATGTTCGGATGTTCTTCTCGGTCGCAGACCCTTTGAAGAGAATCATCTTCGGGCACTGTCCGTCTCTGAGGATAATTCCTATCGGGGCGGCGTTGTCTTTGGTGACGGCAATAATTTCGTTGATGCCGGTACTTAGAAGTCCCATTCCCATCCCTCGATGAGTGCCACGAAGATTCCGGCAATACAGATGTCGGCAAGGGAACCCGGGTTGATTCCTTCGGCAAGACACCAGGCATCCAGAATCTCTGCCGAGAGGCGGTTGTTTACCACCATGTTCGCGGAGTTTCTCAGTTCCTCAGCAGTTGCCGGCCCGAACTTTTTGATGACAAAGGTGTCCAGGTGCCGGGAGAGCATCTCCATAAACACGGCAGGAATTGCTGAGCTTCCGCCGTCTGCAGCTTTTAAGAGGTCTGCCATCTCGCGGGTTAAGGCAAAGCCGTTTGTCCACTCGCGGGCTACCATGTCGTTTTCGGCAGAGAACTCCATGACGTTGTACATCGTCATACCCTCGTCCCGCAGACGGGTTAAGGAGGCCGGGTCGTTGATGTCCATATCGGACTCTTCCGAGACGCGGACAGCGGTAAGGCCGAATGCTTTGTAGAACAGAACTGCATCGTCAACGGTTGTCTCTTTTACAACCCGGCAGGCGCCTTCGATACCTTTTCCTTTGAGAAGCGGCAGAAGCAGGATGAATGCCCCGAAATGCGTGTTTCCGCCGGAATGTCCGTTGGTAAGACGCACGGCTTCGTACATGGCTTCTCCAAGCGGCATTCCATGGATGTTCTGGAAAATCTTTCGGGCACGCACCGCGGAGTTTAGGAAATGCTCTAAGCGGGTGTCGTCGTAATCATGTTCGCGGTCGATGTTTCCCGGTTTGCGTTTTGCGCAAACCTCAAGGAGCATCGCAAACTCGGCAAGTTCAGCAGCGTTTTCAGCACTCAGCATGATTCACCGGAAAATCTCGTCCATGATTTCTTCGGAGAGTTTGCGCTTTAATGCCATGTACTCGTTCTTCGGGAGTTTGATGGACTTTAAGGTCATGTCGCGGAACATGCACGGCGTCGAGGATTTACAGCAGAAGGCGAGGCTGCCAAAGCAGGTGTGGCTTCCTTCAGCAAGCGGCGTTCCGGCAACAGCCTCTTCTTTGAGCTGAGTGTATGCTCCGTATTCGAGTCCTATGGCATTTAATGTTGGAAGCAGGGCACACTGCTTAATCGGCATACAGCAGAAGGCAAGGGAGCGGTAGTCTCCGCCGCGGCAGAGCTGTTTTGGTGCATTGTACCAGCCGACCTCGTCTGCGATGGCTCTGATGTAGCGGTCAAGAAGAGTCAGAACAGCAGGGTCTGCACGGCGGGCAAGGGATACAAGGTCTGCTCCGTGGGAGAAGTATTCCATCATGGTGTCCGGAGAGTCAACGCCGTTGTTTGCGATGATGACTAACGGACAGCTGTTTCGAATCTGGCGGAGTTTGGAGGCTCCAAAGTCCATTAAGTCCACGTGGATGATTTTTGCGCCGGCCTTCCAGAGGGCTTTTGCGAGTGCTCTGTCGTCTGCGATGCCTGCTCTGGTTTTAACGGAGACGGTGCATCCTGCCTCAGCTAATGCAGAGACGATATCACAGAGGCGCTCAGTATCTTTTAAGAGTGCTTCTCCGCATCCGGCCGCAACCATTGGCGGCTGTCTGCAGTGTGCGTCAATTTCATAGATGATGTCTTTTCCAAAGACTCCTGCCGCTTCCAGGAATGCTTCTTTGGATGCTCCTCTGAGGTTGAGACCCGGAATGATTCCGCAGTCTTCCAGCATGGCAAGTTCGGTTGCGATATCTTCGAACGATGCTTCAAACTCTTTTCTGCCGCATGCTTCGATTTCCTTTGAAGCGTTTCTTGCTGCCTCATCAATGCTGTATCCGCCAATGAAGGCAACACCTGCGTGTTCTGCCCGTTCTACGACATATGCGGCGTCGGTCACTCCTGCCATCGAGGAGAGGACAATTGGCGTCTTTATTTGCTTTCCAAGTAGTGCTATAAACCTGCTGTTTCCTGCCATTTGAATGATATATGTATGCTGTATGGCGTATTATTAATATCCTCACGGTATTCAGTGGAGGGGAAGCAGATGTATCTGAATCGCGGAGTAATTAAACTATAACAGCAAATATTACTGCATGACCGGAAATATCGAGCCGGATGCACCCTGTGTCGAGGGGGTAAATCCGGACATCACAAATGAGAGGGACGAGCTGCAGTATCTCAGGCGTGAAACCGAGACCCTGCAGAAGATTATCCGTGCCGAGCGGAAGGAAAACGATACGCTCCGCGTTGAAAATAATAAACTCCGTATGGATAACACCCAGCTGAAAAAGGAAAACAATCAGCTGAAGCGTCTCCCCCTCTTCGTGGCAGTTGTCCTCGAAAAACTTGCCAATAATGAAGTCTATCTCCGCCAGATGGGAAATAATCAGGAATATGTCACCCAGACAACCGCGGCAGTGTACGACCGCATTAAAAGCGGCACCAAGGTTGCGGTAAATAACACTTTATCCATCGTCAAAATAATGGGAGACTCCGTTGACGTCCGCGTCAAGGTTATGGAGCTTGAGGAAAAGCCGGAGACTTCATTCTCTGATATCGGCGGTCTCAAGGACGAAATTGTCGAGGTCCGCGAAGCTGTCGAGTATCCGCTTACCAAACCGGCGGCATTCGAGAAGTTCGGTGTCATTCCGCCGAAGGGAGTTCTCCTCTACGGTCCGCCGGGAACAGGCAAGACCTTAATTGCCAAAGCGGTTGCCCACAACGCAGGCGTTCCGTTCCTCAGACTTGCCGGCTCGGAACTTGTCCATAAGTACATCGGTGAAGGAGCACAGCTTGTCCGTGACCTTTTCAGCATGGCACGCGAGCTTGCCGAGGAAAACAGCGGTGTTGTTGTCTTTATTGATGAGATTGATGCAGTCGGCAGTATGCGAACCAACGACGGAACGTCCGGTTCTGCCGAGGTTCAGAGAACCTTAATGCAGCTGTTAGCCGAAATGGACGGATTCAACAACCGCGGAAACATCAGAATTATTGCGGCAACCAACCGTCCGGACATGCTTGATGCAGCACTGCTTCGTCCGGGAAGATTCGACCGCTTAATCAAAATCCCGGCACCGGATGCAGACGCCCGTATGCAGATTTTCCGCGTCCACACCAGAAAGATGGAGGCCGCCGGAGCACTTGATAACATCAACTACAAAGAGCTGGTGAACTTAAGTGACGGATTAACCGGTGCGGAGATTGAGGCAATCTGCCGTGAAGCTGGTATGCTCGCTATCAGAAATGACAACGATATGATTACCGGCGAGGATTTCCTTGCGGCAATCCGCAAAGTCCGTCATGCAGAAAAGGATGAGTCCTGGCGCGACGTAATGTATCTCTGATATGCAGGTTGTCTGTATTGCAAAACCGGGAGTTTCTCTCCTGCAGACGCTGACGGACTCGGAGACGAGCCGTCACATTCTCCGTTTTTACCGTCCGGAAGATATCAAATACGGCGTTCGGGTGCAGGTATCTGCGGTATCCAGTGCGCTTGCTCTGTTAAGTGAACTGCGCTGGTATCTCCTGCGCTACACAACTGCCGCCTTGATTGAGGACACCGAGCACGGCGTGTATCTGACGCGGGAGCTTGCCGGAAAGGTCTATGAGGAGCGGGAAGTGTCGCTTGGGGAAACCTGGGAGCATGCGTTTCGTATTGCGGTAACGGAAGACGGCGAGTCGGTGAAAGTTCCAATAGGCGTTGACACGCCGCCTGGAACAATTCTTTCCTTCCTGGTCTGGGGCACACAGCGTGAGTGTCCGTAACCGCATAAAATAGATTACCTGCCAGAACCAACACATATCTATATTATGGCTCTCCGACTTTCGTTCACCCTGGACTCTGTTCTTTCCGAGCGGATTGACCAGTTTGCAAAGAAGCAGGAACTTGACAGAAACGAGGCCGTTCTTCTTCTTCTGGAACACGGACTCGACCGTGCGGCTGGCGAAGGAGTTATTGAACCAATTCGCGACCGTGATTTCAAGCGGGAAGCACGGATGCAGAAGAATATTGATTCTATTACCGGCGGGCTTGATGATTTACGCAAAGAGATTCGCTCTCTCCATCACCTGGTAAATCTGAGCATGAAGGATTCTGAGAAAAAGAACAGCAGACGCGGTCTGTTTAAATAATCACACGTATGAAACAAACCTATATTATCGGACACCGCCATCCCGACACTGATTCTATCTGCAGTGCCATTGGGTATGCGGCCCTTTTGAATAGACACGGCGGCAATCAGTATATTGCGGCATGCTGCGGAAAGCTGAATGCCGAGTCGAAGTATGCGCTTTCGAAGTTCGGTGTTGATGAGCCGGCACTGGTTTTGAATGTCGAGCCGGCGGTCTCTGATTTATCCCGGATTCATCAGGACAGAGCAGTTGGTTCTACGCCGACAATTGATGTTATCCACCAGCTGGATGAGAAGGATATCAGAAACCTGCCAATCATTGATGAGTCGGGTAAACTGCTCGGTCTCGTGAGTGAACACGGTCTTGCCCGCGCTTATGTTTCCAATACGAAGATGGATACGCTTGCGGTCTCTCCTATTCCGGTGGAGACGCTGACGCGTATTCTCCACGGAGAAATCCGCGTAAAGAAGCATGATGTTTTGGAAGGTGCGGTTTATATTTCGATTGATGCCCTGCATGTTATTCTTTCCCGCATTACGGAGAAAGACATTGCTATCGTCGGCGATGATGAGCCGACGCAGCTTGCGTTAGTTTCTGCCGGTATTGCGGCACTGATTATCGCAGACTCTGCTCCGGTCGGTCAGCGTCTTCTGGATGCCGCAGAAGCCCGCGGGGTTACGGTGATTGCAACGGCTGCGGATGCGTTCGGTGTTGCCAATCTGATTCATTTAACGCTTCCGGCAGAGCGGATTATGTCAACAGATGTTCCCCGCGTTCGGATGCAGGATACGATTGAGTATGTACAGCAGGTTGTTTCAAATGCAAAGTACCGTGCGGCCTGTGTGGTTGATGCGGACGGAAAGCTGATTGGTACGATTTCCCGCAATACGCTGATGGAGGATGCGGCAAAGTCCGTTATTCTGCTGGACCACAATGAGTACGGTCAGGCGGTGCAGGGTATTGAGTCTGCGGATATTTTAGAGATTATCGACCACCACCGTCTGGGTGCTATGACGACTCTGAAGCCTATCCGCTTTGATATGGAGCCGGTCGGTTCTACCTGTACGATTATTGCCAAGCGTTACCGTGAGTCGGGTATTGCGCCGTCGAAGGAGATTGCCGGAGTTCTGCTGTCCGGTATTTTATCGGATACGCTTGGTCTGAAGATGTCTACAACGACGAAGGTGGATGTCGATATGGTGGCATATCTTTCGGCACATGCAGAGATTGATGCAGAGGAGTATGCCCAGGAGTTAATTTCCGAGGGTATGGCTCTTGCGGGTGTTTCCCAGAGTGCTCTTCTGGAACGCGATACGAAGGAGTTTACGCTTTCTGCAAAGCGGGTTGTTATTGCACAGATTCTTGTTCCGTCCTATGAGTATGCTGCAGACCGCAGTGAGGAGATTTATGCGGCTCTGCGGGAGAAGATGCAGGAGCCGCATGCCCCGGATATGTATATTGCGCTCTATACGAGTGTGTCGGAGATGGGTTCGGATATGTTTGCGGTAGCTGAGGATAAGATGCTGGCATCCGCCCTTCACTGGGACGGCCCGCTCCATCTGCCGGGTGTTGTGTCGAGGAAGAAGGATTTCGTGCCGAAGTTCGGGCATATCCTGGCTTCCCTGTAACTTTTTTTGTCGTGCTTTAACTTCGCGTCTCATCGAGTCTCTCGTACTCCGCACGCCCTTTTGTCGTGCTTTAACTTCGAGTCTCATTGAGCCTCTCGTGCTCCGCCTGCCCGCTTCTGAGTGTTGGCGGGCTATGCGGCGGGGATGGGTGCGGGTGTTGTGTGTGTTTTTTGGTGGAGTGGGGGGACACGCGGGAAGAGGGTGTTTAGATGCGAAGAGAATCTGCTGTGCAGGCAGATTTGGTTGTGGTTATTTTATTCACAGAGTCTTTTTCTCTTTCGGCGGTGAAGGTATTGTATGGACTGGCATGTTTCCGAGCCGTATGAGCCGGCTGATTATGTGCGGCAGAAGGCTCCTTATCCTGCGTATGATGTGTGGGATTTGCTGAGTGATGCTGAGCGGGATGCGGTTTTGTCGTTTCAGGATTTGGGAAGTCGTCAGGATTCGTGGGATGTGTCTGCTCCTGACCCGGTACACGTAAACTGTTCTATTGTGAATTCGTATCTGCGGTTTCCTGAATTTGTTCAGGAGATGTCGTCTGATGATTTGCGGTTGTGTGAGGAGCTTATTTCACTTCTGGATTCTGCGGTTTCGAAGAGTGTTCTGCCGGAAGGATTGAATGTGATTCGCGGTCTTGCCGACCCGCAGTGGATTTCTCAGCTGTCTGAAGGAGATGTGTATCTCGAACCGGCTTATGGGAGTTATTCTCTTTCTGTTGATGCGGCTTTACGGTATGCGCGGGTGAATGATGAGGGAAAATTGGTGTTTCTTGCCCGTATACTTGAAAAAGGAGAGAGGGCGTTGTATTTAGGATGTAAGGAGGAGGAGATGCTTGTTGAACGCGGTTGTGAATATGTGATTAATGAGATTAGTCCTGTGGAAAAGGGCGTGCTCTCGTCTGATTATGAGGCGAGTGTTTATATTCTTCGGAGGAGATAGATAAATTATGTATCCAACAACCTGTGAATATATGGTGTATGTCGGACACCAGGAATTAACGGAGGAGGACAGGCGTGATGCACGCAGGATACGTGAGGGTTTTGAGCGCTGTTTCCTTCCGCCCGGGGTGAAGCTGAAGCCGCGTTCTGAGATGAAGGATTAAGATCTCTTTTTTGAATACTTTTTTTGTGTTGTTTCGGTATATCTGCTGGGTATTTTGGTTATTTGGCAAATGATTGCCGCCGGAAACGGGCACAGCGACAGCGTTGTGCCCCCGGCGGTTGTTGAATGTTTCTTTGGTCTTATTCGACTGCTCCGCACGCCCTTTTGTCGTGCTTTAACTTCGCGTCTCATCGAGCCTCTCGTACTCCGCCTGCCCGCTTCTGAGCGTTGGCGAGCTATGCGGCGGGGATGGGTGCGGGTGTTGTGCTCCCGGCGGTTGATGATTTTTTTGGCATGATTCGACTGCCCCGCCTGACTGCTCGCTGACGCGGCAGTCCGAGACGGCGGGGAGAGACTTAGGTGTTTGGGATTCTGGTGCAGAGCCGTTTCGACTACAAAAAACCGCAGTGCATACTTCACCTGCTGACGCAGGTTTCGTATGCCTGCTGTCGCAAGTCTCTTCGAGCCTTGCTCCCGGCTTGAGCCCCTCCGGGTCTCGCGCCTTCCGACCACTCCTCCCCTTCGGGTCGGCGTGCTCGTCTTTTTTGCTTAACGTCTCCACTACCCGTATACATGGTTGGATAGGGCGGGGCACAGGCGTCTACCCGCGAGAGGATAACCATGCCGTTCTCGTCGCTTCGCTCCGATTCCGGCACGGATATCGTCTCGCGGTTCACACCTTGGCGGCGTTGCCGCCCGGACTGCCCGGGCAGGCTTTGGAGTTATATTATGAAAATGTTAGATGACAACTCGGATTTACTGAAAGTACTTCGCTGTGCTTTTGAGGTTTATGCAACTTTGAAATACGGTTATCTGGAATCGGTGTATGAGGCGGCTCTCGAATACGAACTTTTGCAGGCGGGCTTTTCGGTTTCCCGGCAGGTTCGGATTCCGGTGTTCTACAAGGGTGTGGAGCTGAAAAAGGATTTCTATGCGGATATGGTGGTGAATGACTGTATTCTTTTAGAGTTAAAGGCAGTATCTACAATCAATCAGGCTCACGAAAAACAGCTTCAAAGTTACATGAAGAGTACAGGAATCAAAGAAGGCATGCTGTTAAACTTCGGGCATGTGAGGAGCTTACAATGGAGAGTTTTCTCTCCATGATTTCATTTCATCTTTGATGTGGGTATTTGCCCATGTTATTTGCGTATTTTTCAAATTATTGCACAAATTAATGGGGATTCTATTAAGAATAAACCGAAATGTTTTTTTTTTCCCTACATCACATATATCCACATGAAGAAATTCATTATGGCTGTAGGGCTTCTTCTCGTCGCAGCAGTTTTTATGAGCGGCTGTGTAACAGAGACGGAAGACCCGATTGTTGGAATCTGGCATAACGATAAAGAAGCAAGTTTGCCGAATGGTGATTTTGATTCCAGAATCTTTGTATTCAATGCTGATGGTACTGGAATTTCCCAGTTCCGGTTTGATGGAGAACCAGTCTCCGATAATCGTGATTTTACCTGGAAAAATGAAGGTGACGGAAAGTACATCGTCAACTATGCGAATACCTACGGTACTAACATCTCGACAACGAATGAGCTTGTATTAGCTGAAGATGTCTTATCAACAACTGTTGAACCATACAAGTTCGAGCTCCACAGAGAATCCGCAGCAGAGTATCTTGTTGGTCTCTGGGCAACTGATGTATCAGACTATGAAGAGTTAGAAGACATTGTCTGTCTGATGTACGTTGCCGAAGACGGCACAGGAGATATCATTTACTACGGCTCGGAAGTCATGGGATTCGATGATGTCTACACGTATGCATTCACCTGGGAAGAGAAGGATGGTGTAATGTATGGTGTTTATGAAGGCGGCTATAAGTTCGACCTCACCCTGAAAGAAGGAGTGCTCTACGAAGGTAAAGAAGAGGTATTCCACAAGTATGCAGTCGAAGACCGCTTACTCGGCATCTGGATGTCTGACGAACCAAGCAAAGAAGCAGAAGGCACTTTTGACATTGTAATTCTCATCAGACCAGACGGCACTGGTGTTGAAATCTGGACTGTTCCAGGTTCTCATGTCGCATCTGCAAAGTACTACTTCGACTGGGAAATGACCGATTCATACACCTATCAGGCAGTATATGATGACGGAGAAGTCTGGGACTTTAAAACATTCAACCTTGGTCTCACTGACGGTGGAGTAACCTACAGCAAAGTAGGATACGACGTCTTAGCTGAGTATGCAAAGAAGGTTACTGCATAACCTAAATCCCAAACACTTTTTTTAACCACTTTAGAGCAAAAAAGCCCGCCGCGATTGGCGAGAGCCGGAGGCTCAAGCCGTGAGCATGGCTCGAAGAGACATGTGATTAGCGAGCGGCGCGGCAGGCACGCAAAATACAGCAAAAAAATCATGGAGAGTTAATCACTCTCCATTCAAGCCTTCTAAGGTTTCCAAAGTTCACTAAAAGCCCATCAGACATCCCTGTCGATTTCAGATAACTCTCAACCTGCCTCTCGTGAATCTTCGCGAGGTTCGACACTGCCTTCAACTCCACCAGAACCGCATCATTCACAATCATATCCGCGACAAACGGCGCATCCAGAAGCTCCCCCTTGTAATACACCGGAAGCTTCACCTGACGCCGAACCGCAAAGCCTTCTGCCGTCAGTTCCTTTTCCAACGCCTTCTCGTACACTGATTCCAGATAACCGGGCTTCAAGTGATTGTACACCGCAAGGGCGCATCCAACAATTCTGTACATATCCGAGTTAACATCTAACTTATTCATGGTTACACTCCGAAGCCAACCGGGCAACCCGGCGGGCTTACACGGCGTGCGTGTAAACCGCGAGACGATATCCCTGACGGAATCGGAAGCCGCAGGCTGACGAGAACGGCAGGGTTATCCTCTCGCGGGTAAACGCCTGTGCCCCGCCAACTCCACGCTATTAAGGAGGGCGTGGGCAAAAAGACAGACGCGCCGAGTATGCAGGCGAAATCCCGACGATTAGTCGGGATGAGCCGAAGACGAAGGAGCGGCTGGTATTTTTGTAGCCCGACGGAAAACCACTAAAA
>JAFQBW010000012.1 GCA_017399555.1 Methanocorpusculum sp.
AGCGGCTGCGAAGCAGGTCTGAGCGTAGCGAAGACAGCGACGAGCTGCGTGGGCGTCAGCCCACATCAGCGTTATCTGCGGTTTTTTCTCATGGGTTTAGAGATTTGGAAACACATAGTTATTCAATTTAGGAGCAAAGCCTCTGCGATGCCTCTCGGCAATCGCTCGCTTTCTGTAACGCAACACTATCGTGTTGCTCCATGAAGTTTTTGAAAAATAGGGGTTGTTAGAAATCCTCATTTTGGCTTTTGGTCCAGATGAGGTTTTGAGAAAGTGAGTCCTGTCCCTGAACATAAGCCTCTACTTTAAAATACCACAAAGGCCATACTATTACACAATGACTCTTGCATTGTTATCTGTATGGGACAAGACCGGAATCGTCGATCTGGCAAAAGCTCTTGCAGCACAGAACATCGGCATTTTAAGTTCCGGCGGAACGGCAAAGCTCCTCCGTGAAGCAGGAATCCCGGCAAAAGACGTATCCGAACACACCGGATTCCCGGAAATGATGGACGGCCGCGTCAAAACTCTCCACCCGAAGGTACACGGCGGTCTTCTCGGACGCCGCGGCATTGACAATGACGTCATGGCAGAACACGGCATCGAGGCAATCGACATTCTCTGTGTCAACCTCTACCCGTTCGAGGAGATGTCAAAGAAGAACCTCCCGCTTGAAGAACTTATCGAGTTCGTCGATATCGGCGGCCCTGCCATGATTCGTGCCGCATCCAAGAACTATAAGGATGTAACCGTCATCGTCGACCCGGCAGACTATCCGGCAGTAATCGAGGCGGTAAACAACGGAGGAACCACTCCGGAGCAGAGATTACAGCTTGCCACAAAAGCATTCACCAGAACCGCAGCATATGATGCCGCAATCTCCAACTACCTGCAGGGAATGGGCAAGGAGTTCCCGGACACCTACACCGTCCAGTTCCAGAACGGCAGAACGCTGCGCTACGGAGAAAACCCGCACCAGAAAGCCGCAGTTTACGGAACTACCGGTATTGCCGGACAGGAGTCCATGCAGGGCAAGGAGATGTCCTACAACAACTATCTGGATGTCCACGCCGCAGTTTCCCTCTGCCGCGAGCTTCCGGGATATGCAACGGTTATCGTCAAGCACAACAACCCGTGCGGTGTTGCCGTCGGCAGTAATCAGCTTGAGTCTTACATCAAGGCACGCGAAGTTGACCCGGTCTCTGCATACGGCTCTATCGTTGCGATGAGCACGGAAGTCGGTGCAGACGTTGCAAAGGAGATCTGTTCCACCTTCGTCGAGGTTCTCGTTGCCCCGTCCTTTACCGAGGAGGCATTGGAGATTATGCAGTCCAAGCCGAACATGCGTGTCTTAATTCTCCCGCCGGCAGAGGAGGCGGATGAGCTGAGAACCATTGACGGCGGTATCCTGGTCCAGAGAACCCCGGAGTACACCGAGGACTGGAAGGTTGTTTCCAAGCGCCAGCCGACCGAGGATGAGATGGAGGCATTCAAGCTTGCCTGGAAGGTTGTCAAGTACGCAAAGAGCAATGCAATTATCTACAGCAATAAGACAGAGACCGTCGGTATCGGTGTCGGTCAGATGAACCGTGTTGACTCTGCCCGTATCGCTATTGAGAAGGCGGCAGAGTTCGGCAGAACGATGGAAGGAACGGTTGTTGCATCCGATGCTTTCCTGCCGTTCCCGGACACGCTGGAAGTTGCCGCCGCCGCAGGGGCAACTGCATTAATCCAGCCCGGAGGTTCTATCCGCGATAATGAGGTTCTGGCAAAGGCAGATGAGCTTGGCATTGCTGTCGTGTTTACCGGGGTTAGACACTTCAGACACTAATTTTTTTCGGATTTCTAGGCTTTGCTCCTAAATTATGTTTTATGAGATTGCCACAGTACATATTTTGAAAAACCGCAGATAACGCTGATGCTCGCTAACGCTCGCGCAACGCGTCGCTGTCTTCGCTACGCTCAGACCTGCTTCGCAGCCGCTTTGGC
>JAFQBW010000013.1 GCA_017399555.1 Methanocorpusculum sp.
GGAACCGTCTTCTCTCTTGCGGCAGCCCCCAATCGCTCTTGCAAATATTTCAAGCGTGCAGTCGTGGACCATTCAAAGCTTTGCGTCCCGACCGAAAATCCGCTGACGGTTTTTCGTGCATTCGCTTCTAAGCGCAAAAGTGCCTGCTCAAAAGGGTTGCCGCAGATACATAGATAAAAACTATCGTTTAGTTCGTTATAAACCGAGTCGAAAAAATCATCAACGCAATCGAGAATTGCCTTGTGCCGACAATTCTGCGTCTTGTTTCGCCCCTGCACGGTTTTTCCGTTAAAAAGAACCGTGTTTTGGGTTTGATACGAATCGACCTTCAATGTTACTGTTGTAACGTTCATTTTTACTCTCCATTTTGTAAAACTTCCCCCACGAAAGTCCCCGAGTGCGCAATTGCTTGGAGCGCTACGTAGAGCCGTGAGTTCTGCACGGCTCTACAAAGGTATCGTACACACTTAAACCAAGTCCAGCAACTGCTCAATTTCCTCGATTTGAGGTTGTGCGGTTTCGTCCGCGCTAATATGAATAAATTTGCCGGTAAAATCAA
Source organism: Methanocorpusculum sp. (assembly GCA_017399555.1). Taxonomy (GTDB): domain Archaea; phylum Halobacteriota; class Methanomicrobia; order Methanomicrobiales; family Methanocorpusculaceae; genus Methanocorpusculum. The sequence continues at coordinate 560 of JAFQBW010000013.1, forward strand.
TCTGCACCGTAACAAATGAACCATTAAAATTACCAGAAATCATCATGGAATAAACAGCGGTATCGAAATACTTTTTAACAAAATCATCGGCACCCTCAAGTGTAATACCATTCATTGCAATTGACCCATCATGATAGCTCAATCCATCTTCAATGTCAATGCTCTTGCATTCTAAAGAGAGTTTTTCGCTCGCGGAAACAGCCCAGCGCATAGAACTTTCACGGTCACATATAGAGAAATGCGTGTACGTGTTCGTTACACGTGTGGGACGGTTCCCTCTACAACGCGTTTGAGTTTTAATTTTCATATCTTATCCTTTCTAATCATCCCAAGGGAAGTGAATATCGACATTAGGATAATTTTTCCCTGTCGCGTTTTCTGTTTCTTCATCTTCCAACTTAGTACGCCAGTTTTCGTATGCTTTTCTTGTGGGTTCTTCCCATGATTTATCAAATTCTACAGCAACAACAAATTGTCCATCTTTTGCAGAGGCAAACTCACCCAAATGGTCTTCGAGAGCTCTTTGTGTACAGTAAGGCGCGTGATTTCCATCTGCAACCGTCACAGTATGTTGAATATAGCCATTGTCGTTTATGTAAGTGTGGTTTTCGATGATGTTTTGTTCACCAATGTGAACTTGCTTTGACTTTTCGCCGGTGACTTCGCATCCATCACTTCTCATTACGGTATAATTGTTAATCTCTGTTTCCCATGAAGTTGCAGTAGAGGGGTTATCGTTTGGCGTAACATGTATCGTTTCGCCTGATTGTGTTACCGAATCAGAACCAGAACTCCGGCTCACATCGCCAGCCCGCAAACAAAGTGACGCAGATGCGAGATTGCTTAGTTCCTCCGAATTCTCTTCAAATGCTTTGCGATTAAATGAAATCTTGGAATCCAAGTGGTCATCGTTATATCGGTCGACAACAGCATCCATTCTATCAAAACATTCACTCCAATCGCTCCGGCTGTTCAAATCTCGAACCCCCGAATTGGACTTCGAATGTGCCATACATTCCGCAGCGATTGTATCAATTTGTGAGTCATTAAAACCCAACTCACGGTATGCATCTCTGCTTTCCAATACGTTAATTGCCGAATTCAGCGAGTGATTATCGCGCACTGAGTTGAAGTTATTGGGGTCTTGTTTTTTTATCTGATATTCTCCATCAACAACAGCTAACGAATACCCATCGTCACTCATGCCAGTATCGTGGCTTAGCGCGGCAGCAGATAAAACCTCGCGGTCGATATCCTTTCCGAACGGAACACGAGACTCGTTAGAAACATATCCATCCTTGTAAATAGAACCAGACTCCACAGCTTTTTCTACAGCAACGGCCACATTTCCGGTTTGAGTTTCTGTTTCTCTCCAATGAGCAAGATTGTGGTCTGTATAATTCGCGCCATTGTCGGAAGAATTTTGAGCTATCTCGCGTGCCCTATCACAATGCTTGGCGGTTATTTCTTCAACGCCATTCAACTTGGGGTTCTCGTAATGTTTTTCTTTTTCAGCTGTTTCCAGCGGTTTCAGCGAGCCACCGCCATCGTTTCCAGCAACATCCTTTTGTTTTTCTTCCGGCTCTTTTGCCTTTCTTGCTTCAAGTTCATCCGGTGGAGGGTTCTCGTCGGGAACATTGAATTCTTTTGCGGGTTGCTTTTTTTCATCCGTTGAAATATTCTTATCGATATTATCCGGAAGAATAGTTTCTAATTCATCTTTGTCCAGTGATTTAGACTCATTATTTTGCTCGTCGCTTAATATTCGCTCTGCGGGCTTTTGGCGTTCCAACTGCTCGGCAAGCTCATCGCTATCGGATAGGTCAAATTTGTTGTTTTTTTCGCCTTGCGACGAATCGTTTAATCCATTGGCGTCAAAATCGTTAAACTTTTCCAATGACATTACTCTCCACCTCCGTTCGATTCTACAAATAGGGTTTTGTATATCAACGGATAGTCAAGAGCACCTCCACACCATCTCATGGCAAAAACAGAACGCATAAACAATTTCTCATAGATACTTGCGTCAGAAAATACAAAGAGTGAGTGCATTTTCTTGATAATGCCATCCTTCCAAGCTGACAGACTTTTGGCGTCTGTCGAATGCGCTTTTATTTCATTTTCTGCAGCACAAAAAGCGCTTTTCAAACCCGAAATGCTGAGCAATGCGATGTAAAATGCCCTATAATTGTCGCTTTCGTTAACGGTCTGCGCAAGCGCTACCAGTCTATTCTTTATTTCAATTTTTGCGCCACAACAAGCATCGACGTCATCGATGCTTAAAAAGATGCTCGCGGTATCAATTTTTCTCGAAATTTGATATTGCAGAATCAATTTTTCGAGAACAATACTACGTAATTTTCTAACAGTCTCAAAGTCTGTTTTTTCGGTCTCTTTGTAATAAATGCTATCAACTTTTTCTATCTTACATAGCACTGCTTCAAGCCAGTTGTTTTGTAAGACGGCAGCCACACCAACCGGCAATTTAGAGAGCTCGCGTATTTGAATCTCGTTTAAGCCCAATGAGTTGCCAACCGCTTCGCAATCTGCCTTTTCGGGCAGACGCATAGCAATCTTTGTGTTCGTGTTCTTGATTGCCGCGATATCAACAGCCGAAGGCGATTGGTCTACGATAACAAAGCCTTCTCCGTATGTGCGCAGCTCGGCAATGCTGTTGCAAATCATCTCAACCGACTTACCAATAGGGTTTGCAGTTTGTTGCCCCTGCGCCTGCGATACATTTTTGAGTAGATTGTGTGCTTCCTCCAAGATGGTCACGTGGCAGAGTTCTCTGTTGCTTCCCATGGCGTTTGCCACGCGGTATTCGGTCAAGCGCATGACCAAAATACCCATGATGAGTGACTTGGTCTCGGTAGAGCCGATGCGGCTCAAATCAACAATGGTCGTCTCATCAAACAACACACTATCGCTGATAGAATAACTGTCACAGAAAATCTGTCCCGTAATGCCGTTGGTCAGGGAATGGACACGAGTGACCAATGCACCGATATAGTCGCTTTGTGTGTCGGCAGAATAACTGCTTGTTTGGATGATTTCCGGAAGTGTTGTAAGCAGGTCATCGAAGGTCGGGAACTGTGGTTGCCCTTCACCGATGTAAATAGAGTTTAATAAGTCCCAGCCTTTTCGCACGTAAGCCGTTTCGACAGCATTTTTGAGAATTGCGGGCATTGCTGCATACATTTCCCAACAAGCGTTAAAAATCTCTATCAGACGGTCAAGGTGCTCTAAAATGTGTATTTGAGGATGGAATTCAAACGGATTGATTTTGAGCAGCGCTCCCATATAGGGGTTGCTTCCAAAGATGTTGATATCGGGTACACCGCCAAACTCCGTTTTGTACTCACCTTTGGCGGGTTCTATTACCAAAAACGGAATGTTAGCGCGTATCAGACGATGTAACAAGTGGTATGTCGTGCTTGATTTGCCGGAACCCGTTGAGCCGCAGATAAAGCAGTGAGATGTAAGGCTGTCCAAATCCAAGACCACTTTATTTTCTGTTTCATCCTTGCCCATGTGATGGATGCACCCGAGTTTCCATTTACGAGTAGCCGCCGTCTCGTCTGTTCTGTGAGAAACATTACGGCTGAATTCAGCCATGGACGTGACTGTAACGCCCGAAACAGATTTTTGGGGCAAGCTCATAAAGATGGGCAATTCTTTTCCACTGATATAATTACCGGCAGTCACACATCGCGGTTCTACAAATTCATTGCCGTCAATTTCAAATACGGGATGGGTACAATATCTAAGGTGGTCTGCCAACGCGGGGGTGTGTGCATTCTCGCGCCCCCACACATTAATATGTGCATATTCGGAGTTGGTTTTTTCGCCGGACACAAGAGCCTTGAATGCATTGGCAGAAACAAGGCAATCCTCAATTTTATCAGCGCAAAAATACGCAGCCGTTTCCCACGCGCCAAACGATTCGTAGTTTTTGATACGCTCGAATTGTTCGTCGATGTACGACAAAACATTTTCAACGGTTTTGTTGATGACATCGTTTGTAAATGTCAGAGTTGAACCGGTGGTGATGGTTTCATTCTTGTTTTTGCCATGGCCGGTTGTCTCGGCGGTACCGTGCGAGGTGGTGTCCGAAGAAGAACTTGAGGTGGAATTGCTGTAACCGGAGGAAGAAGATAAACCTCCAAAAGACGTGCCGCGTGAATGGTTGTCCGAAAACGAAATGCTGGTTCCAAAAGTGTTTGAAATACCCTCATTGATTGTTTCGGAAAAGTTTTCAAACGTGCCGTTCGATACCGCCGTACTTTCGTTCTCACCGTATGCAACGGATGTTTTGGCATACGGGCTCATTGCAGAGTAAAGCTGTTCCAGTCCAAGCCTGCGCTTATCAAGCTCTGCTTTGCTTATCGGCGTGGAAATAAACATGGCAGAATACTTTTTGCCGCGCATTGCGTCAATCAGTTTCTCCATGCCCTGTACAAACCCCTTGTCGTTGTCCTCTCTTATAGAAGGAACGACCGTCACGCTGCTAATGTTTTCAAACTGTTGTGAATCGAGGATAGCACGCAATTCCTCATTTTCTTTGCCAACAAGATGGCTGCCGGGAAAATTTGCTTCAAAACTTTGATGCAACACATCAGCAGGAATGCCTGCCGCAGTTTCGCTTCGTGCGCCGATGTAAAACTCAACACCGTTGGTCTTGCCGATAATCAGTATATAGACAGTCGCGTTTAAATTTTGCAACGCGCTGTAAACGCTTGTGAGTTTTTCTTGAACATCCTCGTCCTCACAGTAGATAATTTTATCTACATGAAATAAACGTATAAGCGACGAGTCTTTTTGAACTTGCATCGGGCGCACATTGCACTCAGAAAGACGCGCGAGGTAGTTGCGACGAATGAAGTAATCGATTGTTTGGAGACCAGCTTGGATTTTGAGTTCCAACTCGTTTTGTTTTGTAGTTTCAAGTGCGTTCATACTATACTCCGAAACAAAATCACTCTTTTTCGCAGAGGTCTTGAGACAAACAAAAAAACGCGGGCAAGCCTTGTGTTAGCTTGTCCGCATGTGGGGTTCCACAAATATTTTTACAAGGAATATTTGTGTTTTTATGAGATTAACTTCAATTTACTCATGTTTTTTATCCGAGAATCAAAAGACGAGTGAACATATCTTTCCATTGTCATTGTGGTGGAACTATGACCTAATATCTCAGACAATGTTTTGATATCAAATCCACACGCAACGCAATGCGTCGCAAACGTGTGTCGGAGCGCATGGAAGTTGGCAGGCGGAATAGCAATATCCTTGATATATTTTTTAAACCGATATTGCATCACACGGGGCTCAACAATCGGACGTCCGAGACTACTTAAAAAATATGTCTCCGGATTGGGGCGGCGAAACTGCTCAAGCATAGGTACCAAGAAATCCGGCAACGGGATTATTCTGTGCGAGCAACTGCTTTTTGGCTCGTCGACAACGATTTCGGTCCCGCCGCCTTGCGATTTACAAAGCCTTTGCATCGTTTTCTCAATCGCGATACAGCCGTCTGCGACATTTCTCCATTGCAGAGCGCACAGTTCGCCGATGCGAATGCCCGTATACAAGGATAGCAAAGTGCCAAGCTTGTATATGTCTAAATCTGTTAAAAGATATTGGGTTAAAGTTTTTTGTTCGCCTGTTGAGAGCACACGCATCTCTTTTCGCGGCTGTTTGATACGTACGGGCTTGTATAACGGATAGCCGTATTGCTTGTTTCCGTATCCCATGCAAGCGTATAAAAAATTCAGTATTCCATTGATAGTTTTGGGAGAAAGCCCCTGGGCAATCTTTTGATTGGAATAATCGGTCAGAATTAAAGGCGACATGTATGCCGCACGGCAAATTCCAATTTGCCCCTCAATGTGTTTCTTGATAAAGTTGCGATACTTTTGGACAGTTGCGGGTTTTAATCGATTTTGGTTGACAAATAGCCATTCTTGCGTCAATTCAGTTATTGTCATCGCATGCTTGCTTGTTACCTGCGGGCGGAGCAGTAACGTGCTGACGACCTCATCTCGCTTTTCCTTGGCTGCCGTGTATGACCGTGCATAGACCGACCCATATTTCTTTTTGCCGTATAAGTCAATCGATTTAACATATCTGGCTTCCCATAAGCCGTCTTTTCGGTGATAAATATTGTTTCCTCTTCTTGCCATCGTTTGTTCCTTTCTGTTTACCAAAAATAATACTGAATAGAAATGTTGTCATGCTTCGCAAAACCACGAAACGACTTTAAACTATCGCGAAAATGTATACAAATATAGCAAAATATATTGAATTTTCAGTTTATTCATGTTAAAATAATTTCAAACATATGTAAAATTCTCGCTCGCAGGGTCAAGACCTCTGCGAAAGGTTTTTTGGAACGTAAAACGATGCAAAAGACGTCGTTTTTTCTTTTTGTTACAGTTGATTATCTGCTTATGATGCGTTTGCCGTAATCCGCCTACCGCAAGCGAACCTCCATACTCTCGCCGTTCCGCAATACCCCAAAACGGTCGATTTTCAAATCCATACCGCTTTCATTGTGGAACAATACAATCTCGGGTGAATCCTTGGCAACGCTGTAGAATTCCAAGCTTGTCATATAGATAAACCAGCGCAACGCGCCTCGCCCGTAGCGGAGATGCTCGGTATCATCTATCATAATGCTGTCGGGTCCGTAGGTTGCCGAGTGCAGCCATCCACCGAGCGTCAACTTTGTTCCATCGTCCATGTGCGCGATTCCGCGCTCGAAGAAGCCGTATCGGTCGCTTAACCAAATTTCGTATGTCATATCTTTACTCCCTTTCTTCGTCTGTAAAATGTCTCGATTTCTTGTCTCGAACCACTGTCCGGTCTTGCGGAAGCATGGTGCGGAGCTGAGAGTTATGGTCTCGCCACTCCTCAGACAAATCTGTATAGTCGTCGCTGTTTCCCAGAATGCGGTACAACGTGGCAGACGGGTCCAATCCCACGGCACCACAGGTGCAGTACATAACCCGCGATGCGTTCTCGTCTTTTGTACTGTTAACGTGCTCCAATACATTCCCACACCGTTTGCACCGCACGCGGCAAACGCGGTAATACTTCACCCCATCCACCATCTTGAAACCTCCTCCACTTTGATTGCTCTGTCTTCGTCCACCGTAAAATACAGACGAAACGTCATCCCGGGGCGAAACAGGTCCACTGCCGCGCAATACCACTCCGGGCACGCAGTGTTGGTTCCCGGCTCATATATAGCCTGTATCTCCACGTAGAGGTTTTGGACGGTGCTTTGGAGTTGTTTGTACAGTTCTTGATTGTTTGCCAGCATCTTTTTGCTCCTTTCCTCATGTTCACCACAAAACCCGTTAGTCGTGCCAAACCTCTGACAGGTCCTCAATATCCTCCAAAGCGCCAAAGACACGCGGAGCGATAACATGCGGGTCTAACTGTACAGCTCCGCAGGAGCATGACATCAGGGCGTGGCGTTTAATTTCTTTCGTTTTATGCACGTGCTCCAACACCTCACCGCACCATTTACACCGAATACGGTTGACGCGATAGTAGGTCAATTCCTCATCATCCTCGTCTTCTGTGAAGGGGTTGTTCGTATTGTTTTCTTTCTCTTTCATTCTCGATTCGCCTCCCACTCTGCTTTTTGCCGAATAATCTCGTCCAGCGTTCGCGGCGTATAATTCATCCAGGGCATCATCGCCCCGACGTTATAGATTTGGCCGCAATTGGCGCCGGAAAATCCGGGGTTATTTCGGCGTGCCTCTTGGAGCTCCTTCGTCCACTTCTCCAACCAATCGTTTTCGGCGGTGGTATGAACGTGGCCGCAAAGCATAAAATATTTCTCGTTGCAGGAATGCTTGTAAAACATTTCGGGGTAGTGATTGAGGATGACTTTGCGGGCGTTTCCTTTTTTGTCATAGTCGACAATTTCCAGTTTGTCCTTGATATCAGCGAACATCGCCTCAACGTCCGCAGGGAAATCGCCCAAATCGTGATTCCCCTTAATCAACACCTTTGTGCCGTTGAGTTTCCTCAAAATTCGGCGCCATTCATCGACTTTTCCCCAACAGAAATCCCCAATGATATAGACCGTATCCGTCTTATACACCGCCGCGTTCCATAGCATGACCATCGTCTCTTCCATCTGCTCCACATCCGCAAACGGGCGAGGGTCCATGAGCAGCACTCCTTTGTGCCCAAAATGGCAATCTGCAATATAGTAGTTCATCATGTATCCTTTCTCTTGTGTGTTCTTCGTCTGTTGCTTTTGCTTATCGATTTGACTCCTGTTCTTTTTGAAGCATCTTAAGCAGCTCTTGGTGCCCGCGCATCTTCTCAATCAGGCTTTTGAACTCCGGTGTCTCGTGATAACAAAAGCATTTCGCGTCGCGATAGAGGTCCTGGATAGCGTTTTCAATCGAACGGTTAAATCTTGGGTAGTCTTGTATCTGCATATTTTCTTCGCTCCTTTCGTTGTTTAACCCACAGCTTCGGCGCAATCTTTGTTCGGGCTGTGTTGTAATATGTATTGTTTCATCGCCAATGACAGCGTCTTGTCCAATGTCGAAGCTGTGCGCACGTTCTGCGCTTCTTCACCCTTGAACGCGTCGTAATAATGCTTGAATGTGTGGTAGCTTGTCCGATTAAAGTCTTGCATCCATTGGCTTTCAGTGGGTGCTTGCAGTTCATCCAAACGGTCTTTGCAGATGATATCAAACGGGGTGTCCGGTTCGAAAGATTCCGCACCGCCTCTGGTGGTGGCGGCAAGCTTGAACAGCGAGGCGATATTGAGGTCAGTTTTGAGAATTCCGCGCGATAAGAAGCGGCAGGAAACCTGAAGGAAATAATAGAACAATGGCTCGTTCTCGCAATCCTGCAGTCCGGCGCATTTGCAGAGCTCATCGCAAAGCCGATTGATGCTGAACTCGCTCGATAGCTGTTCCCGAATGGAAATTGATTCAAAGTTTTCTGCATCCTCCCGAAACTTCGGAGTTGAAATACGGCTCTCGGTCAGATACTCCACCTTGAACGCACCCTCCTCATCGGTTTTTAAGAACACCTTGCCGTAGGCTTGGTTGTCATCCACCGCTTGATAGGCAGGTGTCAGCTGTTCGTTCAAAATCGCCTGCACCGACCTTGCACCCACGTCTCGTTTTACACAAAGGTCCGCCAGCTTATCCACCGCCTCGGGTGTCATATCCAGTTGTACACCGCGCATGCCAAACTGATTGCGGAATTTGTTCAGTGCCGTTGTCTTCTCGTCGCCGTCTGTCAAACGCTTGTAGGCGTCTGCATTGAGTTTTGGGATATGAATGACAGTGTTGATGCGGCTGCACAGCTCGGGCATCATGCCGTACGCACAGAGGTCCTCCAGCGTAACCAA
>JAFQBW010000014.1 GCA_017399555.1 Methanocorpusculum sp.
AGCCGACCGGCTGAACAAAACAGCAGGAGCAGTACTCTTTCTCTTCCCCTTCATTTCCCTCTTTGCCGGAGTGGATATTACTGCGGGAATCTGCGGTATCTTTGCCGCAGTTTCTGCTGTACATGAGTTATACTCGGTGAAGGTGTTGTAAAAAAGATGTGTCGGAACCGCAAAAGCAGTGCGACAGCACTGCGTAACAGCGGAGGAACGATTAGTGACGAAGCGACTTGGGATTAGAAAGAGATTCTATTTTTTATTCGCGTAGATTCGCGTATTTATCGTATTCAAACTGCGGCTAGGAAGAAAAAGCCGCGAATCTACGCGAATAAAAAAAATAAAACCTGAATCATACGATGTCGAAAGCTTCGCTAATCGCTTGCTTTCTGTTACACAACGCCATCGCGTTGCTTTATGGGGATTTACAGAGGGACGCCCTCTTAAAATAGATTAGAATAACTGACCAAAAAAAAAAGAAGTGAAAGTCGGTTATAAGACTTTATCACCAATTCCTGCAGGAGATACTCTTTCCAGAACTTCTCCGTAGAATACATCCTGTAATGTGCCGTCTTCTAAGAGCTCAAGTTCGTAGATGTATGCCTCTTTAAGGATTCCTCCAGAGGAATCGGTTGATGTGTAGTAATATGTGTGCACCCCAACAAGCTCCTCTGTTTCTCCGTCATATATTGAACGAACACAGATTCCGTCATCTTGGAACTCATAGGTGGTTACCTCATCTCCAATCTGCGGAGTTTCTACCCAGATTCCGTCAACTTCTTCATAGACAGTTTTTGTTCCAAGACTGGTCTTCATCTTTCCGTCTTCAGTGAATGAATAGGTATCAAGATAGTAAATCTGAATCTGGTTTTCTCCAAACACTTCCCATGTGAAGGAATATACTTCCGGCTCATCTCCGGTTACATAAATGGTCTCGACACCGGTTCCGTCTTCATTGAAGACATAAGTGTAGTAATAATCAACCTCAGCTCCTCCGGGGATGATTTCCGTCCAGACTCCTCCGAATTTCTCTTCGCCCTCTGCAAGGCTGTAGGAGTACTGAGCGTTATCAGTCATTGTTTTTCCGTCTTCAGAGAAGGTGAAGACAGTAAGTGCTTCATACTGATAGATGCTGTCAGTCTTTTCCCAGAGAATCGGGTAGGTATAATCATTTACCTCATCTGAATAGGAATAAATTACTTCTCCTGTACCGTCTTCTTCGAAGGTAATCAGATATGATGTACTGAAGTCTTCATACTGAATCGGTTCTGGGGTTTGCCAGCTTCCGACAATGGGGTCTGCTGTGGTAACACAGCCTGCGGTCAGGATGACTGCTGCCAGAAGCAGGATACCTGCAAGTTTTTTCATAAGATAGTAATTGAGGGGAGAGCGGATAAACCTATCCATAAACCAGCGCTTGCGAAATCAATCCGCGGGAACGAAGTTCGAAGCTATAGAATCCGATACCGCTTGATTTTCCCGTCCACCGTGCACTGAATGATACCATCTGTTTCAAGTCTCTTCAGATGCCAACGGACGGTTTGCTCGGAGAGTCCGGAAAGTTTTGCGAGTTCTCTCTGGGTTATATTGGGCTTCTCTGATATCAGTCGATAAATTTCCGCAGGGCGAGTTCTGGAAAGTGCCGCCGCGAGTTTTGCCTGACTGAGGCTTTTGGAATTCTTTGGATAGTATCTTGGTGTTCCATGATACTGTGTGCTGATGATGCGGTTTGTCTGCTCTAATTTGTGCAGATGATGTGTCACTGAACCGCGGGAGAATCCAAGGGCAGAGACAATCTGGCTTTCCTGACATCCGGAGTTTTCCGCAATGAAGTTGTAGATGGTGTCTCTCCGGGATGAGGTAACCGTTATTCCCCGCTGAATTATGCAGACGGTTAAGAGAACTGCCGCGGCAGAGAGGAAGATTAGGGGGAAGGGAAATGAGACGGAAGCCTGCGGAACTTGCGGAACAAACTGTGACTGAGTAAGATATATGAAGGTATTTGAGATCTCAGAAGTACTTGTACCAGAACATATTTGTCCGGTTATGTTTGCTGTTGGTATGATACCTGAGATCTCCGGTTTCATTCCACTAACCGGATGTATGAAGAACGGCAGTAAAAGCGGAATGAAACGGAGGTTCATACCTCTATTTCTGTCTGCGAAATGATATAAATGAATTGAGCATCTCATCGCGGTATTAGATTGCACCGTAGAAAAATCCTACAGGGACGTCTCCTTTATGGGACTTTCCTGCCTCTTCAGATATTCGGCGGTACAGTTCATCAAGCTGTACTTTCTCATAATATGTTAGTTCATACCGTGCACGAGACTGAACTTTGGGCGGATTTCCATCAATGAATTTTCCAAGAATGTGAATCTCAATGTAGTTGTGGACTACTTTTGGTTTACTGACGGCAGTATTTGTTTCGTCAGCCCACTGATAGATAATGTCGGTAATTTCCGGATGGAGAGAATACCACAATTCCAGATTATTATATGGTGTTTCCAAATTTCCATAATGCGTCCCTAATCCAATCGATAGATAATATTCATCATTTGCATAAGGCGGCATCACTCTCTCATATTTTTCATAATCTGGATACTCTTTATCAGTATCAGTCTGCACACACCCTGCAGAAAAGACGACTGCAAGGAACACCAGAAGGAGGAGTACTTTCTTCATACATACTCATTCGCGGAAAAAGAGAAAAAGGAATTGAGCATCTAATCGCGGGTTAGATTGCTCCATAGATAAATTCTACTGGAATATTTTTAATGCCGGATTCACTTGCAGCCTCATCAATTCTCTCATAGAGGTCATCAAACTGAACTTTTTCCTCTTCAGTAAGCTCATATCTTGCGCGTGCATGGACAATGGGTGGATTTCCGTCAATGAATTCCCCAAGAATCCTAATCTCAAGATGATTGTGAATCACTTTCGGTTCACGAATAGCGGTCTCTGTTTCCTCAGCCCACTGATAGATGATATCCTTAATTTTCGGATGCAGGGTATACCATAAATTGAGATTTTCCTCTGAAGGAGGCGAAATACCATACTGAGTTACGAAAGAAAAAGCTGAATAAGCATGCCCTTGAGCATGCGGAGGGAAAACTTTCTCGTATGCTTCATAATCAGGGTAAGGTCCATACTGAATACATCCTGCGGAAAAGACGACAGCAAGGAACACCAGGAGGAGAATTACTTTTTTCATATACACTCATTCGCGGAAAATGAGAAAAAGGAATTGAGCATCTCATCGCGGTATCAGGATATTTGGGCTAAGGCGCTAGCCGCATGCCCATTAGGTGTCGCGTGCATACAGGCGTTGAGCAACTAATCGCGGTATCAAGATATTTGGGCTAAGGCGTCAGCCGCATGCCCATTAGGTGTCGCAAGGTATTCACCTTGCTCATGGCTCGAGCAGGCTCTCGCCTGTCGCGGGCATACAGGCGTTTAGCAACTAATCGCGGTATCAGGATATTTGGGCTAAGGCGTCAGCCGCGACTGAACGTTGCTTTATGAAGTTTTTTGAAAAATAGGGGTTGTTAGAATATCTCAAAGTGTTATTTTGGAATAACTACCGGCAGTTCATTGTGGAAAATCACATCCACTTCAATGCCGTACACTTCCTGAATCAGCTCCGGAGTAACACCCCATTTGTCGCACGCCGCATAGATTTTTCCGCCCTTCATGAAAACGAAACGGTCCGCAAACCGCAGAGCGAGATTTAAGTCGTGCATCGTCATAATCGTTGCACAGTTATGCTGGTCAACAACGTGGCGAATCAGATGCAGAATCTCCATCTGGCGCGAGAGGTCAAGAGCGGATGTCGGCTCATCGAGCAGAAGAACCGACGGCTCCTGCACAATAGCGCGGCAGACACAGACTCTCTGCAGTTCTCCGCCGGAGATTTCATCAATGTAGCGAAGCTGCATCGAGGAAAGACCAAACTTGGCAAGGGCATCCTCGACCATCGCGTAGTCCTCTTTGGTCAGCTTCCAGCTGATGTGCGGCTTTCTGCCGAGCAGGACCGAATCGAAAACGGTCATGCGGGCCGCTTCGCTTCTCTGGGCAACGTAGCCGACATTCTTGGCAATATCATTTGCCGACATCTTCGAAAGGTCTGCATTGTCAACCAGAATCGCTCCTTTCTGCGGGCGGAGAATCATGTTCATACAGCGAAGAAGTGTGGACTTTCCAACACCGTTCGGACCTAAGATTGCCAGAATTTCTCCGCGGGAAACACCGACCTCGATGTCCTCCAGAACCGAGTGCGATTTGTAGCTGAAGGCAACGCCGTCCACTCTGAGAATCGCCTCTCCCGGACAGTCGCTGTGGTGCTCGTGGTTTTCCTCATGCGAATGCGGATGGGAGTGGATAACACCATCTCCGTGCATGTGCTCATGGTCATGCATATGTCCGTGGTGTGAGTGATCGCCGGTCACATTCTCCTCCCTTTAATGATTAAGTAGATGAATATTGGCGCTCCAAGGAATGAGGTAAGAACGGCAACCGGGAGAACCTGCGGGGCGATGATAGTGCGGGCAACCGTGTCTGCCGCCAGAAGCAGGAGTGCTCCGCAGATGACACTTGCCGGAATTAAGAAGCGGTGGTCGTCGCCGACGATTCTGCGCATCATATGCGGGCAGACCAATCCCACAAAACCGATGACGCCAAGGAAGGCGACAACAATCGCACTGATAAGCGACGCGGCAATCATGCCGAGAAGGCGAGTGCGGCTAACGTTGACACCAAGCCCTTTTGCCGTCTCTTCTCCGGCATCTATTGCATTGAAATCCCAGCGTTTGATGAAGAGGTACAGCGAACATACCGCAACAACCGCCGTGATTAATCCAAGCTCGCTCCAGCTTGCACGTGATACATCACCGAACTGCCAGAAGACGATGGATGCCAGCTGTGTGTCATCGACAAAGTACTGAATCGCCATCAGTCCTGCGGAGAACAGAGAACTGATAGCAACACCGGCTAAAACCATCGTCTCCGGGGTTGCCCCGCGGACTTTTGCAATGGCGAGGATGATAGCAGTCGTTGCAAGCGAGAAGACGAATGCGCAGATGGTCGTCAGATACGGGTTGTTGACAACAACCGCGTCAGCGATACTGCTTCCGGTAGTTCCTGCTCCGAAGAGCAGGATGCCGACAGCGGCACCGAATGCGGCGGCGTTGGAAAGACCAAGCGTAAAGGGAGAAGCCAGGGGGTTTCTGAGAACCGACTGCATGGCAACACCGGCAATCGCAAGACCTGCTCCCGCAACAACTGCTGTCAGTGCCTGCGGGATTCTGATGTTCCAAAGCGCCCGGTCAAACAATCCGGTGCCGCCAGGACCATGCAGAAGGGTTGCAATCACATCAGGGATGGGAATAGTGATTGCACCGACTGAGATGGTAAGTAAGAACAGCACCACGCAGAGGATGATGCCGACAATGATGATGCCGGCTTTTTTCCCGACATAGGATTTGTAGTCTGCTGCGTCGTGCTTCATGTATGTACTTGTTGGTTGTTCATAGATTATTATCTGTTGAAGAGCACCCGCTGATAGGAGAGTCCCTCCACATTGGCGCTTAAGAGGTCAAAGACCGGTTCGCCGACGACGAAGGTATAGATTTCATCCGCCTTCTTTACCGGATCAATATCTTCGAACTGTTCCGGATAGAGGAGTTTTCCAATGAAGTATGCGTTGGCTAAGGCTGTCTCATGGTTGACGTTCATGGAAGTGTGCGGGTTTATGGTGTAGACCATGCTGTTCTTAACTGCCGTCAGTTCACGGTATGACGGGTCGTTTTTCAGTTCGACCAGTGCGCCTCCTTCTGCGGCAGTTAAGGTTGAAAGGTCAACGAGGATGAAATCCGGATCCCATTCCAGAAGTTTCTCCTTGGAAATCGGTGCGTATCCGGTCTGGGAAACCGAGGTGACCTCGGCTGCGGCATTCTTGATGTTCAGAACCGCAAACGGATAGTATGTGGGGTCTGTTCCGTCAAGTCCATGGACGCCGTTGTAGGAGACGCCGCCGACATAGACTGTTTCCTCAGTAGAAAGTCCGGCAACTCTCTTCTTCAGGTCAGCCTCGACTGCATCGAAGTAGGCAATCAGGTCTTTTGCCCGCTGTTCCTTATCCAGAATGTCTCCCAGCATCAGGAGAGTATCCTGAATCTTTTCTGCATCGGTTACGTAGTTTCCGGTGTAGAACATCACTACAGGGATACCGGTCTTTTCCTGAATCTCGTTTGCAACCTCAGCGTTCGAGCTGGATGCTCCTCCCATAAAGAGAATGTCTGCGCCGGACATGAGGAGTTTTTCGTTGTCAACAACACCTTTTGCCGCACCGACCTCCGGGATTTCGAGAATCTCCGGGTTGGCAAGGGCATACGGTCTGACGTTTACGGTTTCGATGTTGAGTTTACTGTCCTGATAGTCAACTGCGCAGACATCGTCTAAGTCAATTCCAAGATAGACAAAGTAGCGCATCGACCCGGAGCCGACAACAGCGATTTTCTCCGGGTTTTCAGGGATGGAAACTTCGCGACCGAAGGCGTCGGTGATGGTTACCATTCCCTCACTGTCTCCGGGTGAGTCGGTTGTTACACAGCCTGCCGAGATGAGTACGGCAAATACGGCAAGCAGTGCGGTAAAGAGGAGAATGTGCTTTTTCATGGTGTTACGAATTGTAAATTGGTGTTACTGTGTATTAATGATTTCGCAAACGTATGTTTAAACCAGTTACAAACTCAGGAATCGTATGATTTATCTGCCCGCGGGTACTATTACTTGTTATGAAATCATTTGCGGATGCGGTTGCATTTCACGGACACTCCTGCGGTGGACTTGCGATGGGCTATAAGCTTGCGGAATATGTAACAGAACTGCTCGGACTTTCATTTTCCGAGGATGAAGAGCTGGTCTGTATTGCCGAGACTGATTCCTGTACGGTGGATGCTATCCAGGTGTTTCTGGGATGCACTGCCGGCAAAGGAAATCTGTTTGTAAACAAGTGGGGAAAGACGGCATTCTCTTTCTATAACAGAAAGACGGGAAAGTCAGTGCGCCTTGTTGCAATTCCTGATGCCGTTCCAAGACCGGCAGAGATGACGGAGCTGCGAAAAGTGGTCTTCTCCGGCAAAGCAACCGAAGCCGAGCATGCCCGCTATGATGAGCTCTCAGACATTCATGTGGAAGAGATTCTGGCAACGCCTGCAGAGAAGCTCTTTGAGGTGAAGGAGACTACAGAACTTGTGCCGATGAAGGCGCGGATGTATGATAATGTTATCTGTTCGGTCTGCGGAGAGCAGACGGCAGATGGTCTCTGTGGAGTTATTGACGGGAAGTATGTGTGTATCCCGTGTATGAGGAGGTTGTGAGTTTTTCTCGCATAGCAACTGTGTTGTTTGGATGAATTATCTTATTTTTTGTAAGGGGTTTGGGACTGTTGAATTAATTTATTAATTACTGAGAGGAGATTAATTATAGAGAATTATGCAAGTAGTTGTGCTTGATCATCATCCATTACATGACAGTCGTATTTCACGACATTTGCAGCATTGTATTTCCTCAGGCTATAATGTGTTTAGGCTTCGACTCGATGAAAAAAGTCCATTTTTCACTAAACAAATAATACAAGATGAAAACACTATTCCAACGATATCGTTGGGTTGCCATATTACAAGATATGGTTCTGTGAACTCCTATATTTACACATTCTTATGGTCATTGGTGCGTTATTTTAATGTAGCGAAAGTTTGTAAGAATCTTGGTGTTTCGTTTCAAGAACCAACAATTTTGCATATTCATGACCCCATATTGCTTCCACTCGCATATAAATTATCAAAGAGTTTTAGTGACTGTAATATTATCTATGATCGACATGAAGTTTATGAAAAAACCCGTATTCTGTCTGTAACATATCCACCATATGTTTATCACAGTACTGAGATGCGGATGAAAGATAAACTCGATGGTGTCGTAACCATACTTGATGAATATATTCCTAACG
Organism: Methanocorpusculum sp.; assembly: GCA_017399555.1. Taxonomy (GTDB): domain Archaea; phylum Halobacteriota; class Methanomicrobia; order Methanomicrobiales; family Methanocorpusculaceae; genus Methanocorpusculum. The sequence goes on from JAFQBW010000014.1 coordinate 8,006, forward strand.
TCTCAACTTTATTCCCAGGTAAAGCTGTTGTTTCTGTTCCCAATTATCCTCTTGATAAATATTCCAATATTGATGCTGTAATCCAGAAAATTGAGACATTAGGGGATGATGTGAATTATAAATTTGTGTATGTCGGATCTCTTGACTGGAATAATGATAGGGATTTGCAAACTATATTATATATCGCTGAAAACCTCTTATCGAAGGATTATCCTGTAAACTTTTTAATAGGAGGGGCTTCTGATGATAAAGAATTGCTTTCAAAATTCTCGGATTTAACAACAACATATGGTTCTAAATTTATCTATGCAGGATACATGAACCATAATGATGTTGTTGTTGAAACCCTTTCCGCAACATTTGGTTTCAATATGATTAAACCTGATTCGGAGTATTGGGTGCTTTGTTCTCCAAACAAAATATATGAATATTTACAGTCCGGGGTTATTCCCATAATCCGTGCGAACTGTGCAAATTCCACTGTACTTAAAAAATGTTCATTATGGTTTAATCAATCAGATTCAGAGGAGAAAATTCTCTCTAAAATCGAAGCTCTTTTATCAGAGCCAATGACAATTAAGGAAATGATGGGTGATGCATTGGAAATTAGCAGAGAGTTTACTTTTGAGAAAGTTGCATATAGATATAATACTATATATGAATCTGTATTTTACAAAAATCGATCAAACGAACATTTTATTGACGGATAAAAGATATAATGATTCCCATAGCAAAACCATTCGCATCTGATGAAGAGGTAGCACATGTCCGCGATGTTATCCTCTCTGGAATGATGGCATCTGGAGATGTTGTCCATGAGTTTGAACAGAAATTTGCAGAGTACTGCGGAACAAACTTTGGTGTTGCAACAACCAATGGTACAACTGCTTTGCATGCTGCACTTCTTGCCGCAGGAGTAAAACCGGGAGACGAAGTCATTGTTCCGGCATTCACCTTCTTTGCCTCTGCCAGCAGTGTATCTATGTGCGGAGCAAAACCGGTTTTTGCAGATATTCTTCCGGACACCTACAACATTGACCCAAAATCCATTGAGGAAAAAATCACTGACAAAACAAAAGCTGTGATTGGTGTGCACATCTTCGGACAGTGCTGTAATGCTCCGGCAATCGCTGATATTTGTAAGAAACACAATCTCACCTTCATCGAGGATGCAGCACAGGCACATGGTGCTTCTTGGAATGGAGTAAAAGCAGGAGCATTAGGGGATATGGCAACATTCTCCTTCTACCCAACCAAGAATATGACAACCGGGGAAGGAGGGATGGTTGTAACCAATGACAAAACATTGGCAGATGTAATACGTGTTCTCTGTAATCATGGTCAGACGGAAAAGTATCTCCACACCATGCTTGGATACAACTATCGTATGACGAATGTACACGCAGCAATTGGTCTCGAACAGTTGATGCGTGTTGATGGATTTACTGCCACGCGTCAAAGGAATGCAAGAATATTCTCAGAAGGAATCACTGCAGAAGGATTGACTGTTCCTTATGTTGCACCGGAAGCAGTACATGTTTACCACCAGTATGTCCTGAGAGTCGAGGACTCATTCCCGATGACCCGTGATGAACTGATGCAGTATCTGGCAGACAAAGGAATCGGTTCAGCAGTTCACTATCCAATCCCGCTGCACAAACAGCCGTACTATGCAGAAGAGAACAAAGATATGGTTCTTCCGGTTGCAGAGGATGCTGCAAAGAGAGTATTAAGCCTCCCGGTTCATCCGGCAGTGACCGAAGAAGAATGCCGCTACATTGTTGATGTGATTAACAATATCTGAAAATTATGAGAGTAGTAACTATTGTAGGGGCTCGCCCACAATTCATCAAATGTGCTCCCGTATCTCGTGAACTCAGAAAGAAGCATGAAGAGATTCTGGTTCACACCGGTCAGCACTATGATTATGGGATGTCTGATATCTTCTTTGAAGAGCTATCGATTCCAAAACCGGACTATAATCTGGGAATCGGGTCAGGAAATCATGGAGCACAGACAGGAGCTATGCTTGCGGCAATCGAAGAGGTTCTGCTGAAAGAAAAACCAGACTGGCTTTTGGTTTATGGAGATACAAACTCAACCGTCGCTGGAGCTCTTGCTGCCGCAAAACTGCATATTCCAGTCATTCATGTAGAAGCTGGTCTTCGTTCATTTGACAAACGAATGCCGGAAGAGATTAACCGTATCATGACTGATCACCTCTCTGATTTACTTATCTGCCCAACAGAAACTGCTGTTGCAAATCTCAAGACAGAGGGAATTGTTAATGGTGTGTACCACGTGGGAGATGTGATGGCTGATGCAGTTCTTTATAATAAGAGGCGGGCATCTCTTCATTCGAAAATTTTAGAGAATGTTGGGGTCTCGAAGGGGCAGTATATTGCGGCAACCATTCACCGCCCGTCAAATACCGATTCCAAAGAGAATATGGAGTCAATATTCTCAGCGTTTGCAAAATCAGGAAAAATGATTGTATTCCCGATTCACCCGAGAACACGAAAATACCTTGCAGAGTACCAGATTGCAGTTCCGGAAAATGTTCATCTCATTGAACCGCTCGGCTATCTAGACATGTTGCAACTGACAGCAAATGCAGAGAAGGTGGTCACAGATTCCGGCGGTGTTCAGAAAGAAGCATATATTCTGAAGGTGCCTTGTGTAACCCTGAGAGAGAATACTGAGTGGGTTGAAACATTGAACAATGGATGGAACAAACTGATTAACTCGGCAGAATCTAATACTGTCTGGCAATCACTCTCTGAAACTATTACTCCGGGAGACTGGCTTCCTGTTTTTGGTGATGGACATGGTGCTGAGAGTATTGTTGATATTTTAGATAGGCATTCCTGATAGCACTTCTCCACATAATTATTTATCATTTTTTTGTATTCTTGTAACATAGCAATATATAATATTTATGAGAGAGAATATATCAACAATTTACCCTCCTTACGAGATACAGCAATAGGATAATCTATTATGAAAGTCGGTGTTATTGGAACTGGGGTCATGGGTCAGAACCATGCACGAAATTATGCAGATATGAAAGGGATTGAAGAGGTTGTCCTCTTTGACGTCTTCTCAGATGCAGCAGAAAAGACCGCAGATAGACTTGGTGTCGTGACCGCCTCCTCTCTTGACAAACTCCTGGATGCTGTTGATGCAGTAAGTATCTGTGTTCCTACACAATTCCATAAAGACACTGCTTTGCAGGTATTAGAATCTGGTGTTGCGGCCTTAATCGAAAAACCTGTTTGTTCCACAGTTTCAGAAGGGGAGTTCCTGATTGAGCATGTTCCAAAAGAGGCGGTTGTTGGAGTTGGACACATTGAACGGTTCAACCCAATTATCCCTGAGATTGCTAATATTGTAGAAAACCCGCATTATGTCTCTATTCACCGCCACAACCCAGCCTCATCCAGAATAACTGGAACTCCAGTTGTTGAGGATTTGATGATTCATGATATTGATATTGTTTTCAATACGTTCATCAATGGTTCATACAATATTTCCGCATGTGGGACAGAAGATGTGATGGCCACTCTCATCAACAATAATGGAACGCCAGTTTATCTCTCTGCAAGCCGTAAAGCATCTAAGAAGATTAGAAAGATTACTGTAGAAACTGAGGATTTAACGGTTGAAGGAAACTTCATGACTCAGGAAATTTATATCTACCGCAAAGCAGGAGTCTATAAAGCAGAAGATATGCGTTATGTTCAGGAAAATGTGGTAGAGAAGGTCATGGTTCCCAAAGTAGAACCGCTCAAGCTGGAGCTCCAGACCTTCCTGCAGTGTGCAGAGAAAAAAACGCAGTTCCCGATTTCCCTGGAGCAGGGTGTCGAAAACTTAAGAATCTGCGAGAAGATTCACAAAGCCGCAGGAGTGTAAAATGACAAAACTTGCAGAGTTATTCAAAGCCCGTGGACCTATCAGAAAAGTGGGCTTTATTGGTATGGGATATGTGGGAATCCCGGCAGCCATGCTTCAGGCTGACGTTCCGGAGAGAGAGAAAGTTTACGGATTTGACATCTCCCCCTACAAGATAAACACGCTGAACGCCGGAGAAAACCCGTTGAAAGGGGAAGAACCAGGACTTGATGACCTCATCAAAAAAGTTGTGACTGAAGGTAAGTTCGAATGCCGCGGAGAGTATGATGTTATCTCGGAAGTGGATGCGGTATGTATTGCCGTACAGACACCCTTCAAAGACCCGAAAGACTTGATTCCTGACTTTGGTCCTTTGAAGAGTGCCATAGGAAGTGTCGGAAAACACCTGAAACCGGGAATGCTGGTCGTTCTGGAATCCACGATTACTCCGGGAACAACATCCATTATGGCACGCGAAATCCTGGAGGAAACATCCGGTCTGAAAGCAGGAGAGGACTTCGGGCTTGCTCACGCTCCGGAGCGGGTGATGGTCGGACGTCTCCTGCAGAACCTTCGCGAACATGACCGCTGTGTCGGCGGAATTGACGAGGCAAGTACACAGCGTGCGGTAGAACTCTACTCACCGATTCTCACCAAGGGAACCACCATCCCGATGAATGCAACGGAAGCTGAGGTTACCAAGACTACGGAAAACACCATCCGTGACTTACAGATTGCAGCAGCAAACCAGCTCGCTCTCTACTGCGAAGCGATGGGAATTAACTTCTATAATGTACGGACAGGTGTTGACTCTCTGAAAGGTGAAGGAATTACTCGTGCAATGCTCTGGCCTGGTGCAGGTGTCGGTGGTCACTGTTTAACAAAAGATACCTATCACCTCGAACGCGGAGTTCAGATGTTAGGTCCGGACAAACTGGATTATCCGGAAGGAGAATCCTCCATCTATGTCCTTGCCCGTCATGTGAATGACTTCATGCCGAAGCACATGATTACTTTAACGAAGAATGCGCTTCACTGTGACTCGCTGAAGGGAAAGAAACTCGCACTGCTTGGCTGGTCATTCCTTGCAAACACCGATGACGCAAGAAATACCCCGTCTGAAGCATACTATCTCCTGGCAAAAGAGGAGGGAGCAGAGATTCGGATTCATGACACCTGGGTGCATGATTATGCTGAGCTCGAAGGAGTGGTAATCGAGAAAGATATCGCAACAACGCTTGACGGAGCTGATGCAGTAATTGTCCTCACCGCACACAATGAGTACAAGTTCCTGACTCCAGAAGAGATGAAGGTGATGACGAAGAATGTACATCCGGCAGTAATCGATGGAAGAAACATCATTAATCCAGATGCATTCCTCGACAATGGATGGATTTACCGCGGAATCGGACGTGGGGACAAGAACAATTTAAGCTGAGGTCAGAATGCCTGCACAAAATACTATTGGAAAAAACGTCACCATCTTTGAACCAGTTCAACTGGGCTTCCCTTCTCGAGAACATTTAGGAAAAGAGGACTGGCCCGGTGTGGTTATCGGAGATGACTGTGTCATCCGCTCAGGATCGGTAATCTACAGTGATGTGGTTTTCGGGAACTCCTGCCAGACTGGACATAATGTGGTTATTCGTGAGAAGACCATCATTGGAAACCACACAGCTATTGGAACCAGTACCGTCATCGAAGGCAATGTAACAATCGGAGACAATGTCAGCATTCAGAGCCAGGCATTTATCCCGACCAACACGAAGATTGGAAACAATGTTTTCATCGGTCCGAATGTGGTAATCACCAATGACAAGTATCCGCCTACTGGAATCGGAGGGCTTGTCGGGGCAACCATCGAAGATGGGGCAGCAGTCGGGGCCAACTGCACGCTGATTCCTGGTATTGTGATTGGTAAAGGTGCGTTCGTTGCTGCAGGAAGCGTGGTGACAAAGGATGTGCCAGAAGACATGATGGCGGTTGGGAATCCGGCGAGAGTGAGAGAAAAACCGAAGATTATGATACAATAAATTGTTGAGGGTGATTAATGATGAATAATAACAATATTGAAAATCAATAAAGTGAATTATAGAATTCCATTATCGCAGTTTCAGAATGTTTCATTTCTACATATTTTCTCCCATTCTCACCTATCTTATTGAGATTTGTCTTTTTCTCCAGTATATTTTTCAGAGTGTCATAAATCGTATCTTTGGTTGTATTAATTAGAGTGTCTGGTGGGATATACCTTGTTAAGGAGTCCTCAATATAAACACAAACAGGCTTTCCTAGAGTCATTGCTTCCATTGCAAACACACCATACCATCCTAGCATAAGTTGATCAATCACAAGGTCTGACTCTACTATTGCTTGGAGTACTTCTTCGTGTGATTTGTTTTTTAAACAAGTGAACTCAATATTGTATCCCTCTTCTTTAAGGGATTCTATCGCAGATTCTATGTAGTTTGTTCCTTTGATTTTTGGGTTAGAAGGCGCATGCAGAATTCGTAATGTTCCATCTCCCTCAACAAATGTATGTGGTGTATATATACTAATATTTTCTGTGTTTATTGGATTTGGTAGCCATTCTGTCCCCTTCGATGCATACATTAACAAATCTGGTGTTGAAACAAATCTTCTATTGCATACTAATCTTGGAATCAACTGTTCTTTTTTTCCTCTCAAATCACTACCATGATAATGATAATAGAGTTTTTTACCACATAATTTCCAGTAGATTAAATCTAATCTAAATGGTAACAGAGACCAACCATGTACATGTATTTTGTCTCCGAGTTTTGCTATATCAGCAATTGTCTTTAACCTTAGTCGTAGTGAATTGTATGAGTATCTACTTGTTGTAGCAGAGATATGAATATCACCGTGTAACGATTTATTGATATTATTTTCAGCAACCTTATTATTAAACCAAGTTGTAATGACATGTACAGTATGACCCTGTCTTTTTTGGAACTCTGCGGTTGTGGTAGCAACAAAGGCAAGATTATTTACATGAACAATTCTAATATTGGATTTATTGTATGATTTTTGTTTTGTCATTAATATTGAATCCTACTATAATAGGAAGTAAACAAGAAGGTAATCACTCTCGAAAATCAAGGAAAGTCATCAATTCTTTTTTTTGAAAAATAGATTTCAGTGTGGGATATCTCAAAATAGCTTTTCACTCCTACAAAAATATGACAGAAATCCATGTTGAAGATGAGAGATATTTCGTGTATTTTCTGGGTGATGATTACTAAAACAAACAGGCCATGTTACTATTTTATCATCTATGCCAACATATAATTCCTATTATAGTAGGATGATAATGATTCACTCAAATTCTATGTGGGAATGTAATGACAATTATTCCTCGTTGTTTTATTTTGGATATTGTTAGAAAATATGGTTGATTATTGAGTTACTGGGGTAAAATGACGGTTTTTCAAAGATGTACGCGTTGTGTGATGGATAATTCATCTGATGAAACCATTACATTTGATGAACATGGTTATTGTAATTATTGTTCTGAAGCTTTGGCTAAAAAAGACAGATGTTACTTCCCAAATGAAGATGGAAAGAAACGTCTGGATGATATTATCGACAAAATAAAAAAAGATGGGGTTGATAAAAAATATGATTGTATGATGGGTATTTCGGGAGGTCTTGACTCATCATATCTTGCATATTTAGGATATACGTGGGGTTTACGTATCCTTGCAATCCACGTTGATGATGGATTTGATACAGATATTTCAAAATCTAATATTAAAAAGTTAGTTGATACAGCAGGAATTGATTTAATAATAATTAAGCCCGATCAGCAACAGTTTAATGCCTTAACCAAAGCATATATGAAAGCTGGTGTTCCTAATCTTGCAGTTCCGCAAGATAATGTATTATTTGCAGCATTATATAGGTATGCTAGAGAAAATGGGATTAAATATTTTTTATCTGGAACAAATTATGCACTAGAATCAATATTACAAAGGGGAAATACTCACTCTGCATATGATGTTGTAAATATACTTGCTATTAATAAGATATTTGGAACTGAAAATATTGACAAACTGTCATTTATCAGTGAATATCGCAGAGTGTTAGATAAATTTATTCTTGGACTACAGACAATCTGCCCATTGGATTATATTGATTATAACAGAGACCGAGCATTCCAGGAGCTCAATGAATTCTGTGGTTTTGAATACTATGGGCGCAAGCATCTTGAGAATATGCTCACTGCTTTTATCCAATTAATTTGGTTCCCACAAAAATTTGGAGTGGACAAACGTACCTCCCATCTGTCAAGCATGATTGTATCTGGTCAAATGACACGTGATGAGGCTCTTGCCGAGTTAGAACATCCAATTGTTGATGATAATACACCATATATTAAGTTTATATTGGAGAGATTGGATCTTGATGAGAAAGAGTTGGCAAATTACCTTGCTTCAGAAGGGAGAGATCATAAATATTATCAGTATGATGTGTTTTATGACACTGTATTTCGTATAATTAGATCGTTGAAATACACTATGCTCAAATTGCTTAATGCATTCTGATTATAAATTATCATGGTGATTATGGATGGATTCTGCGGGAAATATATTCTCTCAACAGTTTAGCGATGGGAAGACTATTATAGATAAATTAGAGTATAATTCAATATCCTATTGGTGGTTCATAGATAATGGAATATACTTATCCAAATTTAATGGAAAAATTGGTGTTAAAAATATAATCGTCTCTCTTTTAGAGTTGATTCCATCAAATCCATTTATTGTAAGGGTGGGTATTTGTTTATTTGGATATCTAAATAAATTATTGTCATTAGTTATTACTAATAGAAAAACTAGCTATTTATCTACTTCAAGAGGTGGGTTGAATCACAAAATAGTATATAGATTTGAATTAATTGAATGGGGCAAAAGAAATCAACTAGACAATAATAATGGATATTATAACTTATATAATGAATCAATTTGTGAAGAATTGTCTAAGTATGGGGCTGACATAGTCACCCCATATCAAGAATTGCCTATTGAGATTCTAATAAATTCGTTTGATAAATATAGGGATATACAAAAGACTAACACTAGTTTCATTTCTTGTAATGTTTGGGAGTATTTCTCATGTGGTTGTTGTTGCGCAAATGATGTAGATGTTATATTAAATTGTAAGAAACTTTGGAATGAGTTGAAACGAGAATCTGATTGGATTACAACTGTCTCCAACTTATTAAATGTAGATGAAAAGAGACTCAAAGTGGAGTTAAAAAAAGGGTTGATTCTCAGTATACCTTACGAAATCATAAGAGGTGTTTGCATGGATAAGATTATTCGCGAAAATAACCCGGATGCTATTGTTTTAACAGATGAACAAACAACTTCCGGAAGATATATCTTATACTTAGCGAGAAAACATGGGATTCCAACAATAGGTATCCAGCATGGTGGTATTGCAAAACATCCTTCATATTTGAATCATGATTCATTATTGGTGTCCTCATCTAGAGATTGTGGGGTGTCATTTCCAGTTCCAGATATTACATGTGTGTGGGGGGATTTTGAGTATAATCTATTAGTAACTCACGCCGGATATCCTGAGGGTCAGGTAGTTGTAACTGGAAATCCACGTTATGATTATCTAGGACAAGAACCTTTGCAGTACAATCGTGATGATTTTTGCAAAAGATATGGTATAAATTCAAAATCAACAATTGTTCTTTGGGTAACACAAAGTCATGGCTGGTCTAACTCTGAAAATCAAGCTTACTTTTCAGAAATATTTGATACATTCTATCATAGAAAAGATATAACGCTGATAATTAAACAACATCCTGGTGAAACAGAACAACATAAACAATTGATTGATACATACCTTAAGAAGTATGAATTGAAATGTAATGTGGTTGTTCCAGATAAAATGGGAAACACAACTGAGATGGTATATATTTCTGATATAATAATTCAGAAAAGTTCTACAACAGGGCAAGAAGCTGTTGCATTCCATAAACCATTAATCATTATGGATTTTTCAGATGAACCAGACTATGGTAAGTATGTGGAGGAGGGGGTTGGCTTGCCTGTTTTTGAAAAAGGAGGGCTTGGTAAAGTAGTTTCTAAAATTATAGATATTGGTATTGATATGAATGTTGCTCAAAATGAATATGTTAAGAATCACATGCACAAATTAGATGGTAATGCACATAAGAGGATTGCTAGTGTAATTAGACAAACCATTTCTCAAAGAAATAGACTCTAAAATCAAATATGAAAATCATTGTGATTATCCCAGCACGTGGTGGTTCCAAAGGTATCCCTCGAAAGAATATCCGCCTTCTACATGGAAAACCACTTATTAGTTATGCAATTGAAAATGCGTTAAGATGTAGTAATATCATGGATGTCGTTGTCTCCAGTGATAATGATGAGATATTAAGCATAGCGGGAAAATATCCAATATCAGCAATCACCCGTAGCGCAGAGCTTTCCGGCGATGCTGTAACTCTTGACCCAGTAATTCACGATGCTGTTCTCCAGATGGAAGCGCGGAAGAAACTCCGATATGATGTTGTCGTAACGATGCAGCCAACATCTCCGCTTCTGAAAAGTGAAACTCTCAATACAGCACTACTTCAATTCATTGCTGATGATAAAGACTCTTATATCAGTGTGGTAAACAAGGCGCATCTTACCTGGTCGAAATCTGAATCTGGTTACACTCCAAATTATGCAGAGCGGCTAAACCGCCAGAAACTTCCTCCTCTGTATTTTGAGACGGGAGCATTTTTTATCTCAAGACGCGAATGTGTAACCTCAACTGGAAGGCTGGGAACAAATGTTTCTGTGTTTGAAATTCCGGAAGATGAAGCTGCAGACATTGACTCTCCTGTTGACTGGCAGATTTGTGATGCAGTCTTAAATAAGAAACGTATTGTATTCCGTTGTGATGGCCATAAAGAACTGGGTATGGGCCATATTTATCATTGTCTAACACTGGCATACCATTTTATCGGACATGAGATTATGTTTGTTACACGCGAACAACATCGTGAAGGATTGGAGAAACTCCGGTCATCTTTCATGCCTGTGACAACCATCCAAAATGACGAGGACTTTTACCACTTCCTTTCAGAATGGAATGCAGACGTTGTTGTAAATGATTGTCTGGATACTACAGTGGACTATATCCAGAAATTAAAGTCATTGACAAAACGTGTCGTAACTATTGAAGATTTGGGCCCTGGAAGCAAGTATGCAGATGCAGTAATAAATGCATTGTATTCAAAAGATGATGCAGATAAACAGTACTTCTTTGGTGAGAAGTATCACTGTCTCAGAGATGAATTTGTCACTGCTGAGCCAAAGGAGTTTTCACAAAAGGTACATGAAGTTCTTGTTCTTTTTGGAGGAACAGATCCATCTAATTTAACCAAAAGGGTTTACTCATCTCTTCCAAGACTTCATGCTCAGTTCTCGGAAACGCATTTTACAATCATAACTGGTGCAGGTTATTCTGCTGAGGAAAACGGAATCCTGAGTTCAGATGAACTTAATGTCACTGTTGTGTCTGATGTAAAAAGAATAACTGATTATATGGAAAAGGCAGATTTGGCAATTACATCGCAAGGGAGAACAGTGTTTGAACTTGCCTGCCTTGGTGTTCCCTCTGTTGTGATGGCACAAAATGAACGAGAACAGTTACACACCTTTGCCGAAATGAAAAATGGTTTTGTCAACTTAGGGCTTGGTATTAACATTTCATCAGATACTATTGAAAGAACTGTCTCCTGGCTCATTGAAACACCGCAGGTCCGGAAAGAGATGCGCAGCCTGATGCTTCAGCATGATTTGAAGAAGGGAGTAAAGAGAATTGCAGATATTATTTTAAATGAGGACTAAACCATGATTGATACAATTATTTCCCGTGCTTTGAACAACCAGTTTGTACTGATTGCAGAGATTGGGGTAAACTATTACGATATTGCAAAAAAACTCTCGATATCGCCGATTGAGGCAGCAAAACTGATGATTCGAGAGGCAAAAAACTCTGGCATCCATGCAGTGAAATTCCAGACATACAAAGCAGAGACACTTGCCGCAAAGAACTCCCCTTCATATTGGGATACCTCAGAAGAGGCAACAACATCTCAATTTGCATTATTCAAGAAATTTGACTCATTCGGAAAAGATGAGTATGCTGAGCTCCGTCAGTACTCAGAAGAGATTGGTATTGAGTTTCTTTCGACGCCATTTGATATTGAATCTGCTGACTATCTCTATGATATGATGAATGTTTATAAGATATCCTCATCTGATTTGAATAATATCCCCTTTGTTGAATACATGGCAAAAAAAGGAAAGCCAATTCTTCTTTCAGTTGGTGCATCAAATGAGGATGAGATTGAGAGAACTGTTGATGTTATTAGAAAATATAATTCACAGCCGCTCTGCCTTCTCCACTGTGTGCTGGAATATCCGACACCATATGAACATGCAAACCTAAATAAGATTGTCAGCCTGAAAGATAAATATCCTGATTTAATAATTGGATACTCTGACCATACAAAACCGGATATTTGTGCAGATGTTATTAAGACTGCATACAATCTTGGAGCTGTTGTTGTTGAGAAGCATTTCACTCTTGATAAAACGCTTGTCGGAAATGACCATTATCACGCAATGGATTCTGCGGATGCAAAAAAGATTATTGATGGTATCTCATTTATCGATATGATTCGTGGTTCCTATCAATTATCCTGTCTGGAAAGCGAAAGTGCTGCAAGACAGAATGCCCGACGTTCTTTAGTTGCAGCTTGTGATATTCAAAAAGGTTCTGTTATCACTCGCGATATGATTACTTTTAAGCGACCTGGAGGAGGTTTATCACCTGTGTATTTAGATGATATTATTGGGAAGAAAGCAGCAGTTGATATTGAAGATGATACTATTCTCCAAACAGATATGTTTGTCTAAAATATCTTTATCCTTTCTCCATATTTTATCGTAACTGCTTAAGCATGATATATGCTCTATCTCGAACACCAGGAATGGCTTGATAAACTCCAAGCAAAACTATAAAAAAAGAAGAGGTTTCCTCACCTCTTCGCTAAAATCTCCATCACTATTCTTCCATACGCTGGTCTTGTAATCAGCACGCCAATCAGAATTCCCAGAATATTAATAATTGCAAATCCTTTCAGCGTGGATAAATCCATAATAATCAGCGGGAACATCGCAATAATCACCGTTGCCGCCGACGTCATAATAATCACCAGCGCACGCTTCAGCCGCTTTAGATACAAAACCTTTGAGGGCACACGACCTTCATGCATAACCTCGTCAGTGATAATGACAAGCTGGTCAATACCGGTTCCCAGAACTGCAATCAGTGCCGCAATAGCTGCTAAGTCAAGCTGCTGATAAAGACCGCAATACCTAACAGAGTAGAGCACTTGCTTTTTGTCTCTGTAACCCAGATGTTGGGAATGTTTCTCCTCCAATTCGGACCAACACATACAACCAATCATCTGTCATCTGTCACCTATATTTTCCAAAAACAAAGACACCTCCATTCCAAAGCCCACTTCATCCTACTCAAAAAATCGCCATTTCTTCCATTCATATTTATATAAAGAACAACTAAACTAAACAACAAGAAGACACCTCCGAACGGAAATGACGCAAAGCGGCGAAGAATTTCCGGCAAGCATACTTTTCTATTTTGAACCCGGTGACAGATGACAGATGATTGGTCGTTCAACATCACATAGTACCTCTTGACAATGTTCTCCTCCGCAGTTTCATAAACACTATCATATTACATTTGCAGTTGCTATCCCCCCTCCCAAGTATTATACATATAGGTCTTAAAGACGACTTCATTTATTAAGTACAGCACATAAAAATCGCTGTGGCACATATTTATATGAAATCAGACAAAATGATACATAATCTATCTCAGGAGGAGGGAGAACATGCTTGACATAGAACACCTCGAAAAATATCAGGAAAACAACCGTATTGAGGCCAAAAAAGCATTAGGAGGACTGCCTAAAAGCATCTGGGAAACATATTCTGCATTTGCCAACACACTTGGCGGAATCATCCTTCTTGGTGTTGAAGAAAATACCGATAAAACCCTCCGTCCAATCAACCTCCCAAATCCCGAACAGCTCATAAAAGAGTTCTGGGACACCATAAACAACCCCAAAAAAGTCAGTGTCAACATCCTCTCCGACAAAGATGTTCAAATCGCCGAAACAAACGGATGTCATATCATAGTCATTACTGTCCCAAGGGCAGAGAGAGCTGACAAACCAATCTTCATTGATGGAAACCCGCTTTCCGGAAGCTATCGGAGAAATGGCGAGGGAGACTACAAATGTACGCGGGATGAAATCTCTGCAATGCTGCGCGATGCAGCGGTAAAAACGCAGGATTTGCGGGTTCTCGAAAATATGGATGCCGCCGTCTTTGATACAGACAGTATTCACCGATATCGAAACAGAATGGCATCCCTGCGGCCGGGACACGTATGGGGGGAGCTGGATGACTGTGACTTCCTCTACAAACTCGGCGCCCTTGGAAGAAGTGAAGATGGAAAGCTTCATCCAACAGCAGCAGGTCTTCTCATGTTCGGACACGAATATGAAATCGTCCGCGAGTACCCCAACTACTTCCTTGACTATCGTGAGATCTCAGAGGAAAATGAGCGTTGGACAGACAGAATCGTATCAACCTCCGGAGATTGGAGCGGAAACCTCTATGACTTCTATTTCCGCGTATACCAGAAACTCACCGAGGGACTAAAGATCCCCTTCAAAGTCGAGCGGGGAGATCGAATTGATGATACCAGAGTACACAGCGCCATACGGGAGGCATTGGCAAACTGTCTGGTGAATGCAGATTATCACGGAAGCCGTGGTGTTGTAATCATCAAAAAATCGAGCGGAATAACCCTGGAAAATCCCGGAGGATTCAGAATTAGTATTGCAGATGCAAAAAGCGGAGGGATTTCCGACCCGCGAAACACCACGCTTATCAAGATGTTTAATCTGATAAACATTGGAGAGCGTGCAGGAAGCGGCATTCCAAACATATACTCTGTTTGGGAAAAACAAGGATGGGGATGCCCGGATATCAAAGAAACATTCGAACCAGACAGGATTACAATATCATTAGGAACACCGTTCGATAAAACCGCTAATCTGCAGAAAGCGCTGATAAATGCCGCTGACAATACAAAACCGCTGATAATAAGCGTTGATAAATCAAAACCGTCGATAAATACCGCTGACAAACCCAAGAGACAAAAAGAAATTATCATCGAATATCTAACAGATAACCCGTCAGCATCTTCAGCAATGCTCGCAGAACTGCTTGGACTCAAACTGACACGAACACGGGAAATCCTGCGTGGGATGGTAAATGCAGGAATTATTGTCTCCGAGGGACAAAATAAAAACAGAATCTACCGATTAAAATCCTGACCAAAATCAATCCTCAGGTATTTTCAGCGTGTCCGGCGTTGCCCATAACCTCTCCCGCTAGACAGGTATGTGTAATATTTGCAGTTATTGTATGCAAAGTTGACGTCAAAAACGCGAGATCAATTACATTAAACGACAGATAATAATTTATGTTGCAGACGTGGGACTTCTTCGGAGAATGAGCTGTATTCCCGCATCATCATTATTCACTCTTGGCCCGCAGACAGCCTTCATGCGGAGAATGCTCATCGAAAACTTTGTACTGACTGAACTCATGAGCATGAAAGAGATGCATCCATACTTCTGGCGTTCCAAACGCGGAGCAGATGTGGAATTCCTTGTTCAAAACGGACAGATTATCTTTCCGGTTGATGTTAAATCAGGAGGAAATACCCGCTCGAAACGTCTTGCCGAATTCCGGAAAAATATCTTCCGAAAATATCTCTCAGAACAAGTATGGTAAATTTGGGAGAAAAAACGACGAGTATGGAACACAGTACTCCATACCACTCTACTTATTATGGAACATCTGGAATTGTATCCGAAATACTAAAACAGAGAAAGAAGTGAGGTTCTCTCCCCTCACCTCTTCGCTAAAATCTCCATCACTATTCTTCCATACGCTGGTCTTGTAATCAGCACGCCAATCAGAATTCCCAGAATATTAATAATTGCGAACCCTTTCAGCGTGGATAAATCCATAATAATCAGCGGGAACATCGCGATAATCACCGTTGCCGCCGACGTCATAATTATCACCAGCGCACGCTTCAGCCGCTTCAGATACAACACCTTCGAGGGCACACGACCTTCATGCATCACCTCATCAGTGATAATGACAAGCTGGTCAATACCGGTTCCCAGAACCGCAATCAGTGCCGCAATAGCTGCTAAGTCAAGCTGCTGAATAAAGACTGCAATACCTAACAGGATAACAATCTCTGTGACATTTGTCAGAACCATTGGGAGAACAATAGCCGCCACACGGTATCGCAGATAGACTGTCAGCGCAACCGCGGCAAGGGCTGCAATTCCTGCGATGACACACACAATCTTGAAGTAATCACCAAGCGCCGCCGAAGTCGAACCAGAACCGGCAATCTCAACCTCTACTGGGAGTGCTCCGGCTCTCAGGTGAACCTCCAGCTCCTGCGCCTTCTGTTTTCCTTCTTCTCCCACTCCGGTCGATGCTGAGAGAGAGTTTACCGGATGCAGTGCAATCTGTGCTGCCAGCTCATAGGAAAGCGGAGCACTGTAGACGACCTCGGAATCCAGGTACATATTGATATTGTGTGCCTGCGGATTTCTGGTAGCTCCGGTCTCAATACACTCCTTCTGGAACGCCTTTGCTCCGGTATCATCGAGCGTGAAACCGACACCCCACACACCGGTTGCCGGATCTTTCTGCGGAGTCTGCACGGCAATAACCGAATCTCCGTAAAGCACATGCTCTGTCTCCTCTCCGGTTGTCTGGATTCTGATTTCAAACAGTCCCTGCTTTCCGACAATCTCCTGTGCCTCCTGCATATCAACGCCGGCAAGCTCTACGCGGACATACTGCGCAACCCCGTTGATACTGGTTAATACATTCACCTTCACATCACTGGTGCCGAGACTGTTTACCTTCGACTCTAAGATGCGTTTTACCGAATCTGCAGTGTCACTGCCGACCCCTGCTTCCGAGCTGATATACACTGCTCCTGCTTTTGCCGCAGCCGCTTTCAGTTCGGCTTCGGTAAACTTCTTGTCCACCTCAACCTTTCCGATATCTATCGGCTTTACGGTACAGTCAAGTGTATCAGACATCGACTTGGCAACTGCATAAATATCGACCGGCGTCTGGACTGTCACTACATCTGCCTGGAACTCAAGCTGAATCCAGGACCCTCCTTCCAGATCAAGACCGAACTGCAGATTTGTAATGCCGTCTCTGTCCCCTACCGGAGCAAAAATTGCAATCAGGGAGGCAGCGACAAGAATTGCCGCGATAATTACGTATGGGTCGCGGATGAGGGCTGCTGCTCCGTGATACTCTTTCTTCTCACGTTTCTGCACTGGAGTTCGTTTCATCTTCCAACCCTCCGTGCGCAGTAAATGCGAAGCATTCCTGCATTGAATCCCCAGGTGAAGATTAAATCACAAACCAGTCCGATCAGGAGAACGGCAGCAATAGAGTATAAGGTCGGTACGTTTGCAATGAGAGAGACGATAAACATTGCAAGAATCGCACAGAATGTGGTGGATGTCATGATAAATCCGGTGTGGAATGCTCCCTCCATCTTCTCTTCGAGTTTGCCCTGACGCTTGAGAACCTTTGTCGTCAGCAGAATGTTGCTGTCAACCGAGTATCCGATAAGCATGAGAAGGGCGGCGGTTGTAGCTAATGAGAGCTCGATTCCAAAGATGTTCATTGCCGCAGCAGTGATGGTGATATCCGCGATTCCGGCAAACACCACGGTTACTGCCGGCAGGATTTTCCGGAATGCGATAAAGACGACAACCGCCATTCCAAGGAAGGCAAAGAGCAGAGCAAGCATTGCCTGTGACTGCAGGGTTGCACCGAAGTTTGCGCCGATCTGGTCAATTCCGGCATCAGGATATCCTGCTATGATATATTCGTTGAATTCCATCATCTCTTCGTTTGTCATCGGACCGAACTTGAGATAGTATCCGCCGGAGATTCCTTCTTCGATGGATTTCAGGTCATATCCGGCAAAGTATGCTTCAATCTCCTCTTTGGTGTCATCGGTGTGGAGAGTGACAGCAGTTCCTCCGGCAAAGTCAATTCCCGGAGTTACCGGCATGCCGGTTATGATGAATGTAATGAGGACAATAACAGCCGCGACCGCAAAGAGAATTGCAGGGATTCCCATCATCAGTTTCGGGTCGTATTTGTTAATGTCGTATTTGAATTTCTTCATACGCAGGTATAGTATTGATGTTCATAGGATAAATACAAATTCAAAAGATGAAAAAACAGTGGATAATTTGTGCCTTATTTCCGTCGGAAAAGACAGACTGCACAAATTCCTGCGATGATGCTGATAATTCCAAGCGGGCTTTTCGCAGATGAACTTTCCTCAAAGACAACCGCAAAGATACCTAAACTGTTTGTCTGTGCTTCAAAGACTGCGGTATCTCCTGTAACAGAGCAAGTGGTCGGCAGTGCTTTCCACTCCCCGTCTGCATAGGAGTAAAGGTGGACGCTCTCTGCATCTGTTCCGGCAAGTTCAGTACTGCTCAGAGAAAAGCCGATTTCAGACGGCATGCCTGTTGGATATTCGGTGATATTTACTGAAAATACTGAGAACACCTGCATATCCTCCGGCGTCGGGACATCTATGGAATCAGAGAGATATATGTCTCCGGAAGCTCCTGCCGGCAGGTCAACGTACTGCAGAGGAGGATGTCCGCTCACTTCCACATATCCTCCGTTGGTGATTGTGCGGAAATATCCGGATTCTGCATCTTTGTTTTCCCAGACTGCATAGAGCGTTGTCGGTTCGAGCAGCGTAATCGTTCCTGCGTTTTCGTACTGTGCAGGTCCGTTTGGTGTTTCTGCCCATCCGGCAAAGGTGTATCCCTCGCGGCTGTATGGGTTGATTGGCAAATCTGTTCTGATAGCGCAGGGTAAATCTGTAAGGAGCGGTGTTCCAAAACCGCCGTTTGCATCAAAGTTTACATATGCTCTGAGTATGAGGTTCTTTCCGTTCTTTTCTGTGAGGAAGCCGTCCGGCAGGACAATGGTGAAGTATCCGACCACATCACTGATATTTCCGCGATCGATTTTCATGAGGTACGGAGATACTGCAGTATCAGATACGAGCGTTACTGTTGCGTGGTCATAGATGGAAAATTCATCAACCAGATGGATAACGGATTTTTCCAGAGAGATTCCATGCAGCTGGTCCTGCGGACCATCGAGAGATACTATTGATGAAACTGCGCAGACACTGTTGCTGTCGCCAAATGCAGGTAAATCTGCAAAATCAACACCGGAGATTCTGATGTCTGATGCTGTTGCATAGATTCCAAAGCCGTTTTCCGCACCGCAGCTATTCACAGTGGTTGCAGAAATGGTCAGTTTTGTCTGCATTTTCTTTGGAATACTCAATTCAGGAATCTTTCCCTGGTAATCTGCATGGACAGCTCCGCCTGCTGATGCAGTACAGCTGTTGATGAATACTCCGGTAATCTCTCCCTCAACTGAACTTTTCTCATTTGATGTCAGGTACACTGCACCGCCAAGGTCAGCACTGCATCCGGTAATGGTACATCGTTCAAGGATGATTTTTCCGGAATCTGCATAGACAGCACCTCCGGCACTGCCGCTTTCTGTCAGGTGGTTTTCCTTCAGGTCAGTGTTTTTCAGGACCAGATTTCCGGAATGGATTGATATCAGGCTTGTGTCTTTGGAATTTTTACCGGTGATTGTAATTTTTCCGGATTTGTTTCCAATAACAGTAAGTTCCGCTCCTTTGCCGACCTGGATAAATCCTTTTTTGTCTGCAGGGCAGTCTGCAAATGATATCACGCAGTTTGCATTTTCTTCGGTGGTAAGGGTAATTTTACCCATCACGGGAATACTGCTTTCCGCAGTGATGTCTGCGGTGAGAATAACCGTATTTTCTCCGTTGGATGAGAGTCCGTTTCTGAGTTCTTCAAAGTTCTCGGCATAGATTGTTTCAGCGGCAGCTCCGCTTACCAGAAGTGAGAGCAGCAGAACAAAGAAAACAAGATATTGATGCCGTATTCTTTGCACCATAGAATATAATGTAATTCTCACAGTTAATTATCTGCCGGTTCCGGAACATCTTCACGATGAATCTTTAATACTATTCCGTCCCATATAAACGAAACATGAGTTTCTTTGTATCCGTCTATAATCTGCTCTTTGACCAGCAGACATTCTTTGCACAGAATTCAGCCAGACTGACTGTTCCGGTGATTCTGACAATACTCTATTCGGTAATCTCTGCAGTATTTGCAATTCCGATTCTGCTGACTGCGGCATCCGCAATCCCGGGAGATTTCACCGGACTGATGGTTGGTGTCGGAACGGTCTCCACTATTATCAGCGGTATTATCACCTGGGTTGCGGTTTCTGCGCTTTTCTTTGCCTGTCTGAAGTTTATCGGGTATGCGGAGTGTTCATTTTCCCAGATTCTTTCGGTCTGCGGATATGTTTCCGGACTCCTGATTGTTCAGGCAGTGCTGACCGGACTAGTCAGTTTTATCGGAACTCCTGCACCGGTTCTGCTTCTGCTTTTGAAGGGTGTTTTCCTGCTCTGGTCGATTCCTGTGTGGTACTTCGGATTTTCTTCTGTCTGCGATATTCCGGAAAAGAAACTCAGAACCGCTGTTGCAGTTCCGGTGATTGTGATGGCGGCATTCACCATTATTTCCTCTGCCGGAACGATTCTGGCATTCTGAGGAAACAACCCTTTTTTGCCTAACAAATATACCCTCGAAAACCCCATACATATACCACAATTATGCATCTCAAAATACACAAAATATCCGGCTGTGATACTATCGTTGCCGCATGTGATGCAGACTTAATCGGAAAAACCCTAACCTGCCCGCAATGCGATATCGTCGTTGACGAATCCTTCTACGGAACAGAAACCGCTTCCGAAGAGGAAATCGTCTGCGCCCTACGGTCTGCCGCAAACGCAAACATCATCGGAGAAAAAGTCTGTGCAGCTGCTCTGAAAGCCGGCATCATCGACAAAGAGACCATCATCTTAATTGGAGACATCCCCCACGCACAAATATACGGAGTATAAGAATGAGCCTCACCCAAGGATTCTGCCCCAAATGCGGAGCTCCAAGCGACAATGGAGAACTCTGCGGAAAATGCAAAGCCAAAGACCTCGTCTGGATAGAAATCCCGCCGCGGATTGAATGCACCATATGCCCCTCCTGTGACTCGGTGAAAACCTCCGGCATGTGGTCTGACTCTGCAATCACCCGCGAAGACTTAAGCTACACCTTAGTCGAGACTGCAATCAAAGTTCACCCGGATGTGAAAAACGTCCAGAAATCCATCAGCATCAGAGACACCAGCAGCAACCGCTCACTTGCGACCATCTTAGTGATTGGCGAACTCTATGGAGTTCCGGTTGAACACACCGCAAAAGTCAAGTTTGTCTGGATTCATGAGCAGTGCGACCGCTGCAGCAGAATCATGGGAAGCTACTACGAAGGCGTCATCCAGGTCAGAGCCAACGGCAGAAAGCCGACCGCCTTCGAAATTCGCCGGGCAGGCGAGATTGCGTACCAGATTGAAGACCAGATGCAGAACGCAGGAGACCGCTTATCCTTCGTCTCCGATGTTGAGGAGACCAAGGACGGAGTGGACATCACCTACAGTTCGCAGGCTATCGGCACAGCCATTGCCCACGATATCGTCGGCGCTCTCGGCGGAAGCTACACCACGCATCCGAAACTCATTGGAGAGAAGAACGGTATTCGTCTCTACCGTGTTACCTACTCGCTTCGCCTGCCGCACTTCGCCAAAGGCGATGTCATCTTCCGCGAGAAGGGATACTTCCAGATTCTCCGCCAGAACAAAGACACCGTCTTTGTCAAGGATTTAAAGACCGGACTCAACCGCTCCTTCCGCGAGAATGATGAAGACCCGTTAATCGGAAACGCCCGCACACCGGAGTCCGGAACCATCATCTACCGCGACGCAGGACTGATGGGAATCCTCGACCCGAACACAAATGAAGTCCTCGAAGCACCGGACAGAAACTGGATTGAGGCATACGAGGGACAGAACCTCCTCTTCCTCCGCCACAAAGACACCATCATCCCCCTCGGTGTGGAAACACCTGAAGACGAGTCGTGAACGTCCGCACCTGCAGAAAAAGCGAAATCGCACAGCACCTTGAAGAAGACTGGGTTGACAAAACCCGCAGGGTGTTTGTCGAAGGAGACATCGCCTACATTCCGGTGCGAGAGGGGTTTCCTTTCGATGAAGTCTTAGCGGAGCGGACTCCGTATGTTGGCCGCGGGTATCAGAAGATGGGAGATACCATCCTCATCCACGGAGATGCACCGGATGATTCTGAACTTGCAGAGATTCTCACCTTCGAGCATCCTTCCTGCGTGCTTCACTCAACCGGTCAGACCGGTGTGATGCGGATTCCGGAAATCCGCGTGCTCTACGGCACGCCGCATGAGGTGACCTTCCGCGAGGCAGGAATCTCCTACACTCTTGACCCGTCGCGGGTTATGTTTTCGCAGGGTAACCGCGGTGAGAAGCTTCGCATCCGAAGCCTGGTGCAGCCCGGAGAGAAAATTGCGGATATGTTTGCCGGAATCGGCTACTTCACGCTCTCTGCCGCACTTGCGGGAGGGAATGTCCATGCGATGGAAATCAATCCCGAGTCGTTTGCCTTCCTGGAAAAAAATATCGCGGCAAACTATCTGGGACGAAATGTAACTGCAGAGTGCGGAGACTGCCGCGAGAAACTCCGCGGAACATACGACCGCATCCTCATGGGACACTTCGATGCAATAGACTTCCTGCCTCATGCTCTCGCTCATGCGAAAGCAGGCACCATTCTCCATGTTCACGGTGTCGGCGAGCGGCAAAGCGAGGTAGAAGATGCTGTCTCATCCGCAGGTTTTAGGTATACTATAAGCGAATATAAAGTAAAGAAATATGCAAGCCGCACATGGCACTGCGTATGGGATGTGAAACTGGTATGAAAACGCTGGAAAATAAACGAATCGTCTTAGCCGTCTGCGGCAGTATCGCCGCTGTAGAGACAATTAAGCTCGCACATGAGCTTCGAAGACGCGGAGCGGAAGTCATCCCGGTACTAACTGAAGCCGCCTGCGGCATCATCCATCCCGATGCGCTCACCTATGCCTGTGCAGTGCCGGCAATTACCCGAATCTCAGGAATGGTGGAGCATGTGCTCTACTGCGGAGAAGGCGGCAATGCTGACCTGCTCTTAATCGCTCCGTCGACCGCCAATACCATATCCAAAATCGCCTGCGGTATCGACGATACAGTAATTACCACATTTGCCACCACAGCCATTGGCCGCGGGATGCCGATAGTATTAGCTCCTGCGATGCATGAGTCGATGTACCGCCATCCGGTTGTCCGAAAGAATCTGGAAAGCCTGCCGGCTCTTGGAATCGATGTGGTGCCGCCGAGAATTGAGGAGGAGAAGGCAAAGATTGCAGGCATTGAGGAAATCTGCCTCTACGCGGAAAAGGCGCTGACCAGACAGAGCCTGAAGGGCAAAAAAGTTCTCATCACGAGCGGTTCCTGTCGTGAGGCAGTGGACAGTGTCCGCGTGCTTACCACGCGTTCCAGCGGAAAGATGGGACGCGAAGCAGCCCTTGAAGCCTTCAGACGCGGAGCGGATGTGACCGTTGTCTCGAACACGGAGATTCACGGAAAAATCCCGTGTGTGAAAAACATCTCTGTTACCTCTGCAGGTGACATGGCAGAGGCTGTCTTAAGCCTTCCCGCACCGGATTATTATGTCAGTGCCGCCGCTATCTCTGACTTCTCCCCTGTTCGTTCTGCGGAGAAGATTCATTCCGGAAAACCGGTTTCCTTAGAACTTAAGCCGCTTCCAAAACTCATCACCCAGATGTCCGGCCGCGGTTCGAAGATTATCGGCTTCAAGATTGGCGAGGATGCAGAAGAGGCAGGCCGCAGACTTCTTGCAGAAGAAGATGTTATCCTTGTTGCCGCAAACTATCCGGAGACCATGGGAGCAAAGACCGGCGAGTACATCCTTCTCACGGAAGGCGCAGAGCACCGCGTTTCTGGGGAAAAGGATGCTGTTGCGAGGGAGATATGGGACGCCGTGTTGTAGCTTTCGCACCGGGACATATCTCCGGCTACTTCCAGAGAATTGACGGAACGACAACCGGTTCAACGGGAAGTATCGGCGCTGGAATTGTCATCAACCGCGGAGTAACGCTTACCATGACGGAAGGCGACTCCTCCTGCATCAGCGTGAAGAACAGCGATACCGACGGCTGGCTAATCAAAGAGGTTCTGCGGACCTTAGGCGTTTCTGCATCCGTTACCGTCGATGCCGCCATGCCGATAGGCGCAGGATTCGGCATGAGTGCCGCAGGGCTGCTTGCGGCATACCATGCGGCAAACCGTCTCTTTGACCTTGGATACTCGGAGACGGAGTTGACGGCTCTTGCGCATGACTTTGAGGTCCGTCACGGCACCGGATTAGGCGATGTTGCGGCAGCTTCCGGCGGCGGAATTGTTGTTAGGACCTCTGCCGGAATTGACGGCGTCTCCCGCAGGATTTTTACTGATGAGCCCATCTGTGCCGTCTCCTTCGGCGCAATTCCGACGCCTGATATTATCACGTCTCCGGAGAAGATGGAAAAGGTCCGCGCTGCCTTCCCGAAAACCGAACCGGATGACCTCGCAGGTCTGATGAAAAACTCCCGCTCCTTTGCGGAAAAGAGCGGACTGCTTTCGCCGCGGCTGAAGGAAATTCTTGCCGTCTGCGATGTTTCAGGTGTCCCCGCATCCATGACTATGCTTGGAGACGGCATTTTTGCCTGCGGACCTGATGCAGAAACCGTTCTTTCCCGTTTTGGTGAAGTATATACGCTCTCGGTCTCGAAAACAGGACCGGTAATTCTTGAGGATTCCTATGTCTGATATTCCAGAAAGCCACCCCCGCTACCAATCGCTCAAAACCCGTGAAAACCTTGTAGCCGCAGCCCATGCAGGCGTTGTCTCTTACGAAGGACTGACCTCGCACGGCAGAGGAGAGGCATTTGACTATCTCTTCGGTGAAAAAACATCCGCATCTGCCCTCGCCGCAGAAAAACTTGCGGCCGCTGTTCTTCTCGCGGCAAAGCATCCGGTCCTTTCCATCAACGGAAACACTGCAGCCCTTGCGGCCGCCGAGATTGCGGACCTGCAGAAGGCATCCGGAGCACAGGTTGAGGTGAATCTCTTCCACCGGACCGAAGAGCGTCTGAAAAAGGTAAACGCGGTTCTCGAAGAGGCAGGCTGTGTTGTCAACCGCGGAGAGGTCGAGCGCTGTGTGCCGCTTCCGCATGACAGAGGACTCTGCTGTCCGGACGGCATCGGCTCTGCAGACGTTGTCCTTGTTCCTTTAGAGGATGGAGACCGCTGTGAGGCGCTGGTTCAGATGGGCAAGATTGTCATCACCGTTGACTTAAATCCGATTGACCGCACCTCGAAGACGGCAACGCTTCCGATTATTGATGAAGTCCGTCGCGCTCTCCCGAACATCGCAGAGGAATGCCGCCGTCTCAAAGCCGCAGGCGGCGTCTCTCAGATGCCGGAGATTGACAGCCGTGCAATTCTGCAGGCGGCAGTCAATGACATCAAGGAGTTCTTAGACCATGCTCTGGATTGAAAAGTATCGTCCGCAGAACTTCGAGGAACTTTTAGGTCAGCCTTCCGCGGCAAAACAGCTGCAGGCATATGCGGAAGCAGGAAACCTTCCGCACTTAATGGTTATCGGCAGAAGCGGTGTTGGAAAAACCGCGGCTCTGGAGATATTTTCGCAGAACTTCTACACGGAGTCCCCCGCAGAAAACACCACCGTTCTTCCGGTGAGTGTGATGTTCTCGCAGGGACATACGTACTTTGCAGAGAACGAACGCTTTGCCCATCTGTATCAGAAGGGCAAGTCTGTTCTTGCAAACTTCAAGTACATTGTAAAGTGGCACGCCTCCTTAAAGCCGCTTTCCGCACCCTTCCGGCTGATTATCTTTGACGGCGCAGGCGATTTGCCGAAGGATGCACAGGCAGCCCTTCGCCGGATTATGGAGCGGTACAGCCAGACCTGCCGTTTCATCTTCGTGACCAACAGCATTGCTTCCTTAATTGACCCAATCCGCTCCCGCTGTGTGCCGCTCTACTTCCTTCCGATTGACGATGAGATGATGCTCGCTCACCTCACCCGCATCTTAGAGGCGGAAGGATGCAGCGAACGCGTATCTTCGGATATGTTGGAGATGATTGTGCTCGGTGCAAAAGGTGATGTGCGAAAGGCGGTAATGTGGCTTGAACTTGCCGCCTGCTATGGAGTGGATGACCCGCTCGCCCTTTCGCAGACAGAAACCGGCTGTATGGCTGATGCCTGTATTCGTGCAATGGCTTCAGGAGATGCAGACAAGGGACGGCAGATTTGCGAGAACCTGCTAATCGAATACGGGCTTACTGCCGCTGACGTTCTCTCGCTTCTGAGAAAAAGTGTCCGTCCTTATGTGACGCCTGATATCGCCCTTCTGTTCTCGCGGGCTGACATTGCTGTTCGTGCCGGACAGAATGAGTACCTGCAGATGAATGCCTTTGCGGCAGAACTTTCCGAGATGCTGAGATAAGCATCTCACGCTTCTTTATATTTTTCAAAAGCCTACATGTAGGTATGACATTAACTCCCAAACAGGCACTTTTACAGTATCATTTAGCCGAGAGATTAAAGCTCGATATCATGATGATTGCTCACCAGTTAACGACGATTCCTACCTTAAAGAAGGAGGACAAGCCGGGAGCAAAATATATGCTGGTAACGCTCCTTGACACGTTAAACGCTGAGGTCAAATCCGCGGCTGCTGCAACCGGCTGTGAGGAGTTCTTAACCGCATCCAAAGGCCTTGACGAGGTAATCGGTCTGGTTGAGACGAACCAGTTCGGTCTTGCATCCGACAACTCCGGTGCAGCCATGATTCCGATTACGACTGCCGCTGTTGAGGCCTTCGAGGTTCTTGCAGCTGAAGGTCTGCTCTAAATGGATCCGTCGGAGTTTCAGTCCTTCCTTGCATCCCGCCGGTCTGTCCGCGAATATGAGGCAGGCGGGATTACTGAGGAGGAGAAGGATTACCTGCTTGCTGCTGCTAGGACTGCACCGTCTGCAGGAAATCTGGAATCATGGGATGTTGTTATCGTAACGGATGACGGTCAGTTAGAGGAACTGACTGATGCTTCCGGCGGTCAGCATCAGATTTTTGATTCCGGCTGTGCGTTTGTGGTCTGTGCAAACTATGTCCGCTCGATGTCCCGCTACGGTGACCGCGGAATTTTATACGCACTGCAGGACGCAACGATTGCTGCGACCTACATGATGCTTGCTGCCCACGCAATCCGTCTGCATACCTGCTGGGTCGGGCAGTTTGATGATGAGGCAGTAAAAGAAATCCTTGACCTGCCAACCCATCTGCGCCCTGCTGTTATCCTGACGGTTGGAATCGGCATGCCGCCGCATGCATCCCCTGAGCGGATGGATGCAGAAGAGCATGCACACTATGATATCTGGTGAGATTTTCTCACTTCCTTTTTTGCAGACTCTGTCTCAAGAGTTTTTTTGACACTGTATCTTTTAAAACAGATGTCTCTGATACGAATTTGCCAAAACACCTGTTTTCCTTTCGTAGAATCTGCCGGAAATCCTGCGTCAGATTAAGGATTAATATTATTATCTTTGCCGTCCATTAATATAAGGAGAAGCCGTCAATATAATTTGATGGAGGTTTTCGACATATGGACTTAGTATATCTTGTTCCAGTTTGTGCCGTAATCGGCCTTCTCTTCGCCCTTTACTCCTTCTCTGTTGTAAAGAAGGAGAAAGTGGAAGATCAGAAAATGATCAAGATTGCAGACGCTATTCACCTTGGCGCCCGCGTCTTCCTGAAGAGCCAGTACAAAGCTATCGCAGCTTTTGCAATTGTCGTCGCCATTATCCTCGCAGTGCTTATTGCACCAATTAACGCACTCTGCTACCTCATTGGTGCAGCACTCTCTATGTGCGCAGGATACATTGGAATGACCAGTGCAACCAAAGCAAACGTTAGAACCACCAACGCAGCAAAACGCGGTATCGCAGCAGCAGTTAAGGTCTCCTTCGCATCCGGATCCGTCATGGGTATGTCCGTCGTCGGTCTTGGATTACTCGGTCTTTCTGCACTCTTCATCATCCTCGTCATCGTCTTCGGCGGATTTGGTGACTTAACCGCAGTCAATGCAGTCGTTTCCGCAATGGCATCATTTGGTTTTGGTGCATCCTCTGTCGCACTCTTTGCACGTGTCGGCGGCGGTATCTTCACCAAGGCAGCAGATGTCGGTGCTGACCTCGTCGGTAAAGTCGAGGCAGGTATTCCGGAAGATGACCCGAGAAACCCAGCTGTTATCGCAGACAATGTCGGTGACAACGTCGGTGATGTCGCAGGAATGGGCGCAGACTTATTCGAGTCCTACGTCGGTTCCATCATTGCAGCAATGGCACTCGGAGGAGCAGCAGCATTATTCGCAGCAACCACCTACGGTGAGACTCTCGATGCACTCGCACTCATCCTCCTTCCGATGTTCATCTCTGCATTCGGTATCATTGCAGCAATCATTGGAACTCTGTTCGTCAGAACCTCCAAGAACGAATCCTCTGCAATTCACAAGGCATTCAACACCGGAACCATCATTGCAATCATCGTTTCCCTCCTTGGAACCTATGCATTCACCAGCTTCCTCCTCTACGGCAACTTCACCATGATCACCATGGGTGCAGGATGCCTTGGTATGGGTATCTGGTTCGCAACCATCGCAGGTCTTGTCGGCGGATTCGCAATTGGTCTCATCACTGAGTACTACACCTCCTTCGACTACAAGCCGACCAAGAAGATCGCAGAGTCCTGTCAGACCGGAGCTGCAACCGACATTATCAGCGGTTTCGCAAAGGGAATGGAATCTACCATCTGGCCAGTCTTAATCATCTCTGTTGCAATCTTCATCGCATACAACTTCGCAGGTATGTACGGTATCGGTATCGCAGCAGTCGGTATGCTCTCTACTCTTGGTATCTCCCTTGCAGTTGATGCATACGGTCCGGTCGCAGACAATGCAGGCGGTATTGCTGAGATGTCCCACCAGGACCCGAAGGTTCGTGAGATCACTGACACCCTTGACGCAGTCGGAAACACCACTGCAGCAATCGGTAAGGGATTCGCAATCGGATCTGCAGCACTCACTGGTCTTGCACTCTTCAGTGCATACTCTCTTGCAGTCGGTATCGAAGCAATCGATATCTTAAACACCAGCGTCTTTATCGGTATTCTCATCGGCGGTATGCTTCCGTTCCTCTTCTCTGCACTCACTATGACCGCAGTCGGTTCCGCAGCAGAGAAGGTTGTCGTTGAAGTCCGCAACCAGTTCAAGAACATTAAGGGATTAATGGAAGGAACTGCAGATCCGGACTACGAGTCCACCATTAAGATCTGTACTACCTCTGCAATCAAGAAGATGATTGCACCGGGTGTCCTTGCAATCGTTGCACCAATCGCAGTCGGTCTTATCTTAGGCCCGCTCGCACTCGGCGGTCTCTTAGTCGGTTCCCTTGTATCCGGTTTCCTCCTTGCTATCACTATGGCAAACGCAGGCGGAGCATGGGACAATGCAAAGAAGTTTGTTGAACTCGGTAACTACGGTGGAAAGGGCTCTGAGGCTCACAAGGCAGCAGTTGTAGGTGACACTGTTGGAGATCCGTTCAAGGATACCTCCGGTCCGTCCATCAACATTCTGATTAAGCTTATGTCTATGATTGCACTGGTTTTCGTTCCAGTCATTCTGATGTTATAAGCTGATACTTCAGAATAAACCCAATTTATTTTTTGAGGATTTCTTAAAACCTCAATTTCTTCCTGTAAGTTATTTTCGCGTTTCTCTTCGTGCAGCTTTCGCGGGAAAATACACCCCTACACATGAGATGGACAAACTGCTGGAAAAATCACTAACTCAAAACAGACATCAACCATTCTAAAGAAGGAAGTTTGCATTCTTTCTGACTGGTGCTTTCAATGCATATCATGGATTCTCTCATAGAGAGGAGTTATCCAGTGTTTCCTTCTTTTCTTCTTCATTTCTTTCAGGTTTTTCTTTCACCTCCAAACAAATAATATGTTGTTCGGTATTGTTAAACTATGTCCTGAAAAATTAAGGAAACTTCTAAAAAACCGAAAATAAAAGGAGGAGAGATGCCCTGTTTACGGCATCTGCTTGACTGCTTTTGCAATCTCCTGACCAAGCTTGAAGAACATCTCCTTGTCCTCAGCCTGCGGGCGGTAGGTGAACTCAACCGGCTCATGCCAGATTTCGATTCCTGCCTTCTGCATCAGCTCAGTGATGACCTTCGGTGCACCTCCCTTACCGCCGTTGGAGCCGAATGCGAAACCAATCTTCTTCTGTGCCTGCTTGCCTGGTCTGATACCTGCAAGGTAGTACAGGAATCCTGCAACGGTCGGCAGCGGATAGTCCTCAAGAGTTGGGGAACCGACGATGACTGCTTTGGAGTCTAAGATGTCGCGGACAACATCAGAGCGGTGGACACCTTCGTATCTGCCGTCTTTGAGTAAATCGAACTTAACCTCGACACCCTCGGAGATTGCTCCCTCTGCGATGTACTGTGCGGCAGTACCGGTGGAGTAGTGCATGGTGTCGTAGACGATGGTAATCTTGTTCTTGGAAACACCGTTTGCCCATGCAACATATGCGTTGATGATGTCTGCTGCGTGGCTTCTCCAGATAATACCGTGGGATGGTGCAATCATCTCGATTGGGACACCAAGTTCAGTGACCTCACCGAGTTTCTTTAAGACCTTCGGGGAAAGCGGGACAATTAAGTTTGCAACGAACTTTGCTGCGTGCTCCATTGCCTCGTCGATACCAAGCTCATCATCGAAGCGTGCACTGGATGCAATGTGCTGTCCGAACGCATCATTCGGGAAGAGCACTTTGTCTTCTCCAAGGTAGGTGAACATGGAATCCGGCCAGTGGAGGAACGGTGCCTCGAGGAAAGTTAAGGTCTTGCCGCCGAGCTCAAGGGCTTCTAAGTTCTTGATGGTGTGGATGTTCCAGTCCTTGGTGTCATAGTGGCGTGCAAATCCTTTCTTTGCAATCTCGGTCATATAGATCGGCACATTCGGGAGCTTCTTTGCCAGCATCGGCAGAGATCCGGAGTGGTCGATTTCGATGTGGTTTGCAACGATATAGTCAATCTTCTCGAGCGGGATAACAGACTCGATACGCTCAATCATCTGCCACTCGTGTCCCGGATAGGTACCGTCGATTAAGGCAACCTTCTCTCCTAAAACAAGGTATGCGTTATAGGTGGTTCCAGGGAGTGTGTATCCGTGGTAGTCTCTGATATTCCAGTCGATAGCGCCTACCCAGTAAACGCCTTCTTTAATCTTTACTGCCTGTAACATACTCATTTTGTTTGTTGTAACAGTGTTATATATTCTTCTGTCGCGGCACAGCACTAAATGAGCGTTCAACCCTAAGGCAATTACTTTCTATAAGTAACACCAATATATAGAGACATATTCGTGGGGAATACATGAAAGAAGTATCAGAAAGCTATGTCCCGAAAAACGTCGAGGCGGAAGTCCGTGCGTACTGGGAAGAAAATAACACTTATCGCGAAACCAGAAAACTCCGTGAGGCAGGAAAGCCGTGGCTCTTCGTCGACGGTCCGCCGTACACCACCGGTTACATCCACTTAGGAACTGCCTGGAACAAAATCTTAAAGGATGCCATCATCCGCTACCGCTCCATGACCGGCAGAAACATCATTGAGCGTGCCGGATATGACATGCACGGTCTCCCGATTGAGGTCAAGGTCGAAGAGAAACTCGGCTTCAAGAACAAGGCTGATATCGAAGAGTACGGTGTTGCCAAATTCATCGAAGAGTGCCGCGAGTTCGCCTTAACCCACAAAGACTTGATGAGCGACCAGTTCAAGGAAATCGGTACCTGGATGGATTTCGACGATCCGTATCAGACCGTTGACAAAGGATACATCGAGGCCGCCTGGTACACCTTAAAGAAGTGTGCCGACAAGGGATACCTGGAACGCGGAAGCCGTGTTGTCAACTGGTGTCCGAGATGCGGAACAGCAATTGCCGACGCTGAAGTCGAGTACGCTGATGAAACCGATCCGTCCATCTTCGTCAAGTTCCCGATTGAGGGAGCAGAAAACGAGTACCTTGTTATCTGGACCACTACCCCGTGGACACTTCCTGCCAACGTCGCTGTTGCAGTTGGTGAGGAGTTCGTCTATGCAAAGTGCCGTGCAGAAAAGGACGGAAAAACAGAAGACCTCTGGATTGCCAAAGACTTAGCAGAACAGATCTTAAAGTATGGTAAATACCAGAAGTTCGACATCATTGAGACCAAGACCGGAGCAGAACTTGCGGGCACCAAATACGTATCCCCACTCGCATCCCAGGTTCCGCTGCAGGCAGGCATCGAGCACAAAGTTGTCGTTGCAGACTATGTCGCCCTCGAAAACACCGGTATGGTCCACATCGCACCGGGACACGGATGGGATGACTACCTCGTCGGTCAGAAGTACGGTCTCCCGATTATCTGCCCGGTTGACGGAAACGGAAACTTTACTGCAGAAGCCGGTATCTTCGAAGGAAAATACGTCAAAGACCCGGCAACCAATGATGAGGTCATCAAAGAGCTTGGTGACTATATGCTTGCGGTCCGCAAGATTACCCACCGCTACGGACACTGCTGGAGATGTAAGACGCCGATTATTTACCGTGCAACCTCCCAGTGGTTCTTAAAGGTTAAGGAAGTCAAAGACCAGATGCTCAAAGAGATTGCAGAAGAGGTCACCTGGATGCCGGACTGGGCAGGTTCGGCCCGCTTCCACGACTGGATTGCCGAAGCACGCGACTGGTGTATTTCCCGCCAGAGATACTGGGGTATTCCAATCCCGGTCTGGGTGTGCCCGAAGTGTAACAAATATCATGTTGTCGGAAGCTACGAAGAGCTCGAGACCTTATCCGGTCAGAAGATGTTTGACCCGCACAGACCGTATGTTGATGAGATTACGCTCCCGTGCGAATGCGGCGGTCAGATGCAGAGAGTGCCGGATATCTTTGATGTCTGGTATGACTCCGGTGTCGCCTCCTGGGCAACCTTACGCTTCCCGGAGAAGACCGAGGACTTCGAGAAGTACTGGCCGGCAGACATGATTCTGGAAGGTCAGGACCAGACCCGCGGATGGTTCTACTCGATGCTTGCGCTCTCTACAATGGCATTTGGAAAGTCTCCGTACAAGTCTGTCTTGATGCACGGTTTCGCTCTTGATGCAAACGGCAAGAAGATGAGCAAGAGTTTAGGAAACGTCGTAACTCCGGAGGATGTTATCGCAAACTACGGTGTTGATGTTATGCGTCAGTACATCTTCTCCGCATCCGCACCATGGGATGACCTGCGTTTCTCCTACGAGGGTATCAAGACGACTCTTCGTATGTTCAACGTCTTATGGAACGTTTACAAGTTCCCGCTGCCATACATGGCGCTCGACGGCTTTGTTCCAAAGGAAGTTGACGGCAAGTGGGACCCGAGTGTTGTCGAGGACCACATTGCAGAGTTCGGCCGCGAGGACAGATGGCTTATCTCCCGCGTGAACTCCCTTGCAGAGCAGGTTACCAAAGAGATGGAAGCAGGAAACCTTCACCGTGCAACCAGACCAATCTCCACCTTCGTTCTCGACGAGCTTTCCCGCTGGTATGTGCAGCTGGTCAGACCAAGAATGTGGCTCGAGGAGGATTCTGTCTCCAAGGTTCAGGCATATGAGACGATGTACTATGTGCTTCGCAGACTCATTACCATCATGGCTCCGTTCGCACCGTTCGTCTGCGAGAAGATGTACCAGAACCTGAAATGTGCAGGCGAAGTTCCGTCCGTTCACATGCAGGACTGGTTCGCCGGACGCGAAGAGCTCCGTGATGCTGTTCTTGAAAAGGAGATGGAGCTTATCCAGTCCTTCGATGAGGCTGTGGCAAACGCCCGCCAGAACGGTAAGAGAAAGGGACGCTGGCCGGTCTTAGAGGTTGTCGTGGCAACCGAGTCCGATGAAGTTCTTGATGCAGTAGCCGCCATGAATGATATGGCATGCGAGCGTGCAAATGCACGCGCTGTCTCTGCTGTCAAGGGTGTCTGGGACAAATTAGAGTGGACTGCAGTTCCGACCATGAAGGCAATCGGTAAGCAGTTCGGCCGCGACGGTCCGAAGGTGAAGGCATTCATCGAAAACAGCAACGGCAGTGAACTGAAGGCAGCTCTTGTCCGCGACGGAAAGATTGCTTTCTCCGAAGGCGAGTTCTCCTGTGAACTGACCGAAGAGCACATGACCTTTACCGAGCGTATGCCGGAGAACATCTTCTCTTCCCCGATGCAGGACGCAACGGTTTACGTCAACGTCACCTTAACGCCGGAGCTTGAGTCCGACGGATACTCCAGAGAAGTTATCCGCCGTATTCAGGAGATGAGAAAGCAGGCAGGTCTTGCGGTCGATGCAAAGATTGTGGCGTCCGTTGTTCTTGCTGATGAGCGGATTGCCGGTCTTGTTGAGCAGAAGAATGCGGAAATTGCCGGTGAAGTCAGAGCTGAGGTTCTGACGGTGCGCTTTGGCACTTCCTCTGATGCAGAGGATACCGAGTGGGATATCGACGGTCTGAAGGCATTCATCAGCATCGTCCCGCTCAACTAACATTTTTCTTTTTTTGTCTGGGTTGTATTATCGGACTTTGTAAGAGTGTTTTCCCTACGCGAAAAAACTATTCGCGTTCAAAAGCCTTCGCAACGAAGAAAACTAAAAAAAGATTATTTTACAATCCCGACAAAGGGAAGGTTGCGGTATTTCTGGTCAACATCAAGACCATATCCTACCACGAAGTCATTTCCGATAGTAAAACCGATGTAGTCTCCATCAAACGGTACAACGCGGCACTCGTGTTTATCTAAGAGAGAACAGACCTTCAGCGATGCCGGCTTTCTCTTCAGCATCATCTCTTTTACCACAGACAGCGTTCTTCCGGTATCAATCACATCCTCGATGATAATGATGTGTTTTCCTTCAATTGCTTCGTCTGGAACATCCAGTTTCATGGAGACAGTACCGGTGGACTGTGTTCCCTCATAGCTTGCTGTCTGGATGAAGTCCATGAAAACCGGAATCGTAATCCGCTTTGCAAGCTCGCAGGCGAAGAACACCGCGCCTTTTAAGGTGCAGAGAAGAGTGATACTCTCTCCTGCGTAATCAGCGTCAATCTGTGCCGCAAGCTCTCTAATTCGTGCATCAATGACTTCTTCGGAAAGTAAGACGTCGATGGTATCCATCATAGATACTCATACAACGCAGAATAAAATATGATTATCGGAATGCCAGAACGTCTGCGGCTGATTCTGCATTCCATGCGGATGCCGCATCTTTGCCGGAAGATTCCGCATAGAGTACTGCTGCGTATGCAGTGTTTTCTGCTCCGGGCAGGCAGAAGAGTTTGTCTGCGGCCTCATCCTTCG
Organism: Methanocorpusculum sp.; assembly: GCA_017399555.1. GTDB lineage: Archaea > Halobacteriota > Methanomicrobia > Methanomicrobiales > Methanocorpusculaceae > Methanocorpusculum. The sequence continues at coordinate 43,753 of JAFQBW010000014.1, forward strand.
GCTCGGCACAGACGACCTCGAGCGCTTCTTTCATCTGGCGGTAGGATGCATCTGCCGGATTCAGCAGGCATGCTTCCTTTGCGGCCGCAAGAGCTTCGGTAAATTCGCCAAGCCGGATGGATGCCTTTGCAATTCCTGCCCATGCCGCCGGGAAGCGTTCGTTCTGCTTCAGGGCAAGACGGTATGTTTCAACCGCCTGCTTATAGTCTCCCTCCTCTGCTTCCATCCAGGCAAGCTCGATTAAGATGCGGGAGCGAATCTCGCTTCCCGGATTTGCCCGAAGCGCCGCTCTCAGCATCGAGCGGGCGGCATCGACCATACCTAAATCAAGATAGACTGAACCGAATGCAAGCGATACACGGGCACGCTCGTCATCTCTGGTCGAGCGGGACGCGAGAATCTGCTCGGCTGCTTCGCGGCGCTTTTCGCGGGAAAGGAACAGGAATGCCGGATAGATAACTGCCGCCGCAGACTCGATGCTCTTCGAAAGGCTTGCGGTAACCGCATTGTTTAATGTTGAGACTGCCTGCGCAAACTCATCGACGTCCATTGCATGAACAACCGCTTCCAGTGCGGGAATGCCGCGGGCATATCCGGCCGCCTCCGGAATCAGTCCTGCGGCAACTGCGGCAGAGAACTGCTTTGGAAGTATTCTGTCTTTGAGTTCCGGCATCAGTTCTGCGGCACGGCTGTACCAGAAGAGTGCACACACCGGATCGAAACCGAAGTAGGCGAAGTCTCCTTTCTCAACAGCCCGTGCAGCATCCAGCGCATCATCAGCCGCAGAAAGGGCTGCCGCATCCGGATTTCCGGCATAATCAAGATGCATGTTCATCTCGGTTAAGCGGTTCAGTGCGGCAGAAAAGATTGCTTCCGGACAGTCCGGAGTTGCTACAACCTCCTCAATCCAGCGGTACTCATCCGCATAGTTTTTGCGTTTTCCGGCTTCAGCGGCAAAGGAGAAGCGAAGGGCACTGCGTTCATCTGCCGGAAGCTCTTCGATGAGTTTTGCGATGCGGGAGTAGTACTCCTGCATGTCCTCGCCTAAATCCTCTCCTGCGAAGCAGAGGTTCTTGAGGCCGTCTGCGATTGAGTATTTCCCTTCTTCGCGGCTTAACAGGAAGGCATTCTTATACGATTCAAAGGCATTGTCGAAGTCTTTGAACTCGGTAAGAATTTTGCCCATCATCTCGAATGCCGGTTTTTCCACAGGAGTTCCGGCGTATGCAAGAGTGATGTTTGCATATAAATCCAGTGCCGAATCATAGTTTCCGGTAGTGTAGAGCCAGTCTGCGGCAGAAACTGCCGGACGGCTGTCGCTGAGGTCTAAGAGCGGGCGGACAATACTTCCCCACTCCTCGTAGGATACCCGCGGCATGTTGAGCCAGACGGTCATCTCGTCTTCGGAAAGCGTGGAAAACCATGCACCGGCAACGCAGACAACTGCATCATAGACGATATCAGCAGAAAGTTCCGGCACACCGGCAAGAACTGCCGCGGCAGTGTCTAACGGGAACACATGCCAGAAGGGGCGGCGTCCGGAACCGAAGTACATGTCGGAGTTTCTGATTCTGTCGATTACCGCACTGCGGCTTTTGATTCTCCAGAATGATTCCGGCGTATTTGTCTCTGATTCAGCGAAGAGTTCAGCGGTTTTATTGGTGCCGGAGATATGGGAGCGAAGGAAGCATGCAAGGACTTCTTTTCTTTTGCCGGAAGCATCTCTGTAGGCGGAGATGAGCCATTCTTTGAGTGTGGTTTCCGGCTTTTCTGCTTCTCCGCAGTCTGCAAGAAGCGAGAGAAGGAGTCCTCTGTCCTCTTCATGATTCAGGATAGAGGAGACGACGCGGGCATGGAATCCTCCGTCAACACTCATGCGGTACAGAAACATGTTCTGTAATACGAGGAGTTCGTAGGATTCTTCTGCCCCGTCAAAGACGGTTAGATAATCGCAGAGATACTGCTGTGTGAGATGCCCTTCGCTGACATTCATAATACGTTATTCTATGCGGTCCTTATATGTAAGAGTTCCCTTTTGGAGTGGGGGATATACGTTTGAGATTGAGGGAGAATATTTCGTATAGGTAAAACGCTCTTACAAACTATGGAAAACCAAACAAATAAAAAAGTAAAAGTTACAGAACCTTCCCGATTCTGTCAAGAGCTTCTGCGAGCCGCTCCATGGATGCCGCGTAGGACATGCGAATCCATCCCGGAGACCCGAAGGCAAATCCCGGAGTGCAGGCAACGTGTGCCTCTTCGAGCCATTTGTTTGCAATTGCGTTGTCGTCGCCGCCGACGTTGACGAATGCATAGAATGCTCCCTCTGCCGGAGCAGTGGAAAGTCCCATGCCGGCGAGTCTTCCGATGACATACTTTCTGCGCTTTTCGAACTCCTGCCGCATGGATTCAACGCAAGACTGGTCTCCGGTAAGAGCGGCAACGCCTCCCCACTGGGAGAAGGTGGTAACATTTCCAACGGAGTGCTGCATGACTTTATCCATGTAGGGGATAACAGATGTTGGAGCGGCCAGATATCCGAGACGCCATCCGGTCATGGCGAATGCTTTGGAGAATCCGTTAATGGTAATAGTCCGCTCGGCCATATCCGGAAGCGAGCCGATGGAGACATGCTCTTTTCCATAGACCAGCTTCTCGTAAATCTCATCGGACATACAGTAGAGGTCGTGGTCAATGCAGGCATCCGCAATTAAGCGAAGCGAAGAGCGTGCGAGAACTGAACCTGTCGGGTTGGACGGGGAGTTGACGATAATCATCTTCGTCTTGTCGGTGATTGCCTCAAAGAGGCTTTCGTCAACCTGGAAGTTCTCGTTTAAGTGGTGGTGAACCGGTGTTCCACGGGCAATTTTGACAGCCGGGTCATAGGATACCCAGGCAGGGTCAAGGATAATAACCTCATCTCCCGGGTTTAAGCAGGCGGTCATGGTGATGCGGATGGCATCCTTTGCTCCGCTGGTGACTAAAATCTGTTTTGCGTCAACCGGGATGTTGTTTTCGCGTCTGAGTTTTTCGGCAACGGCGTTTGTGAGTTCCGGAATTCCGCGAGACGGTGCATAGTGGGTTTCTCCGCGGTTTAAGGCGTCGATTGCCGCCTGGGTGATGTGGGCAGGCGTTGCAAAGTCCGGCTCGCCGACAGCCAGACTGATGACGTCAATTCCTGCGGCGGACATTTCTTTGGACTTGTTATTCATGGCCATCGTTGCAGACGGCGGTACAGAAGCAATGTTTTCGGAAAGCGGCAACATTACTATTATGTCTGCTGTTAAAATATAAGAAGCCGCGGAGTAGGTGTCGAAATCACTGCGTGATTTTTCGGAAGCAGGGTGTTTTCCCGAAAACAGTTTCGGCTTTTTTGCGCCATCCGAATCTTTTCAGGCGTGTGTTTATCTCAACCGAACGACACAGAGATATAGTGAGGTGAGATGAAACGATAGGAATTCGGTAATCCGGTAGAAGGAAACATGGATTAAACCCTCTCAAACCATGCAGTTTAAGGACGATGTACCAGCAAAATCAAGTCACTTTTCCTTCTTTTGTTTTTGAAATTTTGTTCAGTTTTTTGTTTTGTTATTTTGCTTTCTGTTTTATCCAAGGTGATTTGTTCTCAGCCCTGAAAGAGAATTGAGATGCAAAGCCATGCGTGAATTTTCGGCTTCCCTGCTTTTTTCCGGAAACTGTTTCGGAATTTTCGGCCTACCCGAAATATTTTGGGATACAGTTTATCAGAACCGAACAACACAGAGATATAGTGAGGTGAGTTACTACGACTTGGATTCGTTAACCGGACAGGAAGGAAACATGGATTAAGCCTCTCAGCACCCATGCATTACAACGACAATGTACCAGCAAATTACAGTCTTTTCCTTCTTTTGTTTTTCAAAAAATAGTTGTGTTTTAGAACTCTTTTTTCGCGTATATTCTCTGACTTACCAGATACGATACTGCACAGCAGACAATTCCTGCCGCGAGCAGTCCGTCTCCCGGCATGAGCAGTGATTCGCTGTGTGCTGCAAACAGCCAGATTGAACCGATAAGAATTCCCATCTGGAAGATTCCAAGGATGGTTATTCCGATAATCGCCGGTCTTGACATGCCGGAATCAAGCAGACAGCAGATTGGAATGGATACCGAGCCGTAGAGAATACTGCAGGCAAGGGCTGGAATCAGCAGGGGTGCGAATCCGTCTATGACCAGACATAAGATGATTCCAATCAGGGTTATGACGGCAAAGGACAGCGCAAAGAGCAGATAGCGTCCCCGCACAACATCTTTTCGGGAATAGCGGGTGGTGAGGAGGAAGTCCTCAAAGTTCTCCGAGACACTGCCTCCTGCGGCAAGCTCGACCACCTTCGGGGCGAAGCAGAGGATTCCAAGAAAGGCAACTATCGAAACACCGGAAAGTCCGAAGCATACCATCAGGAAAACCAGTCCGGCAAAGAGGGCAAGGAAGCGGTTTTTCTGTGCCAGGAAATCTGCGTACAGCAGACTTGCATATTTCATGGTCTTAGAACTCTCTTTTCGCGTATATTCTCTGGGAAATCCGGTATGATGCTCCGTATGCGGCGAGACTTACTGCGAGTATGCCAATCAGAAGCGGGATTGTCGATGCCGCAAACTCCATAAACATCGAGAATCCGAATGTAACTCCGAACAGTCCGGCAACGACTATCAGAATCACAAAGGCGACGTAGCGGGATGTATGCTGTCCAAACTTCAGATAGACAGGAATCACCACTGCCCCGTATACAAGCGCGTAGCAGAATCCGACAATCAGCATGATATACAGCCATTCCTCTCCGTCAAACTGCGGTATCAGGGATATCAGCAGAAGAATCACCGCGGAAATCAGAAATGCTCCGGCCAGGAAAAGTATCTGTAAAAGATACTTTGAGCGGATAACCTCTTTTCGGGAAACAGGAGCCGTCAGGACAAACGAATCCCATCCATCAGTTTCATCATAGATGAGTGTTGACTCAACCACCTTTACCGCAAACACCAGAAGCATAATGCACAGTGCAAGAAACCCTCCGGTAAATCCAAGCGTGATGCTGAAAAGCAGGAACAGTACTGCGAGGGCTACGATTGGGAATGCTTCTTTTAAGAGAAACAAATCCTTGTAAATCAGCCCCTTATACACCGTCTTTCCGGAGTTCATGCCTCCTCTCCTCGTGCATAGAACAGCATCAGTGATTCCGTGGTCACCGGGTCGATAACTGCGTCGGGATGGCTCATGCGGAACTGTTCTTTACTCCGTACCAGAATCTCACAGCCGAACTGATTCTTTCTCACGCGAAGAAGTCCCTCGCGTTCTGCATCAAGAGTCTCTGCCTCTTCAACGCTGCATTTCAGAATACCTGCCTCGCCTAAGAGTTCATCGGTCGGCACAGAGAAGAGAATCTCTCCGTCGTGAATGAAGGTTAAGTAGTCTGCAATCTTGTCGATGTCGCTTGTGATATGCGAAGAGAACAGGATTGCGTGATTTTCATCCTGCATAAAATCCTGGAAGATTTCCAGCACTTCATCGCGAACCACCGGGTCAAGACCTGCGGTCGGCTCATCCAGAATCAGTAAATCCGGATGGTGGGAGAGCGCGACCGAGATGGATAACTTCATCCGCATACCGCGGGACAAGTCTTTGATTTTCTTTTCTGCGTCGAGGTTAAAGCGGTTTATGTATTCAGCGAAAAGTTCTGCATCCCAGTCCTCATAGAGGTGCGGAAAAATCTTTGCCGCCTGACGGATGCGCAGTGTCTTGTGCAGGTGTAAATCGTCGAAGACCACACCAATCTTTGCCCGGACTGCCGCATCTTCAATGCTTCCGCCGAGAACGGAAATCTCTCCCGCATCTTTTCTGACAAGTCCTAAAACAGACTTTATCGTTGTCGTCTTTCCTGCGCCGTTTTCTCCGACAAATCCCATAACCGCTCCTTTCGGAAGCATAAAGGACACATTTCTGAGTGCGAATCCTTCGTAGGATTTGCAGAGTTTTTGTACTTCTAAAGCATTCTGCATTGTTTTACTCCAAATCGAAGAGTGTATCCAACATCTCCTGAAGTTCTTCTTTGGTAATTCCGTAGGTTTTTGCGGTATCAGCCGCCTTCTGCAGATATTCCTCGGCAATTTTCAACTGCTGTTCGCGGATGATATCCGGATTTTTCCGCGAAACAAAGCTTCCTTTGCCGACCACCGTCTCAATAAATCCGTCGCGCTCCAAATCGGTGTATGCCCGTTTGGTGGTAATCACGCTGATGCGAAGTTCCTTGGCAAGCAGACGCATGCTCGGCAGTGCCGCGCCGTCCTCCAGCTCACCGGAGAGAATCATCCGCTTTATCTGAGCGGTTATCTGCTCGTAAATCGGCTTCCCGCTTGAGTTGCTGATTATGATGTTCACATGAGGCCTCGTGCAATATTGTGTATATTGATTATATACATTAATACTTTCGGTCACCGGAAAAACACAAATCTCTTGTAGTGTGCAGACCTATAGTAAAGAAAAGGGGTTTATTTACGGGAAATCTACGGAATTTTGAGATAACATCCGCATCACTGCACATCATCGCGATGTTTTGTATGCTCTGCGACCACCTCTGGGGTACAATAATTCCCGGAAACGACTGGCTCACCTGCATAGGACGCTTAGCGCTTCCCATCTTCGCATTTCTCCTGGTCGAAGGATACTTCCACACCAAAAGCCTGAAAAAATATGCCGGCAGGCTGTTTGTCTTCGCTCTTCTTGCAGAAATTCCCTTCAACCTCATGATGGGAAGCAGTCTTTTCTACCCGATTCACCAGAATATTCTCTGGAGTTTCTTAATCGCTCTGGGGCTGATTCACCTAAACGAAAAGGCAAAAGCATCAGGGAAAATCATCCTGCGGATTTTTACCGGATGTGGAACGGTTCTGCTCGGCGCAGTGCTTGGCCTGCTTACCATGGTGGACTTCTATCATGCAGGAATCCTGACGGTTCTGGTCTTCTACTTCTTCCGCGGACGGAAGTGGTGGTGTCTTGCAGGACAGGTCATCTTCCTTGCCTACATCAACTTTGAACTCTTAGGCGGACTTGTCTATGAGTTCTCGGTGTTTGGATTCCCGGTCTCCTTCGCACAGCAGGGCTTTGCTCTCCTTGCTCTCATTCCCCTCTGGCTCTACCGCGGAAAGCAGGGATACCACAGCAAAGCGTTTCAGTACTTCTGCTATGCGTTCTATCCGCTCCATATGCTCCTGCTCTATTTCCTCAGAATACTGCTGTTCTCATAGAGGTTGTTAAACCCTAAGAAAACCAATACTACTATATGGTTAAAGTAGCAGCATTCGGTATGGGCCGCATTGGAGGAGAAGCGGCCTACATCTCCGCGGTCAACGGATTTGCCGACGAGCTTGTAATATACGACATCATGCCGGAATTTCTGCATGCACAGAAACTCGACCTGATGCACGGCGCAGACATTCCCATCTCCACCAATATTGCAGATATGAAGGATGCGGACTACTGCATCTTCTCTGCCGGATACTCGCGTTCGCCAAACGTCAAAACCCGCGCAGACTTATTCGACAAAAACCTCCCGATTGCCCGCGAGGCGGCAGAACAGCTCAAGGGATTTTCCGGAAAACTGATTGTCATCACCAACCCGATGGATGTCTTTACCTGGTACTTCGCAAAGCACGCAGGCCTTGACGAAGGACAGGTTGTCGGATTCGGCGGACTCTTAGACAGCCGCAGATTTACCGTTGCGCTTTCCTCTATGGGAATCAAAGAGGAAGGAATGGTCCTTGGAGAACACGGAGAAAACCAGGTCCCGGTTTTCTCCAAGCTTTCCGTCGATGTTCCGGAAGCTGTCCGCGAGGAAGTTCTCTTAGGCCTTCGCGGCTCTTCCATGCCGGTCATCAAAGGAAAGGGCGGCACTGTCTTCGGCCCGGCATACCACATCGCAAACATGATGCAGAAGATTGAGAAAGGGGAAGAGTTCATCTGCTCGCTTCCGGCAAACGGTGCATATGGAATTGACGGATGTTCCATCGGCCTTCCGGCCCGCGTAACTCGCGATGGGGCAAAGATTAACGAGAACTTAAAACTTGACGACTGGGAAACCGCAAAACTCAACGCTGCAGCAGAGTTCCTCACTGGCCTTTGCCGGAGAGTCTAAATGGAAATCGCCATCAATCAGGCTGAATACTCAAACACTCCGGCAGGTCCTGTAGTCCACATCTTCGGACGCGAAGCAGACGGCACTGCACACGAGGTCAAGGTCACCGGATTTCGTCCCTACTTCTGGGTTCGGGAAAGCGAAGCGCATCGCCCGCACCAGAAAAATGTGACCGTCACAGACGACAAAGCATTCTCTATCAAAGGCGAGCCGCTCATTCGCCTTTACACCGAAAAACCGGGAGATGTGCGTGCGGCCCGCGAGAACTATCACCACTTCGAAGCAGATATCCCCTTCGCCACCCGTTTCCTGATTGACTTAGGTCTTACAGGAGGCGTCTCCTTCCCGGCAGAAACCTGCAGTTACACCGAACTCTCCCCCGCACATGTTCTCTCGAAGGCAAGAGTCTGCATGTGCGATATCGAGTGTGACGACCGATACGGATTCCCGGAGGCGGAACGCGATGCGATTAACTGCATTACCTGCCATGACTCCTTTGACGACTGTTACACCACTTTCTTCCTCAACGGAGAGACTCCGCTTACCGTAGCAGAGCCGCTTCCAAACGGCTGTTTTGACGAAAGCCGCCACAAAATTCTTGCCTTCGACTCCGAGCGGGAACTCTTCAAGGCATTTATCGCATACATTCAGGAAAAAAATCCTGACATCTTATCCGGCTGGAACTTTGCAGATTTCGATGCCGCCTATATCTTAAAGCGGGCAGAAGTCCTCGGCTTCAAGCCGGATGTGTTCGCACGGCTTCCGGGCGTTGTTGACCGAAACGCCATGCGCGGAAGAGTCATCTTCGATTTGCTTACCGCATACAAGAAGATGCAGAGCGGACAGAAAGAATCCTACCGCCTGGATGCTATTGCAGAAGAGGAACTTGGAGAGCGCAAGGTTCGCTATACCGGAACACTCGGAGACCTCTGGAACAACGATCCCTTGAAGATGATTGAGTACAACTTCAAGGATGTGGAGCTGTGTGTCGGCATCAACCGCAAAAACAGCATCGTTGAGTTCTTCCAGGAGGTCTCGCGCTATGTGGGATGCCCGCTTGACAAGACACTCAACTCCTCCAACGTGGTTGACATCTTCATCCTCCGCCGGGCATTCGGGAAGTTTGTGCTCCCGTCCAAAGGAAACGGAGTCGGTGAAGAGTTCGAGGGAGCGACCGTCTTTGCTCCATCCAAAGGCGTCTGCGAAAACGTCATCGTCCTCGACTTAAAGTCGCTCTACCCGATGGCCATGATGACCTTAAACGCCTCGCAGGAGACCAAGTCTCCGGACGGCGAAATCCATGCGCCAAACGGTATCCGCTTCAAAAAATCGCCGGACGGACTGACCAGAAGTATCATCAGCGAACTGCTGACGGAAAGGGACAACAAGAAAAAACTCAGAAACACCTTCCCCTACGGCTCTGATGAGTACAACCTCTACGACATGCAGCAGAATGTCTTAAAGGTCATCATGAACTCGTACTACGGTGTTTCCGGCTTTGCCCGCTTCCGCCTCTACGACAGAGACATTGGATCAGCGGTTACTTCCGTTGGCCGCGCCATTATCCAGCACACCAGAAAAATCATCAACGACAACGGATACGAAGTAATCTATGGAGATACCGATTCCTGCTTTGTCCAGCTCCCGATGGTGTCTCAGGAAGAGACTATTCAGATTGCTCGAAAGCTCGAGGAGGAACTGAATGCAAGCTATCCTTCCTTCTCCAGGGAAACGCTCGGTGCAGATGTCAGTTACTTCTCGATTAAGTTCGAGAAGATTTACCGCCGGTTCTTCCAGGGAGGAGCAAAGAAGCGGTACGCAGGTCATCTGACCTGGAAGGAAGGGCAGGAGATTGACAAAATCGACATCGCCGGATTTGAGATGAAACGCTCCGACTCCGCCCACATTACCCGCGAGGCGCAGGGAACGGTTCTGGAGATGATTCTGAAGGGCAACGGAAAGTCCGACATCAAAGGATACCTCCCGCAGATTCTCAAGGACTACCGTGCAGGACGCTATCCGCTGGAAAAAGCCGGTATTCCTGGCGGCATCAACAAAGCGCTGGATGATTATGAGCGCCTGGATGCTCACGGACGCGGAGCAAAATACGCCAATCAGTATCTTGGAACCGACTTCAAACGCGGAAGCAAGCCGAAGCGGGTGTACATCAAACGCATCCTAAATCCGGATAAGTATCCGGAGACCGATGTCATCTGCTTTGAGTATCCGGATCAGATTCCGGAAGACGCCTTTGAAATCGACTGGGATTTAATGCTCGAGAAAACCATTCAGGCCCCGCTGAACCGGATTTTCGATGCGCTCGGCTGGGACTGGGATGAGTTTGACCCGAAGGTCGCAAAAAAGACAACTCTGGATATGTTCTTCTAACCCCTCATCCTTTAACCGTAATACTTGTCTATCCCGCCAAAACCAGCAATCAGCTTTCCATTACGAGTCTTGTTAATAAAACTAGTAAGTCGTTTTTTGAATTCGTCAGGACGTTTTCTTGCCGCATCTATATAGGCAATACGAATACGCTTATATGGCTCTGATAATTTCTTGTAGTTTTCCCACGCAAGCGTATCTGCTTTTATGGTATCAAGTATGTCGCTGGGAAATATGTATGGCGCACGAATAATAGGTAATACCTCATCTCTCACCTTCGGGTGAATCATCCCTTGTTCCTCGAGCCAAATCAGTCGTTCTATATTCGGGCGTGAATATGAACTTCCTCTTTTCCTTGGTGTAAACCGCTGTGCACGATGTGTCGGGTCTATGTGTTTAATTGTGCTGTCTATCCAGCCAAAGCAAAGTGCTTCTTCTACTGCATCATTATATGAAAGTGATTTGTCTCCGGATTCCTTCATTGGAAACACAAACCATATTTCATTTTCTGTTTCAAAGTGCTCTGCAAGCCAGTTTCGCCATATGCCCCGCTCACTTGTATAAAATATGTTCACTCTCTCATTCCCGACAAATTTAGCTTCTTAAAAATAAAATGAAGAGAGAGGGACAGCTGAAAATCGAGCTGTTCCTCTTCCCTGCAGTACGTCTTTTCATCTTTAAATCTTCAGCCGGTTCTTTTTGATTTTTCTATAGCGCATATATGCAAGAGCCAGCACAACAAGCCAGCCTGCAAGGAATGCATAGAGAATCATCTCGCGGTTTTCTTCATAGAAGGTCAGCGAGACAGCTTTCGTCTGGGTAAAGGTGACAACGGTCTGCTCCGCATCCGCGGAAATTACACCGCCTCCTGACACAGTTCCAAGAATCAGGTGTCCGGTGGTGTAGGGTTTGGGAAGGGTTACCGTCACATTATATGCGGTCGGGAACTTCGCATATACAAATCCGCCGGCAATCGGAAGCGAATAGGTCAGCGTATAGTTTCCTTCGGGAAACGTCAGTGTCCCTTTCGTATTCTTCGGTTCAACAACCGTTCCGTTTTCATTCGTCAGCGTCAGATTGCGGACATCTTCCAGTGCCACATCCTCACCTAAGAGGCCGGGCATTACCAGAAGGTATGATGAACCGGAAAACTTCGCCTCGGCATACAGCACCGAGCCGTTTTCCGAAACCGTAAAGTCCGCGGTGTTGGCAGCCGCAGGGACTGCCAGCAGAAGGACTGCGAGAGCCAGACTTACAGCACAGAGAGCAGTGCTTCGATAGTTGGGTCGATTTCGATTGGGGCTGCGCATTGCTTAATAACAGTTTCCGGATCTTTTAACAGGTGACCGGTGACAACACAGACAATCTTCTCGTCTGCATCAAGGAGTCCCTGCTCTGCCATCTTCTTGATACCTGCAACAGATGCAGCAGATGCCGGCTCAACGCCGATACCTTCAAGGCGTGCTAAGTCGCGCTGCATGGCAAGGATTTCCTCGTCGGTGACGAACTCTGCAGTACCGTTTGTCTCGCGGATTGCGCGGAGAGCTTTTTCTGCATTGACCGGGGCGCCGATACGGATTGCGGATGCAACAGTCTCCGGGTTCTTTTCGACAACAACTTCCGGCAGGTTGCCCTTAATTGCGTTAACAACCGGCATGGCACCTTCTGCCTGAATTGCGGTCATCTTTGGAAGAGAGTCGATGAAGCCAATTTCCTTCCACTCAGTCAGTCCCTTGTAGACAGCAGAGATGTTTCCTGCGTTTCCAACCGGTAAGACGAAGCGGTCCGGAACACAGCCGAGCTGGTCAACAGCCTCGAAACCGATGGTCTTCTGACCTTCAAGGCGGTATGGGTTGATGGAGTTTAAGAGATAAATGCCGTGGGAGACACAAAGCTCGTGAACCATCTCTAATGCACGGTCGAAGTTTCCGCGAATGGAGATGACCTTTGCGCCGTGCATTAATGCCTGGGCAACTTTACCAAGAGCAACATGTCCTGCGGGGAGAAGGACAACGCCCGGCATTCCTGCCTTTGCGGCATAGACAGCCATGGATGCAGAGGTGTTTCCGGTGGATGCGCAGGCGACAATGTTCTTGCCGAGCTGCTTTGCCATGGAAACACCAAGGGTCATTCCTCTGTCCTTGAAGGAACCTGACGGGTTCATACCCTCGTGCTTGACGTAGAGGTTCTTTAATCCAAGCTCTTCACCAAGGCGCTTTGCGTGATAGAGCGGAGTTCCGCCTTCCTGTAAAGTGACCGGCTCAATCTTGACCGGCAGGAACTCTTTGTATCTCCATACACCAATCTTTCTGCTCTGCAGTTCCTCGCGGGTAACAGTAATTTTGTCGAGGTCGTATTTTACTGCGAGCAGGTGTCCGCATTTTTCACAGTTATACACAATTGCGTCGGGGGAGTACTCCGCACCGCAGTGTACACAGACGAGTTTATACATGCCTATGTATTGGCGTGCTTACATTAGAAGGGTTTCGCTCAGAGGAGGGAAAGATGCGGGTTGAAAAAAAGGAGGGTGTTATCTCAGCTCAAATCACGGTTCTGTTTCTTTGCCGGAACACCGGATGCGGGAAGGAAAATAATCCAGAGGATGACCGCAGCAGGGATTCCAACGAATGCCGGAAGGCTGAAGATAAAGGATGCCGCGCAGAGGATTACCGCGGCAATCAGAAGAATGACAGTGTACACACGCGGGCGTACATCGGTTCCGTCTCCAAGGATTTTCCCGCGGAGTCTGCGGAAGGAGAAGGGATAGAGGTAGTGGATGCCTGCGATATCACAGGTGTCTTCGACTAAGTGCATGAAGCATCCGAAGAGGAAGGAGCCGCCGAAGAGGAAGATGAACGGATTGTTTGCGAGGAATGCAAGTCCCGGGATGAAGGAGAGAGCAAAGCAGACAAGCCAGATGTAGAACGTGAGAAGAGCGGACATGCAGAGGATGCCGATTGGAGAGTGCGGAAGTTCGCGGTGTCCCTGCTTTGCGTAAATCTTGTCGCCGAAGATCAGGTGGAAGACGAAGCGCACCGGTTTGTAGCAGAGGATGTTAATGGTATGCCCGAAGACAGGGGTTAAGAAGAACTTCTTTCCCTTCGCTCCGGGAATTTCTGCGTGGAAAATGGCTGAGCCTTTGCCCATGTCAACATCAGGGGTGATGGAGCCAAGAAAAGCACCAAGAATGAAGAGGACAGCGCCAAGGATGGCGGTCGGAGTGGTAAGCGTTGGGATTGTTGGGGCAAGGATTAGGATGGCTGTTGCCAGCGTAAGGATGATGTGGGTTACTCCTTTCATGAGGTAATATGGGAAGCGCGGAGGGATAAAAGGTGCGGGAGGTCAGAGCCATTTCGGCCAGGGGATGCCGAAGGTTTTGACCATTCCTGCGATTTCATCGCGAATGCCGCGGTCAATCTTAAAGAGGAGGAAGAAATAAATGAATGCTCCGACTGCCACCGGAATCAGGGTGAGAATAACGTTGTCTAACGGAACGAAGAGGGTATAGATAAAGACAAAGATTCCCATGACTGCCGCAGAGATTATGATGTGGAAAATGGGGCGTATCTCAATTCTAATGGAGATATACAGTCTGAGGAAATACACGATTAAGACTGCATTCAGGCTGTAGCTGATAAGGGTGGAAATGGCCGCGCCGTTGATTCCGAGGATTGGAATTAAGATGCAGTTTAAGATGATGTTTACGACCGCAGCAGTAGCTGTTGCATAGAAGGACTGTTTTGCATGGTCGGATGCGGAAAGTGCGGTTCCAAGGAAGGTAGTAAAGACAGATACTATCTGCACTGCGAAGAGAATACAGCAGGCAGCAGCTCCTGCGGCAAAGTCTGCTCCGTAGAAATAATAGAGGAGTTTGTCTGCGAGGAAAATTCCGCCGAAGAGAACCGGCACTGCCAGGATAAGACCGAAGGTAATTCCGCGGGATACTGGATAGACAATCTTTTCCCACTCGTTATCTTTGCTCCAGCGGCTGATTTTCGGCGTCAGTGTTGGAGCAATAGCTGCGGTGATAAAGGCGGCGGCTGAGGTGAACTGGAATGCTGTGCGGTACACACCCACATCTCCGTTGGTCATAAAGTATCCAATGAATATAGTGTCAGTGTAAGAGAATGCAAGCGATCCGGTACTGATTAAGAAAATCCAGAATCCGTAGGCAAAGAGACTTTTGATGTGACGGAAACCGAACTTTGCCGGTCTGAAGGTGAAGTATTTGAGGCAGAGAATTCCGGAGACAATAATACCTGCAATGTATCCGCCAATCAGTCCGTAAACAGAATATCCCAGAAGTACTGTTCCAATCTGGACAATGATGCGGGAAAGTTCACCAATCCCTACTCCGACATTTTTGACGCCGACATGCCCTAATCCATAGACACCCATAGTGATGGTGTTGCCGAATGCGGCTGCGGCTATGGTGAGGATGATGCAGAGGACGATATTGTATTCCTGCAAATCAATAAAGAGCGGACTTAATGTCAGCAGGATAACAGTTGAGACGACGATAAGAAGTCCCCTGAGGCAGGCATATGCGGTCAGATATTCATTCTGCTCTTTTCCTTCCGAGATTCGTTTGACGGCTGCCTGTCCAAAACCGCCGTCACCTATCATATTGAAGATTCCATAATAGGCAACGAAGAGGTAGTAAACTCCCATCAGGTCTTTTCCAAGGATATGGGAAAAGAGCATGGTGGAGAAGAATCCAATGAGGGTAATAAGAACGGTGAAAAATAACGAGAGCGTACTCTGCCGCTGGATTGCCGAAAGCGACATGATACGGGAAAAGAACGGTATTTTCATGATTTCTGGTTCGTATCCATATGTTTCAACGGGAGATGTTATGAAGATGTTGGAGGCCTGGGTTTATTCTCCTCGCATCCCCACGTGAATCGGGCAGCCTTCTTCCTCATGCCCGCCGTTTTTCTGCACCCATTCCAGAAGCGGGATTAACAGTTCGCGAAGCTCCCATCCGGAAACTGTCAGATAGTACTGCACCGTCGGCGGCATGGTATCAGATACTTTTCGCTCGACTAAATTCTGCGCCTCCAAATCCTTGAGGGTGTTTGAAAGGGTTTTCGAGCTCACGTTGCAGAGTGCCCGCTTGAGTTCATTAAATCCCGCAGAACCGGAATTTCCGATTACGGCGATTACCATCAACGCCCATTTTTTGCTTATCGTATCCAGAATCCCGTGCAGCGGGCAGAAACAGATTTGTGTGTGTGCTGGTTTCTCCAAGGAAATCTTATCTCCTGAGAGTAACTTTTTGCTTTATATCGATATAAAGCAAACACTAAGTAACCAAAGGAAACTAACTATGCAGAAATCCTACAAACTTGAAAACCTCTGCTGTGCACACTGCGCGGCAAACATGGAGCACGCAATCAAAAAAATCTCCGGCGTTCATTCTGCAACTGTTGCCTTCATGACACAGAAACTCATTCTGGAAGCAGAGGAAGCTGACTTCCCGGCAATTCTTGAGGAAGTAAAGAAAGCAATCCGCAAAGTTGAGCCGGATTGCCACATCATTGAGCCATGAAAATCCGGTTCACCAAATCCCAGAAGCGTACCATTCTCCGGATTGCGGCGTCTGCTGTTCTCTTAGGAGTAGCCGCGGCGCTCCCGCTTGAGGGAGTCCTGAAGCTTACTGCTTTTCTGATTCCATATCTGGTAATCGGATGGGACGTTCTCTACCGGGCAATTATGAACATTGCCCGCGGAAGAGTCTTTGATGAAAACTTCCTCATGGGACTTGCTACAATAGGAGCACTCGCTATTGGGCAGTATCCGGAAGCGGTTTTTGTCATGCTCTTCTATCAGACCGGAGAACTCTTCCAGGATGTTGCGGTTGCCCGCTCGCGGCAGTCGATTGCAGACCTGATGAGTATTGCCCCTGACACGGCAAACCTGCTTTCCGGAGGGGTGTATGTTACTGTTTCCCCGGAGGAGGTTCCAATCGGTTCGACGATTCTGATTCGTCCCGGTGAGCGGATTCCGCTGGACGGCGTTGTGCTTGACGGAACGTCAGAGCTGGATACGGCGGCGCTTACGGGAGAGTCTGTTCCAAGACCGGTCTCAGTCGGCGATGCGGTTATCTCCGGCTGTATCAACCTGCGGGGAGTCTTAACAGTAAAAACGGAAAAGACCTTCGGTGACTCTGCAGTATCGCGCATCCTGGAACTCGTGGAAAATGCCGCCGCGAAAAAAGCAAAGGCGGAGAACTTCATCAGCGTCTTTGCACGGTATTATACACCGGCTGTTGTGGTTGCCGCACTTGCCGCAGCGTTCATCCCGCCGCTGTTCTTCAACGGTGTCTGGGAGGAATGGATTTTCCGTGCGCTCATCTTCCTCGTCGTCTCCTGCCCGTGTGCACTGGTAATCTCCATCCCGCTTGGATTCTTCGGCGGAATCGGTGCGGCTTCTAGGCATGGAATTCTGGTAAAAGGCGGCAACTATCTCGAAGCGCTTGCCAAAGCGGACACCTTTGTCTTCGATAAGACAGGGACAATCACTACCGGAACCTTCTCGGTTGTTTCTGCGGATGCAGAGGCACTGTACTATGCGGCTCACGCAGGCGCGGAAAGTACTCATCCGCTTTCGGTTTCCATCCGCGAATCGTTCGGTGAGATTGACCGTTCCCGCGTTCGAAACATCACGGAAATTGGCGGGCGCGGCATCTCGGCAGAGGTTGACGGACACTTTGTACTTTCCGGAAATGCAAACCTCCTCAGAGAGCACGGAGTCGCGTTTACTCCTTCTGCCGCGGATGCCACAGCGGTTTATGTCTCGGTGGACGGGCAGTATGTTGGCTGTGTGTCTCTGGAAGATATCGTCAAGCCGGAAGCGGCACAGGCATTCGCGGAACTTCGCTCGCTTGGTATTTCCCGCACGGTAATGCTTACCGGCGACCGTGAGGAAGCGGCAGAGCGTGTTGCGGAGGCGGTCGGAGTTTCCGCATTCCAGGCAAACCTTCTCCCGCAGGATAAGGTTTCCGCTGTCGAAGAACTGCTGGGCGGCAAAGGACATCTGGTCTTTGTCGGAGACGGCATCAACGATGCGCCGGTTCTCGCGCGGGCTGATATCGGCGTTGCTATGGGGGCTCTTGGAAGCGACGCTGCGATAGAAGCGGCGGATGTTGTCTTAATGGACGATTCCTTAACGCGTCTTCCGGAAGCAGTCCGCATTGCCCGCAAGACTCGTCGTATCGTCTGGCAGAATATTATCTTCGCGCTCGGCATCAAGTTCGGCGTCATTATCCTTGCGGTGTTCGGGTATGCCAATATGTGGGAAGCAATCTTTGCGGATGTCGGGGTTGCAGTAATAGCCATCCTCAACGCTATGCGGATGCTTCGGGTGTAATATACATTACATCATATTTTTTAGTAATGAACGTTATACATAATCCATACTTGCCGTATGTTTGAACAAAGAATTTTTGAAACCGATTTTCGCATCGCTTTTCAGGAAGAGCTTGACCGCCGCGGGATGTCTATTCGCCAGTTATCAGAACTTACCGGAATTCCTGCGGTAACTTTGTATAAAATCGCTTCCGGAGAACGCGACCCGCGTCTATCCACGGTGAAGAAGATTGTTGCGGTATTTTCCCCGAACCATGGAAAATTTATCGCGGTGATTGCCGCGAAGTTCCTGCTTGACGAGGTCGAGGGAACAAAAATTCAGGCTGACGGCGTTGAGTACCGGCTGAAAGGATACACCGCAAACTCTCTGGAGGACTGTCTCGTTGCGGCGATTCATGCACGAAATGAAGGGGCTGCCGGAATTATCTGTGCGCCGATTTTATCCGGTCTCGTTGAGCGGGTTGTCGATGTTCCGGTTGCTATCATGAAGCCGGAGATGAAGGCTGCAACGTCTGCCGCGCACTCCATCATCCAGCGTCTCTGAACTCACAGATACCTTATTTACCTGTCAGGACAATATTCAAAGAAGAGATGAGCAGCTACTGGGTTGTCCGCTGTCCGAACTGCCGTGAGTTCACGTATACTGATAAATACGGAAAGTGGAAGCTCTGCCCGGTCTGCGGCGAGGTAATTTCGCTCTCGGAAGTGCCGGTGTATCTGGAAGTAAATGATTTCTCAGAAGCAGAGGAGTTAATCGGAGCAGTGCATCGGTATCTTTCGCATACCGGAAGAATTGACCTGCATCCTGAAGAGGTAAAACTGATTCGGGAAAAATATATGGAATGGCTTTCTTCTGCCTGAGTTACCAGAGTTTTCCGCAGTGGGGACAGAGGATTGCCGGTCTTCTTCCGCATTTCGGGCAGAGGAGTTCTCCGCGCGGGTTTTGGATGAGTTCAGTGCCGCACTCACGGCAGTAAATGTCGCGTTTGAATCCGCAGGTGTGTTCTACGACCATATGTTATTATTCTATTCTCCCTAAGAGAAGATAGAGTTTGCCTGCCGTCCCTCTTCCCATGATTCCATGAGGGAGTTGCAGCATGAGTTTTTTTTGAACAATAGATTGTATTGTGAATTATTTTTTCGTGGATTTTATAGAAGAGTATTTAGTGTTTTCTCTCCTATATAATAAGACAATTAGGCGAGGGTTGCCAAGTCGGTCAACGGCGCTGCGTTTAGGGCGCAGTCTCTAGGAGTTCAAGGGTTCGAATCCCTTCCCTCGCACTTCGCCCGTATCCGCCCCGGGAGCCTAAGGGGCATGCGGCAACTTTGTTGCCTTAGCCCCACGGTCATTTTCTTATCTTGTTTTCAACCTTGATGATTATTAGTCAGAAACGCGTATAGTATACCTAGTATGACCACACTGCCTGAATATCTCAAAAACTGCGGTGTCGATGAAGACCTTTCTGCCATCATCTCTCTGATTGGCGCACAGGCCGCTCCAATCCGCGATGCATTTATCTCTAACCAGAACTATGCAGAATCCACCAACTCCTCCGGGGAAACCCAGGCGGAGATGGATACCTGGTCCGACAACCACATTACTAATGTCCTTGCCGAGAGCGGGCTTGTCCGTGAAGTCGCATCCGAGGAACGCGATGACATTGTAAAACTCAATGAATCTGCAAAATACTCCGTTGTCATGGACCCGCTGGATGGTTCTTCCTTAATCAAAGTCAACCTCTGCGTGGGAACCATTGTCGGAATCTACGAGGGAAGCTGCATGAAGGCAGGAAAGGACCTCAAGGCTGCATTCTATGTACTCTATGGTCCGATGACTACCCTTACCGTCTCTGTTGGAAAAGGAGTTGCCATCTTCGCACAGGACAAAGACGGCGTTTATCAGATGCTGAAAAACAACGTCAAGATTCCGGAAGGAAACCTCTACGGAAGCGGCGGCGTCAGAACTGAATGGCTCGGCAAACACGCCAAGTTCGTCAACCGCATCGAAAACGAGGGAGCAAAGAACCGCTACTCCGGATCATTCGTTGCAGACTTCCACCAGATTCTCCAGTACGGCGGTGTTTATGCCTATCCGCCAAGCGAAAAACAGCCGAACGGCAAACTCCGCTTAGTCTTCGAGGTCAACCCGATTGGCTACCTCGCAGTCCAGGCCGGAGGTGCAGTCTCCAACGGAACCAAGACCACACTTGACATCGTACCGGAGGATGTCCACCAGAGAACCATCGTCTATGTCGGAAGCCACGGCATGATTGCCAAGATTGAAGCAATCGAGTAATGTACACAGTCACGGTTTACGCAAAACCCCTCGGCGGTATTGCAGGATGCACACGTGTATTTCCGGATATCTTACAGGCAGTAGACAAGGTTTTCCGGAACGCGAAGGGAAGCGTCCTGCATGACTTCGTTGTCACGCATATCGGAGACCGCGTAGTCTCCTTAATCATCTCCGATGCAGACCGCACCGCAGAAGCTCTTGCAGTTGTGGAGAGTGCATATGCTGTCGGCGAAGAGATTGCAAAATCCCGCAAGCTCTTCAGCAACCCGTCTCAGGCATCCTCTCTCTTGCTTACCTTTGCCGAGCGGGAAGCGGAAGCGTTTGTTCTCTTCCTTGCAGGTTCTGCTGATGCAGATGTCTGGAATGGTCTGCTTCCGGCAGGAGAAAATCAGGCATCGTCTGCCGCATCACTGATGCTTTGCAGAACGGAAGGTGAATTCTGTACTACTGCAGAACTTCTGGAAACCTTCGCAGACGAAAGTGTCAGTGCCCGCGGAATCTCTCCCGTCAGCCTTTGCGATTCCGCAATTGTCAGAACAAAAGTCACTCCGGTTGTTGCCCTTGGTTTCTCGCTTGGCAACGGAATACTCACCGGTCCTCTTGACCTCTTCGACACTCCACTGTTTGATGCTCCGCGTCTTCGGGCATCTCAGCAGTAATTTTTTCCTGCGCTTTTGGCGCGCATGAATTTTCTGCCGGAAGAATGTACATTGTTCGTAATCGAACAATTGTTTTTCTGACTTTTTGCAAAGATCTCAGTTTCTAATATTTAAACACGATTGTTTTGATGTTTTGTTTTGCGCAAAAACAGCGGCTTTGCGGCCTGATTTGCCCGTATTTTGCCCTCCGTCACTATTATAACCTCATCTAACTCATAAGTATAGGAACATGTCAGAGTGAGATCTCCTCTGGCAGTCACAATACCAATTCACATTAATCCAACTTGTATAAAGAGGAACTTTAATGGGACAGGGAAAATTCGCAGCAAGACAATTAGTTCGCAACGCCAAGAAATTCCGGTGGAGCGACTCAGTTTACTCCCGCAGGGCTCTTAAACTGAAACTGAAAGCAGACCCGTTAGAGGGTGCACCGCTCGGACGTGCAATCGTCCTTGAAAAGGTCGGTGTTGAAGCAAAGCAGCCGAACTCCGCAATCAGAAAGTGCGTCAGAGTTCAGCTTATCAAGAACGGTCGCCAGGTTACTGCATTCGCAGTCGGTGACGGTGCAATCAACTTCATTGATGAACACGACGAAGTTACCATCTGCGGTATCGGCGGTCGTGCAGGACGTTCCATGGGAGATATCCCGGGAGTTCGTTTCGTTGTCATCGCAGTTAACGGTGTCACCTTACACGAACTTGTTCTCGGACGTCAGGAGAAGGCAAGAAGGTAAATATCATGACTGAAGAAAACGCAACCTCCAAGATTCTCCTCTTCGGCAAGTGGGATACTTCCGAAGTCGTTGTAAAAGACCAGGGTCTCATCCGCTACATCACCGTAAGCTCCACTGAAATCCCAAGCTCCTGTGGAAGACTTACCCAGCAGCAGTTCACCAAGTCCCAGATGGCAATCGTCGAGAGACTTATCAACCGCTTAATGCAGACCGAAACCAACACCGGAAAGAAGATGCACTGTACCAAGATGGTCATGGATGCATTCGACGAGATCAACAAGAAGACCAAGCAGAACCCGCTTCAGGTCTTAGTTGACGCAATCTCCAACGCAGCACCGCGTGAGGAAATTGTCCGTTTAAAGTACGGTGGTATCAATGTCCCGAAGTCCGTCGACTCTGCACCAATCCGCAGAGTTAACACTGCACTCAGATACATTGCCCTTGCAACCTGGAAGGGATCCCACAAAACAAAGAAGCCGGCATACCTTGTCCTTGCAAATGAGTTAATCATGGCATCCAAGGGAGACACTAAGTGCTTCTCTGTCGGAAAGAAAGACGAAGTCGAGCGTATGGCTAAGTCTGCACGCTAATCACCCCCATACAATTTATTTTTCAGGTGAAAGAAAATGTCACGCGGAAAGAAAATGGTCGAGCGTATTAATGTGCTGATGAACGACACCAAGCACATTCGCAACATCGGTATCGTAGCACACATTGACCACGGAAAGACTACCCTTTCTGACAACCTTCTCTCCGGAGCAGGAATGCTCTCCGAGGAACTTGCAGGAAAGGCATGCTGGACTGACTCTGACGAGGAAGAACAGGCACGTGGAATTACTATTGACTCTTCCAACGTTTCAATGGTTCACGAAGTCAACGGTCAGGAATACCTCATTAACATGATTGATACCCCGGGTCACGTTGACTTTGGTGGAGATGTTACTCGTGCAATGAGAGCAGTCGACGGTGCAGTTGTCGTCGTCGATGCAGTCGAAGGCCCGATGCCGCAGACTGAAACCGTTCTCCGTCAGGCACTCAAAGAAGGTGTCCACCCGGTACTGTTCATCAACAAGGTTGACAGACTTATCAACGAGCTGAAAGTTACCCCGCAGGATATGATGATCCGCTTAGGAAAGGTCATTGACAAGGTTAACAAGCTCATCAAGGGAATGAACGAGGAGCTCTACAACAACGGCGGATGGAAGCTTGATGCAGGCAAAGGAAACGTCGCATTCGGTTCCGCACTCTACAACTGGGCAATCTCGATTCCATACATGAAGAAGTCCGGTGTCACCCTCCAGACTATCATTGACAAGTGCAATGAAGGCGACGCAAAGTACCTCGCAAAGGCATCCCCGCTTCACGCAGTTCTCCTTGACATGGTCGTCGAGTTCCTCCCGAACCCGCTCCAGGCACAGGGTAACAGATGCCACATCATCTGGCACGGCGATGTCGAGTCCACTGTCGGTAAGGCAATGTACGCATGCGACCCGAACGGACCTGTCGCACTCATGATTACTGATATCTCCTTCGACAAGCACGCAGGAGAAGTCGCAACCGGAAGACTGTTCTCCGGAACTCTTACCCGCGGTCAGGAACTCTACGTTTCCGGAACTGCAGGCAAGCCGAACAGACTCCAGCAGGTTGGTATCTTCATGGGTCCAACCCGTGTCGATGTCGACAAGATTGTTGCAGGTAACATCGCAGCAGTTACTGGTCTCGGTGACGCAATCGTCGGTTCTACCGTCACTTCCTTAAAGGAAATGACTCCGTTCGAGTCTCTCCAGCACTACTCTGAGCCGGTTATGACCGTCGCAGTCGAAGCAAAGAACACCAAAGACCTGCCGAAACTCATCGAAGTTCTCCACCAGGTTGGTAAGGAAGACCCGACAATCCGTGTCAACATCAACGAAGAGACCGGAGAACACCTCATTGCAGGTATGGGTGAACTTCACCTTGAAGTCGTTACCGGACGTATCAAGAGAGACAAAGGTGTCGACATCATTACCTCTCCGCCAATCGTTGTTTACCGTGAGACCGTCGCACAGGCACTCAACGGCACTGTAGAAGGAAAGTCCCCGAACAGACACAACAGATTCTTCCTCTCTGTTGAGCCGATGCCGCAGAACATCCTCGATGCAATCCAGGCAAACGAAGTTACCATGAACATGGACAACATCGCACGCCGTGACGCACTCGTTGCACTTGGTATGGACAAGGAAGAGGCAAAGTCTGTCAAGGACATCTACGGATCCAACATGTTCGTCGACTGTACCAAGGGTATTCAGTACCTCAACGAAACCATGGAACTTATCATCGATGGTATCCACGAGGCACTCGACGGCGGACCGCTTGCAGATGAGCAGGTTCAGAATGTCTTAATCAAGCTCCACGATGTCAAGCTCCACGAAGATGCAATCCACCGTGGTCCGGGACAGGTCATTCCGGCAGTTCGCGGCGGTATGAAGGCAGCTCTTCTTATGGCAGGCGACACTCTCTTAGAGCCGATGCAGAACATCCAGATCACTGTTCCGCAGGATCAGATGGGTGCAGCAATTTCCCAGATTCAGGGAAGACGCGGTATGCTCTCCACCACTGATGTTGAGGGTGACCAGATCGTTGTCAACGGTCAGGCACCGGTCGCAGAGCTCTTTGGTTTCGCAGGCGACCTCCGCTCTGCAACTGAGGGTCGTGCAATGTGGTCCCAGTCCTTTGCAGGATTCGCAATGGTCCCGCAGGGTATGCTTCCGGAAATCGTTAAGGGTATCCGTAAGAGAAAGGGCCTCAAGGAAGAGATTCCAACCCCGAAGGACTACCTCGAGTAAGTCTTTCACACACCCGTTCCTGTCCTTTGGACAGGTTTTCGGGTTGGGAGAAATCCCAAAACCCACCCTCTCGGGTTTTCTGTTTTGTACTTCTTTTCTGCCGCAATCTTCAGCTATTATACTTTATACAGCAAACAAAGCGGTGAATGATAAATATTGTTACGCTCTTCATCTGGTTTGCAATATACAGCTTTCTCGGCTGGGTGTGGGAGACAACGTTCTGCTCGATTCGCGCAGGCCATTTCATTAACCGCGGTTTTTTAAACGGCCCGGTAATTCCGGTTTACGGGTTCGGTGCGGTTTTTGTGATGCTGGCGATGTCTTTTTTCCGCAGTTCCGAAATTTTGACACATCTTCCCTATGTTGATATTCCGCTGGTCTTTTTCGGCGGTCTGGTGATTTGTACGCTCCTGGAATATGTGACTGCCGTGATTCTCGAAAGTGCATTCCATATCCGCTGGTGGGATTATTCGAAGCAGAAGTTCAATTTTCAGGGCCGCATTTGTCTGAAGAGTGCGCTGTTCTTCGGGCTGATGTCGGTGGTGATTATCTATATCGTCCAGCCGCTGGTGTCCCGCGTTACCGTTTCCATCCCGGCAGATATTGCAAATCCGTTATCACTGGTTTTCCTGGTCTTGTTTGCCGCCGATCTGGCAGTGACGCTTTCCTCGCTTCTGCATCTCAAGTCGCATCTTGCACATGTTCAGCACCGTCTTGAACATGCGGCAGAGGAGTTCAAAGACAATGCGGAGGATTTCCGTGAGGATGTTTTTGCGGCTTTTTCCCGGTCAAAACGGCAGATTCAGCGCCTGGCAAAGGCATTCCCGGACTCTGTTGCCCGGCATCATGACGAAGCCTGGCAGAAAATCAAGGAACACGCAGGGAAGTAATGTCTCGACATTCTTTTCCTGTTTTTTTTTATCCTGAGGTTTGTGATAGAAACAAAGTCTCTGGATATTCTTAAATTTCGGGCATTTATGCCCTCTGCGCTTTTTTCATAATCTCGAATACCCAACACCCAGAGGCTAAGGGCGCGAGCCGAAGGCTCAAGCCATAAGCAAACCTCTTGAGGTTTGCGGAGGAGACGAAGTCTCCGCATGCCCCTCAGGCTCGCAAGTCATGCTGAGTTGCTCCCGGCTTGAGCCTTCGGCTCGCTCCCGTCACGGGCATACGGCGAAAGGAAAGTACTATTTAGTTCTCGCTACAAACATATGGTATCACTACATAGGTGAACTTATGGAATTTAACGGTGTAATTATCGAGGATACTTACGCAGAAGGTTTCCCGGTCTGGGCAGCCCGTGTAATTATCACTGCAGTAACGAAGGAATGGGCATACAAGGCAGCAACCGAAGCAACCGGATTTGCAACCTCCACCATCGGATGCCCATGTGAAGCAGGTATTGAGAAGTTCATCCCGGCATCCGAGACTCCGGACAACCGCCCGGGTTACTCCATCCTCATCTGCTGTGGAAAGAAGGCACTCAAAGAGCAGGTCTTAGAGCGTGTCTCTGAGTGTGTTTTAACCGCACCAACCACCGCTGTCTTCAACGGACACGCAGGCGAAGAGGAAATCATCCCAATCAAGCTCCACTTCTTCGGAGACAAGTTCGAGAAGAAGGTCGAGGTTGGCGGAATCCAGTGCTGGTCCATCCCAATCATGGGCGGCGACTTCATTGTTGAGGAAGAAATCGGCGCAATCAAGGGTGTTGCAGGCGGTAACTTCTTAATCCTCGGTGACTCCCAGATGTCCGCATTAATCGCTGCAGAAGCAGCAGTCGATGCAATTGCAGAAGTTGACGGTGTCATCACTCCGTTCCCGGGAGGAGTTGTCTCCTCTGGTTCCAAGGTTGGTTCCTTAAACTACAAGTTCATGGGAGCTTCCACCAACGAAAAGTTCTGCCCATCCATCCGTGAAGCAGTTATCGAGAAGGGTCTCGAGACTGAGATTCCGGAAGGCGTCAAGGCAGTTTACGAGATTGTCATTGACGGTGTCTCCGAAGAGGCAGTCAAGGCAGCAATGAAGGCCGGTGTCCAGGCAGCATGCAGAGTTCCGGGTGTCGTCAAGATCACCGCAGGAAACTACGGCGGAAACCTCGGTCCGTTCAAGTTCAACTTAAAGGACTGCATCTGAACGCCCATATCCCCGCGACGCCTTTAGGGCGTGCGGCTCTTCGAGCCTTAGCCCTACGATGTAGGGTAAAAGGCTCATTTTATTTTTCTTTATTCTGTGTTGTTTTCCTGTTCTTTTCAAAACGTCGTATGGAAAAAACGATGTCCGGGTAAATTCTGATTTTCCGGTCGGAAATCTTTTTATATCTTTTAGGTGTGAACCGGTAAAATCCTCTGTACTATAAATACTCCCGGCAGTTCACAGCAAAAATCAGTGTCTCTGTTTCCACTTGAAAACAGGTTTTTCGATTTGAAAACAGCATGTTTTTTCATTTTTTAAAATGAAAACACAGTTTTTTCACTTTTTAAAATTTCAGCCCATTGTATTAGTGTAAGTAAAAAACATTAAAGACTTTGGAGCAAATTTACGAAGACGGCGAAAATCACTGCTTCCGGTTCACTGGTTTTTCAGCAGTTCACAGCAGGAATCAGTGATTCACGGGTTGATTCTGCGTGTGAATCTCTCCTAAACCGCATCTGAAGACCATTTTTCATGATTTTTGATTTTGCTGTTTCTGCCGTATTTTTGCGATTGCTCAAAGGATTTCCGTTTTCGGTTTTCCGGCACTCTTCTCTGATATATAATTTTCCGACCGGGAATTCATTTTTTGCCGGGTTATCGTTTTTTCCCCGGTTTTGTATCCGGCGCGCAGAGAAATTCCCGGCAAAAATTCAAAATAGCATACATGCAATACCGCTTGACTTGGATGACTGAGAAACGTCGAACTTACAAGACGGAAAAACAGCCGCAGAAAAAGCTCATCCGAATAACTCTCCGCATTACTGAAGAGGAACAGAATCTTATCCAGAAGAACACCCGTGATTATGGATTCAGAACGATGAGTGAGTACCTCAGATACAGCAGTTGTTTTCCGGAATCACCCCGTCTCACTGATACGGAACTGCAGGAACTCAGAACGGACATTGCCTATTGCAGGGAATGGATTGAAGAGCATAAAGAAGTGATAGAGAGTGCTATCTCAGCTCTTCACGTCGCAATGAAACTCTTCCCATAGAACCCGCATGGAGGAAGAATCCGTATGCCCCAAAATGTCTGACAATGTCAGACAGGAAAAAGAATCCTGCGGCACGGGTATTCTTCAGATTAAAGCAATCTCCATCTCTGAAAGCCGGAAAAATCCGTGACTGGATGTCTGACAAAATCTGCTCAAATAACGGTATTTCCAGGAAAACAGGCGAAAATGTCAGACATTTTGCAAAATTGCCTGACACAGCATTAAATAATCCTAACCCGCATTTTTCATTGGTGATAGCATCACCAACAATCAAAGAACAGCGAATTCGCCGCAAAAAGCGAGCGAGTTCAAGCTGCACTTTAAACGAAACGAACAACACCTCTACACCCACCTGAAGAACCGGAAAAAACCGGGAGCGTATCTCAAGGGACTTATCGAGAAGGATATGACAAACCCGGAAGAGCTGTTCTCCCGCGTTTTCGGGGACATAGAGCGTGACTATGGTTCGATGCGCAGATTCCTTCAGGAATGCGGTGAAGATGCGCTGAGAAGCCGCCTGCATGCGTATGGTGAGGTTTTGCAGAAGGAGTTGAAACGTATGCTCAAAGAGCGGTATGAGGATTTGAAAGATCTATGAACGTGCGGTTAAAACCCAAAAGCAAACTCGGACACAAACTGTCAGTGACAGTTTCTTCCGAGGAACTGGCTGTCATAGAACGCAGGATGCAGGAACTCGGCTGCAAAAGCATTGCTGATTTTCAGCGGAGGTCCATGGAGCATTATGCCGGGGAGAAGATCTTCCGGGAGCGTATCTATGACAAACACGGTTTAACAGACCGGAGAAAAGCGAGTTGGAATCATATGGAATCAGATTATGAAAAGAAACACTGAGGCTGAACCGGGTATTACGGAGACACGGCACAGCCATAAGGCATTTGGATTGCAGAAGAATAAATCTGCCGGCGTTATTGATGCGGAGGAATGGTTCTTCCGGGAACGCAGGAGGCGGATTTCTGCTCTTCAGCACCAGGAGGAGGTGATTGTCGCATGACAAAATACCGGAATCCTGCCGAGCCGGAGAAGCAGGAAAAGCGGGGCGCATCGCTGTATCATGATGAGCCGTTTCGGGCAGAGTTTCTGATGCTTGCGGCAATGGGTTCCCGGGAAGGGGATTCCGGCTGGGAGTTCATGATGAATGAGGTTGTTCCCCGTGCTTTGCAGGAGGCGCGTGAGCATTCGCGCACTCCGTACCTTGACTGCGCCTTTATCGAGGGTGTGATGAGCGGATTAAACGCGAGGAGGGTTCTTGATGCGGTCGGAAAAAGACCATAACAGGGATACAGGAGCTAAGCCGGAGGCGCATGCTCCTCAGGCGTCGCGGGCATCCGGGCGGTTGGAAAAAGACCATAGCCTCGTGCAGAGTCCGGAGAAGCAGAAGCAGATGCTGGACTTTATTGTGACATCATATTTCTACTCTCCAAAAGATGTGGAGGAGTTGAAATGTGCGGTGATTATCGCAAGCGACAATTCGTCGCCGACGCCGAATGCGGACCGCTGGTTCCTGGAAGGAGTGTTTGCAGCACTCCGGTTCTTAGGGGGAGAGAATGGCAAATCTCTGTAGCCTGTCGGATGTGTATATCCTGGATAAAATCCGCTCCGGGGAATGGATTCCGTCTCTGGATACCGGGCAGATTTATTCGACTGTGAAGAAGGGAAATCTCAAGGAAACGACAAACAGCAACGGTTATCTGACTGTCAGCAGGTTTCCGGTATCCCACATTATCTGGGTTGCCGCAAACGGACCTGTTCCGCTTGGATTTCAGTTGGATCACATAAACGGAAACAAGAAGGATAACCGGCTCTGCAACCTGCGGTTGGTAACTGCTGCAGAAAACCAGCTTCTGACAAATGCGAAGCTCACTTTTACCCAGGCAGAAGAGATACGGCGCAAATATGCAGAAGGCTGTGGTGTGGTGCAGCTGTCCCGCGAATACGGATGCCTGCGTACCACCGTGTCACGAATTGTACATAACATAACGTACACTTCTGATATCCCTACTCAACATGTTGCAGATGAGACGCGGAAGAAGATTGTTTCCGATTTCAGCCGGGGTATTTCGATTAACGGTATCCGGAATAAGTATGGAATACAGCAGGCGGTAGTCCGAAGGATTCTCGAAGAAGAGTTTAGCATGAAGGAGGATAAAGAATGAAAACACCTCAGGAGTATCTGGATATTATCCAGGATGCGTATCCGTGTCCTGTTGAGTGCGGTTTTGACCGTGCGGCATGGCTTTATGAATGCAGGGAGGCACTTCGGTGGATGCTTGACTTTGTGGAAGTTGAGTATAAACATCAGGTAGCTGATATCCTGGATAGAGGGCTGACGTCTGAGCGGTATGCTTTGTGCGGGAAGTACCGGAGTTATACGAGGGTGAAGGTTGCAGAGGTTGCAGCGTATAGTCCTGAGTTGTTTGATTCTCTGGTTCACGTGAAGGCGACTGATGCGGAGAAGATTATCGGCAGGCGGAATCTGTATCTTGAGGCTTTGGCAATTCTGGGTTCTTCGGATATTCAGAAGTATGAGGTGATGAATTCGACTGAGTTGTCGAAGGTTGTCCCAGCTCATGTGTTTGAGCGGCTGACGGAAAAGGAGGAGCGGCTGATGGATTATGTGATTGAGGAGGTCTCTGTGGTATGATTCCTTCGTGGAGGAATATTCCTGCGCTGCGTGACCGCCATGAGCTGGCGGTGCTGGTGAAGGAGGAAGGCTCGGCGAGTATGATTGCACGGCATCTCGGGTGTTCTAAGGCTTCGGTGAAGAGTGCGCTGCTGTTTCACGGGTTAGCGGATTCTGATACGGTTGTCAGGAGGGTGCGGTAGGTTTTCTGTGGCTCTCTGCACTATCCTCCTCTCTTTTATTTTAGATATTTGTATATGCCTGGAAATAGATTATTTGTTTAAATGTGTCTTTGATATTTACTGACACTGTCTCAACATTAAATAAGGTAGTTGTTTTATGGAGTACCATTATGATATTCAAAAAATTGACATGGTTATTATTCGTTATTGATATTTGAATATTCAATGATTTAGAAATATGAAGATGTTATGTACTATATTATACAAATAATTTATATCATCAAAAAGTCTAATTAAGACTATGTTAGATATCTTTCTTTCTTCTACCTTCAAAGATCTTGATTATGTACGGTCAAAAATATTAACTCGTTTACAACAATCAGTAACTCCTCGTGCAATGGAATATTTTGCGAGCAGTACGTCACCTCAAAAATTCATTTTTCATGATGGGGATTATGGCATAATCAATGCTGATTATATTATCTATTTATTAACACCACAATACGGGTCGTTGATTGATGAATGCCATGTATCAGATTCATGTTCTGAATTATGTCTAAATGAAAGAGAAAAGAAGGAAGGTAACGAAAACATAAAATTTGCTGAGAGATGTTATTATCATGAAGGAACTGATGATTGTAATGGAAAAATATCATATACTCATTGTGAATTGAGGCTGGGAAGATGCATTAATTGCCCGCATTTAATATTTTTATTTGGCAATCTGTGGAAAATATATGATATTCTAAACAATAATAAATTGGATTGTTGTACTAAATGGAAGTATGGATACACTTATGATAAACTGAGTATTCAAGAGAGGGAAGATATTGTTGCTGAGGTTGGGAAAAATTCAAACTCAATAGTATTTGATGAGAATGAAATTTCTCTGACATTCAATAATATGCCAAAACTATCACAATTGATGGTTGAGATAGGAAATGAGACATTAGGTAGATGTAACCAAGATAATGTGGATCGAATATTCAAGAGTTTAGTGAAAGATATCTTGGATAGATATGCACATCCAGATACAAATCCAAATTTTAAGTTTAAAAATTTTGTTGGTAATCATTCAGAACTCAAAAAACTTTATAAGATTATTGATACTGAAAAGTCATTACTGTTATGGGGTCCTGGAGGTATAGGTAAAACAACCCTTGCTGAAGTATTAACTTTATTGCGAATATTAGAAACTGGAGATAAAGCGATTATATTCTCAAGATATTCAGCATATATCTCAAAGTCGGGATATAGGAATGACAAGATAAGACATATTAGGATGGGGCAGTCTGAAAAGTTAACACTAGATCATATACTTAACACATTATCATCTGATAATAATATAATGGGTACGGATGCTGATAGGATGGATCAGATTGCCAATATATGTAATAAAAATAATATTTTATTATTAATAGACGATATAGACTTAGCAGATAAATCTGTGTATAGATTACTTAATAAAGATATAACAATAATAGCCACATCAAAGAAAAATAATCTGGTTAATTCACAAGCATACTCTAAAGAAGTTACGTCTATTGAAGAAGTAGAGGAGCTTTTACTATATTTTGCTCGAATATTGGGTATTAATCCAACATTGGTACAAGATAATATCGATATAATTCAACAAATAGCAGGTGGTTATCCTATCTTTTCTTACTTGATGGTTAGAAATTTACCCTCTCTCTTAGATAAACAAACCTATAAAAATATGATTTGTGAGTTGGAGCATAATTCTAAGGAAATCTATGCTAAAGATGGAAGTCAGGAGATTTGGAAAAGGATAATCAAATTGATTCTTACAGAAGATGAGATTAGATTTTTACGTCTCTTGTCTCTATTTGATTATGATATTTTCTTTAATATCAACCAAGAGGTCTTACGCAGAGCATGTTCTAATATTACAATTTATGGAAATGTAGATGAATTACTTTCATCTCTTTCAGAGAAAGGTTTTGTTGAAAGAAATAAAGATGGAAAGTCATGGTGTGTTTCATATCATCAAATTGTAGATTATATTAATGGTCTCAAGTTTGACGATGATGAAGTAAAAACTAATTATAATATTTGTCTTGATTACTACGGAATATTGTCTACAGAAAGAGAAGGGGAAATGAAGAGAATTGCTAATATTGAGATATTATATTATGAGATATTACTTGGTTTAAACACTTCAATAAATGTGGAGAAAGTTATAACATACTCTGATGAATATACTAATCGACGTGAGTTATTAAGGATAATTGACTGTTGTAATACATTATTAAGGTTTAAGACATTGAGTATGAGAAATACTATTGATCTCTTATATCATTGTGGAAATCTACACTTAGAATTGAATGATTTCCATCAAGCTAATAAAAAATTTGAAAAAGCAAAAAAGCTTTTAAAATCACTTGTTAGTGAAAATGAACTTGAATCAGATATTTATTTTGCATCAATTCAGGAGAAAAGAGGAAGAATATTTGAATTAATTGGGGAGGGGGACAAAGCATTGAGATTATATAAAAATGCATTGGTTATTCTAAATAAAAATCCATATAATAATAGAATCAATATTATTAAAAATCTCATTAATTGTGGTAGACTGTACTGGATGGGAGAAGATTATGTACATTCTAAAGATAATTATGATAAAGCAAAAGTTCTATTGAATTTTGATGAAATTAGTTATTTTATAACTCATACTTCAAAAATCAATTGTATGGATGAGGAACTTAATCTTTATTCGATGCTCTGTAATAATTATGGGTTATTATATCAATCAGTAATTGATCAAAATAGCCAACCTAATATAGATTGTAAATTAGATGATGTGCAGTCAAGTTATGAACTAGCTTTAAATGCGAAGAAAATTCTTCTGTCCAGAGATAAAAACAACTATGATTATCAGGAGAGTCTAGCAAATACATACTATAACTTAGCAAGATTATCGAAATTACGCGGTGAGTATGACAATGCTGAAAAAATGTATCTATGTGCCCTTAATATCAGGAATAATTTTAAGGAAATTGGGCTTACATCTCACTATATGAAACTTGCAGATACATTTGTTAATTTAGCAAATCTATATGATGACTATAATGATATATTCCAAAAAGATTATAGTATTATTGAAAACCTGTATTCAGAATCATTAAATCTTAGGAGGGATTTAGAAAAATGTTATCCAAAGGGATATGATGCATATAATCTCACATATACATTAATTAATATGGGTGATTTCTATTTCAGAAGATTTATGCTTGAAAAGGCAAAAGAGTTCTATTCTGAAGCTATTTGTATGTTTGATAATCAAACTGAATTTAATAATTCTAGTTGTTATCATAAAACATACTTGGATAAACATATTTCTGAATGTAGGGAACGTCTATCTCAAATCACAAATTAATTACCAATATAAATAATTAGATGCGATTGAAATGAGAAATATATTAAATAATTTTTAATACAATACTTATGAGATATTAACATAGAATAGTTAAAGATATATTATTATGATGATATTATTAATTATATGAAAAAAGCGTTGTGCATTGGTATTAACTATTATGAACATATCAATAGTTTGTTTGGGTGTGGAAATGATGCCTCAGCAATGTACAATGTACTCTCCAGAAATGGTGATGGCACACCAAACTTTTCAACAGAATTATATATAGCTGATAATCCTGGTACTCAATTATCCAAAGAAGAGTTGAAAGATAAAATAAAAAAGCTCTTTGATGGGGCAGTAGATTCAACATTATTATATTTTTCAGGGCATGGGTATGTTGAAAACACAGGGGGATATCTTCTAACATCTGATGTAAAACGTGGTGATAATGGGTTGGCAATTCATGATATTTTGACAATTGCAGCCACCTCCAAAGCAAGGAATAAAATTATTATTCTTGATTGCTGTCATGCTGGTACTGCTGGAAATATAGCATGTAATACTGATTTCTCATTGATAAATGAGGGAACAACCATCCTTACCGCGTGTAAACCTGAAGAATATTCAATGGAAAAAGGAGGGAAAGGGGTGTTTACCTCATTGTTAGTTGAGGCATTAAATGGTGGTGCTATGAATCTTGTTGGGGATGTCACTCCAGGAAGTGTGTATGCATATATTGATCAGGCACTTGGTCCATGGGATCAAAGACCAATGTTTAAAACTAATGTACATAGTTTTGTATCACTGAGAAAAAATACACCTCCAATAACTCTTCAGGAATTATATAGGCTTACAGAATACTTTGCAGATCCAGATTCAGAATATCAATTGGATCCCTCTTATGAACCTACTTCAGAAATAAAAGTTGAAAAGAATACAAAAATCTTTTCAACTCTTCAGCGTTACAATAGAGTGAATCTTCTTATTCCAAAAGATGAGATACATATGTATTATGCTGCTATAAATAGCAAATCATGTGTCCTAACAGCACTTGGTAAACATTACTGGAAATTGGTAAAAAATAACAGAATTTAATATATCTATTGGAGATATAGGAATGTCCACTCCAAGAAACTTATAATTTATTTATTAGCTATTCTTGGGCTTACTCAGATTCGTATAAGAAGTTAATTAACCTTCTGGATAATGATTGTGACTTTTCTTACGAGGACTATTCTATTCCAAAAGATAATCCACTTCATGTCACTGGTTCAGATAATAAATTGAGATGGGCAATACATGAGCAAATGAAACATGCTTCTGTTGTTCTAATATTAGCAGGAGTTTATTCTACATATAGCAAGTGGATTAATATTGAGATTGATTTGGCAAAAAATGGATTAAAAAAAACCAATTGAACCCTGAGGTTATGAGAAAACATCAACACGAGTGAAAGAAGCGGCTGATATTATCGTAAATGGAACATAAAGTCTGTTGTGAACGCAACTAAACAATTAGGATAGATACCTATTTTATTCAATATTTCAAATAGTGCGAGTTACTTCTAGAATATATTACAGAGATTAGACAAGTTGGCAAGGGCACAAGATATATCTATAATTACTATTTATTAGTAATTATGTCGTCCTACTTTGAATATATCAAAAATTGTCTGTGTGATGAAATCAATTCTAACAAGCCTGTAATCTTCCTTGTTGGTGCCGGCATCTCCTATAGTTCACCAACCAATTTGTCTCTTTTCCCGCAAGACAATTGCCTTAAACAATTATCATCTCTGAAATACTTTGATAGAAATATGATATTAGAGAAAATACGCCCGGAATTATTCTTCCAGATTCTGTTAAAACATATGGGAGAAAGAGATGGTCTGCTCCCGCTTAAGGTTTTAGATACAGCAACAGCAAGAGCTGACGGATATTCTGTGGAGCCAAACGTAATCCACTACTTGCTTGCTGCTCTTATTCAGCAGGGAAACATTGTCATATCTACAAATTTTGACGGCCTGATTGAAGATGCTTACAAAATACTTTACAATACAACTATTGATAGTACACATTGTCTCATAAAAAACTATGATTTTGAAAAATTTACTAAAGATATTACGGGTAATAAGACAGAAACTATGGATTATCATGAAGGTTATCTGATTAAATTGCATGGATCCTTTTGTGACCCTGACGGTAATGATACCTCAGCGTCTATAGTAACATTGCTTTCTCAACATCAAAGTGAATCAGTAACTCCCAAAATCAAACTTCTTGAAGCCCTGCATAACCATACATGGGTAGTTATGGGACATAGCTTGAGAGATGAATATGATTTATACAAA
Source organism: Methanocorpusculum sp. (assembly GCA_017399555.1). Taxonomy (GTDB): domain Archaea; phylum Halobacteriota; class Methanomicrobia; order Methanomicrobiales; family Methanocorpusculaceae; genus Methanocorpusculum. The sequence goes on from JAFQBW010000014.1 coordinate 79,928, forward strand.
GTTCTCTCAAAACCAGAATCCTGTCCAAAGAAAATTTATTGGATAAAACATACATCTTCTGAAAAGGGTGGTGATAATATCATATCAGATTCTGCATATTTCTCAGATATAGTAAATAAATATAGCACATCTCCTGCTCTTATGGAATGGAAAGATGTATCATACCATAATATGTACAACACACTTCATACCTGTTGTAATCAGAATAAGAATAATGCAGCATACTTAATCCAAACTGATACTGCAGAGTATGCCAAATCTCTCTTCTCTCGTATCTGTCCTGATAATAAAGAAATTACTGATTCAATAACATCAGCAACCAAGACAACAAGTAACACTATCGATGAGTATACTGAAGCTATCATTAAATCCTGGTCTGAAAAACTTACACCAGAAATTGATAAAAAGGTTTCAGCAGAAATACTGCAGTATTTTGATAGTGATGTTACCGATATTGCTTCATGGTATTTGATGAGGTCTTTGAATAACCATGTAGATTCCGCAAATGCACCATATCAGGATGCAAAACTGGCATACAAACTTTATCAAAGAAAATCTGACAGTAAAGTGATGGAATGGGGTATTAAACAAGGTATCACTGCCATCGAACGCTCAAAATCCGCTGGAGACACAAATCTGGAGGCAGAAGCACATCTCGCAGTGGCTCAACTCTATAGATTACAGGGAAAAGATAAGATAGTTAAGGCATATTCACACAACCTGGATTCACTGAAATTACAAGTTTCATGTGATGCTATGTCACCTGATCAAAGTTTAATGTTTGCCGCGTCACTTCGATCAATGGCACATATAATTATGACTATGCTCCCCGACCTTCCACCAATCCCAGATGATAATGATTATGCAACGAACCGAAAAAATATGTATGCAGAGATTCTGGGATTAGCCAAATTCTTATGTAAGACAAGTATCAATATCTATCAAAAAATAGGCAACTTAACTGGAGAGCGCGGATTAAATCAGACATACAATCTGTTAGGATTATTGAATCTCCGTTTGGGGTGTTTTGATAAGGCTGAAGAGTATTTCAAATTGCACATTGCTGATGCAGATGCATCGCGGTTTCTTCGGGAAAGCCAGCAAGGATACAGGAATCTTAGTCTTGCGCAGATGCAGCGGCTTTGCTCAGGAATCAAAAATTATGAAGAAAGAGAACAGTGTGCGGCATCTTGCATTGAAAATATGCAGAAATCATTACAGTGCTTAGGTATAGAATACAACAGTAATCCTGTCTCATTACCCGGAGATAAGAAAACAATTGAGTTTAATACCCTCTACAACTATTTCAAATGTCTTGTTATCTGTTCAAAACAGGATTCATCAGGTGTTTATCAACTTAATGACACATACCAATCTGTTCGTAACTTCTTCCAGGAGTATTCTGAAGAAACAAAACTCAAAGAATTTGTTAATAAGGATACATGGGATATGCAATGTCGTATTCTCACATTGCTGTGTTGTACTGAACAAGATTCTAAAAATGCTGAAGAAATTAAAAATAAAATTGTAGATATCTACAAGGACAAACATGAATTAGTACTTGAAATTAATTTTGGTAGACAAAACTTCCTTGAAAATCTCAAGTTAATCAATAATCGCTTTGAAACAAAATGTTCATACGCTAATTTCGGTTACAAGATTGAAGACATGATTCCCATCTTAGATATTGAACCTGACAATATAATTAAAGATTTATCTAATATCAGGGGAAAGATGAAAAACTGTCCAGCCATTCCCTAATTATGATGGTCAGACATCAATCACCTAATTATTTTACCTCAGAATTGTTGCCACTAAACTCCAATTCAAATACAGAGAAGGAACTGTAATGTTATGGCAACCACAACTACCACTATTAAAGACAGGTAAAATGGCCACAATGTTTTTGAAATCATACATTTTGGCAAATCCATAAATCCATTTTTAAAATTATTTGGATTTAAATCGTACATGTTCTCAAAGTTCTTATCTTTCAGTCGTTTTTCAAGAATGGATTTATACATATCTCGATATCTGCGTTCAGTCATAAGAAAAAATGCATCTAAGTACCAGAACATTAATATCGGGAGAAGAAGCAGAATTAACGCAATAGACCCCCAACTCTCTACAATTCCAATAATCGCCCAGGTAATTACAACAATAGATATGGCCCATCCTCTTATCATGAATGAATTTTGGGCCATTCTTGTAATACAATTTTGAATCAAATCAATCTCCTTGTGAAGAGATGATAACTCATCATGAGATAGCTGAATGTTATTCCCTGACATAATGAGTAATTTATATTCATGAATTATATACTCTACGATTGACTTGATAAATGGTCTAAAGATAGAGTAATAGATAAAAAGTAATTTTGTAATTGGTCGTAATTAAAAATATAGTGGTAGTATCTTGTTGATGTTTCACTATGAAATCTATTCTATTGAAGTGGCCTATCTTTGGGTGGATGGTTTTATGATCAGGTTATATGGTACAGATATACGGATGATATAATGTCTTTCCCTTAATATCATAGTCTCTCTTAGATCCCTATTCCAGGAAAGAACAATTATTAATCTTCCCGCACAAAATATAGTATATCTATGACATTGCTTCCTTGGATTGAAATCAATAATTTTCGAGGTATTTCTCATCTGCAGTATGAACCAAAACAGGTTAATCTGCTTATTGGAAGAAATAATTCCGGGAAGTCCACAATTCTTGAGGCAATTTATGCAGTTTTGATGGGCAAGGAAGTTCCGACTATCTTCAATCAGGGTCGATATCTCAATAGGTATGGAATTAATGTTCATGCTGAACGTGCATCTATTTCAGCTGATAATCATGACTTTTTCATCTCATGCTCTCTCTCTGATTTGCCCGCTGATTTTTCAGAAAAGATTGTTGAGAAATTAAATCTGGTATTATTCCACAATGCAAAGTTTACGCCATCTCCATTTTACCAGAAGAAGTTTATTGACTATCTGATAAATTCCAGGATGGTTTCATTTTCTGTATTGGATGGCAATCTTCGATCAATAGATGTAACTCCATATAAAGGATTCTCTGAGAAACTTGCTGCCGATTCACAGAGTATTTTTGCCGGAGCTGATATTAGCCCTGAAGATTTACAGGAATACCTGTATCAGTTCTGCCGCATGTCATATGGATTTAGTGAGAACGTAGATGCAAATGTAGGAAACATTCGTTTCATCAACAATTCTGATAAATTGTTCTATCAGGTAACTGCTGACCCGCTTGAGTTGATTGAGTTGGATAAGTTTGTCCTGGAACATAATCTGTTACCAAATGTCGAGAGACTGATGGAGGATGGGGTGGTTTACCGTGAGAATGATGAGACGTATTTCCTCCCATATACGGTCCATGGAACGGGATTTAGTATTCTCCTGAATCTCATCTCAACAATTCGGCAGTGCCGCGATGGTGTACTATTGATAGAGGAGCCAGAGAATCACATGCATCCCGGGTATCTTCAGGTTTTTGTTGAGAATCTGATGTTGCTTGCCAGGAAATTGAATGTACAGGTGTTTCTGACAACACATAGTTATGATTTGATTGAGGCATTTGCAAACTATTCCCAGTATGATGAAGAGGAAAGTGTGGAGGAGCGGGATTTAATCCAGATTACCCGTATTGTAAAACGTAGGGATGAACATGAACTCTATAACTACACTCCGTCTGAAGCATTTGCAGAGATGGTTGAGATGAAGATGGATTTACGAGGTACGTAATGAGGAAAAAACGCGTTGTCCTTTGTGAAGGACAACATGATTTGATATTTTTATCACTGCTTTTGGGCGCCGAGAATCAGAGTGTTGTGTCTAAAAACTGGGGTCAGATTTGCGGTGCATCTGATTTATCTGGGGAAAGTGTTACTATCAAGAATTTTCTGCGGTCTCGCTGTACCGCCTCATATCTTCTCAAGCAGGATGAGAATCGGAATACCTGTATTCATCAGATGTGGATAATCTACTCATATGAACGTGAGTATCCTATAAAGGTTGTTCTTGATTCTGACAATGGTGTTACACTTGATACACTGAAGAATGAGATGCATAAGAAGATGCGCAAAGATTTACTGAATCAGGAATCTTCTAATTTGTTCAGGTTGAAAAAGGAGGAGGAATCTGGTGTTTTCCTCTATCCGGTAACTCTGACAAAGGAGGTCAAGAGAGTTACAGGGAAGGCTCTTGATTCTGTTCGTGGAGTTGATTTGCAGAAAGAGATTCTGCAGGAGTTCATATCGAATGCTCCCGAATGGGTGCATGAACTCAGGGATTTTCTTCTTCATTAATCCCTTATCTGTTTTATTTCATGAATCAGATGTGTCATAATGTATCTTGACACATATTTTCCCGGACTGTTTTATTCACTCAGAGTTTTAGCTAAACATATTCCAAAACCACATCCCCCAGAATACCATCGAGAGAGCTGCAGTGGCTAAAAGATATATTATATTGTTAAATCTACTCGCCCTTTTCGGTGATACACTAGAAAGAATGTAGCCAATAGCCCAGATTACTGCCTCAGCAACACATGCACTAAATGCAAAGGAAAACACCAGCATCACTGTCACAAGAGACATGCCGGAAGTAACAGGTGTAATCAATTCCAGAATGAATACCGCAAGAACACCAATTGTGAGGAACAGAATTACATCCAGTATTGATGATAACGAAGAGTATAGAGTGTACTTCGCTCCCTGTTCTACCAGTAAATTGTCCCAGATTTCTTCCCTGTCCTCCTCACTTACTTCCTCAGAAAATATCCTAAGTTTCTTTTCATCCAGTTCTTTAAGATTCCATGAAAGCCCGTACTTTGGTGTCAGATACAGGCAGATGTAAAGACCAAAATACTCCAGGAATACCATAAGAAGTGTACCAAAGAAGATAGTAAATAAACTTGGATCCAGAATCAGTTTATCAGTGTCTGAGGCATAAACTGTAACTAGAAGCGGCAGGATGATTCCTAAGATACCAATCATAATTCCTGCCTTCTTTCTAAGCTCTAAGGTATTGTCCCAGAGCGCTTCATAGAGTCTTTCAGATATGCTGTGTGGGGTGTGTTTACGGCATTTTCTGCCGGAATGTCTGCGGCTTGGGAAGAGATAGGGTTTCATTCTGTATTGTAGATTGGATGATGAACCTGATAAATATAAGTGATATATCTTATAACGGGAAAAAAGGATGAGAGAGTAAGGTCAGTGTATTTTCATACACTGAAAAAGATTTTAAAGCTCTCTTTTTGATTTGTCACTTGATAAATCTCCATACTTGGTACAGTAGATTTTCAAGGTGTACTGGATTCTGTCAAGATCACCACTTACTTTCTGGGTGGTTACGATACCAGTTAAGGTTGTCTGTCCATTTACCTGATCAGGAATTACATTACTGGTTGTTGTACTTGTTCTGTCTCCATTGTGGCTGATTGCAAGTAATTCTACGAGATGGCAGGTTGGTGCATTCTGCTGATCGTAATCAAACCATGCGGACATCCTCGCAGTTGTATGAGCCGGGAAGAACCAATCAGAATCTACATATTCAACAGTGAAAACTGCAGTTTGTCCTGCAGCACGGTTCATAACAGGAGCAGGAGATACTAAGTTTCGTAAAATTCCTAACGATCCATCTTCATAAATGGTGACTTCTAATCTATCTCCATAGTTGTACACATAAGTAATACCCCCAGTTGGATGGCTCATTTCAGGGTACTTTTCATGATACTTCTGGATGATTTCATCATGAATCTCAGGAATAGAATTGTATAATGTCTCTCCCAGTTCTTCCTGTGCTGTTGTACGATTATAACCAGATGGAATTGCTGACTTGTCAAATGTTACTGCCAAATTCAGGTTATCATCGCCATAGAGCTGAGTGTTACTTTCATAGAGTCCTACATTTACAGTCTCGGCAGAGACTGCAGGAGATAATGCTAAGCAGATAAATGCTGCCACCATTATTCCCAATACCAGTTTTTTATTATGATTCTGTATCATAACAAGTAATTAGGTATTGAGAATTGTATTTATTGAGTGTGAGCTTTCTCTAGCAGTATTTTTTTTATAGCGTGTGTATGAAAAAAAAGTAGTGGGTTAGAGTTTTTGTGAATTGGTGTGTACATTTCCGTTGACATCACATACGATTTCTAAGATATAGTGACAAATTCCATCCCCACTGCTTATGTATGCAGATTTGAATTCTCCAACTATTTTTTCACTGTATGCTGGCATGTCAACCATTCTTGTTGCAGAATAGATGATTTGTCTGTCATCTGGGAATTTGGTTGTTCCAAAGGAGATAAGATGCGGAATTGGATATGAACTTCCATCATATTCAAACCATCCTTTTAATTCAAGGATTGTGTGAGGAATCATGAATAAACCATAGTCGGTGATAGTGGCAGTATAGATTCCTGTGCTTTGCGCAGTCGCTGCTCTCGAATACTGTTTACCGATAAAGTTTGGTAATCCTTCTACCTTCTTAGTTGTGGTAAGTAATGACCCATCTGGATTAAAGGTTACCGTAAGGCGATCGCCATAAATGTAGACATAGGTATTCCCATCTGCTTGTGGAGTACGGAGTTCAGGATATAAGGAACGGTACTGCAAGATGATTGCCTGATGTACTGTTGGATCTGCAAAATAGAGCATGGCCCCAAGTTCTTCCTGAAGGGTGAGACGAGTTGCTGCGTTTGCTGTATTAATGTTTACTGCTTGCAGAACAATAGGTTCAAATTCTCCATAGAGATCGGAGTCTTCAACATACAGTTCTTTGGTGACTGTTTCAGCAGCCACTGCCTGGCTAAATACCATGCATACGAGCGCTACAATGAGCACTCCAAAAATCCATTTTCTCATATGATTTATCATCATAACAAGAGATTATAGATGCAGAAATTTATTTTAAATCTGTGAGCGTACTATAGAATATCTTCAGCATTTTAGAAGTGCTAGAATAGGTTTAAAGTATTTATATTGTGATTTATTCAATAGGATGATATTATGAGTATGAAGTGGCATTCTGTTGTTATTGGAGTAGTTCTCCTTCTCTCTGCCTGTACACTCCCAGTATCTGCAATTGATTCACTGGAGGTCGAGATAGTAGAATTAGAATATCCCATCATCCCGATGGTAGTAGAGGAATTAATTGAACCGGCTTCTTCTATTTCATCATCAATTATGCAGGGACAAACACGCTATCTTAATCATTATGTTGCTCCAGACTCTACAAGAATGGATATTGAGTTATCATGGACATTACCTCCAAATTATAATTCCCTGAAATTAAAGGTAATTAATCCACGAGGTCTTACTGTATCAGAGTTTGATGATACTTATGAGTCACAGATTCCAAACGGATCAATTATATTATTGCTTGAATATGATAATCTTCCAGGTCTGTGGCGCATAGAGGTATTTGGAGAGAGTGTCACTGGATTGCAGTCATTTGATTTAATAGTTAACAGTTACTGAATATAGTGATATGTTACCCTATCGTTATGTGACTGTATTGCTTCTTCTTTCTATCATATTAGTGGGCACATCTTGTGGTGCAATTGAAGGAGTGGTACATTACCCTCTATCTGGAGTTACAGTAATGCCAGGTAATACACATATTATTTCAGATGAAACTGATGATCCTATAATAGAGGTTACTGAGTTTGACTTCTCAATACCTTCTTTTGTCTCCTTATTTCTTCACATATTCAATATTCATGATGTACCTGTTTGGGCTGCAGAACTTATTGTCATAATCATAGGTATCATCACCACTATAATTGGTATAATTACCTCTGGTTACATTATTATTCTCTATACGCGGCGAAAACTTTCTGATAATCCTGATGCTCGGCACATGCTTATCCTTGCTTATCTTGAAGAACACCCGGGAGCACAGCAAATCGATATCATCAAAGCTACCGGTTTTTCCCGTGGTTCTGTATCCCATAATCTCAGGCGTCTGATACGTGAACTGAAAATCTACAAAACTGGAGATAAGCTTGTTCGTTACTACCCTGCAGGCACATTCCCAACTGAAAAGGATAGTAAGGCATGGAAACTTCTGGTAAATGAAAACAGAAAGTGCATATTCCAAACCATTCTGAAAAATCCCGGAATCTCCCAAAAACAGATTTCCGATGAGACTCAGATTCCTATAACTACCCTTCGCTGGCATCTGGATAAACTGGAAAAGGAAAATCTAATTCGGGTTGAGGTTTGTCAGCATATTACTAGATATTCAGTAAATCCATATTTCTTCGGACAGTACATGAGTCTTTCTGGCTCTGAAGTTATTGTGGATGGATAAATTGAACAGTGCTAGTTTATGCTCAATATATTTAATATAATCTGCATCTGATTATCACCCATGAAGATAATACTAAGAATTATTTTGTTTGGATTATTGGTTTTTTCTGTGTATGCTGCAGGTGCATCTGCAGTAGATACATATTTCACAGAAGATACTATTTTCTATGGAGACTCAACCTTCAAAGAGAAAACAGGAGATACACTCGATGAACAACTATTCTTTTCAAATCCATCGGAGCACGATGAGATTGTAAAGGAATATTTGTCCACAAATCGTGGAATGAAACCCGGTGTTTATACATATGGGGAACGTCTCAAAGTAACTTCTTTTGAAGATGGTACACTTTCAATCGTTACTGTCAGAATCAGTGAAAATACTGATACTAATCAGATGTCATTCTTCCCGAAACTGCTGGCATTCTTTGGATTCCATAAAACAACGGATATTTATACCGTAACTAGGACTGATTATACCTCTGCGGGAGACGTGTTAATAAAAGTCTCCCTTTCCGGATGGTTTGAAACAGGACCATTCCTCCCCATAAAAGCTCACTTTGTAACCTTCAAACCAGAATATATTGCAGAGGAATTTAATCTTCTCACCATAAACGGCGGAGCTTCCCCAACAACGAAGATCTCAGGTTCTCTTATCATAGAAGAAGGTGAGATAGTCTCATCGTACAATCTTATCGGAGTGTGGAATGGAGGTTTCCACTACAGTGACAGTGTCAGTCACCCCGAGTTGTCACCTACAGAAGGTGAAACTGGGGTTTACCGTGTTTCCTTTGAAGACACTGATGCAGACACGACTGCAGAAATGTCTGTATGGTTCTCTTTCGATGGAAAAACCTCTCCAAAAGCCCATGTTACAGATATCCATGGCATCTCTCACAAGGGGAAACATGACTGTATAGCATCCTATACCATAGACGAAGATGGAGAAAACGGGCAGACCATCGTCACCGGAACCGTCACCGCGAGAAATACCAAAGACTCAGAAGATGTTATTATCTACACTCTCAAGGTTTACTGTACTAAATATGGTGACATTGATGAAAGTACTACAAAACAGATATTGTCAAATTGAAAATATACTTTTTTCCGATAATAACACATATCAACCATAAGAGATACTATATGAAATATTTTCCTCCTGATATTCTGATAATAGGTTCAATATCATATACTTGTATGATTATCAGTTGAATCTAATATGCATGGTTATTTCATTAGAGAACGAAATCACTAACTATTTGTCTCGATGTCGATTCCAAAAAAAATTAAGTCCTCATTCTGAAAAAGCATATCGTATTGATTTAATACAATTTTCTGAATTTATATCATATGAAACAACTGGTGAACTCAATCGTGAAAATATATCTAGTTTCATTTTTAAAATACAGAGTTCATATAAACCCAAGACAGTAAAAAGAAAAATTGCATCACTTCGTGCTTTTTTTAATAATCTTGTATTTGAAGGACTACTTGACGAAAATCCGTTAGTAAGAATTAATTTGAGATTCAGAGAACCTTTTGTATTGCCAAAAACAATTGCCTTATCGGATGTTCAAAAAATATTTGAAGTACTATATTCTGAACTTGAGTGTAAATCACTGCTATCTGTAAATAATTATGAAGTAATAATAAGAGATATTGCAATATTGGAACTACTATTTTCTACAGGTATTCGTATTTCTGAATTATGTTCTCTTACAGTAAGCGATATTAATCTAATTACTGGGGTGGTAACTATTCATGGAAAAGGAGCAAAAGAACGATTAGTCTATATTGGTAATAAAAATGTTGTATCGGCCATTCGTGAATATTATTCTATTCGTATTCAAAAATTAACTCAGACTCCATTTTTCTTTATAAATAGACTAGGTAATCGTCTATCAGAACAATCAGTCAGATGCATGATTAGAAGGTGTACAAGTAAAGCAATGGTTAAACAACATATTACACCACATATGTTTCGCCATTCCTTTGCTACATTGCTTTTAGATGAGGGTGTTGATATCAGGTATATTCAAAAAATATTGGGACATACATCGATTGTCACAACCCAGATATACACTCATGTTTCTTCTAGTAAACAAAAAGAAATTTTAACTGAAAAGAATCCTCGAAATAAATTGCAGGTTGGACAGAGTAATGGGATGGATAACTGATAATTTACTATTATCTTACGTTAGCTGTATCATTGTGAGTCTGTTACCAATCTCACGATTTATTGAATACAAGGCGGTGATGTAATTGAAAGATATTCTGCTAAGTGTAATTATTCCTGTATTAAATGTTGAAAAATACATTGGACGATGTTTGGAATCAATACTAAATCAAAGTCTGAAGCAGATTGAAATTCTCGTTATAGATGATGGTTCGATAGATAACACATGTGAAATAGTAAAACGATATACACATAAATACAATAACTGTTTCTTAGTTAGGGACACGTTGAATAAGGGAGTCGGGCAAGCGAGAAATGAGGGGCTTGTTCGGGCAAGAGGAGAGTATATTGCATTCTTGGATGCTGATGATTGGGTGGATTCTGATACCTATCTATTACTTGTTGATTCCATATATAAATATGAATCTGACATTGCTATTTGTGGAATAAAAACAGAATATGACAACCTTGCAAGTTCAAAAATGAGGTATAACTATAGACACGACAATAATTTAACCGGGAGATATGCATTACGTTTGTTGGCACATGTTTCATCTAGTGATATTTATATCAGCCCTATGGTTGGTAATAAAGTGTATAGAAAATCATTTTTAGATGAATATAACATTAGATTTCCCAATATCTCTTTTGGTGAAGATGATGTATTTGCATTTGTAACACTATTACATGCTAATAAAATATCAATTGTTCCAGATGTCTATTTTCACTATTATCAACGTATGAACTCACTAATGCATTCTTTTTCATATAAACATATAGATGATTTTATTCAGGCAATGAAACTTATTCGTGAGTATTTGAATGCTTACAATCTATATGGTGAATATAAGGAAGAATATTATGCCTTCTTTGAAAAATGTTTTGCGTCAATGCTTGATGTATTGTTCCAAGCAGAACAAAACAATCTTACCCAAAAGAGATATTTACATTACTTCTTTGAAAAATTCAAAGATGTATTCTCTGTTCATGATTATATTGATTATATTGATCTAAATCGTATTCGTCAAGCATTACGACCATACAAATAAATTTATAGTGGAACAAAATCCACCAGATATTTTCCATATTTCTCTCTGAAATCTGAATGATATCTTTTATCACTTGATTTATCAAGTCGCAATATTGCAATTTCTGCATGACGAAAAACTGAGTACATCTTTCGTTCAGCTACATCAGAGCCATAACTTTCTAGCCAAATAAAGATGGTTTGAATATCTTCTGTGTGGCCTAGTTTTCCAATTGCTTCCATAATACTTACTGCAGTATAGTAATTGTCTTCTGTCACTAATTTTCTGCATAAGTTAATTCGCCCATCAATGAGTCTTTTTTCACCAATAATATCAGCCATATGCTCTCGAATATGACAGTCACGATTGAATAAAGCGTTACATATTGCCTCATTTATCTTACTAGAGTCAGTTCTCATAAGGAAAGCTTCAAGTTTATAACGATTTAAGTCTATGGACGCTGATTTTGATCGAGTGAAATAGTTTAAAATCCAAGGAACTACAATATCGAGTAGTTTGTCCTTCTCAGCAAGAGTAATAACCATATCTGTCTTATATGATATACTTTCTTTTTCTGGAATGGGTGAGTGTGAAAAAATACCTGTCAAAAACTCATTTACATATTCAGATACAAAGTCAAATTCTGCGCAATACACACAAATCTTCGAATATATATTTAACAAATAATGTAGATAATCCGATTTATTTTGACAAATTGTGTCATAGATTAATCTTTGAAATTTATTAAACAGTACTTCAATATCAGCTTTATCTATATCTATGATTTGACCATTTAAGATGTTTGTGAGCAACTCCAAATCGGAATTAAAATAATTTTGAACCTCACCAACAAACTCATCATTATTATCATGTATGAAGGGAATCACACCATTGATGTTCAATGCTTCATAAAATTCATTAACTGCAGCGTTACTTTCAATGAATTTCCTCACAATAGAGACTAATTGTCTCAAATTATCTGGGCGATATTCATTATATTGTAAGTGAGTTACATCAAATGGGACTTTAACAGCATCATTTTTTTGTTTAAGAAGAAGCACATTTTGTGAGTCTTTGAATGTATGGGTGATTCCCAACTCATAAAATACATTGGCATTATCTCCTGTTAAATCAACAATGATGTATTGCGCTTTTAATATCTCTGTCAATATTTTTGTAATAATTGGTTTTGAATGTGTTAATTCATCTGCTCTGTTACATTTATACCCCATATCAGTAAGTTGTGATTTTAGTTCTCCATAAATATCATCAAACATTTTATTAAATGGCATTAAAAAGAAACAGTATTTCTTTTCGGTTGGTATTTTTGCAGAACGAAACTGTTTAGGATATATCATGTAATTATAATTCATTGTGTTTTTTACCTCAAGTTCTTACTCTAATATTAATAGAAGAATGCAAGATAATAGTAAATTATCAGTTATAACAAATAAAGATAATGGGTGTCATCTATTACTCTTGTATTTTTTAATATCCCGCATCAACACACAGGGATACCCACAAGTAGAGCCAGCATTTCCTCAGTTAATCCTATCAGTAGTTATTGTTATTATGACAGCACTGATTCTTGTTTGCGGAGTCATTGGAGGAATCATTCTTTCAAAAGAGACGGTATCTTTTGCTGCGATTTTCTTTACTGTATTCTCTGGTATCATGATCTTTTTCCTACAGATATATGCTCCGATTATATTGGGAACAGATAATCCTCTGTGTGCTATATTTGAAATGGGTGATTTTGCAGGATTTGGTTTTGGTCTTACTGCAATTTTTTATGCTGTTTGTATTTTTTTCTCAGGGAAAAAAGATGGTTTCACCATCAAAACTCTCTCTGCTACATATGGAGTCTTTGGTATCTTAGGGATTATGCATTATATTATGATAATGGTTCTTGGAAACAGGACTGAGGGAGGAAACCCTAACGACTCGTTGTTCTACTCTCTATTTACAATGGATGCTCTTGCCGTCACCTGTATTGTCCCAGCAATTCTGGGTGTCATCCTTTTGATTCTTGTGTGGAGGAGGGGCTTACCTATTGTAGAATAGACTCCCTTACTTTTTCAGTTAGATTGTCTTTTGTGTAGTCCTTATAGTAAATTAGTTACATGAAAGATTGAATCTTTTTCTGTTTGGGTGAGTAGTTTTTCATATCTTTGAGAAATGCTTTGTGAAGAATAATATAGCATAAATCTCTCAGTAAGAGAATAATATGCTTGATACTGCCTCGCTTATTGAATTGTAAATGTAGTCAATCTCAAAAATCATTACAAAATCATTATGTGCTTATAGATGCTATAGACTAACATGGAGTCGGACTTTGGAAAAATAAAATTTGGGAAAGCTGCAGCTGAAAATGAGAGAGGAATACGCTATTCCTACTTGTTAAATGATGGATTCCTGGATGCATATGGATATATCAATAAGATATTAGATGATTCACATTTTCTTATTCTTGGATCGAAAGGTTCTGGAAAATCAGCAATCGGAACAAAATTACAGTTAATGTCTGAAAATCCAGAGAACAAACTCTTTACAAAGTTATATTCCTTAAATGACTTCTCATACAGCGAATTTGATAAACTCTATGCCTCTGATGAACCTTCAGAGATTCGTTATTCAAATTATTGGCAGTTTCTCCTATTGTTATTAACATTTAACAGTATAATTCAAGACAAAACCGTATCAACAACTTTAGAGGGTGTTGATTTAGAAAAAGTTGAAACAGTATATCGAAAATACGGTCTACTTCCAGACTGCGCAGTAAATAATATTGCAGATGTAACTGCCGTTCAAAAAATCTTGCATTCTGTCCATGAGTTATGTCTAAAGATTAAAACCCCAATAATTAGTGGTAGTATTAGTGGAAAACGTACACCTGAAGACAAAACACTATCAAGAGAACAGTTGTTCTCAGCATTAAATGATGTCTGTTTCTCCCTCACCATGTCTAATCAACATGTTATTGTGATTGATGATTTGGATTATATCTTGTTTCAGGATAGTTCACAGAAAGAGATGCAATTCAGCTCATTGTTAGCATTGATAATGTCAGCAAACACGTTGAATTCTAAGTTTGAGGCTGTAGGAATAAACATAAAAATCGTAATTCTTTGTAGAACAGATATATTCAACAGCCTTTCTGGACCAAATATTGGTAAGATTGCAGATGATAAGACAATCAAATTAAACTGGTATCAAACAGCAAATAATGTGTATACTACAAATATTGTGAAACTCATCAATTTACGTGCAAAAATATCTTTAAAACAAGAAAATGAAATAAATATTTTTGAAAAATATTTCCCAGAATCATATTCTGGGGCAACCACAAGGTACGAAAGCTTAAAAAACCTGCTAAATTGGACACGACACACACCAAGAGACATAATTCAATTGATGAACCACATTCAAGAAACAGTATTAGATGGATCGGAGTTGACAAGCGATAAAATCAAAGATGGAATCACAAACTATGCAGTGAATTCCTTCATCAATGAGATTAGAGATGGAATGGCAGGATTTTTGGAAAGAAAAAATATTAGCCTGGCTCTAGAATTAATTACATCAATGAGGATGAAAAATTTCTTATATTCAGATTTATTAGATAAAATAAATTCTGATGTGAAATATCAGTGTTTTACTCCGGACGACTTATTATATATATGTAACCTATTGTACGATCTTGGAGCGATTGGACACTATGAGGAAAGTGACAGTAGGAAGCATCATTATTCATTCAAGTTCCGAAACCAGACGTCATCATTTAATCCAGATATGAATATAACATTACATTTTGCCACAGCAAGAGCATATAATATTGATACTCGGTTTAATTCTGTCGCACGGATTGGAAATAAATATTGAGGGTTTGTTATAAACAGGGTGATTTTGCAGGAATTGTTATTGACTGAAACAGTGGTAACTTCCTCGGAGAGACTCAAGCCGTGAGCAAGGCGTGAGTCAGGTGACAACTGACGAGCGATTGGCGATTTCAGGATATGGAAATCATCTGGATTGAGTAATCTATCCTTTTTTCATCCCTGCTCTCTTTTTTTCTGTCTTTGTTCCAAAGAATCTAAGTCCGAAAAAAACCCACACCTAAGTAGAGAGAGGAGGCAGAAATTACACCCCGGATGCAGAACAATGAATTCTGCTCCGGTTCTCGCCCCCTATCTCCGGCTATTTTCTGCCTCCCTCGGGAGCTAATACTATGGCAGATTTTACAAAAACAGCAATCTCCCAGAATGCAAAACGGGAGTACATTTCTCCGATTCCCACATTTGAAAAATTCAACGAAGTAATCGCTGCATTTACCAGCGACACTTCCATGGGAATTACCAAAACCAAGTCCTCCGAGACATACAAGACCAAAATCATCTACTTTGATGCCGCAAGCAACGAGCATGGATATGCTCTTATCTATGCAGCAACCGCCTCTGAGCTTGAAGAGGCTTCCTCGCTCTTCGCAGGAAATGAAGCATCTGAAACCATGGCAGGAATTGGCGGCTCTGCCTCCAAAGACAGCAGGGATGA
>JAFQBW010000015.1 GCA_017399555.1 Methanocorpusculum sp.
CCAACGCCAGAACAGACGCCTTCCTTATCACCCGCGATTCCGACGGTAAGCTCTACAGGGCAAATCACGATACCATTTCTTTAGGGCTTCAGGACTACATCTGCCACACCAGCGCAAGCAAGGAACCGAAGTAACTGAACACGACCCAAGGGGGAGGCTGCATCTCGCAGTCTCCCCCCTTTCTTTTTACAGCCCGTATTTTTTGATGATATAGTCCATGTGGGTCTCCAGCTCAAATATGGCGTTTTCCGGAATCTTCTTTTCCAGCAGTGCTCTGGGCACTTGTAGTCTGGCGATTCCCTCCTCTTTTCGGCGAAGCGTGATTTTCTCCTTCTCAAGGTCGAGATTATGGAGCACATATCCCTCCGTCAGCCACGCCTCCGCGATGGTGTTGCAGTTCGTCCTCGGCGACCACCAGCCCATCGATTTCCGGGCAGAGGCGGCCATAGGCTGTCCATCCAGTTCCTCTATCTCGCGGAAGGTCAGCGTAACAGACGCGGCAGTGCAATCGCTCAGGTATTTCTTGAAGCCATAGTGCTTCCACTTCTCATTGATTTCCCGCTTTCTCCTCGTGCCTGGTTCCGGCTTATCTGAAATCTCCTCCAGCGCTTTAAGGACATCGTACGGCCGCATGCTTGTGATATCTTCCGCTGTCCGAATCAGCTCAAACTCATTTACCACGCAGATTTTATGGATGTACGCGCTGTTTTTCACGGATGGAGGCTTGCTGATATCTAACTGCACGATAGTCCGAACCTGGTCGCCGAGGATGGGTCGTCCGCAGTAATGGCAGCGTCCGTTCTGGCGCTCCCATATTGCCTTATAGGGGCCTGTTACGTTTTTAATTGCCCGTTCATGTCCCCTGCTTTCTGTATAGTCCCGCTCTACAAAGGGGTTTGCGTTGGTCTTCACCTTACTGTGCTGCAGGAGGATGGTATCCGCCAATCGGGTGACCCGGATACTCTTATCATCCGGCAGCGCAAAACTGTGCCTGCCATCCGATTCACGATACCAGTAGCGGGAAATCACTTTGGGCTTCGGCAGCTTCGGGTGCTTGGCCATGGCAGCGTCGAGCAGGGCAGTCTGCACCGCCGCATCCACACGCCGGAACGCCTCCTCCGCATCGCTGTACCGGTGGTAGGCGCCCCATCCCTTCAATTTCTTATTCAAGGTCTCAATCAATGCTCTTTGCGACTTGGTGTTGGTCTGTATCACCTCACGCAGCTCGGCAATAAACCGCTCTACTGCAGCGTCAGACGGATAGGAGTAGATGTGGCCTCCCTTGCGGATATAGGTGCGGGACAGGAAGGTCATGCCCTCGTTGATGTTACAGAGCATCGTCTTTTCCGGCGACAGGCGCAGGCCACGTTCCGCGAGGAAGTCTTCCAACAGCTCTATAGCTCGCTCTCCCTTTTCCTTTGTTCGGACAAAGATGCGGATATCGTCAGCGAAGCGGATGAGGTTCCCATCCGCATAGTCCTGCGGTGCGCTGGTTCCATAGAGGCCGCGATAGATGTACTTCTGCAAACCGTCCAAAACAAAGTTCCCAAGATACGGAGACAGATTGGAGCCTTCGCTGATACCCTCTCCGTCGGATGGGAACAACTCACCGGCGAAGACGTATCCGGCACGAAGGAACTCCGCCAATATTTTCTTATCCATGGGTGCGTGTTCCAGAAGCCATGAATGCTGGATGCTGGCAAAGTAGGATTTGATATCCGCGCAGACCACATATTCCGGGGCGTTGTTCCCTTTTAGCGCTTCCAGAACATACGCATGGGCGTCTTGCGACGAGCGTCCCTGCCGGAAGGCAAAGGACTTCCTCTCTGCCTGTGCCTCCACAACGGGTATCAGGGCATAGCCGTAGAGGACATTCATGGCCCGGTCAAAATAGGTGGGCAGCCTCGGCCGGCGCTCCTTCCCCGTGTTCTTGACCACCAGCAGGATTTGTCGCATAGGCTGCGCCTTATAGTCTTTTGGATTCAGAGCGATTGCCGCCCGCATCTTTTCCGCCGACGTGCGCCAGCGGACGCCATCGATGCCGGGTCCCGATGTGGAGGCCACCACATGCCGCACAGCAAGGCATTTGATGTCTATCTCATTGACGATTTGATACTGGAGCTTGCGGATGGTCTTTTCCTTTCTTCCGAAAGCCGCAATCGTCAGCTTTTCCTGCAGTAGGGCAAGTTTTTCCGCAGCCGCATCCCAATCAATGCTGTCCCACTGCTCGGCAAGGAACTCGTCGGGGAACGTAATGTTCACACCGACACCTCCAGAAGCACCGGGCAATGGTCAGACCCGCGTACTTCTTCCAGATGTTCCAATCGCTCAATCCCGGAAAGCAGGTCATCGGACACAAAGAAGTAGTCCAACCGCCAACCCCGGTTCTCCTTCCGCTTATTGAGTCGATTGCTCCACCATGTATAGGAGCGTTTTTCCGGATACAGGAACCGGAATACATCGGTATATCCCATCTCTAAAAAGGACTCCAGGTTGGAGCGTTCGTCGGATGCGTAGCCCATCTGCGCCCATACCTGCCGCTGGTTTTCCGCATAGATGTCCAATTCACTTCTCGTCACGTTGAAGTCGC
>JAFQBW010000003.1 GCA_017399555.1 Methanocorpusculum sp.
ATGGAGCAGCGCCTCCTGAAGAAAGTCTCCCACCTCGTGTTAAACGCCTCCAAGTGTACCGGTTGCGGTATCTGTGCAGACGCCTGCCCGAAGGAAGCAATTACCCTCGGCATGGTCGGTGCAGCTGCCCGCGGAACCACCGAAGGTGCCCCGATTGTTGTAGACCCATCCAAGTGTTCCTACTGTGGTGTCTGTACAATCCTGTGTCCGTTTAACTCCCTTGCAGTGGAAGTAGACGGTGAACCAAGCCTCCCAATCAAAGAGCAGGAAGGTTTCCCAGAATACGACTTTACCGCTGAAATCAACGACGAGAAGTGTGTCCGCTGTGAATCCTGCAGCGCCGCATGCCCGCGTGATGCAATCGTCCGCGACGTCCCAGTATATGAGGGCGAAGGCGGAGCTGTTCCACGTCAGGCTGCTCTTGACGCTGAGACCAAACTCACCGTTGACAAAGAAAAGTGTACCGCATGCGGAATCTGTACTTCCCTCTGTCCGGCACTCACCATGAAGCGCAAGCCGTTCTCCGCCGAGAAAGTCGGTGTAGAAGGCGACGTTATCTGGAATGTCGAACTCTGTAACGCATGTAAAGTCTGTGCCGACGCATGTCCGCACGACGCAATCACTGTCGAGCGTGTTGTCAAAGCTGACGCCAAGCTCGCAGGCTCTGTTTCCATCAACAAAGACGACTGTGTCACCTGTTCCTGGTGTGAGCACGTCTGTCCGCAGGAAGCAGTCACCATCAAGAAATTCTTCGAAGGCGAAATCACCTTCGACGCATCCAAATGCCCAGGAGGATGTTCCACTTGTGCAGAAGTCTGCCCGTGTAACGCAATTTACCTCCCGTCGCCTGTCCCGGCAACCCAGCTCAAGCGCGACAGCATTGAGGATAACATCGCAGTAAACAAAGACCTCTGTATCCTTTGCGGTGCATGTGTCAACGCATGTCCGTCCGAAGATGCAATCGTTCTCAAGAGAACCGGCATCAACGTCAAAGGTAAAGAGACTGACCTCTTCAAGAAGATTGCAGCCAAGCTCATGGTCCCAAGAACCAGCAAGCTTGTTGAATCTACCTTCGGCCAGGTCGAAACCAAGAAACTGGAGTGAACATCATGACAAGCGCAAAATCCTACAAAGATGCTGCTCTTGCAGCCCGTCTGGCTGACCGTTACTACCGTCCTGCCGAAGACAGCGACCCGACGTTCACCAGTGAAGTCGAAAAGATCAGTGGAACTGAGGCACACATCTGCTACCAGTGCGGAACCTGTACCGGATCCTGTCCGTCTGCACCGCGCAGTGCCTACCGCATCAGAAACTTCATGCGCCGCGTCAACCTCGGCATGCGTGACGTCTGTTTAAACGACCCGGACCTCTGGCTCTGTACCACCTGCTACACCTGCAGTGACCGCTGCCCGAGAAACCTTGTCCCGACTGACGTCATCATGGCAATGAGAAACCTCGCAGCACAGCAGGGAATCATCCCGAAGAACGCTCTTGGAACCGTCAACTTCATCTACCAGACCGGTCACGGCGTTCCGAACTCTGACGCAAACCGTGCAGCCCGTGTCAAATTAGGCTTAGAGGCTGAACCGGAAACCACCTGCAAGTACCCTGAGTACATCCCGGCAATCAGAAAGATTCTGGAAGCATACGGAACCAAGCAGCTTGCCGACAAAGTCTTAGAAGGAGGCCAGTAATGTCTCACGAGACCCACAAATACGCATTCTTCCTCGGCTGCATTGCACCGAACAGATACCCAGGTATCGAAGCTGCTGCAATCCGCACCGGTAAAAAACTCGGAATCGAACTTGTTCCGTTAAAGGGAGCATCCTGCTGTCCGGCACCAGGAGCATTCGGATCTATCGACCTGAACGTCTGGTACGCAATGGCTGCAAGAAACCTCGTCTTAGCAGAACAGATGAACATGGACATCGCTCTTGTCTGTAACGGCTGTTACAAGTCCATCTGGGAAGTCAACCACAAACTCAAGCACAACGACGAACTCAGAGACTCCGTCAACGAAGTCTTAAAGGAAGTCGACATGGAGTTCAAGGGAACCACCAACGTTTACCACTTAGCTGAACTCTACTACGACAACGAAGTTTGCGGTATCGACAAGATCCGTGACTCAGTCGTCACCCCGCTCAAGGGCGTTAAGGTTGCATGCCACTACGGCTGCCACTTACTCAAGCCGGCAAAGGACCGTGAGTTCGAGAACCCAATCATTGGCGACTCCGAGCACCCGACCTGGTTCGAGGAGCTTGTTGACGCACTCGGTGCAGACGCAGTCGAGTACAGAAACAAGATGCAGTGCTGTGGAGCAGGAGGAGGTGTCCGCGGATACGATATCGCACACGCACTCGACATCACCAACGAGAAGCTCACCAACATGGCAGCAGCAGGCGCAGACGCAATCGTCGACACCTGTCC
>JAFQBW010000016.1 GCA_017399555.1 Methanocorpusculum sp.
CTTCAGATTGGAAATCCCGTCCCGGATGCGTGCGGCATTTTCAATTATCAAAGAGCCGTCTGCCTGCCGCTGTGCTTTTGTCAGCTTTACCACGGGGATGCAGCCGCTGTAGATAATATCGTGGAGGACATTGCCGGCGCCCACGGAGGGGAGCTGGTCGATGTCTCCGGTAAGAATGACTGTGGACCCCGATTTTAAAGCGGAAAACAGGAGGTCTGCAAGGTCAATGGGGACCATGGAGCTTTCGTCGATGACCAGAAGGTCCGCCTTAATCGGGTCAGCCTCGTTCTTACAGACGGTGACATCCCCGTAAGGTCGGTATTCCAAAAGCCGGTGAACGGTCGTCGCCTCTCTGCCGGTTGCCTCTTTCATCCGCTGTGAAGCGCGCCCCGTAGGAGCGCAGAGGCGAATGACGCAGTTGGGATGCAGCAGTTCAAAGGCCACTAAAAAACCTTTGATAAGCGTTGTCTTTCCGGTGCCGGGGCCGCCGGTGATAACAGCAACGCCGCCATAGCGGAGCAGGCTGAATGCTTCTCGCTGCTGCTCCGCATAGGTGACGCCACACACCTTCTCGGCGTAGGCGCACAGCGCCTGCGGGTCACAGGGGGTAGGGATGGCGTCCCGCATCAATCTGCGGATGGCAAAAGCAGTGCGAAGCTCCTGGTAATAGAGGTTGGAGAGATAGACGTCTTTATCCTCTTTGATGATGCCTTCTGATGTTGTGACCAGGCAGGCGTTGATAACGGCCGCTGCAATCGCTTCTGTGTAGGCGATGTCTTTGCCCGACTCACCGGAAAGGAGGTCACGGGTGTATTTGACAAGCTCGTTGTGGGGGACATAGGTGTCTCCGGAATGGGTCTTCCGGCGCAGGACATGCATCATTGCCGCCGTAATACGAGCGCGGGAGTATGCGGGAACCTCGCTGCTGTTGGCGATACGGTCACAGATTTCAAAGGATAACCCGCCTTTGTACCCTGCTTCATAGGGATGCTCCAGCAGACGGGCGACGGAGTTGACGCCAAATTCCTTATAGATGCGAAGGCAGGCGTTATAGGAGCCGCCGTGCTTACTGATAAGTTCAAAGAGCTTCCGCTGCTCCTGTGTTTCCCGGATGTAGTGGACGATAGTGGTTGCCCTCTTTTCCGAGATACTTGGCAGCCTCGTGATTCTGCGGATGGCGTCATCCTCCAGCGCAAGGCTGTATAGCCGTTCACCGAAGTGTTCGATTAGCTCGTTGGCCGTTTTGACGCCAAGGCCGGGAATGGTACATAGATATTCCCGCATGGAGCTGGTATCTGAAAGCAGTTCCCGGACAGAGCATTGCGTAAGTTGTCTTCCATATCGCCCCGATGCCGGCGTGTGCCAGATTCCGGTCACTTCCACCTTAACATCCGTTTTGGGAAGCATGATAATCCCCGTACAGGTCACAGGCCCGGTCTGTGTCAGCACCACAAAAACGGTGTAGCCAGACTGGTAATCACGCATGATGACCCGCTGGAACTGCCCGCGTATGGATTCCATCTCTGTGTTTGTTTCCAAGGTTGTATCCTCTCCTTTCGTCACAATGTTCCTGCGAGGTCAGTATGTCGGAAAGAGGGAAACAGGTGACAGGCATAAAAAGAGGACCCCATGCATTGCTGCATGAGGTCCAGTAATGTTTCTTTATTCTGATTTGGTGTCCGGCTCCTGGAGTGGGAACTGGGGGATAGCTTCCAGCAGTTTCAGGACAAGGTGCTGTCGTAAATCTTCATCGATTTCCTTTCGGATTGTCCCGTCCGGCTGCTTCTTCTCCACGGTTGCCTGCTCGTCAATATAGTCCTTAAAATGCTCAACAGCCTGTTCGATTGCCCACTTTTCACCGGCGACGGCGGCTTTTATTACTTCGTAGTCCAGCATCTCGTTATCTGCCATGGTCTGCTTCCTCCTTCTTAAAATCAATGGTTATGCAGAATTAAAAATGACATATAATCGATTCCTCCAGTTGTTTAAGGGAATCGGCGCACAAAGATTTGATTACATAAGGCAAGTGGTCTTTTCGGTTTGGGGATTGTCTGTATGTATCGAAATTTCGATAATACTCCTCTGCATACTCCATTACATCTTTGGCGAACAAAGCCTTCGCCTCTCGTATGTTAGAGCCGTGGGAAACAATGTCCAGAGTATCTGCAGATAGTGTTATGCTACCATCTGCTTCTTTGAATTGCGTCGCGGCAAAACAGACATGAGAAAGAAGCTGGAAAACCACATTTGTAGAAGACAGAAAGAAGTGCTGCCCGTTCAGTTCAAATAGCGTAGGCCGTTGGATATGACAATCGCAAAGAGTATCATCAAAATTCAAACTGGAGATACATTCATGTTCCGGAACCATTTGCATCACCTCATCCTATACCAATTCTAACAGATTAAATGGTGATTGTCATCCGGAAAAACGCAACCTGCCCTATTCTTCAGGTGAAGACTCTTCCAAGCCTTCGAAAAAGGCATCAAAAGACGAAACCTTGTATATCTGCTTCAGTCCAATTAGAACACTGATACGAATGCTATATTTGCCCTGTTCTATTTTTGCAAGGATGTCCTCAGAGATTTGAATCCCCACTACTTCGAGTTGCGCAGATACCTGTGCTTGAGTTAAGCCAGCCTCCTTTCGAAGACGCTTTAGGGTTGGGCCTATGGATAGGTCTTGGCGAAGATTCCCTCTCATAAAGATTCTCCTCAAATTGGATAAATAAGTCCAGTAATACACCATTGAGTTTACGAGAGAAACCGTTATAATATTGGATACATTTATCCAGAAAGAAAAATGAGAGGAGAAAAAATAATGACAAAAGAGGAATTTGTTAAGCAAATAGGAATAACGATGAGCAACATGCCAGAAGAAATGGCCAAGGAAGTAGTGGATGTTATTTCCCATGTAGAGGATTTTGCTGACATAAGTAAATGCGTTCATCTTACAGGAGAAGAACTGGAGAAGCGGGCGAGAGAGAGCATAGCAGAAGGATACTATTGGAGAGGCACTGTCTACAGTATGTTTGCTGTCATGAAGGGGAGATATGTGGACGATACTATCAGCTGATATACTGCAGCGGGTCAGTTGGGACGCCGTTATACTGCACCTCGAAATGCAGATGAGCACCAGAGGAGTAACCGGTAGAGCCGACTTCCCCGATGGCGTCCCCGGCAGATACCGTCTGGCCGATGGAGCAATCGATGGCCTGTAGATGCGCGTAGATGGTTTTCGTTGTGTCGCTGTGCTGAATGATGACGTAGTTTCCATACCCGCCGCCGCAGTTGCAGCAGTTGCTGGAGGACTTCCCGTAGTTGTGGGAGCAGGTGTTGGAAATGAAGACGACCTCGCCATCAAGTGCCGCAGAGACCTCTGTGCCGTAAGTCGCTCCCACATTGCCGCCGAGGTCAATGCCTGTATGTAGCTTCCATGTGTTCCAGAGTGGGTGCGTCCGATACCCGAAGCGTGAGCCGTTGATGATGTTCCTCTTTGTGGCTGCGGTAAGCCCGGGCACAGGGGAGGACAGGGAACCAATGTCGGCGTAATAGGCGCCGGAATAGCTGCTGGAAAATACGCCGAGAGGGTCAATCTGCGTGCAGCCCACAGGACGGATAATTTTCACGATTTCACCGGCCCGGTCACTGCTTAACAGGATATCGCTTATCCTTGTATTTTGGCCTGGGTCAGAGGAGGGAGAAGACGCCTCGATGACAGTGATGGTGTTGCTGTTTCTGGCGCCGATGAAGATGGCCACATGGTCGTAACCCATGGAAGTGCGGCCGTAGAGGTCTTCATTCACCTGATACCGGAAGGAGCCGCCGTATTGGTCGGTGATGTCCCTGTAATAGTTGAAGAAAATGAGGTCGCCCGGCTCCAGCGCCTCAAAGACACTTTGGTCGACCGTCTGCATGTAGGATACGATGCTGGTCTCTGGCAGAGTTCCGTCAAAGGAACCGGTGAAGTAGAGGTCGTTTAGAATGCCGTTAGCCGCTTTGTATGAGGCAAAATCCGCCTGCGGAGTCGCATTTTCCTCTGCGCCATCCCACAGGATGACATTCTCCGTCTGGCTGTCTGCCCATGCCGCGATACCGTTGCAGGCAGTGCCGAAATTCGTGAAGTCAATGCCCACCTGATACCAGCACCAGGAGGCAAGGGCGGAACAATCCGTATAGTAGTCGATATAGCGCCGCGCCTGGCTGTAGACGCCTTTCAGTCCCAGTCTCGTGTAGGCCAGTTCCGCCACCTCGCGCTGCAAGTCCGGCTCCTGTCCCGTAGAAGGCAGGGAAAAGGATGTGTTATACATATACCCCGTCACAACCAGGTCATCCGCAGAATGGTATTCGGCATTGGTATTGTCGATATTGGTGATAGACCCATTTCCCGACTGGATAATGCATTTGACATGGGAGATGCTTCCGTTATCGGACAGGATACTCACAAGGTCGTGTCGTTTCAGCTCCGCCAGCGGCTCACCTGTCATGGAGTCCGAGGCGAAAACTTTGGCGTAAGGCACCATGACGGCGCGGGAGGTTGCCGGCGTCTGAGGGGTATAGGAATGGTAGCTCCCGCCCATGGCCACCGGTGATTCCGTCCCAGTAACGATGGTAAGAGAGCGGCTTCCTGCGCTGTCCCCGATGCAGCTGACAGAGGCTGTATAGGAACCGAGGGGCAGGTTCCGGACAGGTAGTGGGATTTGCACGCTGCCTTCTTCAGCTTCTGCCGTTTTCATGTAGACGGCGGCGCCATCCATATAGAGGGTAAGAGAAACGGTATTATCGGTTTCTCCGGATAAGGTCACTTCGATAATGCCGTCAGCATAAGAAACATCTGTAATCGTTCCACCAGCTGCATGCGCAGGGACTGATTGGCAGAGCAGAGACAGTATGAGAAGAAAAGAAAAGATGCGGTATGGGCATCGGGCGGATTTAAGCATGGGAAGGCCTCCTTCTGGCGTTTCCGTCAGTATGGAAGAAACGCTCTGACATACTGGGATGGAAAGGAGGCGTGACCATGAAGCGCTTGACATTTGTCCTGCTCTGTGTTATGTGGCTGTTTTGTGCCGGCTGCTCCGGACAGGAGGAATTGCCAACGGAGATTGCAGGGGTCGGGGACGTGCTGGTGAAAGAGAATGGAGGCCTGCTCCCGCCAAATCCACTAACAGAGAGCGACAGGATTCTATCGGCAAATGCAGATGTAGGAACCATCACTTCGGAAATGGTCTGCAAATGGTTTGAAGATGTGGTTACAGAGGCATTTGCAGAACAACCGGCGGAGGAGGGCTTTTCCATCTGCACTGCGGCGCTGTCAGATGGCGGCATCATGGAGGTCATGGATTACTACGGAAGCTATTACAGCACCACATTCCGTTATCCCGTGCAGACTGGCGCTGATAGTATCGCCGGTGCAGCATCCGAAAATGTGGAGCATTATCTCGACAGAAAGCTGACGGATGCGGAGCGGGAGGAACTTCGCACGGCGGTACAATCTGTCGTGATGGGGGCAGGGATATTGCAGATTCAAGCACTGTCTGAATATGTGCGGGTATCCGTATTTTCAGAGGATGGCAGCATCCACATCCAATGCTCCTAAACGAAAGCGAGACGCCAGATTAAAATGGCGCCTCGCTTTTGCTGTTCCATATACTGTCTGCCGCTGCGGTAAGGATTCCGGCATTCGCAGGGCGGGGAATCGTGGCATTTGTTTCTTCGTCATTGCTGTGAAACCCTGCTGCGCGACCAGCGCCATGGGTCAGGGAAATTTCCCGCACTTCCTTGATTATGCCGGATATGACCGAGGCCATCTCCATATCAGAGCACATTGATTTTACTTTCCGAATGGCTCCTTGGTATTCTTCAGGCAGCAGGGACGGGTTCCGGAGGATATCCAGCACGGACAGGTATTTGTCAATGGTTCGCTGGCAGAAATCGTCTACCAGTTCCCGGTAGAGTTCTTTGTCTTCTTTATAGAGTCTATAAAGTGGGTTGTTATCTGCTTTCTTTTGAATGGAATAGCAGAGGAAATTATCTTCTTTATCCAGCTCCTCCTCCACGAGGTATCCATCCCGTCGCAGGGCTATGGCTTCTTCGTAGTCATATGTAACACCTGCATGCACATAGACGGGCCTGTTCTGGAGGCCAATAAGGTCCTGGCTCTTTTTGCTGATGAAGTGGAGGGCGTCATAGTGTTGTATTTCCTCGTCCTCCGGCAGCTCATAGCGTTCGGCTCCGCCACAGATGTCCGCGACAATGCGTAGCGCCTGAGGGAATCCGACATTCATCACAGCCTGTACGAAGCGGAACACATCCCCCTTGGCATGGCAGGAATAACAGTAGAATTCCTTGTCGTTGATAAAGCAGCTGCCCAGATTTTTGTCATTATGGCAGGGGCAGTAGATAAGAGATTTGCTTCCACGGCGGTAGATGTCCACACCCAGTTCCTCAGCTACGACGAGCAGGTCTGCGTTTTGCCGAATTGCCTCTTTGTCCAGCATATGGATTCCCTCCCTTCATCGTAAATCTGCTTTCGGTTTCAGTATGTCGGAAAGCACATGGAAAAAGGGATGACACGGTGCTGCCTGCCGTGTATAATGGAATTATCAAGGGGCGGGAGGTGTGCAGATGGAACTTGCATTTGAAAAGGCATGGGAAATTGGATTCTTCCACACACTTATCAACTTCAACAGCCCCGTGGTCAGCGCCATTGCATGGGCCAGCCTGCTGCTGGGCGCCGGCATCCAACTACTCATTTTGAAAAAAGCGAAGAAAAAAGCAATCCGGTGGGCATTCATGGTGATTTTGGCTGTGTTGCTGGTTGCCGCAGAATGCGCGTGCCAAATTATAATCGGTTGGGACCTGATGCTGTATCTTATCCTCTATGGCGCAGTGCTTTTGATGTTTGTGGGGGCAGGCCTATGTGCTATTGTTGCCATGCTGCTTGGAAGGCGTAAGGTCTCATGATATCTCAAAAAGGAAAACGAAAAATCGTCATCGGGGAGAAGACGTATTTTTGGTGGATTAAGAAGGATGGCAGCGGGCACCCCAAAATCAATATTCTGTCGGAGGACAAAGCGGTATTTATCAAGACGGGATACGACAGGGAGCTGTGCATTGGCCCTGGCTACATCCGCGAACTGATAGAAAAGAAAGAGCGGGCAAAGGAGTAAGTAGGAATGGAAAAGAAATTCCCTTTTGAAGATGAACCCAATACAGCGACTTTTGTCTGTAGTCATGTATTGAACGGGGAGCGCCCTATCCTCTACGTTTCTCACGATGAGGACGGCTACTGGCAATTCTTATGTGGTGGACAACATACCGAAGAAGATGCCAAAATCGTATCACTAATGAAAGCGTTTCAACTTGACGAGAGCGTGGGTGAACTTGCTGCCATGGACTACGGTAAGACGGCAGAGCGCGAAAGTCCGGAAGATGGCTGGAGAATAAGACCATAGAATAACACAAGCGGCCTGTCATGGCGACAGGCCGCTGTTTCATATTATTCCCCAAAAAATTTATCGACAGAAATCGACTTCATTTAGCAACACTGATTTTGCCCTATTGTCAAACGCCTGTTTTACGAACCCTCTATGTAGAACCCAGGACTTTTTTGGCAGAACACGTCGAATTTTGAGTTATTAGAGAGTTTGACAATAGGACTTTTGTGTTATATGATGATTTTGCGGGGCGCTGTGTTGGAGGCGCGGTGTTCTGCCATCGAAACTGTAGGAGACTGTTTCATACATACTGTTCCTGGGCTAAGTGCCATTTTAAACAGGGAGGAGTTATTATGACGGTCAACTACGCCGAATTTGAAAACATGAAAATGCCCGAACTGATTGCACGTTATAAGCTCGGGTCAGAAGCGGAACGTGCCCTGATTGTCACGAAGGTCATAATGGACAACGACAAGTTGATAACACACTTGTTGAAGAAACACTTCCCTTCGTACATCAAAAGCCATTATGACGATATGTGCCAGGAGGGACGTATCGCTATTTCGCAGCATTTTGCGGATTTTCAGCCGGAGAAGGGGAAGTTTTCAACCTATATCGGCACGTACATTCTTGAAGCATTCAAATGGTACATCTGCAGTCTGCACGGGATTTCTTCCCATTACTTCACCCGGCTCAAGCAGCTGAACCATGCCATTGCAAAATTGAAAGCTGACGGACATACGGAAATCACCGCAGACCTGATTGCAGAGGAGATGGGCGTTGGTCTGGATGCGGTCTTGGCAGTCATGGCCATCCGCGACCGTATCAACCACATTTCCATCGAAGGGGACGAAAAGGAGAAGACGCTGTTCTCCGGCGAAATTCTCGGTCCCGAGGAGCAGTTCGAACGAATGGAAGAAATCGAGGCGCTTCGCTCTGCCGTACGCCGCCTTCCGCCGCAAGAGAGAAAAGTTATTATCGCATCTTATCTGAATGAGGATGAACGGGAGCTTCCCTTGCGGGATGTGGGGCGCCAGCTGGAGATGGACTCCAACACAGTGCGGCGGCTCAAGAACAGGGCGCTTCGGCAGCTCAAACGGGATGTGGACCTGACAGGTCACTTTGGCGGTGCAAGGAACTGTGAAGTCAGCGATTTCGCTGATGCGTTGACCATTGATTTCGTTATCTCCAAATCCACAGTAGATGAGAATCTGGAAATCGCATTCGACATTGACATATAAGAGGGAAAGGCCGCCTGACACGTCAGGCGGCCTCTTGCTATATACGCGGGGCTGGTTTGCCTGCGGTAATCTCTATGTCTTATCACCGCTGGGGTCGGCAGCGGGGTAACGGTTTTTTGCGGATGCAATGATTAGTCTGTATCGTGCTTGTCCAGAAACTGAATATACTTCAGCAGAAGCTCTGCTTCGGAATCCGACATGGACTGAACGCGCTTGATGATTTCCTGCTTCACTTCTGAAAATGCATATCCTTCATTGAAAAATTCCTCTGGCGTCACCTTGAGGTAGTCGCAGAGATACAGAAACTCGGACATAGAGGGGAGGGAGCGTCCGTTGGTAATGGAGCGGATATAGCTGGTGCTATGGCCCAGGTCAAGGCTCATCTTACGCTCTGAAATGCCCCGGGCAAGCCGCAGCTCTGTTATTCTTTTGCGAATAAAATCCTTCTCCAATACCATCTCCTCCATACCGTAATTGTAGAATACACTTTGCAGCAAACCGAGCGATTACCGCGCCATAGTTGTTTTTAACGGGCGATACAATCGCCAATCTTTGCGCGGACTGGTGCTGACTGTACGTATATTGTGCCTACGGAGGAGACGATTATGCTTGATGCAACAGTATAGCATGGACATAATGGAAGAAATTGGCGAAACAGAGCGAAAAACGCCGGAACAGAAATGTCTGTTCCGGCGTTCTGCATGTAAGGAAGCGCTGCAGAGGGGAAAGTGGCAGACCTGATTATGACGTGAGGACCGTAGCAGTGCTTTCTTCTTTTCCGTAGAGGCTCCAATGAACTGTGTAGGCACCGGAGTCTATTATATCCAATTCGGCATAAAAGTACATATTCTGATTTACAGCCAGCGTGGTTGGCTGCGTTGTGCTGCCATCGGGTAGCGTCCAATAGACCTGCAGACTGGTGGAGACTTCTCCCAGGTCAACCACTTCGCAGCAGCTGAAAATCGTGCCTGGAGCTGCGAAATCTTCTGTCCATGACGGCGCTGTGTGCTCCCCCGCAGGTATCCCGCTGACAAACCCTACTTTATGGATGGCTGCGCTGCTGACGGGGGCACCGGCCTTTCCTATGATGATTTCTCCGTTCCCATCCGGAACTTTCTGACACCCGGAACAAAGCAAAAGCAGAAGGCAAAGAAAGGGAAGGATATATTTCGGTTTCATCGCTGGCTTCCTTTCTTAATGATGATGACGGTGATGACAGCGGCTACAGCAAGGGAACCCGTGATGACGGCAGCAGTCACAATACGGTCAGAGATAGTTGTATCAGCTTGTGGCGCGGTAAGACCGCCGACACCGCCGTTGGTGATTTCAGTGCTGATAACAGAAGGCTCCTGCTGTTCGTTGCCATGGGGATAAGGCAGAATAGACGGCGGGACTGAGGGCGCCTCTGTTTCTGGCGGCAGTTCATCCGACATGCCGGGCGCAATAGGTTCAGCAGGTACATCGGGCGTCTCCGGGTGTGTGTCGTCCGGCGTGTCCGGGTCCGGTGTAGTGGCAGGTTGTGCTGGAATTGCTGTGGGCTGCTCTGTTGTTGTTTCAGACGGCGGCGATGGGTGTGCAGGGGATGAAGAAACATTATCCTCTGCAGCGGGAGGGAGTGTCGATTCGTCCGGCTGTGTGTAGTTACCCATGTTCTCGGCTTTGATGAAGGTGATGCGCAGGGTGACACTGTTTCCTTTGGGGGCTACTAAAATTGTCTGGGGGCCGGCGCCGCTGATGTTCATGGACTGGTCGTTCAGATAGACACCGGCCACAGCATAGCCGTCATTCGGGACAGCAACAATCTCGACTTTTGTGTCATCCTCCACGTATATTACGTTGCCCTCCATTTTGACAGCGGAAAGCACGTTGATGCTGCCGCCGTTGTTGTAGGTCACTGTGATGCGTCCGCCGGCGGCGAAAGCTGTAGTAGTGAAACAGAGCAGGAGCATCAGCGTGGTTATTAGAGAGAAACAGCCTCTTTTCATAGGCCTCACCCTGCAGATGCCGTGGCGTTGCCTTTCGGATGGTCCAGTTTCCGTTCGATGAGTTTAGCGATTTCTACCTTGGCCATGGCGTCGCATCGCTCGTTGAACGGGTCTCCGCTATGACCGCGCACCCAGTGGAAATGCAGCTTATGAAAGGCGGCGAGGTTATCAAGCTCTGACCACAGCTCCAGATTTTTGTTGCGGTTCCAGTTTTCGGTCATGGTCTTTACGACGTACTGGGAGTCGGAGTAGATATGTACTTCATGGGGCGTCATTAGCAGATGCAGACCCTGGATGACAGCGGTCAATTCCATGCGATTGTTGGTGGTCTTCTCCTCTCCGCCGGCCAGCTCCAGCCGGGAGCCGTCTTCAAAGGTGAGGATGGCGCTCCAGCCGCCATAGCCGGGATTGCCGGAGCAGGCGCCATCAGCATAGAGTGTGACGATGCCCGGACATTCAGCTGCTTTGCGGGCCGAGCTGGGCGTATCCCGTTTGGGTTCAGTTCGGCGTTTTCCGATAGTCACACGAATTCTATTTTCACAGCCGGGCGATTTGACAGAGACCTGTCCGGCCGCGGCCAGGGGAATTGTAATCTTAGCGCAAGTCATGTTCTCAATCCTTTCCTTAAAATCCTTGTACCTCAGTATGTCAGAAGCCGGAATATAAGGATTGGGGCAATTACGCTTTGACGGGTGGCATCAGCATATGGTATGATTTAGAAAAACGAGAGTGGCAGCTATGAAGGAACTGAATTAGATGTACTCTTTTGTCACAAAAGAGGATTTCTATGAAAGAATCAGATATACAGAAAATCTCTTGGAGAAATATGGAGCGGAGTATGTTGGGGAGTTTTCCCGGAGGAACTTACAGATACGAACAGACGGTACAAGCGTCCGCGAAGCAAATGAACAGCGGGTCTATAAATATGACGCTGATTTTATTCGAGTAGATAGCGTGTTCTTCCCGCAGAAGCCGCATATTGTTCTTGAGTTCTCCGACAAGTTTGATGGCCCCTACGAGGATGCGGACCCATTCCCATATGACCTGCCGAAAAATGAATTTGAACATGAAGTTCGTTTCTTGTTGGGTGTGGAGAAAGAGAAACCATGATAAAAGTGCATTTTTTTGATTGGGACATGCCAATGTTGGATGTTGAAAAGCAATTAGGCATTGACATGCCGGTGGACGCATTCCTTTGTCATCATGTGGTAGGCGTAAGCCTTGACTCAACAGATAACGAAGCGGATATGGAGAACAACTGGATTTATTGGTTTTCTGCGGATGATGATAGGCGCAGGGCAGAAGATATGATGCGGCTGATTGATGAGCATAAGGACCCAAACAGCTCGATGGGCTACACTGTTACGGTCATTTGATTAGGAGGCGCTGCATGGGAACCATGGCTAATATTACGTTGGAAGATATCATTCAGAGAAAAATTCAATACTGTGAAAATGACCGCGACCAGGAACTGAAGGATATGAATGCAGGTTATGTGCGTGGCTACCGTCAGATGCTTTTGGATATGCATTTGACAGAAGGTGATTTTGTAGCAAAATACTCGGGCATTGTGAAGAACCTAAAAAGCGCGTTTGAGGATGCAACTTGCGATGATGAATTGAGCGGGTACAATAATGCTATAGTGGATGTTTTGTGCCTACTGGATAATAAGTATCTTTTCGATGAGAGTATATGACTCTGAATGGAGACAGGGTAATGGAGGCGTCGGTGGATTATCTTTAAGTAGGAAAGAAGGGTGAAGATGAAAACAAAGAGAGTATTCGGCACCATTTTCGGCGCCTGTGCAGCATTAGCAGGGATGCTTCTTATAAAAAAACTGGCCGATGAAGATAGAGGGAAATATAGCTCAAGTTGGTTTGCTTCGCTATCAGATGAAGAATTCTATGCCGAACGGGAACCGGTGCGAAAGAAGGCACGGGAAAATGGCGGCGACGATGCTGCTGAAGCGTTGCTACACCGCTTTGATGAAGAAGAAAACCGCAGATTGAACGAAAGATATATGAGAGAGCATCCTGAGTCAAAGCGAGTATACCGGGAACATGGGTGGTATCTTCCTAACGATGATTAATTTTGAATGAGGAAGCAGCATGGCGTCAGATGGCACCATGCTGCTCCTCTTTTCCAACAATTCTCTGTACCCGGCCAACCTGTCCGTCAGTCAGCATGACTTTGATGCCGCGGGTATGGGTAGCTTTATTGGTCAGCACCTTCTCCACAATACCACGAGTCAAGATGCCGGTAGGCTGGTCCTTTTTCAGCACAATATCCACCACCAGCCCAGGGTGGATGCAGCTGCGAATCATGTTCTTTTCCATAATCTCTCCTTGATGTGCGAGGGGCCTCGTTGGAGGCCCCTCGCGGTTTTGTTATCTGCGCTTGGACTTTCGGACACAAATCAAAGTAACGGCAAGAGCCAGAGCCATGACGCCGGCCGCGCACAGCAACACGGGCGTCCAGTCAGTCAAGCCGGTGCGGGGGATGTAGGGGGTATTGGTAAGGCGCAGTTCGCCAGTGATGGTGCCATCTGCATGGAGGGTAATAACGTGGGTGCCCTCATCCAAAATGTACCCCTCCGGACTGATGGATTCGCGGTAGATGAAGGTGCCTAATTTCGGCGCGGCGAAATAGACGAGACCATCGGGGCCAGTCACACCGACCTCGACCAGTTTCCCTTCCTCATCCCACAGCTCAATGGTGGCACCCTCCAGAGGACGGCCAGTACCCGACTCCACCTTCTCAATGATTATGGTGTTGGGAACATTGGTGATGGTCAAGTCACCGGTGATGCTCAAATCCTCGTTGACGGTAAAGGAGAAGAACTCCTCGTTGAGGATGAAACCCTTCGGTGCAACCACCTCGTGAAAATAAAATTTCCCGGGATTCGGACGCTCAAACTCAAACAGACCCGCCTCATTGGAATATCCGGAGGCAATGACATTGTGGTTTTCGTCCAGCACCTCGATGTAGGCGCCGGGGACGCCCTCGGCGTTGGTCACATTGGTCTTGTTGATATAGACCGGCTTACGGTCGTTGAGGATGGTGTCGTCACCAGTCACCCTTCCGCCAGCGACGGTGAAGGTGTACCAGTTCTCGTTGAGTTCATAAGGTTCCACCGTAGCAGATTCACGGAACCAGTAGACGCCGTTCTTCGGACGGTCGAAAGTAAATTTACCCTGTACGCTGGTCTTGCCGGAGGCAATCAGCTCCGTCTTATCCTCATTCCAGACCTCCAGCTCCACACCGGGGATGCCGGTCATCGTCACGCTGTCCAGCTTGTTCAGCGTAACCTTCGGGGTAGAGGGACCGGGGCCGGGACCGGGATTATCGGGTCGGTCAGGGATACGCTCGTCCTTGATGGTGTTGTCGCCGGTGATGCTTCCATCGGGGTGGACAATGAATTCAAAGACTTCCTCATTGACCAGGTAGCCGGACGGTGCGTAAATCTCGCGGAAGGTAAATTTTCCGGGACTCGGCAAGTCGAAGTAGAAGCGGCCGTCGGACCCGGAGTAGCCGGACGCATAGACATTGCCATCCACATCGTAGATTTCAATTTTCGCGCCGGCCAGCAGCTTCGCGCCAGTGACGTCCGTTTTCAGGATATAGGGGCGCACATCATTGTAGATGGGATTGGTGCCGCTGCCCTCGCCCTCAATACCACCGTCGGGGATACCGGCATTGATGTCGCTGCTGGCATTGATTTTCACCTGCAGCTGCTTCACCCAACTGTCGCTGCGGGCGAGCGTGACGGACTGGGTATTATACTGGCGGATGTCGTTGTAGGAAGTCTCGTCCATGGGCATAGCCTGGGTGATGACCTGATAATCCACATTCAGGAAGTTGTCGGCGGACCCGTTTACTTTCAGCATGGGCTTATTGGAGTCGCCGATGGCGCCGCTGATAATGCCCTCCGCGCTCATGGTCAGGCAGCCGTTATTACTCAAATCCACACGGTAGATGGTACTGTCAGACATGAGCAGGATGACCTCGTAACTGGGCAGCACAGGCAAATTGGAGAGCGTGGATACGTCCTTGCTCTCGCCGTTGACCCATGCGGAGGTCACGGTACCCTGCAGAACATTGAGGGTGCCGTAGGTGTGGTCATGGGCGAGGGCAACATCCACTTCGGCACTGCCGCCGACAGCAGACAGGGAAAGCTGCTTTGCTACCCAGTTGTGGCTGGCGCTGGTGTCAGTGGTCGCAGTAGTCACCCAATCGATTTGAGTCCCATCTGCCAGTACGGTGTTTCCATCGGTACAGACGTTCTTCACACCGTCAGAATAGGAGAGGGACATGTTGGTGTCGTTAGGCGCGGTCCAGCTGGCGCCGGTGAAAGAGAGCGTCCCGGCCTCAGCGGTCTTGGCACCGAAACGAACATCCCGCACTGTGGCCACAGACAGGTCGATGATGATTTCGCCCTTGTCCAGGTCAATGAGCCAGCCTTCCGGTACCACATGAGATGTGTTGCTGATGATGGCCTGCGGGTCGGCGTCGGTACCGAAGATAATGGCACCGTCGGGGATATAGGGGACATCCAGCATCTGACCGGGATTCTCATCATCCTCCACCTGCTTCACGGGAAGCTCGTGGTAATAGCTGTACTTTGTCTTATCATAGGTGATGACCACCTTCTTGGAGCCGGAAGCGCGGTCGGCCAGGAACATGGCTGTGGTTCCGTCTTCGGCTCTGGCCTGTGTAGTAATTTCCCGGTACATGGAAGTGGTCTCCGCCACATAGCCGGTATAGGCAACGTAGGGGTTATAGATAACAGAGGTGGACCCATCTTCGTTGTCGGAGGTGGAGATGTTTTTACCCACGCCGGTATCCAGCGAAACGGCCTCATCCCCATCCGTGAAGATGGCAGTATAGGTGTTCTGCTCCACCGTCAACTCCATGGAGGAGCCGTTGGCAAAAGTGATGGTCGCAGGCTGACCCATAACGACGGTAATCACGAAAGTGCTGCGGTCAGCATCCACAGTATTCTGCACCAGTACACCGCTACCAAGCGTTTCAGCGTCCAGAGCCTCCGTGGTATCGTATTTAACTCCGTTGACCGTCATGGACAGGGGAGGAATCTGTGTCAAAGTCACGATTTCCACCTCTGCCATCTTATAGCCGGTGTGGGACACCTTGCCGGAGACGCCCAGATTCTCATAGGTGAACTTCAACCCATCGGCCTTGGTCTCCTCATCTACACGGAAGATAAACCGGGTATCATTCAGAGAATAGCCGGGTAAGGTCTGGAGTTCTTTCACATAGTAGTCGCCAATGGGGAGCTTAATGGTCTCCACCGCTTTACCAAACTCATCCACCGTCAGCGTGGCCACCAGAGTATCTGCGGGGATGCTCGCGGTAGTTACCGTAGCGCCGTCCGCAGCAGTGTAATTCGCGGCAATGGGATTGTAGGCATAGACGCCGAAGATGGCGCCGGCACGCGGCTCATATTCATCGGACCCAAGCGCCTTCTGGAACTCCTTATAGAGGTCAAGTTGTACGCTCATGGCGCCGTTGCCGATTTCAGCAGAGCGCCAGATAAGAGGCGTATACTGATTCTCGTAGGTGAGGGAGAAGGGGAATGCCTGGTTGGTGGCGACAAAACCATCCACTACGGAGGATTCGCGGATGATATAGTCGCCCAACGGGAGCAGAGACGACGTGGCGACTCCATCGGGACCGGAAGTGATGCGCTCCACAAGACTGCTCAAAGGATAACGCATGGTCTTATAGATGGCCCGGAACTGCAGGTTGCCCCGCTGTACGCCAGTAACCGCATCGGGAACGACCAGCGAAACGGATTCATAGGCGCCGTCGTAGTCGATAAGGAACGCTTCGCGCTCCTCCGCAGCGCTGGACACGACCTCGATTTG
Organism: Methanocorpusculum sp.; assembly: GCA_017399555.1. Lineage (GTDB taxonomy): Archaea > Halobacteriota > Methanomicrobia > Methanomicrobiales > Methanocorpusculaceae > Methanocorpusculum. The sequence goes on from JAFQBW010000016.1 coordinate 16,545, forward strand.
ATAATAGGTCAGGGGGATGACGTCGCTTGCCTCATAGCGTGTTACACGGACATAGTTGTATTCATCGAAGACGACCTCGTTGTGGTTATGGTCCGGCGTCAGGCCGCCATTCGCCCAGTCGAAGTAGTCAATCTCGACATTGCGGTAGTAAATGACCGGAAGCTCCGCAGTGGCGGGCACCTGCAGCGTTGTCTTGGAGAAGCCGCCGAGATAGACCATCTCCACCTTTGTTCCATCAATCATATCGAAGTAGACGGGTGCAGAGGGGTGCTTGATGACAATGGTGGTCTGATTCCCGCCGTCCGCCATAGGAACGGTGGCAATGTCACAGCCAACGCTGTCAGCAATGACAGGCTCTACATTGAAAGGATTTGTAATGACGGCCGTGGCGGTGTCTTCATTGGTGGCAACGTTGGAAAGAAGGATGCCGTCCATCTCGAAATACCATCCGTCGTTGCTTTCGTTATGCTGTGTCAGCATCACATCCAGTTCCTGAACGCGCACCTTGTAGATATTTCCTTCGGAATCGCTGTCTACCCACCGGTAGGTGTCCAGGTCAGGGTCATAGACATAGCACTTATAGAGGTAGTCGCCGCTTTCCTCATCCAGACGCTCGGCCAAAATGATGCCGGTTGCCTCTACATATTCGTAGCCTTCGGGGATGTTGTCGGGAACGAACTGCTCCAGGCCGGTGCCGTCTACATTCTGACAGGTAATGTTCCCTTCGTCATCTGTATAGAGGACCTTGATATCCTCGCCCACCTGTACGAATACGCGGGTCTGGGTAGCGTAGAGGAAGGTCGCCCCGGCGGGCAACTCAGGCAGATTGAAGACTGCTTCCTGCTTATACGTGGGCATCAGATACAGGGCGGGGTCCGCAGTGTCACGGGGCTGCCATTCAATGACCGGTTCTTCAGGCGTATCGTCGGGATTATCCCCGGCGCCGGCATCGGGGTTTTCTTCACCACCATCTTCCGGGGGGATGACAACGGCCACACGGATATCGTTGAGGAACTGGTCGTTGACAATGAGGAACCGGGTGTCGGAAACGCTGTGCAGGGAATAGCCGGCAGGAATCTCCGGCAGATTGTTAATGAGGTCTGGATTGGTGCTATCAGCAATCTCCGGCGTCAGCACACGGCTTCGCGTAAAGCTCTGCGGTACGACGCGGATGGCCGACATATCGTATTCGTTGACAGTCTCCGCCTTGACCTCCAGCTTGTTCCCGTTGGCGTAGACTGCGCTGCTGTCACAGGTCACGACTTCTCCACCGTTTTTAATGACAGGCATGGTGTCGTCGATATAGGGGAGGTAGTCGTCTGCTGTGATGGTGCGCCTGACGTGGATGTCAGTGTAGTTCCAGCCGCCGGCGCTGTATTCGAAGCCAAAGGTGACCTCGTAGTCGTAGGTCAGCCCATCCACATGGTTGGAGAAGTTCAGCGAATAGGTTGTGCCTTTCTGGATGGGCGTCAGGTATTCCACAGTATTGACATTGCTCTCGCTGATGTCACGGGGGTATGTGTGGATGACCTCTGCACCGCTGCCCTCATGGGTGCCGGACTGGATGATTTCCATGTCCGGGAACTGGGCGTGGGTCAGCACATCCGTTATCAGCCGGATTTCCTCACCGGTCAGTTTGTCGTAGGCTTTGGGCGGGTCCTCGCCGTCTTCCAGCAGCACATCCTCCGCCGCAAAGATGTCAAAGGTGGCGCCTTCCAGAGGGAAGCTCTCGAACACAGGCTCAAAGACGGTAAAGCCGTCCTGCTCCACTTCCCGGAACCCCACAAGCCGCTCGCCCAGTTTGGAGATTTCCACTTTGCCCTTGACCTGGGAATTGGGCATGGTGACAGTCAGATAATAAGGCTCATAGTCCTCGCCGTCCATGTGGTCGGCCTGCTCCGTCACCTCGAAGGGGAAGTAGTTATAGACGATGTCCTCGTCTTTGGTGTAATCGATATGGTTGCCGTTTTCGTCATAGACGGCTACTTTCTGGATATAGGTCTTGTTGCCATCGACCGTTTCTGCCTCTCCATCGGTGTCATAGGCGCCGATGAAGTAATGCTCCGGAACCACCAGTTCCTCCAGTTGATATGAGCCATAAGGCAGCTCATAATCGATGGTGATTTTCCCCATGGGGTCCGTATAGAAGATATAGTCCTCCGCACTGGTCACGCTGGCGTTGATATTGCTGGCGTTAGGGAGGTAGCGGCCGTAGCCGGGGGTCTGGGTGGGGTCCGCGTATTCGGGGCTGCCCAGATAGCGGATACGGAATGCGGTCTTGGCGGAGGGGATGGTCTTTCCCGTCTCCTCATCTACCTTCACCACTTCCACGATGTTACGCTTATCCGTGTTGATGACGTCGGTGGAATGGACGTAGTTGTCCTCGGGGATATAGACATAGAAGGACTCCAGCACGTATCGGTCCGCATCGGCGGAAATCTCGGAAATGAGATAGGTGCCGTAGGGGATATTGTAGATGAACATCTGGCCAAACTCGCTGACCGTCAGGGGATTACTGGGGTCGGCAGGGGTGCCGGAGCCGTCGTTCATCACCTGATAGACATTCATCAGTGTGTTCATGGAGTGGCTGGTATCCCGCCGTACCTTCACATAGGGGCAGTTTTCATAGCCCTCGAAGGCTGCCGCTTCCTCTGCGGTCATGGACACCATGATATCCTCATCCACGATGCGCATGGTCCAGAGGGAATCGGTGGAATACTCCTTGCCGCTGACAGCCCCGCCGGCGACGGTGCCTTTGCCTTCCTCTTGACTGAAGATATCGTCGCTCCCGATTTCCTTGATGATTTGCAGGGAGCCGGTGAAGACGGTGTTGATGAATACATCCTCATCGCCGCTGTTGATGGGTGTGTCCTCCGTGGCCAGCACTTCCTGTCCGGTCATGTTATAGGTCTGTCCGTCCAGCGTGATGGTGTACTCGAAGGGGGTGAAGTCGGAGTAGGGGTCTTCACGGCTTGCGCTGGCGTAGTAGGTCACCTCATGGGTATAGGTCCGAGGGTCAAGATGATGGCCCAGAGGGGCGCCGGTCTCCTCCACGGTAATGGTGGCGGTACCGGAATAAATCATCTCGCTGACGAACTCAATTTCTGTGGCCTCCTCGCCCTCGCCCTCTGTGTAGGTGGAGGTGACTTCTTCATAATGCACGATGCTCTTGGGGTCCTGCTCACCGTCCCAGGGATAGACGACGGCAGAGGCACCATGTCCATACAGGTCGGCGGAAGTGCTGATGCTGCCGCTGTCGCCCATATCGGTAGCCCAGGAGACTGTGAAGACGGCGTTCAGCTCGGAGCCGCCAGCCGGGGTGCAGGTGTCACTGTCAAACCAGCCATATTCATCGTACTTATGGATGTCAAACTGAAAATAGGGGAAGACAGGGACGTCAGAATCAGCTTCGGTATCTGCACGGACGGCCAAATAGACACCGTTGAAGGTGGGCGCTTTATAGGCGGTAAAGAAGCACTGCTTCCGGGCGGGCGCCTGTGCGAAGATGGCCCAGTCCTCATTGTCATAGGCGGAGCTGTCCTCGTTGGGGATGGAGTCTGTTTTCAGGAACATGATGGCGTAATCGGGGGTGGCGCCATCCTCGCTCATTTCCACTTTGAGGTCGAAACCGCTTTCTGTCCGGGTGATACTGAACAGGCCATCGGCTGAGACCGCGGTATCGCCGATAGAAAAGCTCTGGACATTCCCGTCAATGGCAACATACTTAATGTTCTTGTTGAAGCTTTCAATCTGCTTGTCAGAGACGGACAGAGACTTCTCTACGACCTCCTCGCCGTTGCTGTGCAGATTCAACGGCTTACTGATAGCCGCTTCAAGGGTGGTCTGCGTACGGGCAATGGAGCCGGTATCCGTTGTGGCAATAAAGGCCGGAACGCCGGCGTGGTAGAGGTTATATACTTCCTCCAGAATCCATGCGTAGCTGTTTTTGACCTTCTGTGCCTCTGCCTCGGTCAAATCCTGCTCCACCTTATACCACATGCCCTTGGAGTTCGGGTTGCAGACATGCCAGATGAAATTCTGTACGGCATAGACGTCGTAGGTATTATAAGTGCCGGTCTTATCAAATTTGATGTGCAGCACGGACATCATCTCGATGATAGTCTGGAACGTGCTGGTGTCCAGTGTGTTCAGCACATCGGCGTCCAGAACAGTCTCCCAGTCGAAGTCATCCATTTCCTCGCTGGTCACGCTGTCCTGTCCGGCGTTTTTCAGCATGGCCTGGCTGCGTGCAATCCCGATAAGGGACTCCACATTTTCGCCGGTGGCAAGGGAGACGCTGTATTTGCTGTAGTCTGTGGCACTGCCCTTACCGGGGTCAACACAGTACATGATGCGTTTCGAGGCTACGTCTCGCGGCACCTCGAACCAACCGCTGTGACCGTTGTTGTAGGTCTCCCAGAACTTGATGCCGGCGTATTCTACCGCATTGGTGCTGCGGCCTTCGGTCAGGGCCGGTTCCAAGGCGAATACGGAAGTCGGCATCAGGGACAGGATAACTACGACCGCCAGCAACAGAGCGGTGAGTTTCTTGCATTGTCTCATAAACATCCTCCTGTTTCATAATTTTGTTGCTTGAGCGAGCAACCCAAGTATGTCAGAAGCAATGTCTATAACTGTGTGGCGTAAAAGCGGCATGTAATAATGCCCGAATCAGCCTCAATCACCAAATCTATGGAGGTACAGCCTTTGGCCAGCAGATAATCCACGGTGGTCAGAAGCTTATACTTCACATCACAGCCGGAGAGGTCGTCTGCAGCAGTAAATGTGTCTGTGTATTGGAGGTTATCCGCCGTTTCCAAACCGGAACGGATGACCATTCCGCATTGGGATGCGTACAGCTCAATGCCCTTCTCCGCGATATCGATGTCAAAGGCAGCAGGGTAGAAGCCGGTATAGAGAGCGGAGGTATTCTCCGTATTCAAAGGCGCATCCACTGTGACCATCATGTGGTAGCGGAAGTCGTCAGCTATGATATGAACCAAGGTCATACCGCCGCTCTTGCCGCAAATTATTCCGTCAGAGGACACTGCGGCAATGAGCGGGTCGTCAGAGGTGTAGGACACGGATTCATAGTCAAAGGGGATTTCAATTTGATAGTTCTCCTCGGCGATAAGTGTGAGTCTTTTCGCTATCGACGCGTCTGCCTGTAGCCGCTTCATATAGCTGCTGTCAGAAATGGCGGCGGCATCAGCAGATGCGGTCGGGCTTGTTTCTTCGGACAGAGGCTGCAGTTCAGCGTCGTGGTTGACGATGATTGGTTCTCCGCAAGCTGTCATTGACAGGCAAAGCAGAGCGGAGAGAGTGAAAATCAGAATGTGCTTCATGGGAACTTCCTCCTTGTTTTTTTGGGGTTTGGCTATGCCGGAGGAAGTATGTCAGAAGCAAAAAACGCCGCCAGAGAAGACCCCTCTGGCGGCGCAAATACACTTATTGAATTATGAATTTGGCTGCGGAACAGGGATAATCGTTTCTTCGACCTTGACAGCCTCTACTACGCCCTGATTTACCGGCATCATCCAGCGACGGGGGGATTTGCCCTTTATTCAATGCTTTGGCTCTCATGTGGCTTAAAGCTGAAGTATAAATTATTGCGGACTTGCTGAAAATTGTGTTACCAAAATGGTATTATTACGAGTAGATAAATAGAGGTTCCCATCATCGAGAAAAAGGAGGTGAGAGGATGGAGGATGCTCGAATTATCGATTTATACTGGGAGAGAGCTGAAACCGCAATAGAGAAAACATCGGAAAAATACGGCAGTTACTGCTATGCTATTGCTTACAATATACTCGCAAATAATGAGGACGCGGCCGAAAGCGTTAATGATACATATCTTTGTGCATGGAACAGCATGCCGCCTCATCGTCCTAATAGTCTCTCCACATTTTTAGGCAAAATTACTCGGAGAATCGCAATCGACAAGTGGAGAGGTCTGAATGCAGTAAAACGTGGCAGTGGGGAGACCATCCTGGCATATAACGAACTGTCTGATTGTATCCCGTCCCATCATAGCGTTGAGCAAGAGGTAGAGGCTGCAGACCTTGCGGAAATAATCAGGGATTTCCTGATGCGATTGTCGCAGACGGAGCGCCGGGTATTTATCTGTCGATACTGGTATTTTGATTCCATAACAGATATCTCCAATCAGTTTAACTTTTCAGAGGGCAAAATAAAAATGATGCTGCACAGAACGCGAAAACGTCTTATGAAGTATTTTGTTGAAAGGGGAGTAATCTATGACTGTTGATAAAATCGTAGATGCCATTGGCATGCTGGATGATGAGCTGGTGTCTGATGCTAAAGCACCCTTTCCCAGTACCTGCCACGCAAAAGGATTAAGGATTCTTCCATTAGTAGGAATAATGATTGTCCTATTGTCTATTACTGCGCTTGCGGCAACAGGTATGCTTACGGGAATACTGGACTTGATTCGAAAGGATACTGGGGGCAGATTGACGCAAGAACAGGAACTGTCGATTCAAAGTGACATTGTTTCTGTAGGAGAAACTATGACAGTAGATGGTGTTTCCATCACGTTAAATGAAGTATATGGCGATGGCACAAATTTCTTGTTCTATCTCTCGTTTGATGGAGCCAAGATGAAGGAATTAGAAAAGTTTCGTTTCCGAACGATGGATGTTGTGCTTGAAGGGGAGAGGAGTCATTCCGAGAGCATTAACATGAAAACACTTGATGATGGAGACCTGAATGACGGGCACAGGGAAGTCATGTTGAAAGTCAGCAGAAGAAACACCACAGGGATAGATGAACCAAAGGAAATAGTAGTTGGGACTTTGAACCTTGTGGACATCTTGGACAGAACAAATGTCGACCCGGTTGTTCTTGAAGAAAAGGGAATACTCGAAGCTGCGGAAACAGTTGCCTCTGGAACATGGAGTTTTAAATTTGAGATTGAAAGCAGCGGCTGTCAAGAAATGTCCGGAATCAACGTGGCACTGGAGGGAAACGCGGCTTTGAATCAAGTCTATATGGTGACTGCAGAAATAGAGTCCATTTCTCTCCAAATGTTGGGCATGGAGATGATATACTGGGTTGACCCGGAGTACGGAACACTTGAATTTGAAAGACCTGTTGTTATACTGGCGGATGGGTCCGAGATTATTCTGCGAGAGAAATTTGGCGGCTATGTTGCAAACCCTGTTAATACCGGGAATAGATATGCGACTTACACTTCGGAGGGGCCGATAAAGCTTGATGACGTAGTTGAAATTCGCTTTGGAGAAAAGGTCATTCCATGGCAACCGGGAAATTAGCATCCCAAATACGGCTTTGTATTGGCAGGCATTATCTGCGATGATATAAGGCTTGCATGAAGAATATCGTAGACATATATGACTTTGCTGATATAGCCGTGTTCCCAGACACCGCACAGCAAAGAGACTTTGTGGAGCGGTGGTTCTCAACGCCTTCACAAAAAAACAACGGGCGTCCGAACATAGACGGACGCCCGTTTGATTTGTCTATCCTTAATCCATATGGAAGTAGAAGTTCTCGCCGTTGATTTGTACGTTGCAAAAGTCGTCAAGGTTAATAACACCTATTGAATTATGAATTTGGCTGCGGAACAGGGATAATCGTTTCTCCGACCTTGACAGCCTCCACTTCGTCCAGATTCACCGGTATCATCCAGTGATAAGAGCAGTTGAGCGTTGTCCCGTCTCCAAGAGGTGTCCCGGCACCATCGCTGTAATTGATAGATGCTCCGGTTTTAAGAAGAATGTCGAGATGGCTCTCAAGAGAAATGGTGCCCTCGCTATAGTCATATTGGAAACGAATGCCGGTGTTTGTCAGCTCAATGTTTGTCAGCAGGACCGGCACTTCCTCTCGCAACTCCAAATTCATGGCCATCACTTCGGTATCTGGCAGGGAAATAGAAGCGGGAGGCTGGCTGCGGTCAATGGTGAAGTTGAATTCCCAAATACCTTCTGTGACCATTTTGCGCTTATCGGTCTGAGGACTACGCATAAAGTCCTCAAGGATGAGATGCACTTCCAACGGGGAGGGGTCAATCTCAAATTCTTCTTGGGTTGCATAAGAATAGTCCATCAGCAGCAGAGCGGCGCCGTCTCCGTCCAGACCATGGTACTGGATTCCGTGACTGCCGATGCCGTCGACATCTTCCATCGGGTCAGGCGAGACTTCCAAGGTGACTCCATCGAAACTATAGCTGTGTCGATTGGAGAGTTCGGTGCCCTTCACGCGCAGCAGCAAATAGAAGCTATCGTCACCTACTGTTACAGAGTCGACAGTTACAATGGTCTCGCCAACGGTTTGGCTCTGGCTGATATCCTGACTCAAATGGTCAATCAAGGCAGATTGCCCCTCACTCATTTCTTGCCCGGTCACCAAGCCGAAATAGTGGCCAAACCAGCTTTGGATGCTGTCGCCATAGATGACTGCTACAACGCCAGCGCCCATGAGGAGCATGGCGAGCATAGCAGCAATCAGGGCTGCAGGGAGCCTGCGCCGGAGCCGGATGCCCGATGTGGACTTACCGATGGTCGAGGCGGCGTTTTCGATATAAGTCTCATCTACATTTCCAAGCGCATTGAGTAAATGCTTTTGATTCATAACGCACCTTCCTTTTCAAGGAACTGCCTCAAATCATTTCTGACCCGATGCAGCGTCATTTTTACCTTGCCCTCGCTAATGGAAAAATCCTTTGCTATGTCACTGATAGAGCTGAAATGCCAGTACCGTCGCAGGAACAGATTTCGCTTCTCGGATGGCAGGGAGGCAAGGAATCGATTGAGACAGTCCGTAAGCACTGTCTCGTCAATCATGTTCTGTACTGGGTCGGACACGCTGATAAAGGCTTCCAGTTCCTCATATACCAGCGGGAGCTGGCTTCCTCCGCGTTTGTCCCGGTTATCATACTTATATCGGTCCAATGCAAGGTTGCGCGTGATTTTCCCGAGAAAAGCAGACAGCCTGTTAGGGCGCTGTGGTGGTATGACTTCCCATGCCCTTAAACAGGTGTCATTCACACACTCCTCGCTGTCTTCGTGATTATGTAAGATGTTGAAGGCGATATAGTGGCAATACCGACCGTATTTGTTTTCTGTTTCCGATATGGCGTTTTCTGAGCGCGCCCAGTACAGGTCGAGAATTTCCTTGTCTTCCATACCGTTCCTCCTTTCTTTGGGGCTAAGGCCTTTCACTCTAATACACGACATAAATGCAGATGCGTAACAGAAAATAATATTTGGATTATACTGCCTAAACTATTAGTGAGCAAGTTGCGTTCTTAAAATGCGTACCAGAAACAACAAGGTGTATTTGAAAGTAAGCAAAATGCAGATTATAAATGAACTGTGAATTTTTCTTTTCGTAGATTGACAGGAAGGGGAAAGTGTGCTAAAGTTAAGTAACTATTTAGCGGCACTAAATAGCGGCGGAAAGGAGTTGGCGTTGTGGACAGCAAGTATGTCCAGCAATTTAAGCGTGGGTCTCTTGAAATGATACTGCTGTGCCTTGTGGCTAAGAAGGAGACTTATGGATATGAGATACTGACAGAGTTGAACAAGGGCAGTGCGGCTGTCCTGGGATATGCTCGTGAAGGAACTGTTTATCCGATACTATATCGTTTACAGGAAGCAGGGCTTATCCAGAGTCGTATGGGACCAGCACCAGCAAATGGTGGCGAGAAGAAGTATTACTCGCTTACAGTTCAGGGACATAAGGCACTGTCAGAAATGGTGACGTTTTGGCGTGATTACACCGTCTGCGTCAACGGGTTTATAGATGAATGCAATTTGTCGGAGGAAACAAAGTGAAAGAGAAGTATATTGAGCAGGTAAAAAGGGAACTTACAATTTCCCGAAAACAGAAGATAGCCATTATCAGAGATTTGGAGGAAGCATTTGCTTCCGCGTTGGAGCATGGTGAGACAGAGCAGCAGGTTATTGAGCGACTTGGTACTCCGAAAGAGTTTGCCAGCACCGTTCAGGAGGAGAAGAAAGGTGCCGGGCACGGACGAGCAAAAAGAGTTGCTTTATTCATCTGCACTTTCGCGCTTGCAACCGTTTCACTTGCTATCAGTGTTATATCAAAAAGCTCCCGGGCACCTGCGGATGCAATAGGAGCGGCAGACGCTATGACCAATATTCAGGTGGAGGGTGGCGTAGGTGTAGACCTGACATCTATTCTGCTGGTGGTTGGCATTGCAGCGCTTGTGCTGACTGTTTTCCAAATTGTAAATTACTTTCGCAAGAGATAATCGAAGGAGCGCAGAATGAGGAAGATTGTTTGTAGACAAGTTGCGATAGGTATGACATTGGGCGTGCTGGTCTTTCTGTCGGGGTGTGCTGAAGACAGTAATACTGTCGATTCGTCCAGAAGTAGCGCAGAGTCGGGGTTGTCAGAGAGTTCATGGCTGGCCGGTGTTGAACCTGAAGTTGTTTCAGAGTGGCCTGAAAATGACTTTACCGGGAATATCTTGAAGCCGGAAGTCGGTGAGATTTCGATTGTCTACGACGGCTCAGAAGAAGGAAGGTTTGCAATCGATTGGGCCGGCATAGACCAAGAATCATCGAATGCATATGTTGATAGCTTAAAGGAACATGGTTACACGGAGATTGAGTACGAGGGAAATGATGTGTCTGCAGGTACCATGTTACAAAAAGACAACATCTACTTAAACATTGCGTATTCTGGTGAGAATATCGTTATTCTGATAACCGATGCTGACAGAATTGAAGAATAATAAGATAAGGCAGTCTGGAGTTTTTCCAGACTGCCTTATCACATGCTTCTTCGATTATTTGGTTAAAAATAGAAGTTCTCGCCGTTGATTTGTACGCCGCAAAAGTCGTCAAGATTGATAAAGCCAACGGCGACATGGGAACCGCCGCCCCAATAGCCGGCCCACGTTACTTCTGTATCATCCGTGGAATGGTAGCCGGTCGCGCTCCACCCAAGTTCCTTTGCACCGTCTTCCCAAAGCGTTCCGTCCTCCTTGATAAGATAGAGTTCATAGGCATTTACGCCATTTTCCTGTACCGGCATGGTGAAGCGGAATCCGAGGCGGGAGAGATACACGTCAGAGATGGTCGCGGTCTCTGGGTTCTCAGCAACCAGTTGCCGCTCCATGTCTATGATACCACTGGGGTCAAGCTCAACAGTGAGACCTTCATATGTGAAACGGATAGTTTTCAAATCGGACATGGTAAACTCGCCGTTCTCTCCCACGGTGCAGGTGACCAGGTAGGTCATATCAGCATCCGCAAACTGTGTGACCGCTGTTCTGGGGCCGTCGCCATCTCTCTCGGTGTAGGTGTCGCTGCCTGTGCTCGGGAATTGGACTATATCGCCGTCCCTGGTAACTGCGTCAATGCCAAAGTAAGACTGCTCCGCGAGGTCACCGGCCTGAAACCGAGTATTCATCTCATCTGTCAGACCAACAAAGGAGACCACCAAATGGCAGCTGCTTTCGTCAGCAATGGCGCCGTCAATGCGCAGTTCCATCTCATCGTTGGAGGCTGTAGCCACAGCAGACAGAATCTCCTCCATGTACGGCTCTGTGTTTCCTCCAAAATAGGACAGAAGACCGTCAAACGCTCCAGTCGCATAGGCGATGCCGAAACTTCCTATGAGTGTAACAGCAAGGCATGCGGCGGCGGCCATCCAGCGGCGTGGGACCATTCTGCGTTTAGCGGATGCAGCGTGCTGTTCCGCCCGTTGAACGAGGTCGGCGTCGATATAGCTCATGGAGTCTATCATTTTTTCAGCTTTCATAGCAAACCCTCACTTTCTAAAAAGGAATGTAGTTTCTTTCGGACGCGGAATAGAATGGATTTTGTTTTGCTTTCGCTGATAGAGAACTCCTCCGCAACCTGCCTGATGGAGCATAGATGATAATAGCGGCGGATAAATACGTCCGCATACAGGACCGGCAGCTCCCGCAGGAATCCGCTGATTGCTTTGCCGAGCAGTTCCATCTCAACTGCTTCCTCTACAGAGCTTCCGGATGCAGAAGTGAAATCCCCCAGTTCCTCCAGCGCAAGGTCATATTCTCCGCCGCCGCGTTTTTGAGCGGATTTGGCTTTGTAGCGGTTGATGGACAACTCGCGGGTGATTTTACCGAGGAAATGTGACAGGTTCGGAGGCGTATGGGGTGGGATGGAATTCCACGCATGGAGCCATGTATCATTGACACACTCCTCGGCATCTTCTTTGAGTGAAAGTATGTTGCCGGCAATGGCAGAGCAGTAGTTTCCGTACTTGGCTGATGCTGCGGCGATAGCGTCCTCACTGCGCTGCTGAAACAGGCTGATGATTCGTTCGTCATCCATGCGGGACCACCTCCTTTGCATGGGATAAAAAGGCCTTTCACTTATATTACCAACTTTTTCGCTCAAACGTTGCATGGAGAATAAAGAAAAATGTGGTGTGTTATTCGCTGGTGATGTATAATTGAATCGGTATATTATGTTTTTAACAGCAAGGACATAAAGGTAAAATAAGGACTTAACCGTAGGGTTAAGTCCTTTCATTTAGAAAAATTTGATTAGCATGAATAAAAACCAGGCGTTGAATTGTGTTATAGGTGAAAGGAGATGGATATGTGAATTCGTTTGGTACCACGGAGTCTATATCCCGGGCAGTAGAGAAATACAGTTCCATGCTGCTGCATCTCGCCTTGACGCGACTGTCTTCGCCGGCGGATGCCGAGGATACGGTGCAGGAGGTATTTATCCGCCTCATGACAAAAGCACCGACTTTTAAGGATGAAGAACATGAGAAGGCGTGGCTCATCCGCACGACGCTGAACTATGCCATTAACCTTCGTAAGTCGTCAGCCTATAAAAGTATTCCATTGGATGAAACTGTCCCTGTCATGCAGCCCGAGCATTATAATCTCCTTTCAGCCGTCCGGTCATTGCCGGACAAATACAGCGCTGTGATTCACCTGTATTACTATGAAGGCTATAGCATCAAGGAAATTTCAAAGCTGTTATGTCTGCCTGTGGCGACTGTAGGCACCCGCTTGACGCGAGGGCGGGAGAAGCTTCGACAACTGCTAAAGGAGGATTTCGAGTGAACCGAGATAAATATCGTGAGGCCTTTAATGCCGTCCCGTTCAGTGAGGACTTCCAGCAGCGCACTGTGGAGCGGCTGACCAGGAACCAGGGAGACGGAAAGGACGAATTTATGAGAGCAACCCGCCGTTTCAAAGCACTACCCATTGTAGCCGCTCTTGCTGCGATACTGACTATTTCCGCAGCCGCCGTTGTACTCTGGCTGACGCCAAGCGAGACAGCGCAGATGCTGGATGACCCTCTGCTGGCCGAAGCATTTGAGAGCGAAGACGCCATCATTTTGGACCAAACGACAGAGAGTGGTGGATATACATTCCGTCTGGCCGGTGTTGTCAGTGGCGAAGCCATTTCCGACCATACTGAGGACCTGGACGAGGAAAAGACCTATGTTGTAGCATCCCTCTCCCACACCGATGGGACTCCCATTGAGGAAGCCGGCTTTGATTTCGTATTTACACCCCTTGTTGCCGGCTATCAGCCCCGCAGCGTCAATACATGGACCCTTGGAGGAGGCGCGAATGCCTTTGTCCATGAAGGAGTAGCCTATTACCTCTATGAGTTTGAGACCATTGAGAAGTTCGCGGACAGCACGGTCTATTTTGCAATGTACGAAGGCGGTGTGCCCGGACCCGATACTTTTTCTATGGCTGAGGATGGCAGCATCTCTTTTGTGAGCGATTATGATGGGCCTCATGCGCTGTTCACAATTCCTCTGGACGAGAGCAAGGCGGACCCTGAGGCTGTTGCACAATTCTTTGAGGAAACCGGATTCAAACCCTGATTGCCGATTGCGTGAAAAAGACCCGTCTGGCACAAGCCAGACGGGTCAATTCATGAAGGCTCGTTCACCGGAACTTCTCCGCGCCATATCCCGAGAACAGCTGGACCACGTAAATCCGATACGAGTTGCCGGAAACTTGTTCAAGGTGTGCGCCCACTACGCCGCTCAGATGGAAGGAATCCACGATATTACCGCGATGTCCCGCAGAGTTCATCCAGCCGCTTACGATGCCGCTGGCAATGCTTTCGGCTGGCTCGTCTGTGTTAAACGTGTAGGTGGAGCCATTCTCCGAATGGAAGCCGCCAGCCAGCCCTACATCTTTCAGCACCGTGGAAAACATGGTTCCGTCCGGGCGGGTATGAGAGCCGTTGGTAGCAAACTCTGCGGCGCGGATGTCCGCAGCTGTCTGTGCTGCTGCAATGTATTCGAGGGCAGGTAAGCCTGCAGAGATGCGCTCCGCATCCACAAGACGGATAATCTCCGACTGTACGGCAGAGACAAAATCGGCATCGATATCCTGACCGGCGGCAGAGGAGCCGGTGTTGACATGAACGGGAATAGAAATAACGGTGTCGTCATCAAGACATCTTACTTCGATAACAGCAGAGCCGGAGCCGGCAACTGCAATGCGGCCTTCCGCAGAAACTAAGACAACACCGCTGTCAGAGGAGTGGAGAGAGTAGTGGTTAGGGAGGAACATGGGATATATGGAGCCATCAGGCGCCGTCTTCCACGACATATCGCCACCGAGGTCAGCAGGGAAGATGCTGATAACTGTTGCAGAAGCAGCAACGGTTCCGCCGCCTTCCGTCTGGATGGCGACCTCTGTGACATTATCGGCGGATGTGCGGAAAACCAACGCCTGCGGATTGGAATGCCCGTCAATCGAAACAGTAAAGGAGGGCGCAGCAGATGGAGTGTCCTGTTCCGTTTTCGGGTCATCCTGCGGCTGAAATACAGGCTGCATCCGCTCGTGCAGCCGGGTGAGCACCACCGCGGTCTCCGCCCTGGAAATGGAGTCCTTCGGCTTAAACTCCTTTGCGTTGTTGCCGCTCATGAGTCCGTGGTCCCGCATAGCTTGTACGCCATCCTCTGCCCACGAACTGATTTCCCCGGAATCGGCATACGTAGAGATGTCCTCTGCCTGTGTCTCCGGTTCCATGTCATTCAGCACCAGATAATGATGCAGCATCACCGCGACCTGCTCCCGCGTGATTTCTCTCTTTGGAGAAAAAGTGGTGGCAGTAGTGCCGCCGGTGATTTTATTTTCATAGGCCCAACTGATATACGGAGCAGACCAGCCATCGGGGTCAATATCGGTAAAGGGGCTGTGATTCTCCGCGTTTTCATCCACGCCGCTCATCCGCCCAAGAGCCGTTACAAACATCTCTCGTGTGATAGCGTCCCCTGGGCCAAAGCGTCCATCCTCATAGCCGCCGAAAATACCGTGCTCGGTGACATGCTCCACCGCGGAGGCATACCAGGCACCTGCCGGAATGTCGGTATACTCTGCCGCTAAAGCGGCGCCTGTAAGACTGGCCATCACCGCCAGCATAAGAGCAGCGGTTGCGAATTTCTTGATAAATTTCATGTCGGTCATCCTCTCAAATGTGTGATAGAACAGATTTTTGTTGTGTTTTTGAGTTTGTTCTTCACTTTCAGTATGGAAGACTCAAGAGAATCTTGCTTTTCGCATATAACTTAAATTGTGTTTCTGCAGAAAGTCAAGAAACATCTTTGTTTTTGTAACGGATTGACGGGAAAAGAA
>JAFQBW010000017.1 GCA_017399555.1 Methanocorpusculum sp.
GATAACAATCACCTCCTTCTTCGTTACTCGGTTAGTTAGACCGGCGGTAACAGTATTCGCCGTACAATCAGGTAAATCTATTTCTATCCGGGAAAAAAGCGGGGATGGTGCTGCCTCTCCCTCCTATTTTATCTCTCTGCGAAACTAACACTATATTCAGAGAAGAGAGAGCAGACAAGAAAAGCCCCTGCTCTCTCTAACCCGCTTTTTTTGTCTGCCTCTCTCCTCCAAAATGGAGAAAACCAAAATGACCAACTTTGTCGAAACTTCCAAATCCAGAAACGCCAAGAGAACCTACACCGCAATTGCAGACGTTGCAACTTTCGCCGAAGCCGTCGCCGCATTTGCCGCAGACTCCACCATGGGGCTTACCCGCAAGGAAAAGTCTGCCGAGACCTACAAGACCACGGTCAACTACTTTGCGGCAAACAACGACGAGAAGGGATACGTCAGCCTCTACCTTGCAGACAAAACCGCATATGAGGATATGGCATCCTTCCTCAAAGGAAACGAAGCAGCCGAAACCGCCGCAGGAGTCGGGGGCAGTTCCTCCCGCGACGAAAGCGAAGACACCTGGAGCGCCAAGTTCTCCTGCTCCCTTGGAGAAGACACCTTCACCGTCACCATCACCAGAGAGTACATGCTCATTAACGGATTTGAGCTTGATGAGACGCTTGCCGCAGTCGAAGCATGGGCAGACAAACAGACCGCGCTTGGCGGAGAGTCTGCTTAATATCCTCTCCCACCCCCTAATCCGTCGGGCACTATACTATCTGCTATGGGTATGCCTCATAATAGAGGAATACCTAATCAGAATACTCTTAGAAGAATAACCATAAATCCCGGGTTCGAGCCGCATACAGGCTCTCACCCTCTTTTCTCAAAACGAATATCTACCTTCGCCGCCCTACATATATATCATATATGGACGCAGACGACGCAGCACTCTTACCAATATATCAGGAAATCATCTCCTTAATCCTCTCCGAGCCGGGCAAAGATGTCCAGGCGCAAAAACTCGCCGTCTGCCGGAAATACTCCCTTGACGTAATGCCGAAAAACTCCGCAATCCTCAAGGCAGCGCCGCCGGAAGTCTATGAAACCGTCCGCGAACGACTCCTCGTAAAACCAACCAGAACACTCTCCGGCGTCGCCCCTGTTGCCGTCATGACCTCCCCGCACCCCTGCCCGCACGGAAAATGCCTGCCGTGCCCGGGAGGTCCGGAGCACGAGTTCCAGTCCCCGCAAAGCTACACCGGAGAAGAACCGGCGGCCCTTCGCGCCCGGCAGAACGACTACGACCCGTACCGGATGGTAACCGCACGCTTAGGACAGTTCCAGCTCTTAGGACACCACGTCGACAAAGCAGAACTCATTGTCATGGGAGGCACTATGACAGCACGGCCTGTCGAGTACCAGACATGGTTTGTCTCCGAATGTCTGCGGGCCATGAACGAGTATGCAGGCGGCACCTCAACCGCCTCTGACATCAACGGACTCATGACCGAAAACGAGACCGCGTCGGTCCGCTGTATCGCAACCACCTTCGAGACGCGGCCGGACTGGTGTCTGGAAAAACACATCCACACCATGCTTGACTTAGGCGTCACCAAAGTCGAACTCGGCTTCCAGCACACCGAAGACGAACTGCTCTACTTAAACAAGAGAGGACACAGCGTTGCAGACAGTGTGCTTGCAAACACCCTCCTGCACGATGCAGGAATCAAAGTCGGCTTCCATGTCATGCCGAACTTGTACGGCAGTAACATGGAACGCGACCGGCGGATGTTTGACACCCTCTTCACCGACCCGCGCTTCTGCCCGGACTTCCTCAAAATCTACCCGACCTTAGTCACCCCGGGCGCAGAACTCGAAGAACTCTGGGAAAAGGGCGAGTACGAGACCTACAACGAAGACGAACTCGTCGACCTTCTGGCATACGCAAAGTCCCGGCTTCCGGAGTACGTCCGCCTCCAGCGCATTCAGCGTGATATCCCGGCAAAACTGATTGTCTCCGGCTCGATTCACGGACACATCCGGCAGATGGCACAGAAACGCCTCGAAGAACACGGAGGCAGATGCCGCTGTATCCGCTGCCGCGAGATTGGCAGACGCCCGTCGAATGCGGTCGAAGAGGACCGCATCTACACCTACCGCTGCTGCGGAGGAGACGAGCACTTTATCTCCACCGTCGCCGGAGATGCGCTTATCGGATTTGCCCGCCTGCGCTTCCCGGGAAGAGTGTTCAGACCGGAACTTGACGGCGCCGCATTAGTGCGCGAACTTCATGTGTACGGCAGCATGGTCCCGTTAGGCGAGGAAGGAAAAGGTTCCGACCGTCAGCACCGTTCGTATGGAAAACAGCTCCTTGCCCGTGCCGAAGAGAAAGCACGCGAAGCAGGCTATGACAAAGTGGCCATTATGGCAGGCGTCGGTGTCCGTCCCTACTATCATAGACAGGGATATCAGCGTAAAGGACCATATATGATTAAGGAATTATGAAACCCGCAACCCTCGAGTTCCTGAAAAAACGCTTCTCTGCGTACTATAACGGAGATTTAAAAGGAGCCGGGGCTGTCTTTCTGCCGACATCCATGCCGCAGAGGGAATGGGGTTTTCTCTTTTTCAGCGAGAGCGTCAAAGCAGGAATGCGCCGCCACTTAACCTTCCCGGACGAGACGGATCTCTCAACCTATCTCAAAACCATGACGCCGGCGCATGTGTACTATTCAACAGCATACTATGCGCATCCGTCGGCTGCGACCATGCAGGAGAAGGAGTGGCTCGGCGCTGACCTCATCTTCGATTTGGATGCGGACCACATCGTCCGCGGTTCATATGATATGATGCTTTCCCGCGTCAAAGACGAGCTATACAAATTAATCGACATGCTTACCGGAGAACTCGGCTTTGCAAAATCCGACCTGAGAATCAACTTCTCCGGCGGCCGCGGATACCATATCCATATCCCGACCATCGCCGTCCGCAGTTTTTCAAGCGCCGAACGCCGCGAGCTGGTAAACTATGTGTCAGGAACCGGCCTCTCGCTTGATGCGATGCTTTCTTCTCCCAAATCCACCGGCTGGCAGGGACGATACCGGACCGCACTTGCATCCGAGCTGGAGAGGATTCAAAAACTCGAACCGCTTGCGGCACGCGAGTATCTCGCAGGTCTTTCCGGCATCTCGGAACGCACAGCGGATTCGTTCTACAAAAATCTTGCAGAACTGCGCGGAAAGCTCCTCGCAAACCCGGAAAGCCTCAAGGACAACAAGGTAATCAGGGCGCTGACCGCTCCTGAGAACGCGGTCTTCAAAGAAGCAGTGCTATCCCATGCGGCGCAGGCGGACGAGCCGGTCACAACCGATATCAAGCGCTTAATCCGCCATCCGGGAAGCCTGCACGGCGGCTCAGGAATGCGTGTCACACCAATCCCGCTTGAAGATTTAGACGATTTCGACCCGTTAATCGATGCGGTTGTCTTCGGCGAAGAGCCGGTAACGGTCACAACCCGCTTCCCGGTCACTATGCCTATGCTTGGAAACACCTACGAGGTTGCGGCAGGAACATCCAAAGTTCCGGAGGCCTTAGCGGTCTTCCTCTGCGCCCGCGGAATCGCGGAACTGGGAGGTGCAGAGTGAGCAGGATTTCCATCTCCGACCTGCACGGATACCTAATCGACGAGCGGTCGATGGGATCTCTCTCCGAGATTCCGGCAACGCTCTATGAGGAAATCCAGGCGGACATGGCGGCCCTTCGTGCTCAGGCGGCAGCCTCTGACGACCCCTTCGGCGAGGGTGCGCAGAGCCTGATTAAAGAACGCGAAAGTCTGCGCGAGTACCTGCGCGACCTCTACGCGGTCCGCACCCGAAAAATTCTGAATCTCGCCCTTGCACGGGCGAACGGGGACGAAATCGACCGCAGCGAGCTCCAAATGATGGTGCCGGGAGAGCGCGCATTATTCGAAGTGGTCTATGAATCCTGTACCTCATGCAGAAAAGCTCTTTTAGATGGGAAGCCAACATTAGAGATTACTGCATACAGTTATGTCTCGCCAAATGCCGGGACAGAGCAGGAAGCTTCACCCTCTCTGCCTCCAATGCCTTTGGATGCGGAAATCCCGCCTGAAGAGGCCGCGGATTTCCTGATGGAAAACGTAGCAGGACCAGCTCCCGAATCGTACAGCGTTCTCTCTGTACATTCAACCATTCCAGAATTTCAGGATTATAACGGACGAATTTACTCTCTTTCGCCAGGAGATGTTGTGTCCCTGCCGCCACAGATGGCAGATATTCTGTGTAAAGACAACAAAGCATTAAGTATCCGTATTCGCAAATGAATAGTGATATTTAGTGTGGCTTAGCCCGCGCTTTTGAGCGCGCGCTGCTCAATCCTTAGAAGGGGTAAATATTATGAAGAAACCAGTAAAGTTCAACACCTACTGCCCATACTGCCGCAAGCACACTGAGCACGAGGTTGAAAAGGTAAAGAAGGGAAGAACCACCGGTCTCCACTGGATCGACCGCCAGAAGGCACGCAGAAGCAAGATTGGAAACCGTGGAAAGTTCGGCAAGGTTCCGGGAGGAGACAAGCCGACCAAGAAGATCAACGTCCGCTACCGCTGCAAAGAGTGTGGAAAAGCACACCTTCGCCCAGGCTTCCGCGCAGGCAAATTCGAACTTACGGAGTGATTGAAAAATGGTAAAAGCAAATCGCGAAAACCGGAGCAAGTTCCTGAAAGTAAAGTGCCCGGACTGTGAAAACGAACAGCTCATCTTTGACAAGGCAACCTCTGTTGTCGAGTGCACCGTCTGCGGACGTGTCCTTACCGAGCCAACCGGCGGAAAGGCAGTCATTAAAGCTGAAGTTATCGCATCCTACGAATAAAATAGTGGAAAATTACACCAATGAGTGACAGAAAGTGGCCAATTGAGGGAGAACTCGTCGTCTGCAGCGTTACCGAAGTCAAGGACTTCGCAGCGTTTGTTACCCTTGACGAGTACGAAAAGCGTGAAGGACTCATTCCAATTGCAGAGGTAGCCCGCGGATGGATTAAATATATCCGCGACTACATCCGTGAGGGACAGAAGGTTGTCTGTAAGGTCTTAAGCGTTGATACCGCCCGCGGTCACATCGACCTGTCCTTAAAGGATGTAAACGAACACCAGCGCCGCGAGAAGATTCAGGACTGGAAGAACGAGCAGAAGGCACACAAGTGGATTGGCTTTGCATCCGATGCATCCAAGATCCCCGCAAAGGAGATTGAAGAAGCAATGTATGCAGAGTACGCATCCCTTTACTCTGCCTTCGAGGATATCGTTTTAGAGCCGGAAAAGACGCTCGCCAAGTTTGCCCTCTCTGAGGAGGGCAAGGCCGCTCTGCAGAAGATGGCAGAGGAGAATGTCAAGATTCAGAAGGTTACCATCAGTGCCATTCTGGAGCTTGTCTCCAACAAGCCCGATGGTGTCAACATCATCCGCCGCGCCCTTCGCAGTGCTGCTCCAAAGATTGACGGCGCTGAGATTGAGATTCTGTATCTCGGTGCTCCAAACTACCGCATCAAAGTAACCGCAACCGACTATAAGAAGGCTGAACGTGCTTTAGAGAAAGCATCCGACGCTGCTATCGGCGTTATGGTTCGTGCGGAAGGTACCGGAAAGCTGATTAGAAAGCAGAAATAAGGTTGAAATGTCAGGTCATATTCGCATCTGCCGGATTGACAACATTCACACTCTTTTGAAGATTTGTCCTGTTTGCGGGAGAGAGACCGTTTCCGTTCATCCTGCGCGCTATTCGCCGGAAGACCGGTACGGAAAGTACCGCCGGATGGTGAAGGAAGCCCATGGAAGAAGTTAGTGTTCAGTGGTATGTGGAAGATGTGTCGGCACATTCGTGCGAAGTCGCTGTTGCAGGACTTCCCGGAGTCGGACATGTCGGGAAACTGGTTGTTGATCATTTAGTCCGCTCGTTGAATGCGGTAAAAGTTGCGGAGATTACGTCAACGTATTTCCCGCCGCAGATGTATCTGTCAGAGGACGGGGTTCTGCGGTTTCCGAGAAATGAAATCTTTTTCGCGGCAGGAGAGGAGGGAAGACCTCCAATGCTGTTTCTGGCAGGAGACTGCCAGAGCGTAGGACCGGAAGGACACTATGTGCTCGGCGAAGCGTACGTGAAGGTGTTTTCGCTTTTAGGCGTGAAGCGGATTTATACGCTCGGCGGCTACGGAGTAGGCCGCCTGGTCGAAAATCCCCGAGTGCTTTCCGGCCTCTCGCATGCATCGCTTCGCGAGGCAGTGGTGGAGGCAGGTGCTGTCTCCAACGGTATTGAGCCGGTCGGCGGTATTATTGGTGCGGCAGGGCTGCTGATTACCTGCGGACGCCGTGCCGGAATGGAAGGCGTCGCCCTTCTCGGCGAGACGTCGGGATACCTGGTAGATCCGGTCTCTTCAACCGCGGTTCTGGATGTTTTGGAGAAACTTATCGGTTTTACCGCAGACAGGACCGAGCTTTCCAAGCTTGCCGAGGAGATGCAGGCAGACCTTTCCGCGTTTACTTCGTCGATTCAGCAGAACTCCGCAGATGATCTGCGCTACATCGGATAAGTATGGAAGTAAACGCAGACCTGCATATCCATTCCCGTTTTTCCATGGCAACGTCGCCTGATTTGTCGCCGGAGACGATTCTTGCCGGATGCCGGATTAAGGGACTGGATGTTATCGGAACAGGGGACGCGCTGCATCCTGAGTGGCGAAGGCTCTGGGAGCCGTGTCTGGAAAATGACTTCGGAATCACAGTTGTTCCGCAGACAGAGGTCGAAGACGAGCGCAGAGTCCATCATGTGATTCTGATGGAGACGCTTTCGCAGTTTGCCGAGCTGCAGGAACGGCTTACTCCCTACTGTTCGCATCTGGAAACGGCAGGCCGCCCGCATGTCTATGCGTCAGGCGAGACTCTCGCCCGCGAGGTGCATGACTTAGGCGGTCTGATAGGACCTGCGCACGCGTTTACGCCGTGGACGTCGCTTTTTGCAGCGTTCGAAAAACCCTCTGACTGTTACCGCTCGGAAAAGTTTGATTTCTGCGAGCTTGGGCTGTCTGCGGATTCCACCTACGGGGCGGGGATTGCGGAGTTTGCAGAGACGCCGTTTCTGACAAACTCGGATGCGCACAGTCAGTATCCGGCAAAGCTCGGCCGCGAGTTTACGCGTCTGGATGTTTCGGCAAAAACCCCGAAGGCGGTGCTTGAAGCGGTTTCGTCCGGCAGTATCACGCTGAATGCCGGTTTCTTCCCGGAGGAAGGGAAGTATAACCGGACAGCATGTACCCGCTGTTATGTGCAGTTCTCGTACGAGGAAGCCGAGGCGCACCGCTGGAAGTGTCCGGAGTGCAAGGGAAGAATTAAGCTTGGTGTCCGCGAGCGGGCATACGCGATGTCTTCGATTCCGGCAACCCCGCGCCCGCCGTATCTGAAGATGATTCCGTTAGGAGAAGTCATCGCCCGTGTGCTCGGCGTTTCGTCGCCGAACACGAAGAAAGCAAAGGCACTCTATGATGCCTTCATCGAACGGTTCGGAAACGAAATTACCGTTCTCCTGCATGCACCGGAGGCAGAGATGGCAGAAGTTTCCGCAGGTGTTTCGTCAGCGGTTTCTGCGATGCGGGAGGGACAAGTGCTTCTCTTCCCGGGAGGCGGAGGCAAGTACGGAAGCTTCGCTTTCCCGTAATTCTATTTTTGCAAATAAAAAAAAGGATTTAGTGCTGTTTCATCAGCGCGATATCGATATATTCAGAAATCTTCGGAACGGAGATGGCGCCGACCGGAACAAGCTCGCCGTTAACTAACACGATTGGAAGCGGCGGGTGCTCTTTTGCGACTAACTCCTTTACGTACTCCGGAATCTCCTTATCCAGAGAAACAAGCTCGAGGGAAACCTTCTCTCCGTACTTCTCTGCAAGTGCTCTCTCTAATGCCGGGTAGGCGAAGGACAGCTTTTCCTTTTCAAAGCACTCGGAAAGACCGCAGGTTCTCTCGTCATTACACGGGAACGGACCGCACGGGCGGTAGGTAAAACCGATAATGGAAACAGTAACAGAACTCATATAGACATATAGGCGCTGTCACAAAAAAAGGATGTTGTATTAGTAAAGCGGTTCTAAGAGTGCAATCAGGGTCACTTCGTCAGTAACTCCCTCACGGCGGTGAACGATTTTTCCATCCTTCTCGATAATTAACGTCGGGACAACACTGATGCTGTACTTGTTTGCGAGATCCGGATGCTCGTCAACATCAACCATCTTCACCTCAATTTTATCGGCAAGCCGCTCTTCAAGCTGGTGGATGATCGGACTCTGGATTCTGCACGGGCCGCACCAGGTTGCGAAGAAATCGTAAAGAATTGGTTTAGACATACTAGAAAATAGGTTTATATTCTTAATATATCTTCTGATTGAGGAAAAAAGAAAACTGAGAGGATATCCTCTCTGAAGATATCCGCTGCTGCGGGAAACGCCTGCTGATAGTATATTTATTCGAAGAGTGCGCGGATAACGTCGCGGTCAAAGAGCATGCCGGAGAGTCTGCCGTCGTTGTCGATAACCGGCATCTGGTCAACTCTTCCCCGCTTCATCTTTAATGCGCAGTCGCTGATTTCCGCATTGTTTGGAACGGAGATGACCTTGGTAATCATGACTTCCTTGACCGGCTTGTTCGGCAGCTCGACCTTGGAGATACCGTAGGTGATTCTGTGGTTGTCGCGGATACTCTCCCAGGTCCACTCGTCGTCGTCGGTTCCGGTGGAGAAGTCACTGGTCTGGACGTCATCTTCAATCTTGGAACAGCGGATTAAGTCGCGCTCGGAGATGATTCCGGTTAAGACATTGTCCGAGTTTAAGATCGGCATAGCATCGACGTGGGCAAGCTCCATGATGCGGCCGACAACCGGCAGCGGAGTCTCTTCCCAGATAGCGAAGGTCTTGTGGCTGACAAAGTGGTCGCGGATTTCGCGCTCATCGTTTAACTTTGCAACCGCGCTGATAATATCAGATGCACTTAAGATACCGACCAGGTTTCCTTTGTCGATGACCGGCAGACGGCGGATGCGCATCTCGGTCATGATACGGGCGGCTTCTGCGATATCGGTCTCCGGCTCGATGGTAAGCGGCTCGGAGGTCATAAGGAGTGCAATCTGCGTCTCTTCCGGTTTTCTTAAGATGTCTTTGCGGGTAACGATTCCTAAGAGCTTTTTCTCTTCGCCCTTCACTACCGGGACACCGCTGATGCCGGTTCTCTTTAAGATACGGAGAACATCGTCACGGCTGGAGGGAATCTCCACCGTTACGACGTCCTTCGTCATGAAATCTTTTGCAAGCATTTCCGTCATAATGTATCACTACAATTTCCGTTGGAAATTGTATGTATTGGTTTGATTTACTCAGTAAATAAATCGTCTTATTCGATACCACAAAAGACGAAAAAAGAGGGGTTAGTTTCTGATTACCAGAATGTTTGTTTTTGCATAGTTGACGACGTGGGAGGACACGCTTCCAAGGAGCAGGCGGTCGAGTTTGGATTTGCCAAGAGAGCCGACAACAATTAAATCGCAGGCGAGGTTTTCCGCCGTTTCGATAATGGTGTTTCCGGCGTGTCCGACTTCCAGATGAGGCTCTGCGGTAATTCCTGCCTCAGCTGCTTTTTCGGTGAGTTTTTCTAAGGTCTCTTTGCCTTCTGCTTCAAATCTCTGGTGAACGAGGTCGCGGACAGAGTCTCCCGGTCCCGGAGAGATAAAGCCGGTCTCGATTACGTAGATTAAGTGAAGCTCGGCATTGTTCTGCTTTGCAAGGTCTGCTGCCTTTTCCACAGCACGGGCGCTGATTTCCGAGCCGTCAACGGCGGCTAAGATTTTGGTGAACATAGTAGTAAGTACCGTTTTGGGGAATAAATATCTTCTCTTTATGGAGAGATTACCTGCGTTACCGCGCCGCGTCCAAGGCGCGTGAGAGCGGTTGTCAGAGGACTTCTGCTCCAGGATAGAAGGCCTGCATCCTCCATGACAAAGAGGTTTGCCGGTTTGCCTATTTCGATACCTGATGTCATCCCTGCAAGAGAAAAGCCGCCGGTTGCCATACGCAGAGTTTCTTCCGGCGTTGTTTTGTAGGCAGTCATGAGAAATGCACACTCGGAAAGCATGTCAGGAGACACGAACATGACGTTGTCCGTTCCCAGAAACACCCGGCATCCGGCATCCAGAAGCTCTCTGACCGGCGGTTTTTTCGCAGAATCGGTAACGCCTAAGAGCCAGTTCGAGCGGGGACAGAGAACCACGGCGATATCTTCATCTGCCGCGCGGCGGATGTCTTCCGGGCGGAAATGGGTTGCGTGGATGATAACATCCGGCTGCAGTTCAAAGGCCGGTTCGATATCCTTGATACCTCCTTCTCCCGCATGTACCGCAACAAGCTTTCCCGCCTTCCGTGCCGCATCCGCCGCTTCTCTCTCCTCGTCTCTTCTGTGCGCGCTGGATAGCCCGAACCCTGCGGCATCCGGCAGGAGCTCGCCCCCGTCCCGGCCGAAGATAAGCGGCATAATGCCTGAGATTTTCGCGGCAGAAAGAGCAGATACCCCGTCTCTTCCCCCTTCCCGGAAATCAGCAAAACCGGTGGTTCCGGAGGCTCGAATATACTGCATCGAAGACCGCATTGCAGAGATGAGGCGGTCTTCCGGCGTTTCGCGCAGGATTTGGTGCTTGAGTCCATCCGGCGGGGCAACAAGTTCTGCAAGCGGACGGTCAATCCGGGTATCCAGGGCCACGGTGTCTCCAATATGCGTGTGGGCATTGAAAAATGCCGGAAGAATCAGGGATTCGGATTTCGTGCGCGCGGGTGAAATATCTGCAATTATTCCGTTGGAAATCGTAATATCCACGGTTTCCGGCACAAAATCCGCACCAAGAAATGCCGTTCCGGTTATCTGTATTGTATTCATATTTCTGTTCTTTCCCTCTTCTTTTATATGGGTAGAGGTTCAATATAATATGATATGGCTCAGAAAAGTTCGGGACGCGGGCTTTCTTCCTCTGCAGGTCTTGTTACCTACTATGATGCAGACGATAAGAAAGCAATTCACATTAAACCGGCAGCAGTCTTAATCACTGTCGCGGTTGTAGGCGTTATTGTCTACGTACTGAATCTTATCTTCTAAGATTCAAAAATATTCTTTTTACTCTTCTGTTCGGATTTTTAATTCTGCAAGATTTTTCCAGTATTCTTCACCGTCTCCGTATCCTGCGGTAAACAGATATTCCCGGTCAAAATATTTCAGCGCAAAGTTCACGCTTTCCGCATCCGCATCGCGGATATAGACATTGCGTATCTGGTAACAGTCAAGAAGCTCTTCTAAGCGGAAGACTGCTTTCGCATCGACGACAATATCCCGCGCCGTCTCTAAAACCTGTTCGAGAGCAGATTCCGGGACTGCCCAGAGATATTTTTTCCCGCGCAGGAGTTCAAGCTCCAAATCATTTGGAGACTCGGTATGCAGAATCGTTTTCAGCGCGCCGGCATCGCGCAGTTCGCGGGAGAGAATCTTGTAGCTTTCCGCGCCTGCTGCTTCGAACTCTTCCGCATCCTTATAGTACGCATCCGTGAGATTCAGCGCGGAAAACGCCGGAAGGGCAAACCCGCAGTTCTTGATTTTTACCGCGCGCAGGTCTTCGCGGATGGAATCTGCGAGATTTCCAAACTCCTGCGTGACATTCTCCTCTGCTCCAAGAAAGTCTTTGATGCGCGGCGCATAAAACGCTCCGCCGGCGGCAGGTTCTGCTGTATAGAGTTTTTGCACATTCAGGGAATTATCAAGCGTATAGGTTATGATATCTGCCGTGTTTCCCTTTTTTCCGGAAATCCACGCGGCAACATCTGCCGCATCAGGCGTCTCATCGCCTGCCGCACCTAAGGATACGAGAGGAAACACTCTCTCTTTCATGCATATACCATCTCCCTCTCACCAGATAAATCCCGCGGCTGTTCAATCAATCAATTCATACTCTCTCCCGCCAAATACATACATCACATGAATAAACCCACCGTTGTAACCTGCGGTCTGCCCTATACCAACGGCTTATGCCACTTAGGACACCTCCGTACCTATATCCCGGGAGACTTCTATGTCAGATATCTCCGCCGGCTGGGAGAGGACATCGTGTTTGTCTGCGGATCGGACAACCACGGAACCCCTATCGTCGTATCCGCAGAAGCGGAAAAGGTCTCTCCGCGTGAAATCTCCGAGCGCTACCACAAGCACTTCGACGAAGTTTTCAAAGCAATGGGAGTCCGCTTTGACCGTTTCGGCATGACGGATGACGAGACGAACCACAAAAGAACCGACGCTATCCTCAGCAAATTAATCGAGAAAGGATATGTGTATGAGCAGGTCATCCAGCAGAGCTACTGCCCGAAGTGCGGAAGATTCTTACCCGACCGCTATGTGGAAGGTACCTGCCCCTACTGCGGAAAACACGCAAGAGGAGACGAGTGCGACCAGGGATGCGGCAGACACTTAGAGCCGGGAGAGATTTTAGACCCGCAGTGTGCAACCTGCGGCACCAAAGCAGAACTGCGCGAGCAGAAACACTACTACTTCAAGCTCAGCGCATTCCGCGATTATCTCTTAGAGTACCTCCCGTCCTTACAGGGAACCATCAACGCCAGAAACTATGCGATCGGCTGGGTGGAAAACGAGCTCAAAGACTGGTGTATCACCAGAATGATGGACTGGGGAGTACGCTTCCCGGGAACTGACGATTTAGTCTGCTACGTGTGGGTTGACGCTCCAATTGGATACATCTCTTTCACAGAAGAGTGGGCAAAGGAGCACAACGATTCCTGGAAGAAGTACTGGTGTGAGGGTGACCGCGTGCACTTTATCGGTTCTGACATCATCTACCACCACTGTGTGTTCTGGCCGGCAATGCTTCACGGAGCAGGATACCAGCCGCCGACCGCAGTTGTCGCTTCCGGAATGGTCACTATTGAAGGCGAGAAGTTCTCGAAGTCCCGCGGCTATGTGGTCTGGACCAAGGAAGACTACCTCGACAAGGGACTCCCGGCAGATTATCTGAGATACTATCTCTTAGACTACACGAGCCACACCCGAGAACTTGACTTCAGCTGGAAGGAGTTCCAGGCAAGAATCAACAACGAGCTGGTCAACACGTTTGGAAACTTCGCAAACCGCAGTATGACTCTTGTCAAGAACAAGTTAGGCCATGTCCCATCCGTCGCTGTTGAGGAGGAAATCTTTGCGGAGATTAAGAAGTCCCTCGCGCTGATTGAGGAAAACGTCAGAGCCTACGAGTTCAAGGCGGCAGTTGACAACATCCTCCTCCTTGCAGGATACGGAAACAGTTACATCTCCAACTCCGCACCGTGGAAGCTCTTAAAAGAGGATGTCCCGGCAGCAGAGCAGGTCTTAAAGAACTGTCTCCAGATTGTCAAGGCCTGCGCCCTTGTTATCCAGCCGGTTATGCCGGAGTCCGCCCAGAAGCTCTGGGAGATGCTCGGATACACGGATTTAATCGAGAACCACCCAATCAGCGATGCGCTGGTTCCATTCGAGAACAACGAGCTTGGCGAGGTAAAGCCGCTGTTCCCGAGAATCGATGATAAGCAGAGAGAAGAACTTGAAGCAACGCTTGCAAAGCGCTGTGAAGAGGCAAAAGCAAAAGCAGAAGGTAAAAACATGACAGAACAACCAGTAATTGAACCAATCTCCGAAGAAATTGTAACGATTGACGATGTGGCAAAGCTCGACCTCCGTGTTGGTGAAGTCATTAAGGCAGAGAAGGTCCCAAAGACCGAAAAGCTCCTCCGCTTACAGGTCGATATCGGTTCTGAAGTCCGCCAGATTGTCTCAAGCATTGCCCTTGAGTACACGCCGGAAGAGATGGTCGGAAAGAAGATTATTGTAATCGTGAACTTAAAGCCTGCCAAGTTCCGCGGAGAAGAGAGCAACGGTATGCTCTTTGCCGCAGGTGAAGAGGCTTCCCTCCTGATTCCGCTCCGGGATGTCCCGAACGGAACCAAGGTCCACTAATCTTTTTTTTTTACAACAACCGCCGAAGCGGAAAAAACAGTATTGATTTCACGGACAGCAGTTTACTGCATCCGGGAAAGGTCATCGAGGAAGTTTTCCACGACGTCGCGGGTTACATGGGGCATCATGACAAACCGAAGATGGCCGGCACGGGTGCGCGATATTTTCCAGCCCTCAGGCATTTCTGCATACTCGAATACAGCAAGGTTCATGATTGGTTCGAGTACTTTCCGGTAGCCGAACGCTTCCATTCCGGAGACAAGACGCCGGGTGTTTTCCATGCAGCCGGAGACTACGTCGCGGAATCCTTCGCGTCCCAGGTAGCGGATTACCGCATAAGCGCCGGCAACGTCCGCGCCGGAGCGGGTTCCGGTTAAGGTGAAGGATGTTTTGACAGTGAGGTAGGGAGAGTCGACGCTGAGGAGTTTCAGGGTTTCGGGTTCGCGCAGGAGGAGTGTGCCGCAGGGGATGGTGCTCATTCCCATTTTGTGCGGGTCAAGGGTGACGGAGGAGACACCGTCGACGGCAAAATCGAAGGGTGCGGGATTTTTCAGGAAGGGGATAACCAGGCCGCCGAAGGCTGCATCAACATGACAGCTGATGTCATGTTCCTGAGCGAGTTTAGCAACAGCCGGGACGTCGTCTATTACACCGTATTCGGTGTTTCCGGCAACAGCCGCGAGAGCTACGGTATTTTTGTCAATCAGATGAGACATCGCCTCGGTGTCGACAACATATTCTCCTTTTTTGTAGGGAGCGTAGCGTACCTCGACTCCTAAGAGGTCGCTGGTTTTGTCGAAGGAAAAGTGTGCGGATGCCGGAACAACGATGTTTGGTTTTTCTGTCGGGTGAAGTTTTGCAGCGATTCTGACCGCCTGGATGTTTGCCTCGGTTCCGCCGGAGGTGGCATATCCGCCGATATTGATTCCGTGCAGGAGAGAGCCGAGCTCGGATATCAGCATCCGCTCGATTTCTGCCGCTCCGGGGAAGAGTCCCGGGTCGCCTAAGTTTGTCGCGGTAAAGAGTTCGTGTGCAGAAAGGGCGATTTCGTGCGGAACGGTGCACATGGAACTTAAGATATGAGAATGCGGGCAGTCGCGCGCCCGGTATCCGGCAAGCAGAGCGAGCACCTCTTCTCTGCTGCATCCTTTTTCATTCATAGTTTATCGAAAGAGTATGGGGCTTCCTTTGTATTCTATGTTTGGGATTTACTGTTTCATTTCCCGAACCAGATAGGCGAGGAGTTTTACCGTCCCTGCCTTGTCGAGCATCTGGTTGTTGTTTCCGCATTTGGGGGAGTGGATGCAGGCAGGACATCCGGTCACGCATTTACAGCCGGAGACGATTGTGTATGCGAGTTCTGCAATTTTCGGGAAGAGCTCAGCGGCTTTTTCCGCAAGGCCGATTCCACCGGCAACGCCGTCATAGATGAAGACGGAAGGACATCCGGTATCCGCATGCATCGGTGTGGAAACACCTCCAATGTCTGCCCGGTCGGAGAGGACATACAGGGGCATTGCAGAGATTAACGCGTGTTCTGTTCCGTGCAGACTGCCGGCAAGATTCTCTGCGGTAAGCGGCGCATCGCCATCTATTGTTATCCAGCAGGCTTTGGTCTGGAAGGTACGCGGTTCAACGGATAACTGCTCGGTTGTAACGATTCTGTCGTATTCGAGAACCGAGTAGCCGTATATCTGCGTGGAAACAGATACGTCTCCATAGTGCACGGAGAAATTTCCATGCCGCACGGTCTTTTCTTTCCGGTTGATGCTGATATCAGTTTCCGATATCGGGCGCGTGTGGTAGTTGTCGGCGGTTTTTCTCACCCGGATAGTGGAGATTTCCGGCTCGATTTTTTCCACTCGGTAGCGTTCTCCCTGGTGGAAGATAATTGCCCCCGGATATGCTTCGCGGTATGCCTGTCCGTCGTCCATGGTTTCCAGAGTCGTGTTTCCGCAGATAACCGCCCAGGTTTTTCCGATGTTTCCAAAGATGGTATGTTCCAATACCGGGTTTCCCACGCCGGAGTAGACAAAGCCACGCGGGGTGCTGGAGACCAGTTTGCGGTTTTTCAAGTCCGCAATGATGTCATCCGCATTTTCCCCAAAGTATTTTCTATCTCGTTCTCCCCGGTAGGGAAGTTCTGCTGCGGCACAGAGCAGATGAGACTCCAGAAGATACGGATTTTCAATTCCAAGAATTGCTTCTTCCGGCTTTGCGTTGAAGAAGGCATCCGGGTTGTTTGCATAGAACTGATCGATAGGGTTTTGTCCGGCAACAAAGGTAACAGTTGCTTCCTGTCCCTTTCTTCCGGCGCGGCCTGCCTGCTGGAACACGGATATCATCGAGCCGGGATATCCGCTGATGATAACGGAATCCAGATTTCCTATGTCGATACCAACCTCCAACGCATTGGTACTGACAACCCCGGAGACTCTTCCCTGTTTGAGGTTCACTTCAATCTTTTTCCGCTCCTCCGGACGGTAGCCGCCGCGGTAGGAGGCAACGCTGTCTGCAGGACTTTCCTCTCGCAGGCGAAGGGCTGTCATCTCCGCGCCGGTTCGGGATTTGGTAAAGCAGATGGTCTGCCTTCCTTCGCGGATACTTTCCTGCATCATCTCAGCTGCCGCAGCCGCTGCGCTCTTTTTCGGATTCCGGTAAATCCGAAATCTCCGCTTTGCCCGCGGCGAGCCGTCGGAGGAGATTTCTTTGGCGGGAAGTCCGGTCAGTGTTTCGGCGAACGCTTCGGCATTTCCAAGTGTTGCCGAGGAGAGAATAAACTGCGGATATCCGTCATAATAATTGCAGATTCTCCGAAGCCTTCGCAGGAGAAGAGCCGTGTTCGAGCCGAAAACGCCCCGGTATTTGTGCGCCTCGTCAATTACGACAAAGGAAAGGTTCGCAAAGAAATCCCCCCACTTTGCCCGCCACGGAAGAATGTGGTGGAGCTCATACATGTTGGTTAAGATTATCCGCGAACGGGTGCGGATTCTTGCCCGCGCTTCCTGTTTGGTATCGCCGTCGTAAATCGCCGGACGGGTTTTTGCCTGCAGGAGGGAATCCATCTCCTGTATGGTCAAAAGCTGGTCGCGGGTCAAAGCCTTGGTTGGATAAATCAGAAGAGCTGTTGCATCCGGATTTTCCAGCAGTTTGGCAAACACCGGAAGCAGACAGGAAAGCGTCTTGCCCGACGCGGTAGGTGTTGTGACTATGATATTTTCTCCGCGGCTGACCTGATCATAGGCTTCTGCCTGATGGGTGTAGGTCTTAATCTGTTTTGCATCCAGATAGGCGGCAAGCTTTTCCGGCATGGTCTCTTCCGGCTTTTGGAATACCGCAGTCTTTGCCTCTTCGATTCGTTCCAGAAGAAGGATGTTATCCATAGAGCATCTCCGTTTCGTAGTTCAGCAGGCAGGCAAGGTTTGCCACATCAAGCGTATTGTGTTCCACAACCGGACGCAGGATTTCCAGGTCTTTTCGTAAGAGATAGCGCTGATAGTATACCGGGACAAGGTATCCCGGCACATCTGCACCGCGCGAAAAGGTCGGAATGTACTCTTCGACCGTTTCCAGCCGGCAGTCGGGAAACTCATCCCGGAAGAGCTTGCGCGTCGGATGCAGAAGGTCTGCGTGGACGGAGAACCGGACCTCGCGTTCTCCGTAGTACGCCAGACGGTTGTTCAGATAGGGGATGTCAAAACACCGGCCGTTATAGGAAATCACTGCAGAGTCCTTTTTGAAATGTTCGCGGGTCAGCATGAGGGCAGGCAGTTCCTCTGCGATATCGCGCAGGAGATACTGCGTTACCTTTACTGCACCCTCTTCTATTTCGCCGATTCCAAAGAGAATTATCGGCGAATGCGCCATTCCAAGCGTTTCAATATCGAAGTAGAGATGCGTTTTGGTGTTTCCCAAAAGTCCTAAGAGATAGGGGTCGGATGTTCTTCGAAGCTCCTGATACAGAAGAAAGATTTCCCGTACACTGCCGTTTTCGATGATGTCTGCGATATCCTCTGCGGCATCAGAAAACCGCGTTGCCTTCAGGTCATGGAGGGTTTGAATGCCTTTTCGTTTCAGTTCCGCCTCCCGGATCTTTCCAATTCCCGGAACAAGCGTTAAGTCTTCCGCAAGACGGCGGCGTACCAGAGCCTCCTCGTTCTGCGGCTCTGAGAGAAGCGGAAACACCGTTTCCTTCTTCAGACAGCAGCCGTCTGCGGTTTCGACCTCTTCTCCAAAGGAGAAGCTTGGTGCCGGGGACGAGTCCTGCATCAGGGATGATGCCGGAACAAATCCGGAATGCGTAACAGTCATTTCAGCAGACGAGGTAGTTCTTCTCTCCGGAGAGGGAGAATTCGCTGTTGTCGGATGCAAACCAGCAGAGTTTGGATAACTGATTCTTTCTCTGGATGATGGTGTATCCGGCTGCACGTTCTGCGATTGAGGTTAAAGCGATGCTTGTCATACACAAAAATCAGCATACAGGTATATAAACCCCCGACCGCGCGGTGCGAAAGTGCCCCCTCTCAAAAAATAAACGTTGTTATGATGAAGTTTAAAACGCTTATTTTCAAAATTGAAGCTTGTATCTGTCGATTTTGGCACTTTCGCGAAACAGATGTTTTTGGCCGAAATTGACGGTATTTTTCCCCGCGTAATCTGCAGGAGTCGGAATAATTTCCGCAGTATCAAATACACAGCTTTACAATACGGCAAGACCAACTAATATCTGAATTTTCATGCTAGAAATCAATAACCTCCATGTCGAAGTAGGGGGGCGCGAGGTTCTGCATGGTGTTTCCCTCACCATCCAGGACGGACAGACTCACGTCCTTCTCGGCCCGAACGGCTCGGGAAAGACCACTCTGCTTCGTACGATTATGGGATTCGGCTCTTCCAAAGTAACCGAGGGTTCGATTATCTTCAACGGCGTTGACGTGACATATAAGCCGGTTCACGAGCGCGCACGCCTGGGAATGGGTATCATGTTCCAGCGTCCGCCGACAATCTCCGGACTGAAACTGGGCAAATTCATCAACGCAACAACCAATATCGGAACCGAGGAAATCCCGGCATTAGCCGAGAAACTGCACATGACCAAGTTCCTCGAGCGTGATGTAAACGCAGGATTCTCCGGCGGAGAAATCAAGAGAAGCGAAATCTTACAGCTCACCGTACAGAACCCGAGCTTTGTCATGTTAGACGAGCCGGAAAGCGGTGTTGATGTAGAAAACATGTCTCTTCTTGGAAATGCAGCCGCAGCCCTTCTGGAAAAGGATATGCACATGCGCTCGCGCACCAAGTCCGGATTAATCATTACGCACACCGGATACATCTTAGACTATATCGAGGCAGACGTCGGTCACGTCTTAATCGACGGATACATGCGCTGCAGCGGAAACCCGCGCGAGATTTTAAAGAGCGTGAAAGCATCAGGATATAAGGAGTGTATCGCATGCCAGAAATGAAAGGATTTGACGAAATCAGTGCCGAAGACAAAGAACGCCTGACCTTAACCGGAATCAACACCGAAAACATGGAAGGCCGCTCCGGCAGTTTCCTTCTGGTAAACGACCACGTATATCACGCAGGTTCTGCCGCGGAAGGAATCGAGACCTTAATGATTGAGCAGGCTCTCGAAAAGTACGAATGGCTCAAGGACTACTTCTGGAACATTGTACCGGCTGACAAAGACGAGTACACCAAGTACGTTGCCGAGCGTCCGCAGAGAGGATATGTTATCATCGCACACAAGGGTGCAAAAGCAACCTTCCCGCTCCAGAGCTGTATGTTCCTGCAGGGAGACACCATTCAGGCAGTCCACAACATCGTAATCGCTGAGGAAGGCTCGGAGATTCACTTAATTGCCGGCTGTGCTTCCTCTATGGACACAAAAGTCGGTGCCCACTACGGTGTCAACGAAATCTACGTCGGAAAGAACGCAAAAGTGACTTCCACCATGATTCACACATGGGGAGAAGAGGTCGAAGTCTTCCCGCGCACCTGTACCGTTGTCGAAGAGGGCGGAACATTCCTTTCCAACTACGTCTGCATGAAGCCGACCAAGATGGTCCAGATGTACCCGACCGCATACCTCAAAGGCGAGGGTGCTGTTGCCCGCTTCTCCGGAGTAGTTGTTGCCGGAACCGGCTCTTATGTTGATACCGGATCGCGCGCAGTCTTACAGGCGCCAAACACCAGCGCAGAACTGGTTACCCGTGCAATCACCAACGGCGGAACCATCATCTCCCGCGGTGCAGTCGTTGCTGAGTGCCCGAAGACAAAAGGCCACATTGAGTGCCGCGGTTTAATCTTAAAGGACGGCGTCATGCACGCAATCCCGGAGATTGAAGGCCACGTGGTTGATGTCGAGCTTTCCCACGAAGCAGCAGTCGGAAAGATTGCCCGTGATGAAATCGAGTACTTAATGGCACGCGGTCTCTCAGAAGAAGAAGCAACTGCAACCATTATCCGCGGATTCCTTGACATCAAGATTGAAGGTCTCCCGCCGGCACTGCAGAAGCAGATTGATGCAGCTATCGATTCTGCTGACAACGAAGGCTACTGAATGAAAATTTACGATGTGTCCGTCCCGCTCTATCCGGGAATGCCGGTCTATCCCGGAGACCCGGAGTTCGAGCGCGAGGAGATACCGGCAGGCGATGCAAAAATCTCGCGGCTTGGTCTTTCCACCCACACAGGGACGCACATCGACGCGCCGTCTCATTATCTGGACGGGGCATCAGGAATTGATGAGATTCCCTTAGAGCGTCTGATAGGACGTGTTGAGGTCTCGGAGTTTCCGGATTTTTCCGGAACTGTTCCTGCTGTTTTTTTTAAGTCTGCGAAAGCGTTT
This sequence comes from Methanocorpusculum sp., assembly GCA_017399555.1. Taxonomy (GTDB): domain Archaea; phylum Halobacteriota; class Methanomicrobia; order Methanomicrobiales; family Methanocorpusculaceae; genus Methanocorpusculum. The sequence continues at coordinate 20,941 of JAFQBW010000017.1, forward strand.
CCGCTCGACCTTGCAAAGCGTCTCTGCGATGCAGAAATCCGGGTTGTCGGCTGTGATTCGGATTCGGTCGGAGACACGGCAGTACACACACTGCTTCTGAAACACAATATAGCAATTATTGAAAACCTCGCACTGGATTCTGTCCCCTGCGGCGAGTATTCGATGATTGCACTGCCGTTGAAAATACGGTTTGCAGATGCAGCCCCGGCGCGGGTTGTTCTGCTCGACTCTTTGATAGAATGATATTACATGATGCTGTTGTAAAACTCCGCGAGGCAGGAGAGGATATGGGAACTGAGGACGGAGACCTGATGTATCAGTATCTCCCGAACAACCATGTCTGCCAGTTCTCCCGCGGGGCATGTATGGGTTGTGAGTTTGGCGGAAGAATCGCTGAAGTCTCAACACCTGAGCCGTTTTCCGCCTGTATGCGTCTGGAAAACCTGTATGGAGCACCGTTAAAATCCCCGAAAACCCGCGCTGCAGCGCTTGGAGCGTTAAATGCGGCCGCCGGATTTTTAATGCTGAACAGAAAAACCGGCCCCTGCAACTCCGTGTACTTTGAGGACTGCAAAGCAGAGCTGGTTGAGTTCTGCAGAGGAAAAGCCGTGTATATTATCGGCGAAGATATTGCAGGCATTGCCCAGACGCTGATGGCAGAGGAAGCCGAACTGGTACTGATTAACGGAGAAGCATTCTTCGAAGACACGCAGCTCGAAGAGATTGAGGAAGTGCTGGCTCTTGGAAAAGAGGTTATGCTGATTGGACAGAACTGCCACGGGCTTTCTGCACTGATGCATATTCCCATCTGGTGTCCGTACGGCACCTGATTTCTTCTCTTTTAGAGAGCAATGTGTTTATATTACATTACCGCTAAAATATCCACATTATGCTCTTTGGTTCATCCGGGATTCGCAAGGTCTTCGCAGAAGAACTTCTCTCCTTAGGTCCGCTGGTCGGAGCGGCGGTATCTGTTGATGCAAAGCGTGTTGTTCTGGCAACGGATTCCAGAACAAGCCGCAAAACGCTTGCCGATGCAATGCAGTCAGGACTTCTTGCAGGAGGGGCGGAGGTACTCTTTGGCGGAATCGCGCCAACGCCGTCGGTCGCTCTTGCCGCAGGAAATGCGGATGCGGGAGTGATGATTACCGCCTCCCACAACCCTGAAAACTACAACGGATACAAACTGTTCCGCAAAGACGGCTCATCCTATACTGTTGCCCAGCAGGAGGAGATTGAACGCCGTATTGCAAATCCGCGCTATGCCGCCTGGGACAAGCAGGGGTCAGTGACAGCGATTGATATCATAACCCCGCACAAGGAAAAAATCCTTGCAGAGATTACTGTCCCTGAGAATATGACGGTGGTTGTTGACTGCGGAAACGGTGCCGGAGGACAGATTACTCCGGCGGTTCTTGGAGCAGACGGTGCAAAGGTTATTCCGGTAAACTGTGATGCATCCGGAAAGTTTGCCCGCCCATCCGAGCCGCTGGAAAAAAACCTCCTGCATATCCCGGAACTCATCAAAAAGACAAACGCATCCTGTGCCGTGGTAAACGACGGTGATGCAGACCGCATGATGGCGTTTGACAACCGCGGACGCTATGTGGACGGAGACAGACTCTTAGCGCTCTTTGCCAAGTATCTGGATGCAAAACAGGTTGTTACAACCGTTGACGCCTCGATGTCTATCGAAGAAGTTGCCGAAGTGCACCGCACACCGGTCGGCGACAGCTTTGTCTCCGAAGAACTGCTTTCCTGGGGGACGTTCGGCGGAGAACCGTCGGGAAGCTGGATTTTCCCGAAACACTCGCTCTGTCCGGATGGGCCATATGCGGCAGCCCTGTTTGCGGAGATTTCCGCGGAATGGGATGTGGCTGAAGAACTTGATGCACTTCCCAAATACCCGATTCTCCGTGACGCGGTTATGACCCCGCACGGAAAGGAGATTATGAACCGTTTAGGTGCGGAAAACCCGACCGACGGAATCCGTGTAACCGAAGAAAACGGCTGGTACTTAATCCGTGCAAGCGGTACCGAGCCGAAGGTCAGATGTACCGCGGAAGGCAGAACCAAAGAGGATGCAAAACGTATGCTGGAAGCCGGTATGTCGGCACTGAAAAACGCGGAAAAGGAGATACAGTAATGCAGTGTGTAATTCTTGCGGCAGGAGAAGGCTCGCGCATGCGGCCTTTGACCTCGTCGCGGCCGAAAGTTATGCTCCCGCTTGTTGGAAAACCGATGCTGGAGCATTTAATCAGAAACGTCAAGGAAGCAGGAATCAAAGAGATTATCATCGTTGTCGGCTACAAGGAAGAAGCAATCCGCGAGTACTTCGGTGACGGCAGAAGCTTCGGCGTATCCATTACCTATGTTGTCCAGAGAAAACAGCTTGGAACAGCAGACGCCCTGCGGACAGCAGAACCCTTTATCACTGACACCTTCCTGATGCTCAACGGCGATATGGTGATAGAAATCGGTGACCTGCAGAAAATCAGCCGGACCGAAGCGCCGGTAATGGCTGTTACCACAACCACCCACCCGCAGGACTTCGGCGTGGTAACACTCTCCAAAGGAAAGATTGCCTCCCTGGAAGAGAAGTCGCCGAATCCGAAATCCGACATCATCAATGCCGGTGCATATCTGTTCGGAACAGAAATCTTTGAGACCCTGCGAAAAGTCTCGCCGTCATCCCGCGGAGAGTACGAGCTGACCGATGCGCTGATGGACTATATTGCCGAAGAGCGCCTGACAGCCCACCCGCTTCTGGTCTGGATGGATGTCGGATACCCCTGGGATATGCTTGCCGCAAACGAGCACCTGATGGAATCCGTGGAGGACACACGCCTTGGAGACATCGAGGAAAATGTGATCATCCGCGGCAAAATCTACCTCGGAAAAGGTGCGGTTATCAAATCCGGAACCTACATTGAAGGCCCGGTTATCATCGGAGAAAACACAACGGTCGGCCCGAATGCATACTTACGTCCGGGAACTACAGTCGGCAAAAACTGCAACATCGGCCATGCGGTGGAAGTGAAAAACTCCATCATCTTTGACGGAACAAAGATTCCGCACTACAACTACATTGGAGACAGCGTAATTGGCAGCGGCTGCAACTTCGGCGCTGGAACAAAGATTGCAAACCTCCGCCATGACCACGGAATTGTCAAAGTTTCCGGAGTTTCCACAGGACGCAAAAAGTTTGGTGCCGTTATCGGAGACAATGTTCTCTTCGGCATCAACTGCTCGGTAAACACCGGATCTTCGATTGGCAGCGGATGCCGGATTGCCCCGAACACCTTAGTGACCGGAAAACTGGACAACGATACGGTGGTGAAATGAGCATCCAGGCAGTAGTTCTCGCAGCAGGTGAGGGAATGCGCCTGCGTCCGCTGACCAAAAACCGCCCGAAGGTTCTGCTTCCGGCAGGAAACCGCCCAATCCTGGAGCATGTCTTAGACGCGGTTGTCTCGGCAGGAGTTCGCGACATCACGGTGGTTGTCGGATACAAGAAAGAGCAGGTGATGAAGTTCCTGAACACCTATCCGGTTCCGGTCAAAGTTGTTGTTCAGGAAAAACAGCTTGGAACATTCCATGCGCTCTCCTGTGCTAAAGATGAGGTAACAGCAGACCGCCTTCTCATCATCCCGGGAGACAACTATGTAACTGCCGCCTCCTTAAAATCCCTTCTGCAGGAAACCAATGCCGCGCTTGTTGCCCCGCATACCAGACCCTGGGACTACGGGGTTATTACGCAGAAAGAAGGAACACTCTGTTCCACAAACATGCGGGCATTTGATGCGCCGCCGGGAACACTCGTGGAAACCGGCACCTATCTTCTGGAAAGAAAGCTCTACTCGGCATTCTTTGCACTGGAAAACCCGGATGACATCGTCAATGAGATGAGCTACACCGGACATGATGTCCGCGTGGTGGAAGCAAAAGACTGGTATGATGCTGACTGCTTTGCCGACCTTCTGGAACTCAACCGCTATCTCTTAAGCAAACAGACGGCATGTCTTGGCGGTTTCATTGACCAGCGGGCAACCATCCGCGGCCATGTGGTAATCGGAAAGGATGTAACGGTCGGTCCCGGCACCGTGATTACCGGACCGGCTATTCTTGGAGACGGCTGTGTCATCCACCCGAATGTCTGTATCGAACCGGGAACAGCCCTTGGTGCACGGGTTGAGGTGGAACCATTTACCTATCTCAAAAACAGTATCGTCATGAAGGATACCAGAATCGGTGCACAGTCGCGGATTGTGGATTCCGTAATCGGTGAGGGCTGTTCGCTGGAACAGACAAGCACTGCATCCTACAGCTTCGGAACAGTAATTGGTGACCGGACAACCGTCGGTGCTTTTACCCGTCTCAAAGGCGCAGTCATTGGAAACAATGTGGAAATCGACGGCGGAAAACTGATTGAGACAGAAATCCCAAGCGATACGCGGGTGATGTAAGATGTGCGGAATTGTTGGGTACCTGGGATACCGACAGGCCGCAGAGGTCTGTATGGAAGGACTTCTGCGCCTCGAATACCGCGGGTATGATTCGTTTGGAATCGCAACCGTTTCTCCGGAGATTGCAGTCTTTAAAGAGACCGGAAAAATCTCTGCGGCAAAGGATGCAGTGCATCTCAAAGGCACCTGCGGTATCGGACACACGCGCTGGGCAACACACGGAGTCCCGAGCAGAACCAACGCACACCCGTTTACGGACTGCACGGGAAAAATCGCGGTTGTCCATAACGGAATTATTGAAAACTATGCGGCATTAAAGCGCGACCTGGAAAAACGCGGACACACCTTTGTCTCGGAGACGGATACCGAGGTAATCCCGCATTTAATCGAGGAAAAGTATACCGGAAACCTGCGCGAAGCGGTTTCCAAAATTCTGCCGCTCTTGGAAGGAGCATATGCGATTCTGGTAATTGCCGAGGGGACGGAAGAGATTGTTGCCGCCCGCAAAGGAAGCCCGCTGGTTTTAGGAGTCGGAGACCGCGAGTATGTATTCGCATCAGACGGTCTGCCGATTTTAGACTATACGCGAAAAGTCATCTACTTAGAAGACGGCGACCTTGCAGAGGTAACGCCTGCCGGATATACAATTTACCAGGGCAAAAAACCGGTTGAACGCAAGGTTGCCACGCTTGAATGGGATGCAGCAGATGTCCGCAAAGGCGGGTTTGCACATTACATGCTCAAGGAGATGTACGAGCAGCCGGAGGTGTTCTCAAACACCATCAATTCCATTACAGAAAATGCAGCAGCGCTCTGCCGCATCCGCGAAGCGCGGTCAGTAACGGTGGTTGCCTGCGGAACTTCAGCAAATGCATCCACGGTCTTTGCCTATCTGATGGAGTCGGTCTGCGGGATTCCCACACGCGTTGTTCTGGCATCCGAGTTCAAGTACTTCCCGACACCGAAAAACGATGTGGTGATAGCCGTCTCACAGTCCGGAGAGACCGCAGATACGATTTCCGCATTGAAGATTGCAAAAGAGCGCGGGGCAAAAACCTTCTGCGTGACAAACGTGCTCGGCAGTTCCTTAACCCGCATTGCAGAGACCACGCTTTATACGCGCGCAGGCCCTGAGGTTTCAGTTGCGGCAACCAAGTCCTTTACCGCACAGGTTGCGGCATTTATGGAGATTGTAAATATCATCTCCGGCGGAATGCTGAAAAAAGCGGTCGCAGAAATCCAGCGCTATCTCCCGGAAGCGCTGGACTGTGATGTAGAATCTGCAGTGGAACTGGTAAAGGATGCGTCAACCCTGCTCTATGTCGGACGCGGATTAAGCTACCCTATATCTATGGAGGGGGCATTGAAGATGAAGGAGATTTCCTACATCCACGCAGAAGGCTATGCGGCAGGAGAACTGAAGCATGGTCCATTTGCCCTGCTCTCCAAGGAGACTCCGGTTGTTGCGGTCTGTCTGCCGGGCAGTACGTATCCTGTTATGATGTCAAATCTAAAGGAAATAAAGGCACGCTCCGCACCGGAGGTTGTTATCGGGTGCGTGGGAGATATCGATGCCGAAGAGATTGCGGATGTGTTTATCCCGCTGCCGAAGGTCTCTGAGACGGCAGGAGTAATCCTTGCATCGGTTGTTTTGCAGATGCTGGCATACAAGACGGCTGTGGCGCTCGGTACTGATGTGGATATGCCGAGGAATTTGGCGAAAAGTGTGACGGTGGAGTAAGGGTTATTTCTGAACCCTTTCCCACTGCAGGATATTTTTTCTTCTGACAAGACCAACTGTCAGGAAAAATTGATTCATAAGAAAACTGCTGATAAGATGTTTGGGGTTCAGCAGGGTAAAGACAATACCTGCCGCACAAACCATGAGCAGAACTCCGCCAAGAATCGGCGAGAGGAAAAATGCTCCAAGCAGTCCAAACAGAGCTGTTAGTATGAACAATATTGGAGAGTAGAGAAGCATCCATTTTCGTTTTGGGAATGTTTCTGTCCAGAATTTTCGGTTACTGTTTTTTCCCGCATCTTTGAAAAGTCTGGTACTATTAACTAAACCATCAGCTCTGCGTATTTTTTGTGAAAACTGCTCTTTCAACGATATTGGCTGAAGCTCAAATGCCACTGCATCTGAAACGTACAATGCTCTAAAACCGTTTCTAATACACGTAAGAGCAAGATTTGCATCATCAGCACCCCTTTTCTCTTCAACATGAGGGACGGCTGTCTTCTTAAAGGCGATTAACGGTCCGTTAAAGTTGTATGTTGAATCAACAAAACTGTCATATTCACACATTTTTCCATATACAGAACGGTATGCGGTTTCCGAACCTGCAACAGAACTGTTTGAACCAACGGGAACTAAATCTGCACAGACAGCACCAACATCATCTTCAGACAGAACATCTACCAACCGAAGAAGAGCATCGGGTTTTGTCGTAATATCCGCATCGGTAAAGATAATGATATTGTCAGAAATACGGGCGATAGCATTATTCTGACAAACAGTCTTTCCCAGACGGTGTTCCGGCTCAATAAGATGTGTTTCGAAGGGGCAGGCAGGAAGTATTTTCTTGGCGGCGGCACTGGTTTTCGGGTCTGCTCCATCATTAAAAATATACAGAGTTATTTTATCTAATGGATATTCGGTTTTGAGAATATCTTTTATTCGTTCAGCAACAAGTTCTCCTTCCTTGTATGCATTAATGACAATACTGATATTTGGATATTCAGTCCTATTTTCCTGTTTTGAAGAGCAAATGGGCTTTCCCAACTTCGTGAGGTAGTATAGGTATGGATATGCCGCACATATCCCGCATACTAAACCTGCACCGAGCAGAAAACAGCCTGCAGCCACTATCATATGATATTTGTATCTTTTTTCTCACACATAAGAGTGCTGTTCTTTTTTTGACACAAGAGAGCCATCCAGTTAGTTTATCACATATTGCTTCCAAAATATACATATCTACTATTTCACGTGAGAGTATGGATTTCAGTTTCTGGAACAACAAAAAATATCGATACGGAATTATCGGCGGCGCTCTGCTTCTGATTACCGTACTCGCCCTTGCAGTCCGTCTTCTGCCGATGGGAGATCTCGTCGGTACCGGAGACATGATTGCAGGCCCTGATGCATGGTACAATCTGCGTCTGGTTGAAGTACTGCTTGCTTCCGGCGGATTTATTTTCTTTGAGCCGATGACGTTATTCCCGACTGGACAGGATATCGTCTGGGGTCCGCTGTTTACCTACATTTCAGCATTCTTCGGTCTCTTTGCCGGAGAGGCAGGAAGAGTTGCCTTAATTGATGCAGTTTCCTGGACGCCGGCAGTTCTCGGCGCACTGATGGTACCGGTGATGTTTTTCCTCGGAAAAAAACTCGGCGACTGGAAGACAGGCCTTCTTGCAGGACTCTTTGTCGCGGTAATCGGCGGCCAGTTCTTTGCCCGTTCCATTTACGGACACTTTGACCACCACATTGCAGAGACGCTGTTTTCCACACTCTTTGGAATGTGTTACGTCTTAGCACTTGCCAACCTGCGCGGAAAGGAGATTTCGCTGAAAAATAAAGCAAGCCTGAAACTGCCGGTTATTTTCGGAATTGTTTCCGGCATTGCATACTTCCTCGGTCTTCTGACAATGACAACCCTTGTTGTCTTTGGTCTCTTTGCCGCAGTTTTCACGCTTGTTCAGTTCATTCTGGATGTAAAAGCAGGCAAACCAACCGAGTATCTGCTCATCCTGAATATCCTTACCTTCGGGGTTGCTGTCCTCGGACTGCTTGTTTACGGAATTAAGGATTTTGGATTTGGATTCTACAGTTATTCCCTCGCTCTTCTTGCAGCTCAGATACTGGTAATTCTTGGAACTATCTTCCTCTATGCTCTGCAGAAAATTACTGCAAAACTGGAAAAACCCTGGTACATTTATCTTGCCTCAATTGGGGGTGTTATAGTTATTGGTATTCTTGCAGTGTGGATTATTCTTCCAGACCTGTTTGGATCAATGCTTTCAAACCTCCTGAGCTTCTTTACCAATAATTCAACTGCAGCGACAATTCAGGAAATGTCCTCCTGGTCCGTTGAACAGGCAGTATCCTCCTTCGGCTGGGGACTGCTGCTTGCGGTCGGCGGATTTGCAGTCCTTGTCTGGCAGGTTATCCGCCGTGAAACACCAGCAGCACTCTTTGTTCTTATCTGGTCACTCTTCATGTTCTTGGCAACAGTTGCCCACATTCGCTGGGAGTACTTCTTTGCAGTGAACATCGCACTGCTTGCTGCGGTCTGTGTATCCTGGGCAATCTCCTTTGCCGCAGATGAGGTGAAAAAACTCCTCGGCAAAAAACAGCCGGCAGAAGCTCCGGTTGGAAAGAAGGGAAAGAAGGCAGTATCCACTGTTTCCGACAAGCCGGATGTTTTAAAGATTGGTGTACTGGCAGTTGTTGTACTGGTTGCTCTTGTCTTTACCGGAATGTCTGCTGCAGCAGCAGTGAATACCGCATCCGCATACGGTCAGGCAGGCGGCACCGAGAAGGATTGGATTGAAGCAACCGAGTGGCTTGTCACCGGAACGCCGGAGACCGGCATTGACTACTACACACTCTATGATGAGGAAGGATTCTCCTACCCGGCAGAGGCATACGGTGTTATGTCCTGGTGGGATTACGGACACTACATCACAACGATAGGGGAACGCATCCCGAACAGCAACCCATTCCAGGCAGGAGTTTCCGGTGAGTACGGAGCCGCACAGGTTTTAACGGCAACCGATGAGGATGCTGTCGTCGAGAAACTTGATTATCTCGGAACCAAATATGTCATGACCGATTATCAGATGGCAGGCAGTAAGTTCGGCGCCATGTCCATCTGGGCAAACACCACCCTGCAGACCGCACCGTTCTACACCTATCTCCTGCAGCAGAGTTCAACCGGTGCATACTCTGTTGTCTCTGCACAGACGCCGGAGTACTACAACACCTTAACTGCACGGTTACAGAACTTCGACGGCTCATACACGGAAGCAGGATCTGTTGCTCTGGTCTTAACGGACAACTCTGCCGGATACGGCTATCCGGTCATCACCTACACGAAATCCTACGCAAACGCTGATGACGCGTGGAAGGCGGCAAAGGAATACAACGCACAGAACGCAAACACCGCAGCCGGAAAGTACGCATACGTAATCTCCATCCCGACTGATGTTACCAACTACTTCGACCCGAATGTGGATGTCGCAGCCCTCAAACACTTCCGCCTTGTCCACGAGTCCGACACCTATCTGATTCCGAAAGACAGCTACTCGTATTACCTCACCGAGCCGAACGGCGGCGGTACTGCATGGGTCAAGACATTTGAGTACGTGGAAGGCGCAGTCATCAAAGGAAACGGCATCATCTCAATTGATGTCACCACCAATAACGGCAGAACCTTCACCTATCGTCAGGTAAGCGAGAACGGTCAGTTTGTTGTTCCGTACGCAACCGGACAGACTGGTGAAATCAAGACCGGCATCTACAAGATTGAGGGAAGCGGTCAGACCTTTACTGTCTCTGAGAAGGCAGTCCAGAACGGACTGACTGTCAACTAATTTTTTTTTCTGCAAAACATCTTATCTCAGGAAAGCATATAGATACATTATCAGAAATGTCAGGGTACATCAGTATCAAAGAGGAAGTACTTTCCCGAATCGGACAGAACATGCCGGAGATACAATCACGTTTTGGTATCGAAAGTCTCGGTATCTTCGGATCAGTTTCACGCGGGGAAGATACTGTTGAATCAGATATTGATGTTCTGTACAGATTTTCAACCCCTTCCATCACGCTTAGTCAGTTTATGGGATTGAAGGAGTATCTGGAAGACCTCTTCGGCAGAAATGTTGACCTTGTCAGTCTGGACTGGATTGAACCGAAAATCGAACTCAAAGTAAAAGGAGACATGATTCTGTTTTCTGCACCTGCTGCTGAAGTATGAAAGATGATGCAGTCTACCTTGGTCACATGGCAGAGCGCTGCCGAAAAATTCTTCGGATAACATATGGAATATCACCTGAAGCATTCTTTGAAGATGAGGATTTGCAGGATGTTGTTATCCGGTCTCTTGAGATAATCGGAGAGGCCACAACACATATCTCAGATGATATAAAAGAACAGTTTTCTGATATCAAATGGGTGCATTGGAAAAACTTCCGCAATGTTATGATTCATCAATATTTCAGAATAGATATGCATTTGGTTCTCGGAGTTGTCAGGAATGATGTTCCGCAGCTTCTCTCGTGTATTGAATCCATTCTCGATTCGTTGTCATGAAGTTGGGACAGTATCAAATGCCCGGGTTTTGCTCCTTCCGTTGAATATTTTCTATCCTGAAGGAAGCGGTCAGACCTATACCGTCTCTGAGAATGCAGTTCAGAACGGACTGACTGTCAACTAATTTTTTTCTTTCTTCTTTTTCAACTCTCCCACTGAAACCACACCTTTATCCGCTTACACGCCGAAGATATACATATATATGAGCGAATTTGAAATCGGTCAGACCGTGCGCTACTCCCGTACCGGAACCGTTGGAAAAATTGTCTCCTTCGCTGAAATCGACGGCAGCACCTTCGCAGAAATTGACACAACCGGTCTGCTGTACCGCATCGACCAGTTAGTGGAAATCCACGAAGAGATGCGGGCATCGGCAGAGAAAGTCGATGTCAAGAAACAGATTCTTGATGAGCGGGAAAAACTCCGCGAGATGCAGGAGTCTGCCTGGCTGAATGTTGACCAGAGCTGTGAGGGCGGAGGATAATCCTCGACCACACAGGTATATCAGTCTTGAAGACAATTATATAAGGAGTACGGAGGTTTTGGTAACTTGAATGATCCTACAATACCCAATGTAAATATCGGCGTTGTCGGCCATGTCGATCACGGCAAGACGACGCTTGTCGGTCAGCTTACCGGGTCCTGGACTGACCGCCACAGCGAAGAGCTGAAGCGCGGCATCTCGATTCGCTTAGGCTACGCTGACGCCACGTTCTATAAATGTCAGAAATGCGGAGCTGACGGATGGTCAAACACCAATGTCTGTCCGAACTGCGGAGAAAAGATTGAGGCAGTCCGCTCAGTATCTTTTGTCGATGCACCAGGCCACGAGACCTTAATGGCCACCATGCTTTCCGGTTCTGCAATCATGGACGGCGCAATGCTTGTAATTGCCGCAAACGAGCCGTGCCCGCAGCCGCAGACCAAAGAGCACTTAATGGCTTTAGAGCTTACCGGCATCAAAAACATCGTCATCGTTCAGAACAAGATTGATGTCGTGCCGCAGAAGCAGGCTATCGAAAACTACAAGCAGATTAAGGCATTCGTTAAGGGAACCGTTGCAGAAAACGCACCGATTATCCCGGTCTCCGCACAGAAAAAGATTAACTTCAATATGTTAATCGATGCGCTCGACACCGTCATCCCGAATGAGGAACGTGATTCCGAAGCATCCCCGGTGATGCTTATCGCACGCTCGTTTGACGTCAACCGTCCGGGAAGTTCCTGGAAGGAGATTAAAGGCGGTGTTATCGGCGGATCTCTTATCAGAGGAGAGTTCCACGAAGGAGACGAGATTGAAATCCGTCCGGGAAGACAGTACATGTCTGAGAATAAGGCAAAGTGGGAGCCGATTATTACCAAAATCACCTCTATGAACAAGGCTTCCCGCAAAGTGCCGACCGCAACCCCCGGAGGACTCGCAGCTATCGGAACCAAACTCGACCCGGCGATTACCAAGAGCGACACTTTAGTCGGTCAGGTCGCAGGCGCTGTCGGCGAACTGCCGCCGGTCTGGGACAAGATGAAGTTCAACGTCCAGTTAATGGACAGAGTTGTCGGTTCCGCATCCGAGCTCCACATCGACCCGCTCCGCTTAAAAGAGCCGCTGATGCTTTCCGTTGGAACTGCAGTCACTGTCGGTGTGGTTACTGCATCCAAGAAGAATGTGGTTGAAGTAATCCTGAAACGGCCTGTCTGTGCGGAAGTAGGATCCCGTATCGCAATCAGCCGTCAGGTCGGAGGAAGATGGCGGTTAATCGGAATGGGACTTCTCACCGAGTAAACGTAGTCTTTGATACGAATGCATTAATGATGCCGGCGCAGTTCGGCGTTGACCTCTTTGGAGGGCTTACCGAACTGCTCGGCGGGTATGACGCATGGGTTCTTCCCGAAGTCGTATCCGAACTGCGCGGGCTTACCAATGGTTTCGGGAAAAACGCGGCTGCCGCACGGTTTGGTTTAACCGTTGCCGCCCGCTGTAAGCTTCTCGAACCATGGGATGAAGACATCCCGGTTGACGATAAAGTGGTGGCCAACGCACGAGAGATTAATGCTGTAGTAGTGACAAATGATAGAGAACTAAAAAAGAAACTCATCGACCAGCAGATTGCGGTTGTGGTCCTGCGTTCGCGATGCAGGCTTGAGTTGATTGGAAAATAACAGAGTCAGCGAGAAACATATGTATTACAAACTGAAATTAAACGATAAAGTCAGAGTTCCGCCGGAGCGTATGGGAGAAGACCTCAATACTGTTATCTTAGACGTCTTACAGGAACAGTTTGAGGGAAGTGTTGACAAGGAGATGGGTATCTTTATCGCTGTCACCGGCGTTCAGCGTGTCGGCGAGGGTGAGATTATTTACAGTGACGGCGGCGTTTACTATGACGTTGACTTCGAAGCTGTCGTTCTCCGCTTAGCCCTGCAGGAAGTTATCGAAGGTATTGTAGTCGAAACCACGAGCTTTGGTGCATTTATCTCTCTTGGCCCGATTGATGCGATGCTCCACATGAGTCAGATTTCCGATGAGTACATCGACTATGACGAGAAGAACTCCCGCCTTGTCTGCAAGGATTCCGGCAGACACTTAGGTGTCGGCGATACTGTCCGTGCCCGTGTTGTTGCACTCTCCTTAAACGAGCGTGACCCGCGTGAGTCCAAGATTGGTCTGACCATGCGCCAGCCGGGACTCGGCAGCCTTGCATGGATTGAAGCTGACAGAAGCAGCGAGAAGCAGGAGACTGCATAATGGCCGCAAAGCGCGCATCCCAGAAGAAGGTTCTTCAGGCATGCAGAAACTGCCACAAGGTCTTAGAAGCTGACAAGACCATCTGCCCGGAGTGTCAGGGTTCCGCCCTTACTCCGGAGTGGTTCGGCTACCTGGTCATTATTGACGCCCGCCACTCTGATGTTGCAAAGAAGATGAACATCGAGTACAACGGCCGCTACGCACTCAAGGTCAGATAATGCTGACGCTTCCGCCGGAGTGCCGCGGACTGCTGAAAGAGCCGTTCGGCTCTCTTCATCCTGATTTTTCTGAAATTATTCCATATCTTACCCACCGGTCTTTCTGTACGGTCGGCGATGTTGTTACCAGAAACGCGTTTTTGCACGGGTTAACACCGGATGTTTCGGTAATCGACGGTTTTACCAAGCGTTCGGATGCAGTATCCCTCCCGGAGTTTTCCGGAACGATTCTGGAAGTGAAAAACCCTGCCGGCTGTATATCCGAAGAACTCGAAGAGGCGCTTCAGGAGGCCTATTCCCTGCGCCCATCGCTGATACTGGTTGACGGCGAAGAAGACCTTGCGGTTCTTCCGCTGATTTCAATCCTCCCGGATTCTGCGGTTATTTTGTACGGACAGCCGGATGAGGGCGTTGTTTTCTGCGAGGTCACCGAGTCTCTCCGCAAAAAGGCCGCAGAGATTCTCTCCTGTTTTGTCCGTGTGTGACGCAGGTATTAAATGGACAGCGCGCCAATATCTTAGGGATATCGAATGGAGATTAAGATCACCTCTAATACCAGAAACGAGCTCCTTAGCCGTTCCGAGGTTGCATTCACCGCAGTTTACGAAGGTGCAACCCCGTCCCGTATGGACATCGGCGCAAAGATTGCAGCTCTCCAGAATGCACCAGTTGAGAACCTTGTCCTTTCCCCGCTCCAGAGCCGCTTTGGTGTCAGAGCAGTTCAGGGTGTTGCAAGAATCTACGACTCTGTCGAGGCACTGAAAGCAACCGAGCGCGCATACCTTATCGCACGCGGACAGAAGAAGGAAGAGGCTGAGTAAACATGGCAGCAAAGAAAGCAGCAAAGAAGGCAGCTCAGAAGCGCAGCGACCTTTACACTGTCGACAACCAGGGTAAAGCAACCACCACCCGCAAGTTCTGCCCACAGTGCGGACCAGGAGTCTTTATGGGAGAACACAAGGACCGGTTTGCATGCGGAAAGTGCGGATACACTGAGTTCAAGCAATAAAATACAAAAAATCATGCCCGGAAAAAGGGTTTTAGGCATTGAAGGGACAGCATGGAACTTCAGTGCCGCTGTTTTTGACGACGATTTGGTATGTCTTCATTCGTCGCCGTATTCTCCGCCGTCCGGCGGCATTCATCCAAGAGAAGCAGCTCAGCACCACGCAGCAGTAGCTTCCGATGTAGTATCCAAAGCACTTGCTGATGCAAACGGAAAAATTGACGCGGTTGCATTTTCCATTGGCCCTGGTCTTGGTCCGTCGCTTCGAACTGCGGCAACCACAGCCCGCACGCTTGCGCTGAAGTATGATGTGCCGCTGATTGGCGTAAATCACTGTGTGGCGCACGTGGAAATCGGCAGATGGTACACGAAGTTTGAAGACCCAATCGTCCTCTATGCATCAGGCGCAAACACGCAGGTCCTTGGATTTTTGAACGGCCGCTACCGTATCTTCGGCGAGACGCTGGATATTGGGCTTGGCAATGCGCTGGATAAGTTTGCCCGCAGTCACAACCTCCCGCATCCGGGAGGACCGCTCATTGAACAGCTCGCAAAGAACGGTTCCTACATCCCGCTTCCGTACACGGTAAAGGGAATGGACCTCGCATTCTCCGGACTCATGAGCGCGGCAAAGGATGCGACCACGCGCGGAGCGAGCATGGAAGATGTCTGCCACTCATTCCAAGAGACCGCATTTGCCATGTGTGTTGAGGTCACGGAACGCGCACTTGCCCACACCGGAAAGGACGAGGTTATCTTAGTCGGCGGTGTCGGTGCGAACATGCGTCTGCAGGAGATGCTGCGCATCATGTGCGAGGAGCGCGGAGCACGCTTTATGGCGCCGCCGAGAACCTATATGGGAGACAACGGCGCCATGATTGCCTATACCGGAAAGGTCATGCTCGAAGCAGGCTCGACGATTTCGGTTGCAGACTCTGTGGTCAATCCGCACTACCGCTCCGACCAGGTGGAAGTGACCTGGCGCGCGGATGCAGGCGAACTCTTTGCCCCCGGACAGTCCGAGACTGCCGAGCGCGGAGCAGAAGCCGCGGTTGATTTAACCGGCGTTGACGCAGTCAAGACGCGCCTTTCCAAAGGATACCGCACACCGGCACTTGACCGCCACTTAATCACAGAGCGCACCCGTGCCGAAGCGCGCTGTATCGCCGCCGCACGCAGAGGCGGTGTCCCGACACCGATTATCCGCGATGTAACCGAGACCTCCATTATTATGGAGAAGCTCGAAGGCGATGTCTTAAAGTACGTAATCACGCCGGATTACGCACACGCCGCCGGAAAAACCGTGGGCAGACTCCATCAGGCAGGACTGGTGCACGGAGACCTGACCACCTCCAACATGATCTGGAAGGATTCCCGCGTGTATCTCTTGGACTTCGGTCTCGCCCAGATGACCGAAGAGATTGAACCGCGCGGAGTGGACCTGCATGTTCTCTTCCAGACACTGGAAAGCACCACCGAAAATCCGGAGATTCTGCGTGCGGCATTCACCGAAGGCTACCGCGCGGCATTTGCCGGCGCAGACGCTGTGCTTGCCCGCGAGCACGAAATCGAACTTCGCGGAAGATACCTATGATTACTGTAGTTACCGGAAACAAGGGAAAGGCGGCAGAGGTTGCGGCATTCTTTGCCGGAATCACGGACGTTACCCACACCCCGTTTGAAGCGGTCGAACCGCAGGCGGAAAGCATCGCAGAGATTGCCCGCGCCAAAGCCGAGCAGGCATATGCCGCGCTCTCCACGCCGCTGATTGTAGACGACACCGGACTGTTTGTCGAAGCGCTCGGCGGATTTCCCGGACCCTATGCCGCTTATGTGCAGGACACCGTTGGAAATGACGGCATCCTGCGCATTATGGCAGGCATCGAAAACCGCCGCGCATACTTTGCAACCGCGGTCGCCTATGCGGATGCAGACGGCATTAGGGTGTTTGAGGGTAAAGTGGACGGGGAAATTACCCTATCACCGCGCGGAACTGACGGCTTCGGGTACGACCCAATCTTTGCGGTCGGTGATAAAACCCTCGCAGAGATGACTATCACCGAAAAGAACCAGGTTTCGCACCGCGCACGGGCCTTGGAAGAGTTTAGAAAATGGTATGTTTCTCTCCGCTGAGAGTGCCTTCCCAACGGAATCGTTAATATCACGGAGAGCATACAATATTAGCACGAAAATATCGGGGTAATATATCATGAGATTCCCAGAAGCAGAAGCAAGACTCCTTAACGTCAAAGTTTGTATGAAATGCAACGCAAGAAACGCAATCCGCGCAACCACCTGCCGCAAGTGCGGTTCCTCCTCTCTTCGCCCGAAGAACAAGGAAAGAAAGGCATAAGCATTTCTTCATACTTTTTGGTGCGCGCATCCGTGCACCCCAACAATTTATTTTCCGAGGTCAGATGAAATTCATTCCCGACTCTCACGCACGCCTCTGGGCGATTTCCGTCTTTGTTTTTATCGCTATCCTTGTCTGTGTCATCTGTAATATGGCAATTCAGAGAGAGATGACCTGGCTTGTGTATCCGGTGTGTTCTCTTATCTTTGCCTGGGGAGTGTTTGCCCCGCTTATCTACCGCGGAAAAGAGGGGCTTCTGCTCTCACTTGGTCTGCTGTCAGGCCTCATCCTGCCGTATCTGTTGGTCCTTGAACAGTGGACACACACCGGCAGCTGGTTCATCCCGGTTGCGTTTCCAATCTCCGTCTTTGCGGTTCTCTTTATCTGGATAACTTATGCAATCCTCACCCGCATCAAAAACCCCTGGTATGCTTCTTCGGCAATAATTGCCGCGGGCGGCGTTCTTTCGCTTTGTACGTATCTTGCAATCCTTGGGCTTTCTGACTTTGCCATGTTTCCGTGGGGCTGGATTTCCTTCGGCTCGGCTCTCGGCCTGGCTCTTCTCCTGCTGATTGCAGGCCGCATCAGAAGAGAAGCGAATAACAAGCTCTAAATAAATTCTTGTTCATAGTATCAACTATGTTTGAGGATGAGCAGATTTCTGAAGAAGAGGTAACAGCAGATGAGCTGAGCGATTTAGCGTTTGGGATGTTTACCATCTTCTCTGAACAGCGTCTGGAAGCAGACGGCTGCCGTCTTTTTGAAATCGTTGAATCGGGAGAGGACATCCTTCCGAAAATCACCGCACTCTACACGGAGTTTTCCGCAGAATATCCGCTCCTTGCAGAGTCGCTTGCACTGTTCGGCGAGCCGGAGGATATTCTTTCCTTCTACCGGTTCGGCGAGGGAATTGTGCCGACCAAGACCACCCACTCCTACTGGATTCAGCAGACAGCACCAGGCGTTGCGGCTGATGCCTGCGGAGACGAGCAGGCAGGAAAGTGGCTTATCTTCCTGCCGCCGGCAGATATTGATGAGGCATGGGTAAAAGTCCGAAATGCAACGGTTGCCGGAGAACTTGGAATCGGTGCAAAGGTCAGTACCTTCCGCGACAGCGAGGATTCCCGCGACGATAAGAAAGTTATCTACGTGTTCACCGGAGACTGGGCAGACGAAGCGGATGTGATGCGTGTCCGCGAGAAGCTGAAGGAACTGGGATTCGTGGACAGAATCGGCTACAAGAGAAATCTGGATACGTATGCCGGCGAGTACCGCGAGAAGGGCAAGCGGGTAACGTATTACTCGGTCTAACTTTTTTTATCTTTTTTTTGCAGCGGGCAGGTCAAACAGGCATCTGCAATTTACCGTTTATAATCCTGAGAAAAAACACGCAGAGACGCAGCCCAGCATAACTCTGCGAAAAAAAAAGTTCAGGCATCCAGAAGAGTTCTGGATACAATATATTCCCCGTGTGCCTCGCGGGTAGTTCCGACAATCAGCCACTTCTGGTCGCCGTGCTCTTCGACGATTCCTTTTGCCTCCAAGGTTTCGCCGGTGAAACACTGACCGCAGTAGGTGTGGGTAAACGACAGAACCATATCGATTTCCTCGTGGTCAACTTTATAGATTCCCGGTGAATCGAAGGCAAGGGACGCATCGGTTACTTTTGCCTCTATCGTCATCTTTCCGGTCTTTTCCCCTAAAGTGATCGGCGGGACGGAGTGGAGGTTGTCGTAGCCTCTGGAATAGAGCAGGTCAAAGTATGTTCCCTCAAACTCTCCGCGGTTGAACTTTCTTGATTCATGGAGCACGAAATCATCAAAACTGATGTCCGGCTGGCGCTTCTTGTACACCTTCTGCCACATCTCCTCGCTCATGGAAGGAATTTTTCCGTCGGCAACCGCCTTCATCAGCTGTTCGCGTGCCTTAAACCAGGCAGAACCATAGACCACCATATCGATATCAGACGTTCCGCACTCAAGCCCTGCCACCAGAGAACCCGTACAGCCGTACGTGCCTGCCGGAAGGTCGAAGTGCGAGAAGAGCCGGGCAACCCGCGGGTCGCGTTCTGCGATAAACGGCGCCTGCTCTTCCGGCTTTAACACCTTCACAATATCGGAAAGCGGCACCCGGTGGACAAGGTCAAGGTACTCCGGCTTATGTTCCTTCACCCAGGCAAACGCATCGGCGAAATCATACTTCTTATAGCGCACGCCCCACGGAGAAAGCCGGTCTCCGTCCTCGGTCGGCACATACCGGAGCACACACTCCGCACGCTCCTCATTCTCATATCCGGAGACCGCATAGAGACAGCCGTCTTCGGTCATCACAAAATCCCGCAGGCGAATCGGTTTCATTAAAAATAGATGGGTTTGGAAACCCTATTAAATCATTGATAGATTCTCTATCAGACAGGAGAATTGAAAAGGATTACTCCTTCTCTTTTTTCAGCGGGATTCTGTCGTCGCGGGCATCCCCGATGAAGTTCTTTGCAACGATGTAACACTCGGTACTTCCTCTGCGGGTAGCCTTCGAGCGGATAACGCGAACCGAGTAGAACCGTTCCTTGACCAGCTCCAGAAGGTCGTTGAAGTCTTCTCCCTGGAAGGATTTCATGACCAGGTTTCCGCCCTGCTTTAAAAGCGATGCGGCAAACATTAAGGCATCCTCATTTAATGCCATAATCCGTGCCTGGTCATAGGACTTAGCACCGGATAAGTGCGGGGCCGCATCGCAGACCACGACATTTACGACAGGCATTGCCGCGCGCACTTTTTCCTGAATTTCCGTGGTGGTAAAGTCGCCGATAAAAGATATTACGCCTTCCAGCGGGGCAATCGGATTTAAGTCCACACCGCAGAGCTGACCTTCGGTCAACGTCTTTAACACCTGCAGCCAGCTTCCCGGTGCACAGCCTAAATCGACGACATTATCCGTTTTTCTGATAACATTGAACCGGTCGTTAATATCGATGAGTTTGTATGCCGACCGTGCTCTGAATCCCTCTTTTAAGGATTTTCTGTATGTTGCATCTCTCGTCCAAAGTGATCCCATAGTTCTCCCTCAGAAACAGTAATAATATCTATGATTAAAGAACATATAATTATAACTTTAAAATTTGCCACTCCAATACATATGTACTGAGTGTCAAGGGGTTTCAGATATGTTACAAGCAACCATCAAAGCAGATATTTTCCGTGAGACGATTGATGCAATCTCCGCACTGGTGAATGAATGCCGTCTCCACCTGACCGCTTCCGGAATCAGAACCATTACGGTTGATACCTCCAACGTGGCCATGGTTTCTTTAGAGCTTGCAGCATCCGCATTCGAGAGCTACACGCTTTCCACCGAGTCTGCAGAAATCGGTCTCGACATCGAAAAAATCCGCTCCATGATGGGTATGATCGGAAAGGCAGACGTTATTTCCTTAGACCTTGACGACTCCGGAAAGAAACTGAAGCTTTCGTTTGGCGGATACGAATACTCCATCACCTTACTCGATACCAAGACCATCAGAAAGGACCCGAACGCACCGAACTTAAACCTCCCTGCAACCTTCGAGATTGCCGGCGTTATGTTCAACGATGCAATCAAGGCATCCGGCATGGTCTCTGACAAGATTTCCCTTGCCGTCTCCGGCGAGACCCGCGTCTTTACCATGAACGCAGAAGGCGACTCTGACAGAATCAAGAGAGAACTTGCAGGAGACGACGTTCACTACATCACCTGCGCAGACGCCCGTTCCCTCTTCTCCCTCGACTACTTAAAGGACATGGGCAAATCCATCTCCCGTGCAGAGAAGGTCCAGATTCGCTTAGGCAACGACCACCCGGTTCAGTTCTCCTTTGAGTACGCAGAAGGCAAAGGAAAGATCGGCTACCTCTTAGCTCCGAGAATCGAGGCAGACTAAATCCAATATGGCGGCTGTTGAGCTGCGGGATCTGCTTCATTACCCTTTTTTACCTGAAGCCCAGAAGATTTTAGCATCCCGCGGAATTTCTGTTGCCGGGCTGTCAAAGACAAACCCGGGAAGGAATTATCTGGATAAAGCAGCCGAGCGGGTAGTGTACTCCATTGACGGCAAGGAGACCTACCCGTCTGATACCTCCGGCGACAATATTTCTGACATCGTAACCTATGTGTTAGCCCGCGTGCTCGTTTCCTGTACGAAGGACAAAAGAACCGTGGAGCGCTTTGTCAGAGCCGAAGCAAAGCGGGTGTTCGGCTATCTGCGCCAGGAGCAGAACCAGACAATCAAGGCCCGCGTGTGTGCCGAGTTCGGGATTTCCCTGGATGCAACACGTCTTACGGTCCTGCAGTACGTCGAAATGGCGGCAAACATCCGCGAGGAGAAGTGGCGGCTGATTAACCGCGAGGTGGAAGGCGGCTATGTCCAAATCTCCGCAGACGAGCTGGAGATTCTCTTAAGCGAAAAGATTCGCGCCCACTTAGGCTCGTCGCTGCCGCTGGCTGTTCCAGGGGCCGTTGAGCGCGAGTTTGCCCCGTGGACGGACAAACTGCTGATGAAAACACAGGAGAGAACGCTTGCGGAGTTCGGCGTAATTGACGAGTCGGCATACCCGCCCTGCATCCAGACACTGATTCAGGGGGCGGCGGCAGGCGTGAATCTGACGCATTCCGGGCGCTTCTCTCTGGTGTCCTTCCTGCACGTTATCGGAATGAACGCGGAGCAGATTGAAGGAATCTTTGCCAGAAGCCCGGACTATAATCCTGATATGACGATGTATCAGGTGGACCATATCTTAACAAATGAGTACACGCCGCCTTCGTGCGTTACGATGCTGACGCACGGCATCTGTGTCTCGAAGGATGCCACCTGCGAGAAGGTTTCCCATCCGCTGAATTACTACCGCGAGAAGAAGCGGTATCTGGAACGGAAGCGGAGACTCGAGGAAAGCAAGGCGAAGAAGGCGGAAGCAGCGAAGGCGGCCGGTGCGGAAAAGAAGGAAGCACCGGAGTCTGAATAATCTTTTTTACCCCCATCCGTGAGCTAGATATTCCGCCAGACCAAACTATATCCTACAGCAGACCATGAAGAAAATTGTAGCAATCAATGCAAGTCCCCGCACTGCCTGGAACACCGCAACCTTAGTCCGTGAGGCGGCAAAGGGTGCGGAATCGAAAGGTGCTGATGTAGTCACTTTCGACCTCTATAAATTAGAAAAATACACCGGATGCATCTCCTGCTTCGGCTGTAAACTGCCGGAGCAAAAAGGCATTTGCGTATGCAAAGACGGCCTGTCCCCGGTTCTTGAAGAAATCCGCAATGCCGACGGGTTAATCCTTGGAACGCCAAACTATCTCGGCGATGTCTCTGCGGGATTTCGGGCACTCTATGAGCGGTTAATCTTCCAGTCCCTCACCTATCAGGCTGAACAGATGTGCTGCAACGAGCGCAGGATTCCGGTGCTGATGATTATGACCAGCAACGCCGCAGAGGAGTTCTACCCGCAGATTGGCTACGACAAGATGCTTGCCAACTACCAGCAGATGTTAAGCAATATGGTAGGACCAACAAAAATCCTCATCTCCGGAGATACCCTGCAGGTCAAAAACTACGACAAATACCAGTGGACCATGTTCGATCCCAAGGCAAAGCAGGAACGCCATGACACCATCTTCCCGCAGGAGATGCAGAAGGCGTTTGCACTGGGTGCAGAGCTTCTATAATTCTACTTCTTTTTTTTAGCGGGATACTGCTCACGCGTTTTCCGCCCGGCTTCGCAGGGGCGTATTTCCTACGCGAAAACTACACAAAACCCACTCTCAACAGTGAGATAGATATTCTCACAAACCAAATAATTACCCATCAATGTTACAGCTGCAGCTTCCTCAAAAAGAAATTGCGGGAGTCTCCCTGAATAACCACCTGCTCTTAGCCGCAGGAATTCTCGGAACTACCGCCGCCTCCTTAAACCGGATGCTGGAAAACGGCGCCGGCGGAGTGGTCACCAAATCCATCGGCCCGGTTCCCATCCCGGGACACCACGGCCCTGCCCTCCTTCCGGTTGACGGCGGCCTCATGAATGCTATGGGGCTTCCAAACCCGTCCGAAAACTTCCCGGAGGAGATTGCCCCGCTCGCCGGAAAGCCGGTTGTAGTCAGCATCTTCGGCGGAACGCCGGAAGAGTTCGGCAAAGTCGCATCCTGGTTCCCGGATGCAGAAGCATTCGAACTCAACCTCTCCTGCCCGCACGCAGAAGGATACGGCGCAGCCATCGGCGTCAACCCCAGAGTTGTCAAGGAATGTACCGAGATTGTCAAAGCATACGGCAAGCCGGTCTGGGTAAAACTCACCCCGAACGTCACTGACATCAAAGTAATCGGAAAAGCCGCAGAAGAAGGCGGCGCCGATGCTCTGGTCGCTATCAATACTGTCAAAGCCATGAGAATCTCCACCGAACTGCGCCGCCCGATGCTCGGAAACAAATTCGGCGGACTTTCCGGCAAGGCCGTCTTCCCGGTTGCTGTTCGCGCCGTCTACGACCTCTATGAAGCTGTTGACATCCCGATTATCGGCTGCGGCGGAATCGACTCCGCAGACAACGTCCTCGAGATGATGATGGCAGGAGCCTCTGCTGTTGAAATCGGCAGCGCTGTCTATGACAACTTCAATGTCTTCTCGGACATTGTAAGCGACCTCTATGCCGAAGACGGAATACCGGCAGAGGAAATTGTGGGGTGCGCTCATGACTGAAGCCGCAACTCCTGTCATCGTCACCCTGACCAAGGTCATTGACGAGTCACCATCCATCAAGACCTTCGTCTTCGACAAAGTCTTCGACATCAGACCGGGACAGTTCTGCATGGTCTGGATTCCGGGCGTTGACGAGATTCCGATGGCGTTTTCTGCAGCAAACTCCATCACCGTCATGAAGGTCGGAGATGCAACCGCATCTCTTTTTGAATTAAAAGCGGGAGACAAGATTGGAATCCGCGGACCGTTCGGCAACGGCTTCCACCCCGAAGGAAAGACCTTAGCCATTGCCGGCGGAATCGGCGTTACCCCGCTCTTTACCCTTGCCGCAACCGGCGAGGTTGACACCTTCATCCTTGGTGCTCGAACCAAGACCGAACTCATCTTCACCGAAGAGTTAGAGAAGGTCACCGACCTGAAAATCGCCACCGACGACGGAACCTTCGGCTACCACGGATTTGTAACCGGCATCATGGATGAACTCGACATCAGCGAGTATGACTCCATCTGCGTCTGCGGACCGGAAATGATGATGAAGGGCATCCTTGACCGCTTAGCGGCAAAAGGCCTTGCCGGACGCGGACAGTTCTCCATGCACAGATATATGAAATGCGCAATCGGCGTCTGCGGCTCATGCTGTATGGACCCGAACGGATACCGCGTCTGCAAAGACGGACCGGTATTCTCCGGCGAGATTCTCTTAACCGGAGAACTCGGACAGCACCACAGAGGACCAAGCGGAAGAAGAGAATAATCATGAAACCAGAAGTAAAAATCATCACCTGCCCGAAATGCGGCTCCAAACAGCAGTTCACCATGTATCCGAGCATCAACGCCGGAAACCATGACCTGCGCGAAAAGTTCCTGGACGGACACCTGACCACCTTAGTCTGCGACGAGTGCGGATTCTCCGGCGTTGTCGAGTACCCGATGCTCTACCACGACTTAGACGAGAAGTTCTCGCTCTTCTTCAAGCCGGACTCAGACGAGCGCGTGGCAAAACTGCCGAACGTGCTTCCGGCACACTTAGTCAAGGACATCAGAATGCGCCTTGTCCACACCCAGGATGACCTCCGCGAGAAGATTTTCATCTTCCGCGACAAACTCGACGACCGTTTAGTCGAGGTCGTAAAAGACTCCATTCTTCGCGAAATGGAAGCAAAGAAGGAGAAGATTTTACCGGACGCACTTTACTATGCTGAGGACCGCTTCGCCTGCGAGGGAAGAAGCTTAATCTTTGTCCCGAGAAAGGGCGAGGAGTACCTTGACCCGATTAAGATTCCGTTCACCACCTACGAAAACATCGGCAAGATGATGTCCGGTATCTGGGAGCGCGAGGTGGAAGGATACGCAGTCGTTGACAACGAGTGGGTTAAAACGGTATGAACTTCGAAGACGATATTGAAGACGCGATTATCTGTCCGAACTGCAACCACGAGCAGGAACTCCATGTAACCCCGACGGTAAATGTCACGGTTGACCCTGACATGAAGGAGAAGGTTCTCTCCGGAGAGCTGTTCCTTTTTACCTGCGAGAACTGCGGATTTTCCGGATATGCCGGTTTCCCGTTCATTTATGAGGACAAGGAGACCAACGGCGGGTTCTTAATCTATATGGAGCCGGGATGCGAGGACCGCGAGGTCGGCGTTGACGGCGATGTTGCAGACCAGGTGCTTCTCCAGAATATGACGATGCGCCTTGTCACAACCATCAACGAGCTGAAAGAGAAGATTTTCATCTTCGAGGCAGGCTTAGATGACCGTGTGGTGGAACTCTTTAAGATGCTTTCGCTTTCGAAGATGAAGGCGGATGAGGCATCCCAGATTCCAGATGAGCTTCGCTTCAGCAAGATGGATACCATAGACGGCGAGGAGAAGATTTTCTTTGCGGCATTCGCAGACGAGCAGTACTTAGGGGTGCTGGAACTGCCGTATGCGCTGTATCAGTCCTGTCTGATTACCGGAGAGCCTATCTGGGATTATCCGGTAAACGAGTGCGGTGCGGTTGATCAGCAGTGGATTATGGATCGTCTGCAGTCCGGTGTTACCCGGGACGCAGAGCCGGAATGCGACTGCGGATGCGACGGCAACTGCGACTCCTGCGGAAACTAAGATGAGGAATTTATCAGAGTTCGGGCTTTCCGGCGTGGTGTCTGCGGAGGTTATGCGTGCCGTGGATAAGAATGCGGACGCCTGGATTTCCGCACGCGAACGGATGGAATCTGCCGGCACGCAGCTTGCAAATGCGGTCCGGATGGAAAAGCCCGGCTCTGTTCTTTTTTTATGCGGCTCGGGAAATAACGGCGGAGACGGGTATGTTGCGGCCCGCCATTTAGCAGAGGAGACCGCGGTTACGGTTGTGTCTTTCGGCGCAAAAACACCGGAGGCAAAATCCGCCTTTGCCGCGCTTGCAGCATCTCCGGTTGCCCTCTTCGAGGTACGGACGGAGGCGGACCTGCCGCTGTTTTCGGCGGATGTTATTGTGGACTGCCTGCTTGGAACAGGCGCAGTGCCGCCGCTTCGGCCGCTTTACGCAGAAGCGGTTTCCCGGATGAATGCCGCATCAGCGAAGGTTATCGCCTGCGATGTGCCGACACCGGAGGCGCGGGCAGACCGCGTCTGTGCGTTCCATTTGGCAAAGACAGACGGCGCTGAGGTGTATAAAATCGGCATTCCGCTTGCGGCGGAGGTGTTCTGCGGGGAAGGCGACCTGCTTTCCGTGCAGGCGAAGGATTCTGCGGCGCATAAGGGTGCAGGCGGCACGGTGCTTGTCATCGGCGGAGGTCCCTATCAGGGAGCGCCGTTTTTCGCAGGCGAGGCGGCATTCAGAGCCGGCGCGGATATTGTCCGCGTGGCAAGTCCGGTTGACGGGTTTATGCCGGATGTGATTTTAGAGCGCCTGGAAGGTGAGAAAATCACGGCGGAGCACAAAGCCCGCTTAATCGCACTGGCAGAGGCCGCGGACGTTGTTATCGCCGGGCCGGGACTTGGCAGTGATGCGGAGTCTCTGGAGACGGTCCGCGAGGTTGTGCCGCATGCAAAGCGTGCGGTAGTCGATGCAGACCTCCTGCGCCTTCCGTTTCCAAAAGCCCGTGAGGAGACGATTTATACGCCGCATGCAGGTGAGTTTGCCCGCCTGTTCGGCAAAGCCCCGGAGGATTTGGCAGAGCGCGGAAGGGCTGTCCGGGAAGCCGCGGCATCCTCTGGAGCGGTTATCATCCTGAAAGGAGAGACAGATGTCATCTCGGACGGCTGCCGCGTGCGGTTTAACAGAAGCGGCTGTCAGGCGATGACGGTCGGCGGCACAGGCGATGTGCTCTCCGGCGTCTGCGGCGGGCTTCTCTGCCGGATGTCAGCGTTTGATGCGGCATGTGCGGGCGTGTATGCGGAAGGGCGGGCCGGAGAAAAGGCGGCATCGGATGTGGGAGATGGTATGATGCCGTCTGATTTGCTGAAAGAGATTGCCGGTATTCTCTGGAAGTAATTCTTTTTTTTGCAGGGGGCGTTGCTCCTCATTTGAGTTGAAGTGTTTTCAAGACCCCGGATATATTTGGAAAAGAACGTGCGTTCCGTTCCAAACCAAGTCAGAATCTGCCAAAAAAAGAGATATTTATTTTCGCCCGGTCAGACCTGCAAGAGCGAGTGCGAGGATGATTCCGGCAAGCGGAGCAGGGGATGCGGGCAGGTTTGGTTCTGACGGCGAAGGGATGTCAACCGGAGGGGTTGTTGGAACATCGCTTTGCGGAGTGTCTGTTGGAAGTTCCGGCGGGGCTTGCGGTGTTTCTGCCGCAGGCGGAGTCAGTCCGGCAGAGGATTCCGGTATCTCAACGGGGATGGTGAGCTGAATCTGTGCGGTCTGCTGAGCGGATGAGGGGTTGTAGGTTTGGGTTACAGAGATGTCCGTTCCTGCAACGGAGTAGGTGATTTCACTGCCGACGACAGCCCCGCTGATGAGGAATTTATCATCGAATGTGCCCGAGCCGCCGATTTTTCCCGCCTCGGTGAGGGTGAAGGTTGAGGTGATGCCGTTTACCTCGGCAGTGATTACTGTTCCTGCCGGGAATGGTTTTCCCTCGTGGTTGTAAAGTGTTCCGTAGAACTGTGCCGGAAGGCTTGGGACGTCTGCGATATCCGCAGAGACCGGGCATACGATGAGGGCAAACAGGCAGGCGAGAGCGAGGAGAATGTATGCGGGCTTCATGCAGTGTTTCCTAAGTATGTTCCGTCTGCTTCAACGTAGAGCCAGTGTCCGTTTCCAAGCCCGAGTTTGAGTTCTGCGGAGTTTTCAGAGCTTCCGCCGTTGACGATTACTGTGCCCCATTTGCTCTGTTCAGTGTCCCACGGCATACAGCGTACCCAGTCGAGGTTGGAGAAGGCGGACTTTGCGGTCATGGGTTTTTCTGCGGAGAGTCCAACGGCGTTCCATCCTTTATAGACGGTCTTTGACGGCGGGGTGTTTACGGCTGTGGAGTATTTGAGGGTGAGTTCATCCGCTCCTTTGGAGTACACCCAGTATCCGTCAAGGGGTTTTATGGCTGTGTCCGCTTTGAGGACGTACCATCCGGTCTTTGCGTCATAGCCGAGCGGAGATATGCCGTCTGTATCAAGCGCGCCGAAGAGTTCGGATGCGGTGTCGCAGGATGCGTCAAGATATTTTGGAACGGAGATGAAGTTCCATCCGGGGTTGAGATTGACTTTTTCAGAACCTTTTAAGATTGGAGCAACAGGTTGCTCCGGAGATGTGTATGTTCCAATCTCTGAGACGGTACTCGTAATTTTTATGACATTGATGTACGTTCCTTTGGATTCCTCAGAGACAACACCGGTAAAGGTTATTTCAAGGATTGTGTCTGACTTGAAGTTAAGTATAAAGCCAGATATTTTGGAACTCTCATAGTCATTGATGACTGTCTCTCCATTTCTCTTGACATCCGTACTTATTTTCAAGTTCTCAAGAGGAGAGGTGATTGTTAAAGAATCAGAATCTATCATCGAACCACCTGGAATCCTCACTTTCAGACTGCCAGTCACACTTTGTCCTGCATCTAAGGATTCTGATGGGCTGATGATAACATCATAGTAAATTTCTGTCGGTTCTGGTTTTGGATTTACTTCATTCTCACTTACAACAAAGAAGGAAAACGCTGTATATCTATCGTCTATGTTCTGCGTATACAATACATCACAAAATGCCCCTGCAGCGTTTTCAGGATACATATTCTTCAGATTGAATAATACCGAACTTCCTGGGATATTGTAGCTTCCCTCTATGTTCAGGACAATATCATACCCTCCTCCCGTACTACTAACCGGACCTACATTAAAAACTGTGTCATCTCCCGGGTGCTGGATAACGACAAAGTATTCTCCTGTTGACATACTGGATTTTGCAGTATCAAGCGAGATACTAAACTCTCCTTTTGAATTTGGTGCAACAGTTCCAACACTTACATAATTCAATCCCAGAACATAGTATTGGAGTAACAGCGTATCTTTGGTTTTTCCGGAAATTGATGCCTCTTTATCCTGAGTTACAACATATTCTGGCGTATCCGGATTCTCAGATACATCTGGGTTGACAGATGCAGTGATAATATTCTCAAACTCCCATACTGCATACTTACCCTTAGTTATATCTGAAATAGCAGGAGCTGTACTACTGTCACTTGCAACAGCATAGAACTCATATGTTCCAAGTTCGGTAAGTCTTGGAAGAGAAGCAGTTGCTTTCCAGCGCATATCTACCGGGACATCTGGCTCTTCTGTAAGACAAGTTACAACTCCCGTTGGTGTTTTGAGATAGATATACACAAAATCAGTTGCGGTATTTACTCCCGAAAAAGAAATTTTATTTTGTACGTGGTTCAGACCTGTGTTAGTAATAGAGATAATTCCTGTATTAGAATCAGCAGGGGTGAGATAAATAAAAGTTGAATCATCATACATATCATCAACATTCTGTTGATTTATTGCATCGCGTAAAGCCTGAGCGACGCTGAGAAAATCACGGTCTTTGGTGTCGAATATAACTGATGCTCCCTGCTGTGAATTATATGGTTTCAGATAAAATTCATAATCACCATTTCCAATGCTGACAGGATAAATGTTGAACTCCTTATCATACATAGGGTGCTGAATTCCTATGCGATATTCCCCGGATTCAAAACCGGAGGTACTAATCTCAATCCGGAAGGTATTATCATTAGAGACAGGAACACACTCTGTAATCATCATCTCGTTGTTAAAGAGATAGTAAACAACTTCATCAGTCCCATAAGCCATTCCAGAAAAGACAACCGAATTACCTGTGTTTACTCCGGAGGGCGAAGAAGTTATAGTAATTTCTGGTTGCATTAATCCAATCAGGATTCTGGCATATTTCTTATTTCCAAGTTCTTCAAGAGATTGAATCGTCTCCTCTCCGGATACCACACAGAAAGCATATGTTCCTACATCAAGTTTCTTACTGCCTGATTCAAGACCAAAAGTATCTACTTCCACAGACCACTTTCCATCCACAACTGACACAGCATTATCTGTAATCTCTGTAAGTGGGAACATAGTTCCAGAAATATATACTCTTACAGAATCACCATAAGTATTCTCACCAGACAGGGTGAATGGTTCAAGAAGATAATACGCTGTATCTTCCGAAGTAATGGTGATACTGCCACCTGCTTTGTGTGATAATACAACAACCTCTTTTGTAGTAGAAATCTTCTCACCATTTACCGTAGCATTCAGCCAGACAGTATATGTTCCGGGCAACTCGTATGTATGAGAAAGTGATTTGCTTGAAGCGCCCAAAGAAAACTCGGGAGTTCCATCACCAAAATTTACTTTGAGGTCAGTGCAATCCGCACTGGAAAAGGTAAATACTGCATTTGCAGGATACTCTGAATAGGTGTCCGAGATTGAATTAATATTTAGATACGGAGATGCCCCTGCCGAACCTGCGAACAGCAGACACAAAACCGCCGCGAACAGAATGCCTCTAATCAAAGAGCGCGATATAGTTGTGCGAGTGACTTCCATATAACAATAATATGTTGCGTAATTTTACATCAATGTTGCGCAGATATGGGCTATTTACAAAATTATGTTTCACAGGATGAACACTGAATAGATACTGAAAAGAACACAGACCACACAGACACGGGCGACGCCCGCAGCGACCAGTCGCTCCCGCCTGACGGCGGGCTGCTGCCGCAGCCGCTTTGTGGTCGCTAACTGTATCTTTGAATCACCAAGCAACGCTCAGTCGCGGCTGCGGCAGCAGCTCACGACCAACGGGAGTGAGAGCGACGCGTTGCTGCGCCGAAGGCGCGTCTGTGTTGTCTGTGTTCTTTTCCAAATGTATCCGAGGCACAGTTACAAACCAAAAACATATGAGCCGACGACTCACTGTATCACCCCAAATACCCCAGACATCACAGCTGAAACACCCACGTTTTGCACAGATTCACACTGACACCCCCTTATTTTCACCAACATCAGAAAACCCCGCAAAACAAACAGGAATCACCAAACAAACCACCATACAAACCCGGAATCAAAAAACAGCACACAAAAACCCAAAAAAACACCGAATAACACACAACACAAACCGCACCGAAACAACCCGCAAAAAGCCGCCAAACAGCAAAAAACCGACAGAACAGCAGACATCTCCCGCCGGAAAAAAGTATGTAAATGAAAAAAAAGTATATGGGGGGGGAAACCATGCGCATATGCGCATGTGCGCATAACTTTAGTCCGTTCCGAAAATAATTTTTTCTCAAAAAAATCATTTTCTCCCGAAGAAAATTTTTCTCAAAAAATCTTGTTGTATTATTTGTAATTAATAATATAAATATTAATGTGCGCACATGCGCATATGCGCATGCTTACCCCCCACATACCTTTTTTTCGTTTACATACTTACATCCAAAAAAAAAGAAAAAAGAACAGACAACCCTTACCGCGTCAGCGGCATATTCCAGGAAGTCTCATTCTCCAAAACGAACTCCCACTCCTCGCGGCAGTTCTCCCCCGCATCCCAGACAGCCTGCAGTACCGCCTTGTCCCCGGAAAGCGAATACTCATTAATTGCAGACACAATTTCCTTATCAAGACAGCCTTCCACCTGCTTTGCCCCGTTATGCGGACCGCGGGTAAAACCCCCTCCTACCGGATCGCACGAAACAAACACATCCGCATCCAGAAGAACCTTTACTGCAGACCACAGATACGGCGGACGGAAAGAACCGCGCTGCCAGTACTGCTCAAGCTCAGTCTTGCCCTGCACCGTACAGAGATTCATCGAAATCATATCAGCGTATGGAGTCACCTCCGCAATCGACTTCTGCATATCATCCAATGCCTCGCGCTCCGTTAAGAACAGCGGTTTCATCATAAGATATGCCTTAATGGACACTCCTGCCTTGTGCGCAATCTCTGCCGCCTGCTTAAAGTCCGCAAATGTATTGCCCTTATCAATCGACTTCTCGCGGATAGCATCGTTTGTCGTCTCGAGGCCGACAGCCACGGTCAGCGGGTGCTCCTGCCCGGTATCAAGCGTCGACAGCAGCCGCTCAAGCGCCTCCTCGGTCACATACTCACAGCGGGATTCTGCAACCAGCGGCTTTCCGGCAAAGAACGTGCCGAACGTATCCAGCACCTCAAGCGGCACCTCGTTTTCATCAAACACACTGCCGGACGTAAAGATTTTTCCAAGCTCATACTCCTCCGGCTTGAAATTCTCGCCAAGCCAGGACACCTGCGCCTGCATATGCTCAATCAGCTCAGGTCTCGGACTGCAGTCGCGGTCATTTTTGTAACCGCACATTCTGCATCTGTTCCACGAACAGCCGCCGGATAAGAAAATCGCGGTCAGCGTTGACTTCACCTCGCCGAAGAACCTATCCTGACCCTTCCACGAAGCAAGCGGTTTAATTGGTCTGCTCATACTCTCTCTCCATATTTTTCAATAACTGCGGCATAAATTCCCGCCGCCGTATTCAGCTGGTCAATTCTCACCCGCTCATTGATGCCGTGCATCGTCTGCAGTTCTCCAGGGCCGTACTCAATGGCACGGAAACCGGCAAGACGCAGAGCGCGGGCATCCGATGCCGCCCACTGCACCATCGGAGAACAGGATATACCGTACGCGTCCCCCACACACCCGCAGACCGTTTTGACCAAAAACGAATCCGGGTCGGTCATAGATGCGTCAGCCGCCGTTTTCACCGTAAGGGAGGCAGTAAGCGGCAGATGCAGCTCGATTTCCGACTGCATCTCCGCATGAGACACACCCCACGGAAGCCGCATATCCATCAGCAGACGGCAGCGCTGGGCAACGATATTCTCCCGCTCGCCGCCTTCAATCAGCCCCGGATTATAGGCAACTTTTCGGAAAACCGCGGAGAAATCCCCGCCGTAAATCTCCTGCGCAACATCACAGGAATGCCGGATAATTGCATCCATCTGCGGCGTCTGCGGATAATCGCGCTTATGCAGTGTGGAAATCCAGGCAAGAAAATCCGCCGCCTGCATAACAGCGCTCGTTCCAAACTGCGGATAGAGCGAAGAGTGTCCCGGCTCGCCGGTAAAATCAACCGTATAGCGAAGAACACCCTTCTGCCCGATACAGGGAGCATGCGCCGGCGTCGGCTCGGCAATTAAGCAGTCCGACGGATGGAGAATCTTCTCTGCCAGGAGATGCCGCGCCCCCCACTTTCCGCCGCCTTCCTCATCGCAGACGAGGGCAACAGAAACCGGGACTTCCACACCGCGGTCCTGCGTCTCTGCAAGCGCAGAGAGAAGGGCGGCACAGCCGCCTTTCATGTCTGTTGCGCCGCGGCCGTGGACATAGGTCTCATCAATCTCGCCGGAGTACGGCGGATACTCCCAGCCGTCAGCAATCGCCGGGACAACATCAATGTGGCCCAGCAAGAGAAGCGCTCCGGACTGGTTTTTGGAATAGACATTCGTCTGTCCGGCAGGACCTGTGGTGTAGGAGACGGGAATTCCGATGCTTTCCAGAAACGCACCGGCAAACTCTGCACAGTCACGGGTGTCTCCGGGCGGATTTTCCGTCTTGATTTTCACCATTTCCGAGCAGAGCTGTGCGGTATTCATCATTTAGTTTCCTTTCTTAAATTCGGCAAACAGTTTTCCGAGCTTTCCTTCCGGATAGAGACTGCGGAGCAGACTCTGACCAAAGAGGTCGTCGGTCATGTCGCGGAAGAACTGCGGCGGAAGCGGCAGTTTGGAGCTGCGGTCAAGGACGATGCGGAAACCGACATATCCGGCATCCTCATCCGGGTCGTATTCGAGCTGCCAGATAATCGGGGTGTTCTCGAACTCTTCGCGGTGGTTGTCGCGAAGCCAGACCATAAACTGCGGGAAGAGTGCATAGTCTCCGGTCTTTTTGACATCAACGCGGTAGCGGAGATATTCTCCGGTCATGGCGCATTTGATGGAGTCCACACTGTGGGCAAGGGCCGCTAAGGTATAGTCAAGGTGGGCTACTGCATCCATCCAGTAGAAGTAGAGAACCGGGTCCATCTCGGACGGAGTCTCTAAGATAAGGGACTTGTGATAGAGATACTCTACCTGGGAGTTATAGTCGTTGCGGGGACCTAACATAGTGTATCTATTTGGTCTGCAACACAAAAAAGGGTTTCAGTAGGAGCTGGTGGTCTCTTACTGATACTCGATAAAGTTCTGGACTTCCTTGGGCAGTCCGCCCTTGAAGCGCTCTCGGATTCCGTCATAATATTCGCGAACCCGCGGGTTCATGGTCGGGTGGACAGAAGTCTTTGCTTTGGCGAAGTCCTCGACAGATACGCTGTCAGCTCCGCGGCGAAGGGCAGACATGGCCGCTTCCCGGCAGAGGCCTTCGAGGTCTGAACCGACATAGCCTTCGGTCTCGCGGGCGAGAGTATCCAGAAGCTTTTCGCGGTTGGCGTCTTTGACTAAGACGCCTTCCTTTGCAAAGGCGGTTGTTACCAGCAGACGCAGTTCAAAGGCGGGAATCTCGCTGTCCCGCGGGAACTTCTTTGCGGCGGAGAGCACCTGCTTTACCGTAACGGATTTTCCGGCAAGCTTTTTGGCAAGCGCTTCAACGTCGGACTCCGCAATGCCGCAGAGTCCTGCGAGCAGTTCCTCGAGGACCGAGCCTGCAAGCGGCATGGCGCGGGTATGGACCTGCAGAATAGCACGCCTATCCTCTGCGGACGGCTCGGGGATATAGACAAGCCGGTCGAAGCGTCCGCTCCTGAGAAGCGCCGGGTCGATGATGTCCGGCCTGTTCGATGCGGCAAGAACGACCACATCGTTCAGTTCCTCGATTCCGTCCATCTCGGCTAAAATCTGGTTTAGGACATTCTCCAAAACCCGCTCGCCGTCGCCGCCGCCCCGGGCAGGTGTTAAGGAGTCGATTTCGTCGAAGAAGATAACCGACGGTGCTACCTGCCGGGCCTTCTTGAACATCTCGCGGACAGCCCGCTCGGATTCTCCAACCCATTTCGAGAGAAGCTGAGGACCTTTTACCGCGATAAAGTTCGCGCCGCTTTCGTGCGCAACCGCTTTGGCAATCAGTGTCTTGCCGGTTCCCGGCGGACCGTAGAGCAGAACTCCTTTCGGCGGGCGGATGCCGAGCGCAGTAAACTTCTCCTTTCTGGTCAGCGGATACTCAACCGACTCGCGGACATCCTCGAGCGCTCCGGCGCATCCGCCGATATCCGTCCAGGAAACGTCGGCCGTCTCAAGCGCAATCTCGCGCATGGCAGACGGGGTGATTTCCCGCAGAGCACGGACAAAGTCCGCTTTGGTGACCTCAAGCTCCCGCAGGACTTCATCCGGAATCTTTTCGTTTTCCAGCTTCTCGGAATCTACCTGACGCCGGAGGGCAATTACCGCCGCCTCGCGGGCAAGGGCCGCTAAGTCTGCGCCGACAAATCCGCGGGAGATGGAGGCGAGGTGGGAGAGAAGGCGCTCGCGGCTCTCCTCGTACTTCTGCACAGCGCGGGCGGTCGGCTTTTCCAGGCGGTGAAAGGCGGCAGAGCCTTCAAGCGGCATGTTTCTGGTGTGGATTTTTAAAATCTCCAACCGGTCCTCTTCGGACGGTACGCCGATTTCAATCTCGCGGTCGAAGCGTCCGGGCCGCCGAAGCGCAGAATCGATAGATTCCGGACGATTCGTTGCGCCGATGACAATAACCTGGCCGCGGGAGGAGATTCCGTCAAGCATCGTTAAAAGCTGGGCGACCACGCGGCGCTCGACTTCTCCGGTTACCTCCTCACGGCGGGGGGCGATAGAATCCAGCTCATCAATGAAGATAACCGACGGCGCTTTGGCTTCCGCTTCCTCAAAGATTTCGCGCAGTTTCTGCTCGGACTCTCCGTAGTATTTGGAGATAATCTCCGGTCCTGCAATCGGGTAGAAGTTTGCCCCGCTCTCGCTTGCAACCGCTTTGGCAATCAGCGTCTTGCCGGTTCCGGGAGGTCCGTAGAGGAGCACTCCCTTCGGCGGCTCGACACCGATGGTTTCAAAGAGCTCCGGATGGCGGATTGGAAGCTCAATCATTTCGCGAACGCGGGCAAGCTCTGCTTTGAGACCGCCGATATCCTCATAGGTAATCCTTTTTGCGCCTTCAAACTCGGCGATATCGTTTATCTCAAACTCAGTTTTTTGACTGATGATGCAGGCATTTTCCGGCTCAAGTGCGGTTACTTTGAACTCGATTACCGGATTTCCCATGAGATGCGTTTTAATCGGGAGGATGTCCCCTAAGGAAATCGGGAAGTTGATAACGCCTGCCGCGTCAAAGTTGTTCCCGTCTAAGAACTGCTCGGGAATCTCCGGCGGCGGGGTGAGTTCCACAAACACTGCCGGAACTTCGTTTTCGATATTGGATACTGTTACGCGGTCTCCGGGAGAGACGCCGGCGTTTGCGCGGGTGTATTTGTCGATTCTGACCTTTTCCTGATTCCAGTCGGTCGTTGTTGACCGCCAGACCTTGGCGGCGGTTGTTCTCTCTCCGGTGATATGGACAATATCTCCCGGAGCAACCCCTAAAAGTTCCATCGACCGCGGGTCCAGGCGCACCCTTCCGTATCCCTGGTCGGTCGGATAGGCACTGTCTACTTTGAGTGATATTTCCGCCATACTGATGTATAGAATATCTGATGGGAGGGTAGATAAGGGTGTTTCTTGGAGATGATTATTCCAGCAGTTTCTCGATAAGTCCTTCAATTTCAGGAATGTCGTTTCTGGATACTGCCCAGACCTGTTTTACATCGAGGCGGAAATACTGATGGATTAAAACATTGCGGAACTGCTTCATTTCCCGCCACGGGACTTCCGAATGGCAGTTTTTGAACTCATCAGAAATATGTGTGGTTGCTTCTCCGATTATTTCAAAAGAGCGGATAACGATATCCTGAACATCCTGATTGTCTGCAAACTCCTCATACGTCATAACCTCTGTTACAGAAAGAATCTTCCGGCAGCGGGTTAGAATATGGGTGAGAAATATTGCATCATGCTTCATGCCGCAGCCTCTTTTGCATAGAGAATCATTTCCTGCATAACATAGGGCTGAATCATCGGTTCGACAAAATCAAGAGATACCAAATCCACGGCACGACCGAACAGAAGCTCAAGATAATCCTTGAAGGCAATAAACTCCCGAAGCGGCAGACTTCCGTTAGTGAACCGGTACAGAACATCGACATCAGAGTCCGGTGTATCCTCTCCGCGGGAAACCGAGCCGAAAATACCAATAGTTTCAACATCGAAACGCTCCTGTATCTCCGAAAGATTTTCTGCAAGTTTTTTGAGGACGTCCTCTTTGATACTTCGATACTCCGGCATGGATTTAATTATACGATATTTAGCGCTACAGATTTATGATAGTTTCCCTGCAGGAAAATCCTGACAGAAACTCTTCCGACGCTTTATACCTTTTGAGCGCCAATATACATTATCTATGACTGAAGAAGGCAGTTCTGTCGCAAATATGATGTGTCTTATGACCAGCCGTATCGAGGCAATCGCCAAAGGAATCGACAAAGAGCAGATTGCATCCTTTGTTCACGCAATCCTTTCCGCAAACCGCATCTATGTAATGGGTGCCGGACGTTCCGGACTGGTTGCAAAATCCTTTGCCATGCGTCTCATGCACACCGGATTTGTATCCTACGTGGTTGGCGAGACCATCACTCCGGCAATTGCCGAGGGAGACTTAATCGTCGCATTCTCCGGTTCCGGAAACACCAAGACCATCGGTGATATCGCAGAAACCGCAAAGGGAATCGGCGCCACCGTTGCATTAATTTCCTCCAACCCGGAGTCCCGTATCGGAAAAATCGCTGACTATATCATCAAAGTCGAAACCCAGCGCGACCCGGTAACCTGCGACGCACACGAGTACGAAATCCGCCAGATGCTCGGCGAACACCGCTCGTTTGCTCCGCTTGGAACCATCTTTGAGACCACGTCTCTGATCTTCTCCGACGCTGTTATCTCCACCATTATGACCATGCGCCAGATTGAGGAGAGCGAACTGCAGAAACGCCACACCAACATCGAGTAAAAAATGACCGACTTCGCAAAACGCGTAACATCAATCGATATCTCCGGAATCCGCAAGATGTTCGAAGCGGCAGGTCCAAACGCCATCAATATGGGCCTTGGACAGCCGGATTTCGACACGCCGGAAAACATTAAGGCAGCAGCCGTCCGCGCAATTACGGAAGGCAAAACCGGCTACACCAACAACGCAGGAATTGACGAGCTCCGCGCAGCAGTGGCAGACAAACTCAAGCGCGAAAACGGCCTTGAGTACACGCCAAAGCAGGTGTTAATCACGGCAGGCGGTTCGGGAGCACTCCATGCCGCAATCTCCTCTCTGGTTGAAGAAGGAGAAAAGGTCGTCTTCAACAACCCGGGTTTTGTCTCCTACGGCGCTCTTGCAAAACTTGCAGGCGGAGTGCCTGCACCGGTCGCACTCAGACCGGACCTGCATCTGGATGTCGAAGCACTCAAAGAGCAGTTCTCCGACAAAAAGACCAAAGTCATGGTCTTAAACAGCCCGGCAAACCCGACCGGAATGGTCGAGTCCGCAGAGACCATCCGCGCAGTGGTCGAAGCGGCCGCAGACTCCGGCGTTACCATCCTCTCTGATGAGGTCTACGAAAAGTTCTGCTACGGAGACACCAAATTTGTCTCTGCCGCAACATTCGGCGATAACGTGGTAACCATCAACGCAGTCAGCAAGACCTATGCCATGACCGGCTGGCGTGTCGGATTTATGGCCGGGGCAGAGGAGATTATCGAGCAGGCGGTAAAGATTCAGCAGTACTCGCTTGCCTGCCCGACCTCTATTGCCCAGTATGCCGCCCTTGAAGCATACACCGGCGACCAGAGTTCGGTTGAGGTCATGAAGGCAGAGTATGCCGCACGCCGCGAACTGTTAATCTCCGGCCTTCGGGAGATGGGAATTGAGGTTGCCATGCCGGAAGGAGCATTCTACGCCTTCCCGAAACTTGATGCCGAAACAGTGACAAAGATTGTAGCAAACGATGTCATCATCACCCCGGGACTTGCCTTTGGAAGCCTCGGAGACGGCTATGCACGCATGAGCTATGCGGCATCCCAGGACAATATCAGAGAAGCACTGAAGAGAATTCAGCAGGTAGTTGAGTAAAT
The DNA here is from genome assembly GCA_017399555.1 of Methanocorpusculum sp. GTDB lineage: Archaea > Halobacteriota > Methanomicrobia > Methanomicrobiales > Methanocorpusculaceae > Methanocorpusculum. Next base: position 60,468 of record JAFQBW010000017.1, read on the forward strand.
ATGGAACTGACCGAAATTAACGCATTACTGGAAAAGCTTTCAAACGCAAACGGTATCTCCGGCGCAGAGGGCGCTGTTGCAAAAATCATCCGCGACGAGGTTGCCCCCTACGTTGACGAGATTAAAACCGACCGCATGGGAAATCTTGTTGCGATTAAGAAAGGCGACGACTTCAAGATTATGCTTGCCGCACACATGGACGAGATTGGTCTGATGGTGCAGTACATTGACGAGAAAGGATTCATCAGATTCGTCGGTGTCGGCGGATGGTACAACCCGGTTCTGGTTTCCCAGAGAGTTATCCTCCACGGAGAAAAGGGTGATGTCCCGGGCGTTCTTGGAATGAAGCCCCCGCACGTCATGGAGGAAGCAGACAGAAAGAAGCCGATTGAGCTTGCAAACCTCTTCATTGATGTGGGCGCACACTCGGCAGAGGAGGTTGAGGCCATGGGAATTACCGTTGGAACGACCGTTACTATCGACCGTGACTACCAGCCGCTTGCAGGAACGGTTGTTACCGGCAAGGCATTGGACAACCGTGTCGGCTGTGCGATGCTTATCGGCGCCTTAAAGGAGATGGAGACCAAGCACACTATCTATGCGGTCTTTACCGTCCAGGAAGAGGTCGGACTCAAAGGCGCAAAGACTGCCGCCTTCTCTCTGAATCCGGATGTTGCTGTCGCCACGGATGTTACCATTCCGGGAGACTCACCGGGAATCGAGCGCCGCAAAGCTCCGGTCTTTATGGGCGAAGGTCCGGTTGTGGTTATGGTTTCTGCATCCGGCAGAGGACACCTGGCAGACCCGCGCATGGTTGACTGGCTCAAGAAGACCGCCAAAAAGCATGACATCAAGATTCAGCTGGAAGTCGGCGACGGCGGAAACACGGATGCCTCTGCAATCAACTTCGAGCGCGGCGGAATTCCAAGTGTTCCGGTCTCCGTTCCGGCACGCTACATCCACTCTCCTGTGGAAGTCATCGACTTAAAGGACTTACAGGGCGCTATTGAACTGCTCCGCCTTGCAGTCAAAACCAAACCAAACTTCTAATTTTTTTCGGCATATCCCGCCAACCCTATATCTGTAAACAACCAATAATATAGGGATTATCGTGACCTTCAAAGTCCTTGTCTCTGACCCTCTCGCAGTTGAGGGAATCAATATCTTAAAAGAAGTCTGTGAAGTCGATGAGAAAGCCGACCTTTCCGAAGACGAACTCGTCAAAATCATCGGAAACTACGACGCATTAATCGTCCGCTCCGGAACTCAGGTCACTGCACGCATTATCGAAGCAGCAGACAACATGAAATATATCGGCAGAGCAGGTGTCGGTGTTGACAACATCGATACCGAAGCCGCAACCAAGAAAGGTATCATCGTCTCCAACGCACCGGAAGGAAACACCCTTGCTGCAACCGAGCACACCATCGGTATGATGATGGCTCTTGCCCGCAACATTCCGCAGGCATCCGCATCCTTAAAGAAGGGTGAGTGGAAGCGCTCCAAGTTCATGGGCAACGAAATGAACGGCAAAGTCTTAGGTGTTGTCGGATTCGGCAGAATCGGACGCGAGGTCGCAAAGAGAGCACAGGCTCTTGAGATGACCGTCATCGCCTACGATCCGTTCATCCCGGCAGAAGTCGGAGCAGCTATGGGCGTCGATATGATGTCTGTTGCAGAGCTGTTCACCAAAGCAGATGTCATCACCGTACACACTCCGCTTATTCCGTCCACCACGCACTTAATCAACAAGGAATCCATCGCCACCATGAAAGACGGCGTCCGCCTGATTAACTGTGCCCGCGGCGGTATCATTGATGAGGCAGCACTCTACGAGGCAATCGTTGCCGGCAAAGTTGCAGGCGCAGCACTTGATGTCTTCGAGAACGAGCCGCCGACAGACTCTCCGCTGTTAACCCTCGACTCGGTTATCGTTACCCCGCACCTTGGTGCAAGCACCGTCGAAGCACAGAAGAACGTCGCAATCTCTGTCGCATACCAGTGCCTTGACGTTCTCCGCGGCGGTTCTGCAAAGAGCGCAGTCAACGCACCGCTTGTTGCACCAGACGCACGCGCAAAGGTTGACGCATACGCACAGCTTGCAGAGAAGATGGGTGCATTAGCAGGCCAGATTGCAGAAGCACCAATCACCGAAGCAGAGTTCGCATACTTAGGCGATGTCGCAGACCTGAAGCAGAACTTAAAGTACGTCACCCGCCTTGGTGTCAAGGGTATGCTCTCTATGGTTCTCCACGAGCCGGTCAACATCGTCAACGCAGAGTTTGTTGCAAAGGGCCGCGGCATGAACATTGTCGAGAAGACCTCTGACGAAGCAGGAGACTACAAGTCCCTGGTTACCTTAACCATCAAGACCGAAGCAGGCGAGAAGACGGTGTCCGGAACTGTCACCAAGGAAGGCGGCGCACGCATCATCTCTATTGGAAAGTACAAGACCGACCTTGTCCCGGTTGGAAACGTTATCTTAGCAGACCACGTAAACAGACCAGGTATCATCGGTGTTGTCGGAACGCTCCTTGGAAAGAACAATGTCAACATCTCCTCTATGCAGGTCGGCGGCGCAAACGTTGGAACCGACTCTCTGATGATTTTAGCTGTTGACTCGGTTGTCTCTCCTGAAGTCATGGCAGAAGTCGCATCCGCAGACGGCATCACCTCTGCAAAGTTCGTTCAGTTATAATTCTGAACGGATTCTTTTTTTTATACATCCATTAAGCAACGGTATCGCATTGCTTAAAATAGTCTATGAAAATAGTTAGATGGAGGCAGTGCCCTCTGCCGTAATCACAAAGTCCCAGTGTTTTCCTTCCGGCTGGGAGCGGTGCTTGATAATTACTGCCCGGCGGAACTTTTCATGTTTTTCCACCATGATAATCGCCTTGGAGATGTGAGAGAGCGCTGTTCCGCCGAGGCCGTTTAAGCGGTGGCGGTCGATGTCCATAAAGACCTGATTGGTGATGACGGCAGGGATATCATAGCGTTTGGCAATCCCTAAGAGCACCATCATCTGCTGCGAAAGCATGGACAGCGCGTCTTTGGATTCAATCTGCTCGACACGGTAGAGTGCGGTTGCCGAGTCGACGATAATGAGTTTTGCCCGTCCGGACTTTACCAGCTTTTCCGCTTCGGAAATCATCAGTCCCTGTTCGGCGAAGGTGTCCGGCTCGAACACATAGAGGTTTGCGGCAAGACGCTCGGTGTCTTCTCCTGCTATCTGGCTGAAGCGTTCGATTGAGAAGCCTTCGGTATCAATATAGATGACGCCGTCTCCGTCCCGGAGCGTCCGGACTGCAGATGTCAGGCAGAAGGTGCTTTTCCCGGAGCCCGCCTCGCCGACGAACTGCGTAATCATCTTTGTTTCAAGGCCGCCGCCTAAAAGCGCATCAAGTCCGGGAGCACCGGTCTTTCGTTTTACCGGCAGTTCCATGCTTCCTCCTCAAAGATGCGTTTGACATCGCGGACAGAGACTCCTGCCTCCTCAGCGATTTTCCGGCAGTCCTCAAACTCGGCTTTGCGCGAGTAGATTTCCCCGTCGATTAATGCGTGCTTTACGGATGCAGTGTAAACGCGGCCGTTGATGACAGCGGTCACGGTCTCGGACCTGCGGTCTGCAACGAAGCGCTTTGTCATCGGCTGACAGCGCACCCCAAGGCTTCCTGTCTCGCGGGCTAAGAGTTTTGCAAGCCTTGCTGAGTCTTCCGGCATGCAGACCACACGGATAAGATGTCCTGCCCGTCCCTTCTTCATAATCAGCGGGATAATAGAGGCGTCCCGTGCTCCGGCGTCCATGAGGCGGGAGAGGGTTTCGGCGAGGATTTCTCCGGAGATGTCGTCAACATTGGTCTCCAGAACATCAATCGTATGCTCATCCGCTCCTGACTCCATGCGGTAGACGGAGAGAATATTCGGGTGGTCCTGCGGATTGCGCGAGCCGGCACCGCGTCCAAGAGCGATGAGTTTTCCCGCACCCTCAGGGGCAGGATAGGCTGCGGCAAACTCGGAGAGAAGTGCCGCGCCGGTTGGTGTGCAGAGCTCCCCTTCAAATCCGCCGATGAGAACCTCGAGACCGGAGTCTTTGAGAATCTCTGCGGTTGCAGGAGCCGGAACGGGCATTACCCCATGCGAGCAGGTAAGCGTTCCAAATCCTACAGAGAGCGGCAGGACTTTGACCGCTTCCGGCTGCAGGGAAAGCAGTGCCGTACAAGAGCCGAGAACGTCAGCTATGGCGTCGTCTGCGCCGACTTCATGGAAGTGGACGTGGTGGCTCTGATGCACGGTCTCTTCGGCTTTCTGGATTCTGTTGAATACCCGTTTTGCAAGCGCTTTTGCTTCTGCTGATGCGTCTGCCGCATCGATTATCTGTATGATATCTTCCAGTGTCCGGTGTGTTTTGCCGGTGTTGGTTTTCAGGGAAAGAGCCGGGATTCCGAGACGCTCGGTTTCTTCAATAGTGAGGTTCGATACCGCAGATACTGCACGGGAAACGGCACTGCGGTCTGCACCAAGAGCTAACAGGGCGGAGAGAATCATATCTCCGGCGGCACCAAAACGCGGGTCAAATACCAGATACTGCATTCTAGGTTATATGTGGGTTTTTGCGGGGGATAATTCTGTGGTTTAATCCGCCACTAACTCGCGGCGTTCCTTCTGATAAATCTCCCCATCCTTGGCAATCCAGAGTTCCGCGGATGCAACCGCTTCGTCGAGAAGCGCCTCCAAATCCATCCGTCCTTCTTCCGAACAAATTTTCTCGGAATCAGACCGGGTTGCCGGCTTTTTCGGGACTGCATGACAGGTCGTATCTCCTGGGGACTCGTGGTAGGTTCCAATCTTTCTCGCGATTCCCACAATCTCTTCCTTGTCATAGGTCAGAAGCGGGCGAAGGATTGGTGTCTCCACGGAAGCTGTAATCACCTTCATGTTCTGCAGAGTCTGGGATGCCACCTGTCCTAGGTTTTCGCCGGAGACAATTCCTTCAAGACGGTTGTTTGCCGCGATTTTGTCTGCGACCCGCATCATAAAGCGCTTGCAGAAAAGGCACGTGTAGTGCGTATCGCAGGAGGCATAGACCGCATCCAGGAACTTTTCCACCGGAACAACCCAGAGCGGAAACGCTCTTCCGGGAGACCAGGTGGAAAGAATCCGGGCATTGTCCAGTGCTAAGCCGCGGGTAGCAGGTCCTGCCCAGCGTCCGGCATCCGCAAACACGCCGGAGAGAACAACGCCCCTTCTCATCATAAGCCAGGCGGCAACCGGAGAATCGATGCCCGCAGAAAGCAGAACCGCAGAACGTCCCGCAGTTCCAAGCGGCAGTCCACCCTGCGCCGGAATACGGTCATCATAAACGATGCCGCCGTACTCGCGTGCTTCCACGAAAATCTCATACTCCGGATTATCCAGGTCAACCACAAATCCCGGAATCTCGTTCCAGACAGCATCCGCAACGGCTGCTGCAAGCTGCTGGCTGGTAAATCCTTTGACAAACTGCCGCTTGGCACGGACGGCAAAGCGCATGCCGGGTTTCAGCTTCTCCTTTGCGAGAGAGACCGCGGCTTTGCCAATCTCTTCCGGCGTGTTGCCGCAGGTGGTACAGATGGACACATCAACAATGCCGAAAACGCGGGAGACGGCCGCGGCAATCTGTCCCGCATCGCCGTGGATTAACACGCGGCCGCGGAACTCCTCAATCTCATAGGAAAGCCCTGCCACATCAAGTGCCGCGCGGACATTTCTGAGAAGCGTCTTCATAAACTGCTTCTTCACCGGCTCGGACTTCAGCCAGAGTTCACCGATTCTCAGCATTACTGTTCGTTTTTCCATCATGCACCTGCCGTATAGTCCCGGTACGAGACCTCTTCTATTCCTAATTGTTTGAGTTTCTGTTCGTATATCTTTGCTGTTTCCCGGACTGCGGGAAGAGTTTCAACGACGGCACGCGTTCCGTCAAAGCGAACGCGAAGAATGCCTGACACCCCGCCGTCCCGCAGAATCGTCTCTGCGGCATCCACGGTCGAAAGAAGCTCGGCAGTAAGCGCTGTTCCCTGCGGAATCCGGGTTGCAAGGCACGCCGACGGCGGAACCGCTTCGATTTCAAGCTCTTTGGCCCACCGGAGGATATCGGCTTTGCCTGCTCCGGCGCGGGCAAAGGGGCTGATGATTCCAAGCTCCTGCAAAGCACGAACGCCCGGACGGTTGCCGGCCGCAAGGTCATCCGCATGAGTTCCGTCAAAGACCGCTTCCAGAGAAAGACGCTCTGCTAAGGAGAGCATCTCCTGCATGATAATTCTCTTGCAGAGATAACAGCGCTCCGGCGGGTTCTGCCGGATGTCCGCATCTGCAAGAATGCTGATGCGGATAGGATGCCAGGGAACGGCAAAGCGTTTTGCAAGCGCTTCTGCCGCCGTAACCTCCCGGGCAGGCGTAAACTCGGAGATAACCGTTGCCGCATGCAGGGTAATCCCTGCCGCTTTTGCCTTCGCCAGAAGGACTGCACTATCAACCCCGCCGGAAAGCGCAATCAGCGCCGAGCGTTCGGGAAAGTTATTCATCGCAGAGCTGCCTCATCTTGCGCACGGCATGCGAAGAGCGGGCAAAGTAGGCGGAAAGCGAAAAGGCGAACTCCTCGGACCAGATGTCCTCGCCGACAAGGACGTCGTATCCTTCCTCCATTGAAAGGCGGACGTGTTTGCCCAGTGCCCCGGAGAAAATCTTCTTCCGGTCCTCTAAGAGGGAGACTGCAGTGATGTACTTTCGCGGAACTTCCGTGTAGTACCGGTCCTCGGAAATCCAGGGACCGGCAAACTCCTCCTGATGCAGGTACTTGGCAACGAACTTGTCCGCGTTTGGATGATTCCAGACCGGCGGGCCTTCACGGACGATGATGTTCGGGAGTTCTGCAACCAGCAGTTCAAAGATGAGAATCGAGTGTTCCGGCCCCATGAAAACCTCTGCACGGTGTACCTGGAACTCCTCTTTAATCAGCATGGCGCGGATGGTCTCCATGGTTTTTCGAAGCTGAGGAACAACCGTATCTGCAACATACTCCGGCGTCTTGAAGGAGAGTGCGAAGAGTGCGGTTTTTCTCCGTTCCAAAACCGCGGAGAACTCGGATTTCGAGATGGAGGTCGGCGCATCCGGAATGAAGTAACAGCTTCCCGGCTTTTCGCAGTAGTCACGGGCAAGCTCGATGAACTCCGAAAACCGCGTCGGCGTCAGCGCGGCTGCGACATTGCGGCTTTTGTCCGTCGGATCGATGACGATTAACGGCTCGGTGAAGAGGGCACGAACCGATTTGCGGTCCGGATAGTATCCTTCGATATCAATCACCTCTCCGTAGCGGAATTTGGATGCCGCCTCCATGAACTGCGTAAATCCGCCGTAATGGAGGATAAGCAGTTCGCAGAGATAGCCGGAAAATCCTCCGGTCATGTGGTCCGAGCCGTACACGCCGCCTCCTTTGCAGAACTGCTTTAAGAGAAGGACGTCTTCGCGTAAGGGTGCAATTTTATCGATGAGGTATCGGGTGTGGAATGGGGTTCGGTCAACGGCACACTTCATCTCTGCGGTGGAGGATACATAGTAACAGGGGACGAGGTCAACGTCATATCCTTCGATTACAGCATTTAAGTACGGGTGCTCCGCATATTTTTCCTCAGAGGTTCCGCCAAACTTTTCCACAACAGCGTATGCGGCGGCAAGTCCTTTCTCCTGCAGTTCCTCGCGGGAAAGTTCCGGGGAGAAGAGCATGAAGATATCAATGTCCTTGTCTCCTTTTACCCAGGTTCCGCGGGCAACGGACCCTGTCATCATCGCGGGAACGCCGGCAACCTCAAAGACGGCGTCGATGAGTTTCTTTCCCATCTGATGCGACTCTTCCCGTTCGGTATCGTTTGGAAGAATGCGGGAGAGGACAGCGGATTCGTATTCGTTTCTCATAAATTCACCCGATATAGTGTACTATATATTGGACCGGACGGCGTTAAGACACTTTTCTTTAAGAGAACAGCGGAGATTTCGCATGTACCGAAGTCACGCTCTTTGATTGCGGCAATTTTCGGCTGCAGGGCGGGAGAGTATTCTTTGACGCGGGCGATTGTGATGTGCGGGGAATACGGTTTGTCCTCACGAGGGAATCCCAGCTTTGCAAGGCGCAGTTCAACATCTGCGGCAAGTGATGCGGTTGCCCCTCCGTCATGGACTTCCGCTTTGATAACCCGCGGCGGTCTCCCGAAGGTACTGATGCCTGATACATTCAGCTGGTATGCGGAGGCAGAAAGTGCATCCAGAGCACCAGTGATTTTTGGAATCTGCGACTCGGAAACCTCGCCTAGGAATTTCAGCGTAATGTGCATGAGATTCGGCGAGACAAAAGAGAGTCTGCCTGCCCCGCGGAGTTCCTGTCCTGCCGCAGAGACTGCGTTTCTGATTTCTGCAGACGGTTCTACAGCGATAAAAGCCCTGACCATTATTTAACTATTTGGTCTGTAACTATAGGGAAGTTTCGGAAAAGAGAATCACAAACAAAAAGGGGAAGTCCCCTTTTTGGGGAACAAACTTAGACGAGTTTGTTGATTGGACCGTCGGAAACTGCCGGAGTTCCGCCGAAGTCCTGGAATGCTTCTGCCATAACGATATCACAGAATGCTGCTGCAGTTGCTGCACCTTCCATGTTCTCGATTGGACCGTACATGATTAAATCTGCACCAAGGGTCATTGCCATGATGTTACATCCGACATCTGCGGAGGACCATGCGGTCTGGCGGATACCCTCCATTCCTCCGAAGTGGTGGTGTGCCATCTGTTCGAAGAGAAGGTCCTTACCCTTGTATCCATCTGCTAAGACGTTCTTTCTCCAGCGCTTGAGCCAGGTCCAGGAAACAGTCATGTTGTGGTATGCACCACCGGTCGGGAGACCGTGAATTGCTTTGCATGCGAGAATTTCGCGCATGGATCCTGCTGCTCCAAGTCCGAGCGGAGTTGCTGCAGAGTCGAGAATCGGGCGGGTGATACCGCACTCTTCTGCGATCTGAAGCATACCCTTCTCCTGACCTGCAACGCCACCCTCGACGAGAACCTTTTCACGTCCTGCGACGGTTGGGTCTCCTGGGTTGAATGCGAGAACGATTGCAGAGTTAACATCGGACTCTTTGAGTGCCTGGATGTTCTCCGGAAGGATGGATCCGTTGATGGAGTTGTAGATAGCGCGGTCTGCGAGACCAACCTCAGTGACGTACTTGGTTGCGTGAACCAGTGCTTCCGGTGCGGAAGAGTCCATGAGGAATGCAGTCTTGCTGTCGATGCTGTCGAACCAGTTGAAGTAGGACTCGAAAGCTTCTCCGTGCTCTGCAAGGATCTGGAGGAAGAATTTGTTACCGGTAATGTCGGTTAACTCTTCACAGCGGTTCCAGAGTGCTTCTGCTTTTGCTTTGTCAATCTCACCAGTGTGATCGTTTAAGACGATCTCGTGTTTGTTGTAGAAGATCGACGGGGACATGACACGCGGGTATTCTCCCGGCTGTCCTCCGATCTTAGTTCCGTTAAAGTCAAAGACCTGCTGTTCTTTTTCAAACTTGAACATGTTGGCACCTCAATTAGATGAATAATAAGCCGGACATCCAAGTGAGAGCGATCACCAGGAATGCGATAGTACCTGCTACGAGACCGTAGAGGATACCGATGTCACGACCAATCTTTCTACCGGTACGCATTGCAATTTCTGCGTCCGTGAACTCAATTTTCTTCTCGATAGCGTTAAGGCGCTTCTCGATTTCAAGGAACTGCGGGTTTGCGGATGCAACAGTTGCAGCTCCTCCGGATTCGCCGTCGCCCTCAGAAATCTGAACGACGATCGGGTCTGCACCGAATGCTCCCGGATCGCGGGCAGTTAACTCTGCAATCTTTGCGGAGATCTGACCAAGGTCTTCGGTCTCCATAAGGTTGACGAGTTCAACCTGCTCCTGGAAGCGCTTGATGTGCTCTGCGGTAAGGTTCTCAAGGAACGGAATTGCTCCCTTAGAGCCGACGATTTTACCGCCTTCGACACCGTTTGCGTGCATTGCGGTCCAGGACTGACCAGTTAAGTGACCCTTAACTTCAGTACCACAGAGGAGGACGAAACGGATGTTCGGGTTTGAGATGATGTTTGCAACGACCTTTTCAATACCGAGGTTTTCGGTCTTACAAGATCCTGCAAGTGCTGCGCCTGCTGCACAGATTGCGGTCTCATCAAGGTGGGAACCCATGGTGATGACAGCGACTGGGCTGTTTGCGTCACCGGTGTGGTAGTCACCCTGGATGATTGGCCATCCTGCTGCCGGGGATTTCTTGTCTGCCATTTTAGAGACCTCCAAGGAACATAGCAAGGACTGGACCGAGAATCAGAACGAGGGAGAGTGCAACACCAACAGCGAATCCAAGAAGAGCATTGCCGCTGATTGCGGACTCAACCTTGTTGGTTCTGGCGAGAATCTGTCCTTTGTATCTGATGTCATCCACCATTTTGTCAATGGCGGCCATTCTAATAGTAGATCCTGCCATTTTAAATCACCTGTATTCCAACGAGTGCTCCGAAGACGATTAAGGAAATGATTAAACCAATCATGACACCCTCAATCTTACCACCGTAGACACCGGATGCAAATCTGTTGCGGTAACCAATGTCGGTAACCATCATCTGGATTGCCTTGATACGGGAGGTAATGAGTGCCATCTCGCCGGTTAATGGTTCTTCCTCACCAGCGACAGCTTCTTCGCTTCCACCCTCGTCGTCAGAAATCTGAACTACGATTGGGTCTGCACCAAATGCTCCTGGGTCGCGTGCGGTTAACTCTGCAATCTTTGCGGAGATCTGACCAAGGTCTTCGGTCTCCATAAGGTTGACGAGTTCAACCTGCTCCTGGAAGCGCTTGATGTGCTCTGCAGTCAGGTTCTCGAGGAACGGAATTGCTCCCTTGGAACCGACGATCTTTCCACCCTCAACACCGTTCTCGTGCATTGCAGTCCAGGACTGACCGGTTAAGTGACCCTTAACTTCAGTACCACAGAGAAGAACGAAGCGGATGTTCGGGTTGGAGATGATGTTTGCAACGACCTTTTCAATACCGAGGTTTTCGGTCTTACAAGATCCTGCAAGTGCTGCACCTGCTGCACAGATTGCGGTCTCATCAAGGTGGGAACCCATAGTGATGACAGCGACTGGGCTGTTTGCATCACCGGTGTGGTAGTCACCCTGGATGATTGGCCATCCGCTTGCCGGGGATTTCTTGTCAGCCATTTTAGATACCTCCAAGTGCAAGTGCGAGGATGAATGCTACTGCAAGTCCAACGCCAAGACCGTACCAGAGTGCGGTAACTGCTCCTGCTTTGGTTAAGGTCTTTTCACGGCCTGGGAAGCTGTTTAAGTAGTTGCCCTCACCGGAAAGCATGTTGACTAAGTCATCTGCAATCTTTTCGAGTTCTGCAACCTGGTCGATGACCGGCTGGTAGGAGACACCTGCAGTCGTAACGACACCAGCTACTGGGTCTGCGACGAGGCCAAATTCAGGTAATACAAGTACATATCCCATTTTTGTTTCCTCCTTACTCTTCCTCCGCATCGACGAACGGCTTTGCGTCGAGCCATGCTGCTGCATCGCGCTTGGATAATGCGATGTATTTCTTGTAGGACACTGCCCATCCAATGACTGCGATGACTAAGGAAATCCAGCCTGCAATCGGAGTGACTGCAACGAAGGAGATGACTGCCATGATAATCATGGAAAGGAAACCACACTCGATAACGAGCATGTTGGTTCTGTCCTGAGTCTCTCCTGGACCAAGGCAGGCGTTGAACGGGTGCTGGAGTGCGATTGCACCAAGCATGAATGCGACTGCAATGAATCCAACTCCAACAAAGACACCGTCGCCCATTTCAAGGCATCCGGTTGCAACAGTGCGGAGACCAAGGGTGGTCAGTGCGCCAACTGCTGCGAGTTCTGCGAGAGACTGAATCATGACCGGAATCTTCATGTTAAGGACGGTGTTTGCGATCCATCCAAGAATGAGACCAGTGATGAGTGCGATAACTAAGACTGCAACCGGGATAATCCAGACAGAGGTGATGCCGCCGATAATGACTCCAAGGAACATTCCAAAGAGACCGGAACCGAATGCGAGCATACCTGCGGACGGAACACCTGCTCCGATACCGTAGCTGCAAAGTCTTTTAATTGCGCTGTTACCCCAGATTAAGGCACCAATTGCTGCGATACCGCCGAAGAAGGCAAGGTAATCGAAGCCAAGGACCTCGTGTCCGATGACGGCGATGTAAAGAGATACCAGTGCAATGATGATACCTGCTGCGGCAATCTTGCCGTGCGGGATTCCACCGTGGGATGCTTCAACTTTTACTGACATTTTTTACACCTCAGACTAACAACACAAGTAAGAGTGCAAGAATACCACAGAGTGCGGATGCAAGGAGTGCGGCGATAATTGCACGTGGGAATCTCTTGAACTTCGGGTCGTGCGGACCTTCGATGGTTCCGGTAATGTTGTATGCAGCAAGCACTGCAATAACGAGGAACATTGCAACTGCGAGGATTCCTGCGAGACCGACTGCAAAGTCTAATCCTGCTGCCTCGTAGAATTCGAGAAGTTCAATGTAGATGAGTGTTCCACCAAGACCACCAAGGAGACCACCGATGACACCTCCAACGTAGGAGATGAACGGAAGTCCGTGACCCTCAGTACCCTGGGACTTGAACTCTGGCTGAGAGTAGCCGGTAAGCGGATCTTTCTCGATCTTACCAGATGCCGGCGGGATACCCATACCAAAGACGTAGGACATGTTCACCATTAAACAGGTGATTGCCATCATTAATGCACCGCCGATTGCTCCACCAGCGAGTGCGACTGCTAAACCTAACTCTGCTGCCCATGCACCACCGAAAAGTCCTGCGAGACCTGCACCTGCTGCAAGCATCGGGACACCGGTTGCGATACCTGGTGCCTGACCCATTGCTGCCGGAGCTCCTCCGACCGGGACGAAGTGGACACCAAAGGCGATTAAGGCTGCGCCGAGAACGATTAAGCAAAGAGTCTGCCCAACGCCAAGGACGAATCCGACTGCAATAACAATGATTGCGAGGACGAGGGCGATGATTGACGGAACCGGCTGGAATGCGCCAGCGTCAGCTCCTGCTTTTGCTGCAATTGCGCTCATATTTATGCCTCCGTGTATGGACCGTAGTTCTCACGTGCCCATTTCTCGACATAGCGGTCAATTACCATGAAGATGATAATAATGACTGCACCTGCGATGACTGCTCCCCATCCTGCGAGGTAGTGCTCGAAGAGGACGGTACGCCACAGCTCGAAGAAGACGATTAAACCGAAACAGAGACCAGATGCTGGTCCTCCGAACTTTGCGGTGAAGAAACCGTTGTCGATAGAGCTTCTCTGACCTGCTTCTGCGTAGCGGACGATGTTTCCGGATGCAGAAATCGGGACACCAGCACCGAACTTCTGGTTCTGGTACTGACGCTCCTTACCATAGTACGGGTTTCCGGTTGCGGAACCTGCTGCACCAAGTGCAAGACCCCATACGATACCGAGGAGCGGAAGGCTGAACGGGTGGCCAATGACAGTTGCGAGAAGGTAACAAATTACCACAGTCGTAAAGATTGCGACAAATGCATGACCCATGGTCACGGTGGTTACTGACTTCAGAACATCAGTAAAGACCGGCTGTCCGAACTTGGAAAGACTTGCGGTTCTTCCAAGGTATGCAGTAGTTGCGTAAACTCCCTGCACGATAGTTGCGAGAACTGTTCCTAAGACAATTGCGAGGATTGCATTCATTCCCATCATGAGGAATGCCCATGCAACACCACAAGCAAGGGTCACCCACAGGGTGTATGCCGGTGGTTCTCCACTCACTGCTTTGTTGTAGATACGGTGAGTGTATCCCATCTGCGGTGCGAGCTGAACCTGAGAGTTCGGGTCACCCTGTGATCCGATGTTGGACTCAGTATCTTCGGCTGCACCTGCAACCGCTGCGAGAGCTCCCGCAAGGGCAGTTACTCCAATGCCGATAATAATTTCTTGCATGTAAGATTCTCCCTTGAGTTTTGTTTCCGGATTTGTGGATAAGATTTCCGGAACCTAAGTTGTTCCCAGGCAATATTTGCCGAGAAACGAAGGATGCGTCTCAAGTGTTCGTTAAACGTTACCACTCTTAAGAATGGAGTACAAAGTGTGGACACTAAAATGTTTGTCGTTGATGAGTATATAATCTATGCGAAAAACCAGAAGGAAAATTTCGTCAATTTCTAAAATTTACCGGGAGGATGAATAAAATGTCGAAAATTAATCAAACAAATTTACAATAACTCCAAAGTATTTTTTATAATAAAGTGCACTTTATTTCTTGGAAAATATGTTTTAGTAAAATACCCGTTTAATACCCTTGTTGTCGGAGAAAGGAGTGCTGAGTATATAAAGAAAAGAAAAAATGCGCGTTTTGGCAAATGACGAAATGAGAAAATAAGGGGATTATAAATAATCCTCTTACTGTGCCGGGATGATAAGTCCGCGCTCTCCTGCTGGCATGAACTCGCGGATTGCTCCCTTTGCGAATTCTGCACGCGGGTTTGCGAAGTCGAACTTGAGTGCCGGGTCTGCGAAGCAGATCTTGATAAGCGGGGAGAGTGCCCATGCGTCACCGCGACCAATGTGTGCTGCGCCGACGATTGCTGCGTATTCTCCCTGGTGACCGACGTTCATTGCGTAGTTCGGGTAGTTCGGTCCGCGGAATTCTCCGATACATCCCTCGTCTGGTCTGATGGAGAGAGAGTTTGCGGAACCGCACTGGTCCTGAAGGTCGTAGCCGAAGAAACCAAGTCTGGACCATCCGTCCTTGTGCATAAGCTGGGACAGGTACCATGCGTTCAGACCTGCGTTGGAGTTACCGGTTGCGATAGAAGTGGTAGTACCACATGCTGCTGCAAGGACTGCTGCACGCTGGGATCCACCGAAGTGGTCTTCCATCATAGTCGGGAACTGTTCGTACTGCTCCATACCGTAGAGGTTGACTTCAGTACCGATGTCGTTGACAACTTCCTGGGTTGCCTTGACTTTGTCGTTCGGGTTCGGGTTGGTGACATCGACGTTGTACTTGTCGTGGATGTAGTCCATACCGTGGTAGACGAAGTCGTCGAGGATGTTATCAGTGTATGCTGCAGTTGCGTACTGAGTGAATCCGACACCACCAGACATGTAGGAACCGAGCCAGATCTGGTCAAAGAGGACTGCTCCTGCACCGACAACTTCAAGGGTTGCCTTTGCCGGGTCGTACGGGTTGACACGGTCTGCCTGGATCATATCTGCGAAGTTACCGAAGAGAATTCCTCCTGGCTCGTTCGGACCGCGTGCACGGCGGGCCGGCAGGGAGGATGCCATGTTGATGACACCAGCGTGCTTTGCTGCGAAGGAAAGGTCTGCGACTGCTGCTTCTCCTGCGCACATGCGGTATGCTGCAATGAAGGACATACCGATCTGCATTGCGGACCAGCGGGAGGTAGTTCCACCATCACAGGTTCTTCCGACGATAGTTGGCATGTGGACACACTGCCAGAGGGACTTGCCGACTGCTGCCTGGAGTGCTTCTGCCTGCTTCTTCGGGAAGAGCTTCTCGATGTCGATGACGTACTGGGACTCGAGAGAGTCTGCGAGTTCCTGGTCACCAGTGAAGACACGGACGTAACAGTCGTCGGTTAAAGCCGGGTGGGTTTCGACCATGTGTTCCTGAACGACTGCTCCTCCTGGCATTGCGTGGTTGACAATGTGGAGGTATTCGTTGATGGTTTCCGGAGTAACTTCCTTACCGAGACGCTTCTGGAGAGTCTGGTGTGCCATGTCCATGGAAACGATTACAGTTCTGCGGATGTCGTCCCACATCTGCTGCATTGCTGCGTTGTTGACGAAGTGGAGATCATCACCCTCAACGAAGGTTCCGGTTCCGGAGACTTCGTAGGTCATGAGCTGACGCTGACCCATCGGAACACCTGCTAAGTGGCAGTGGTCCGGGTCGTACATGGAGATACCGCGCTTTGCAACGATTGCCTCGTTCTCTTTAATGAACTCGGTCTTACGTGCAGACTGGTGGACACCGTTGAACTTGTAGAACTCGGTGGTGGTGGATGCAACATCCTGCTGTGGGAACTTCTGCTTGAGTGCGTCAAGGAAAAGTTTCTGGGTCTTTTCTACTTTAGCCATGTTTAGTCCTCCTTTGGCATGAATCCGTATTTGGTACGGAGTGCGTGGATGCGCTGGACGTATGCAACGTACTCTGCGTCATCACGGAGTGCAGTTCCAACAAGGGAGTGGAACATCGGGGTGTTCTCTTTGAGCCATGCTGCGTCCATCGGCTTGCCGACTGCGACCTTACGGTCGAGCGGGTTTCCGACCTGGTCCTTGACGTACTTGACGATACCGTCTTCGTCGAGGATACAGCGCTGTACTGCATCGAACATCATTCCGTTCTCTGCGAGACGGAGGGAGTGTCCGTGGACAGTTGCACCGCGGATACCAACGGTTGCTGGGTCGAAGAGTTCGGACTCGACGAGCTCGCGTGCGTACTGTTCAAGGTCACGCTCGCGGCACTCGATAATCTGACGGCCAGAGAGTGTTCCCGGGTCGATACCGCGGTAGCGGTACATCTCGAGGTAGGATCTCTGGTATGGCTGACATGGTGCGTTCAGCATAGAGTCTGCGAACTGGATGTATCTGACACGGTCACCAGCTTTTGCTCCCTCGGTCGGGGCAACGAGCTTTCTGATCGGGCAGTCTGGTTCACCCTGCTCTGCGAGTGGCGGGTGTGCAGATCCGTATGCTGCTCCTGGTGCGTGGTGTCCCATGATGAGGACGAGGTCTTCATCGGTGATGGAACGCATTTTCTGGAGCTTAACGTTTGGGTTCATCTGGTTGCGGCGAACTTCTGCAACGCGGGATGTTCCTGGTCCATACTGTGGTGTGTATGCCATAGTTTTTTCACCTAATTTTTGGGTTCTTTCATTATTCGTAGTACTTCATGAATGACATTCGACATTGCCACACGGCTTGGAGTCTGTCCCCGGGTGATTCCCGTGACAATTCCTTTGACGATACCTTTTGTTTTGATATCATCCGGTTTCGGCATAACATATGCTGTCCGAACGCCGGCACGTGCAAAGTCCTCATAGTCCGTCGGAGCCTGACAGACAACTACAGCGTCAACGCTGCACTGCTGCAGAATCTTACGGCACTTATGAACAACATGTGACCGAATGTTTCCGTGATGAAGAACAGCCACTTTGTGGCGTTCTATCTGTTCGATTTCGCGGTCGGTAATACCGAAATTTGAGCCAAGTGATACTCCGCCAATCTCTGCGTCTGGTGGAACTCCGCTGCCGGCGTTCAGCACCAGGGTACTTACGCTGTATTCAATCCCCTGCTGCCGCAGTGCTGACGTAATGTCGCAGACGGGTTTGGTAATATGTCTCCGGCCGGGGGACATACCCACGATAATGACGTCAGGATTTTTGCATTCAGAGATGGTTCCCCTCTGGGCAAGGGAGCCTCCTTTACCCATTCCCATACTGTGTCTGCAGTCTACAAGCTGAGTAACACGTCCAAGCGGCATTATTTCGTACCCTGAACAATCATTGGTCGCTGTTTGCTTTTCGGATCGCTCATTCCAAGAATACGATCATCTTCGACAACACCGTATTTGGCATAGTCAGATAACGTAAAGTTGGACCGCATAAATCGTCCCTTTCCGAAACCATACGGGAACTTATCGGCAAAGACTGCATCGCATGCCTCCTTGATAGCCGGAATTACTGACTCGTCCTCAAGTTCAAGAAGGATGTCTCCGACATGAACACGAAGTTCAAAGTCTTCTCCGCAAACCTTGATAGTCCGTCTGTATTCGTGCGGATTCGGCGCTCCTCTGGCCGGACCATACGGTACCGTTGCCGGAAGATTCGGGCCGTTTAAGACCATACGGCGAATGCCGTCTACAGCGAAAACCTTCTCGAGTAAAATCTCGGTGGTCTCCGGATTCAGGAATCTGGTTGGGGTGATTCTTACCTGTGGATAGTTTGGTTCTGTCATTCAATCTCCTAATCTGCTTACGCAGAGATTTGGGCCGGCTTAGACTGCCTTTGCGATTGCCTGGAGCGGGTGTGCGAACTCTTCGATGCTGCCGAAGGTGTCTCCGTAAATCTTTGCGGTTCCTTCTGGGGAGAACATCTGGGTTCCTGCATCAAGTGCACATGCTGCAACGATACATGGGATACCGTTTCCTGCTGCGTGACGGGTAACAACGTGGTTTCCGTTGAAGATACCCGGTCCTCCTCCACCATAGATAGAGTGAGAGAAGAAGGAGAATCCGACTGCTGCACCCATGACACGACCGTAGTCTGCACCTGGGAGACCGGTTTCGTGCTCAAGAATGTCGTTGAAGTAAAGCAGAGTGGAGGAAACTGCCTGTGCGAAACGTCCTGCACCAGCGTTGACCATGGTTGCTGCAAGGGTACCTGCGGATGCGTATGCGTTCCACAGCATTGGGTCCTTGGTTTCGTACGGCTTGAAGTAGCCGCCTGCCTGGCCTGCGGTCTGGGTGATGACTTTGTCCTCAACTGCACGCTCGACAAGGGACTGCATGACAGTACCGACGGTACCGGTCTGGCCGTTCTCCTTAACGAGATCGTAGACGATGTTGTTTGCGTTAAGACCCTGGTATGCGTAGATTAAGAGCTGTGCACGCTCGAATGGACCAACTGCGTTTGCCATTTCGAACTGACCTGCCTGCTCGAAGGTTGCTGCGAGTGCTGCACCCTGCATTGCATTGCGGTGGGTCATCATAACGGTCTGGTTTGCCGGGATGTTACGGAGTGCGTAACCGAGGGACTCGTTGTTCTGCGGGATGGACATGATCATGGAACATGCTCCGCCGTCGAGTGCCTGGGAGACCGGGTAGGAACCAAAGACTGCTGCCTTGACGGTGTTTGCGTCGAACATGTCAACGTTGAACTCCTCGACAAGTGCGTAGGTGGTTGCTGCTGCAACAGAGAGGAGGGAAGCATCGTAGGTTGCTGCTGCCTCGATACGTGCCTTCGGGACTTTGACTAAGAGAAGCTTACCATCGTTGAAGCGTCTGATTTCGGTGTCGTCGCCTTCCTCAACGGAGACGTACTGCTTGATCTTTGCTTCGATTGCGTCGATGTTGCCTGCGATGTCAAGGTTGAGTTCACGGCCGAGGATCTGCTGGTGCTTTCCGATCTTACCGTTCTTTAATGCTGCCTCTACACCACCGAGGTTGACTGCGACGGTTCTCTTTGCGTTGTCAACAAGGGACTTGATTGCCGGGTTGACGAGTGGGCTGATCTTTTCGAGTGCAACGTTGCTCTTTAAGAGCTTTCCGTTGTCGTCGTAAAGGTCAATTACATCTGCGTATTTTGCCATAATTTTGCCTCTTAATTAAGGTAATTTTTCTTTAGGCTGTTTTCCGTTACTTTCCCTGAAATTTGCTGTCGTTACTATTAGTAATTACTGGCGGTCAGTGACGGTTTCTCTACACGTCCACGACCAGCCTTTTCAGGCGGGTCAGGCGAACTCATCTGGGGATAGAGCCCGCCCCCTCTCGGGACATTAAAATGTATGAAATTGTCTGAATATAAGGATTCCCCTTTTGTGAGTAGAATATATTTTATACCGTATCAGGGGAAAATTTCCTCCAATTTCAGCCAATTCACAGACAAAACAGAGGATTTTCAAATATATGCCTAAATAGCCGTCCAAAATACCGGAAAATCCCAACAACCAGCTGATAAAAAATCAGCAAAATACCGCATAATAAAGTGCGCTTGACATACACTGGAAAAAGCATCGGAAACATATATAATCTCAGCAGTAATACGTGATTAACGGAAAACCTCTATGTATATTGAGACCCCATCCAGAATCCATATCGCCTTAATCGACTTGAACGGCTCATACGGCAGAGTCGACGGCGGAATCGGCCTCACCATTGAAAAACCCGGTTATTCCATGACTCTTGCGGAAAGCGACAGAAACTCTCTGGACTTCGCTGAAAAGAATCTCCCGCAGGGCGTTATCGACGAATATACACTGAAAATCAACCGTGCCGCAGACAAAGTCCGGGAACACTTCGGAATCAGTGACGCGTTCGCATTTACCGTAAACAAAACCTACCCATCCCACTCCGGCCTTGGTTCCGGCACACAAATTGCCCTTGCTACCGCAAAACTGATGACCGAACATGCCGGACTGCACATCCCAAGCGTTGAGCTCGCAAAAGTTGTTGGCAGAGCAGGAACCTCCGGCATCGGCACACACGGCTTTGACCTTGGCGGATTTATTGTAGACGGCGGACACAGCAAAAAACAGAAGAAAGACTTCATGCCGTCGTCAGCCTCCGAGCCAGTCCCGCCAGTATTAATCGGCAGATACGACTTCCCCGAGGAATGGGGAATTGCCCTTGTCCGCCCGAAGATTGGTACATACTTCTGCGGAAGAGAGGAAATCAATATCTTCCAGACCTGCTGTCCGCTGCCGAAGGATGAAGTGAAACTTCTTTCGCACATCATCTTCATGAACCTCGTGCCGTTCTTAATCGAGCATGACCTCGAAGGATTCTCCGCCTGCATCAACCGTATCCAGGAGATTGCCTTCAACAAATGCGAGTTCCAGCTTCAGCCGCCGGAAGTCACGCAGACCATGAACACCATGAAGGAATGCGGCATCCCCGGAGTCGGCTTAAGCTCCCTTGGACCAACCCTCTTTGGTGTCTATGACCTGCATGACAGCTCAGTCATCAAAGAAATGGAAGAGGCACTGGGAGACACCGCAGACATTCTGCTGACCAAAGGACAGAACCACGGAGCAGTAATCTACCCGTAACCATGCTGACCGCAGGAGAAAAAGCGCCGGAGTTCTCTCTTCCGGACAAGGATGGAAATATCGTCTCGCTTGCAGACTTCAAAGGAAAGAAGGTTATACTCTACTTCTATCCGAGAGACAGCACCGCAGGCTGTACCCGCCAGGCCGTAGCATTTGCCGGTCTGTACGATGCATTCACACAAAAGAACGCAGTAATCATCGGAGTAAGCAAAGACTCCCAGGCATCACACCGGAAGTTTGCTGAAAAGAACGGTCTGCCGTTTATTCTGCTCTCAGATACAGAACTTGACGCAATCCAGAAGTACGGCGTCTGGCAGGAGAAAAAACTCTACGGAAAAGTGAGTATGGGAATTGTTCGGTCCTCATTTGTAATAAACGAGGACGGCATTCTGGAACGGGTGCTGTATAAAGTAAAAGCAGACACCAATGCACAGGATATTTTAGACGGGCTCTAAGCCCAAACCTTCTTTTTTACAGCATCTTCGGGCGAATCTCGAACCGACAGCATTCAGAACCGTCAGTCATACAGGCAAGCTCCTTTACCTGCACCGGACAGCGGAAGAACGCCGAGAACAGTGCGGAAAACATCCCCTTCGAGATGATACATCCGCCTGAGATTCCCTTCGGAAGAGTCATGCACTCGTAACACTTATAGACGTCAAGCACCAGCGGAGCGGTTGACACCGCCTGCACCTCACCGAATCCGTAATGCACCCAGAACTCCTGAATATTCTCAATCGTCTTGTCCAGCGAGTCGGCTACCACATAGGGAGCAACCGCTTCGCCTAGAATTATACCGCCTCTTTTCAGAACAGGGTCAATACGGATTCCGGACTCCGCAAGCGCCACACGGAAGATGTGGGGGAGCATCTCCTTGTAGTCAATGCGGTCATAATTGGTATAGGTCTGGCGGATAAGCTCCCGATACTCGGCAGGAGCGGCATAAGTCGTCGGATCAACTTGTCCCAGATACGTTGCAGAGAGACGGTAAATCTTCTTCCGGGCATCGTTTGGATCCGGAACACGGACAATAAGCCCCGCTTCATCAAGAGAATTAAGATAATTCGATACAGTGGATTTAGAAAGACCGGTTGCCTCCTGAATCTCTGCAAAGGTCACGTCATCGCCTTCACGCATGAGACGAAGAATCTGAATGCGCACCGGGCTTCTGACAGATGTAACATTTCCATCACGCGAATACAGTTCAAGCTCTTTGGTACTGTCTGACTCCGGCATTTTTTCTCGGTATAAATCCCCTAACTTAGGTTAATCATTATGCACTAACACCATATCAAGCTTTGTTATGCGGCAAGAAAAATAGCGGAAAATCTGCGGGAAATTCCACAGATTCAAATCAGTTCACGCATCCCGGTACGGGATTTCCACAGTGGTTAAATCGTTTGGTGCAACGACCTCGCCGTCGAACACCTCTTTGGCGTCCTTTACATGGTTTGCAGATGACGTGTAGCGGGAACTGATGTGCACCAGCGCAAGCTTTTTCGGATTGACAGCCGCGGCAACCTCGCCTGCCTCGCGGGCCGTGGAGTGCCAGACCTCGCGGGCACGCTCTGCTCCTTCCTCTTCATCGAAGGTTGCTTCGTGGATTAAGAGATCGGCATCCATCAGCAAATCGTTTCTGTTCTTCACCGGGCGAGTATCTCCGGTGTAGACAATCTTTCTTCCCGGACGGCGCTCTCCCATGACCATATCCGGTGTAATAGTAACCGTCTCTCCGTCACGCTCGACGGTAACCGACTGGCCCCGCTGAAGTTTGCCAAACAGCGGCCCCGGCTTGACACCCAGGGCAATAGCTCCTTCGCGGTCGAATCTTCCGGGACGCATGTCCTCTTCTAAGACGTAGCCCACGCTTTCCATGCCGTGGTAGGTCTTGAATGCCATAACCGCATAGCCGTCAAAGATGGCAACGTCGCCGTCTGCCATCTCAACTGCATGGAGCGGGAAGGGAATCCGGGGTGTTAACTGCCGGATGATATCTACATACTTCTCTACTCCGTGCGGACCGTAGATGGTCATGGGTTCTGTTCTGCCGTTGAAGGACATCGTCTCAATCAGGCCGAACATGCCGAGGTAATGATCAGCATGCCAGTGCGTGATAAAAATTGCATCGACCACAAATCCAGTTTTCAGCCGCATCATCTGCTGCTGTGCGCCTTCTCCGCAGTCGAAAAGCAGCGTATCAGAACCTCTGCGCACCAGAACACAGGACGGGTTGCGGTTTGGTGTAGGCAGTGCTCCGGCGGTGCCTAAGAAGTGGACGAAGAGTGTTTCTCCTGCCATCAGAACCACCTCCGAAGGAACTCAAGACTCTTTTTGCCCTCTTCCGGATTTCTGCCTTCCACGACGATGATTTTTCCCTTGTACTCTTTTACAATCTTCGGCATGATTTTGTCCCAGGGAATACTGCCTTCGGAAAGGGGCAGATGTTCATCGCGGACGCCGTTGTTGTCGTGAATGTGAAGGTGGTATGCGTTCGGGAGAATGATTTTGCAGAAGTCATTCAGGTTTCCGTTGGTGTTTGCATGCCCGACGTCGAAGGTCAGCCCCATACCGGTTCCGTCCACGAATCCGTCCTGCTCATACGGGTCACGGCAGAAGAAGTCGTCTAAGTTCGGCATGTTTTCCAGGCAGGCTTTGACGCCGACAGACTCTGCGGTCTCGCCTAAGCGGATGCAGGCCTGTTTGTGATTCTGCCAGGCAAGTGCCGTGTCGTAGCGGCTGACCGGCGATAAGTATCCCGGATGGATGACAACGGTGTCTGCAATCTCTGCGGCACGGGTGATGGTTACAGACAGCTGGTTTACCGTCTCTTCCCAGATAGGGAGATTGATGGATGCAGGATTCAAGTCGCTGAACGGCGCATGCACAGAAACTTCCAGGCCGGTTTCTTTGATAGTATTTTTGACGCCGGCAAAGGTTGTTTCATTATCGAGGCGGTAGTTTCCGTCTGCGGAGATTTCCCAGCCGTCAAATCCGGCATCGACGATACCGGAGACCCAGGCCGGGTCTTCCCAGACTTTGGAGGAGGAGGCGAAGTAGAATTTCATGCAAGACTCCTGACAGTGTTTCGGATTGCTTCTTCGAAGGATTCGCGGTCGGTTTCGTTGACCAGGGTGATATCGGCGGCAGAGACGGCGCGGGCAAGACCGAAGGACTCTTCGCGGGCATCACGGGCAGATAGCGCATCCGCGGTTGTTGAGTCATCAGTTCGTCCCCGCCCCTGCATGCGTTCCAGGCGGATTGCAAAGTCTGCTTTGATGAAGATTACCGTAAAGGTTTCAAAGACAGAGCGGAAGTAGGAAATTTCAGCATCTCCGCGGATGCCGTCGATGACTGCGGTTTTGGCATCCAGCTTTTTTACTTCCTCTGCGGTAAGGATAGCGACAGCATCCATGCCAAGCTCTGCGCGAAGGGCGCGGGCAGTTGCTCCAACATTTTCATCCGTTAATTCGAGTCCTGCGGCTCTTGTGCGGTTTCGGATGATATCTCCCATGACAACTACCGGGATGCCGTTTTCCGCGGCAATCCGCGAGAACTCGCCTTTTCCGCTTGCGGGGTATCCGACGATTCCAATGACGTTCATCGATGTCTCACAAGCATGGTTTTGGCTTCGGCGGCTGTTCTGATGCATTCCATATAGGTAAGACAGCGGGATGCATCAGGCTCGTTTCCGGCGCGCTGAATAAAGGAGCGGATTAAGGCGTCAATTTCGTCACCGAGCGGAGTTGACGGGAGCAGCTCTTCTTTTGCATAGGCCGGCATGATTACGCGAACCTCGTCAGCTTTGGGAGTTGCAGCTGGAGCAGGAGATGCGGCCTTCTCTGCAGCTTCTTCTTTTGCGGCCTCTGCGCAGACAACGCACTGTTTTACGCCTTTTATTTCGAAGAGGGGGGCGCCGCATTTCGGGCAGGCCTCAGAGAGCATCTTTCCCCCGGTTAAGAGATGCTCTGCCATTATGTCATCAGGATTTCTGGTCATGGTATTTTTCTATAGTATTGAGTATTTGTTTGTTCTCTGAGTATATATTTTGGGCGAGACGGAGGGGAGTCTTTATTGCATTATAGGTCTAACATGTGTACTACTTATTGGGGAGGAAATAGATATGGCAAACCCGGAAGATATGATTAAGCAGTGTGTTATGATGCTGCAGATGATGAATGAGGATCCGACCATCCCGCGCAACATCCGCCGCGCGGCAGATGAGACGTTAAAAATCCTGACTGATGAGAAGAAGTCCTTAAGCCTTCGTGCGGCAACGGCTCTGTCCAAGATTGATGAGGTCAGCAGTGATTCCAATATGCCGATGCACGCAAGAACCAAGGTCTGGGAGATTGCATCTACTTTAGAAGCAATCCCGCTTGACTGATTTTATCTTACTTTTTTCTTTTTGTTTTGTTTTTTGTTGTTTTGCTGTTGGGTTTATTCCCAGGCTTTGTAAGAGCGTTTTTCCTACGCGAAAAATACGCGAAAGAAAACGAAAAACGCGAAAAAGGTACATGCATTCAAAATCACCGGAAACCTTTCACGAAAGGTATCGAGGGTTTGAACGCGAACAGTTTTCACAGATGCTTCGAACATCCGGATATTGAATATTCTTTCCAATCGGGTTAGTTTACCGAACGTGTTATTTTTAGAATTTTATCAAGACCGAGGAATAAATATCCAACCGCAACAAATACTGCAGCCAGTATGCCAACCCACATAAGAACACCGGAAACACCCAGTGTATCAAGATTTACAAAGAAGTACGGGTAGATAAGCGGCGTGGTTGTGGTTGGAATCAGAATAGAAGTGTCAAACTTCAAAATGATTGCCTGAATTAGAAGGAATACTGCGTAAGCAAGCGGGAATGCAGCAGATGCGATAGGATAATACCATTTACACTTTCCGCGTTCATAGAATAAGAACCAGTCTGCGATGTACATAATCGGCAGTACAACATGGAATAGAATACTTCCAACTCTCCAGTTTGCCAGAGGGTCGCGTCCGTCTGCCCCGGCGAGCATAATATTGAACACAAGGAATGTAAGTAAAATTCCAAGCAATCCAATAAACTTCAGCAGCGGCACGGTTGTAACATAGCTGTCCTCTTTCTTTCCTGCGGTCTGAATCAGCGCGGCAAGCATAACTCCAAGACACAGGAAATTGCTGATGTTGGTGAAGTGAACATAGAAATCCCAGCGGATTGCATTGATGTTATCAAATATCCCAAGACATGCAATACATCCTACCAGACCAAGCGTACAGTAGACTGTTTGATAAATTAACTGTGCAGTTCTATTTTTAATCATAATTTTTCATTTCCAGAAAGTTTCATCCGCAGATTAGACAAACTCTCTTTGCTCATTCCATGAGAGAGAACAAACTCCTCTGCAGCCTTTTGAAGATTAATCGAATCAAATGATTCATCCTCTGCAAGTCCGGCAATGCTTTTGAGAATTACCTGAATATTTCCTTCTTCAACATAGGCATACTTCTTCTCATCCTCTTTGGTTATACCGTAATAATTCTCGTAACTTACCATGTAGTCATTGGAAATTTCATCGACAGATGCTCCCATTAATGCGCCGATTAATGCAACCGTAAATCCTGCTCTGTCTTTTCCTTCGTTACAGTGTACCAGATACGGCGGTTCATTCTCCGAAAGGAAGGTTAATGCCGCAACAACTCCGGAGATATATTCCTCCGAGGTGAAATCATTTAACAGCGGAGATGTTAGCACCTTTCCATCTTCAAAAAGAGACAGATAGTATTCTGATGAGAAATCCGGTTTTTCTGTATGGTGCAGGACATCTTCTGCGGAATCCGCGAGATTCACTGCGGAGCTGATTTTAGCTTTCTCTGCAAGCATATTGCTTACAGATGCCCTTCCCGCGTCGTTGTTAATCGGGGAAGCTGAACGGTACAGCGTATTTTCCGCAATACCGCCAAGCGTTACCATACGGAAGTTGGCAAAGATTTCATCGCCTGCAAAATCCTCACGGTTGGAAGAATACTGTCCTCCGGCAATTTCCAGAAGGAAGAGCGAGCCGCCTTTTTCTCTGAGTGTCAGAGATACAGCATCACCAATTTCTATTCCATGTTTTTCGGCAATATTTCCATAGTTGATGCAGATTTCAATAGAGTTATCTGATGTGCATCGGAGAAGATAATCCCCGCTTTTAACGTAGAATCCGTCAAGATAAGGAATATCCTGAGTAAAATCGCCAACTGAGACTGTTACGGTATCTCCAAGAGTGATTCCGGATGCTAAGAGATTTTCTGGTGTTGTGTCCAGAACGGCATGACCGTATTTGGATATCCCGGAGACTTCTGTGATACAATCCGGTGTACTGACACAGCCGCTCATGAATACGGCTGTTAAAAGCAGTATGGAGATTATGCAGACAATACGACTTTTCATAACCATACCATTCTGTTTTTTTTTTTCTATATAAATGTTTGTTTTATTCGAAAAATCACCATAATTTTTGAAAATAGATGAAAAAATTAATTATTTCTAAATCTGTTGTAATATAGGTGATACTAGTATGACAGTAACCACTCTGGAAAATATTCGCGAATCATGCGGAGTTGCGGTGAAAAATACCATCTTCAGCATACCGCGCTGGATTGCCCTGACAATCTTCACCTGTATTCCAATTATCAACTTCATTGCAAGCGGAGT
Organism: Methanocorpusculum sp.; assembly: GCA_017399555.1. Lineage (GTDB taxonomy): Archaea > Halobacteriota > Methanomicrobia > Methanomicrobiales > Methanocorpusculaceae > Methanocorpusculum. The sequence goes on from JAFQBW010000017.1 coordinate 88,114, forward strand.
ATTCCTGAAAATCTACCGCAAGGAAGAGCCAGCAATCACTGAAGTCGGAAAGTGCTTCATTCAGGGATTGCTTTCTACAATTATCACTCTGATTTATTCCATCATCCCTACCATCATAATCATTATCATGCTGTTATGCGGAATGAATGCAGAATCCATGATTGTTGTCCTTGCTGACTGTCTTCTGACACTACTCATCGGTTTCATTACAGCTCCGGCAATCATTAACTTCGCCCGCAAGCAGTCGTTTGGAGGAGCATTCAGATTTGGTGAAATCATCGGCATGATTGGAAAGCTTGGATTAGGCAGATACATCCTCGCATGGATTACAGTGATTATCCTCTGCATTCCAGTGCTTATTGTATGGGTTGTCTTTTCAATGATTCCGGTACTTGGTCTTGGACTCATTCTTCTTACCTTCCCGATGATGGAGTTCTTCGCAGCAAAGTACTTTGACAACCTCTTTGAGTGAATGACCATCACTCTTAATTTACATGATTTGGAGAAGGCACAAAAAACACTTGCCTGTGCATTCTTCAATTATCCTTTTCCATCTCTTTCAATAGCAGAGCCAAGGAGGATGAGATGTCTGGAAATTCTTTTCCGTCTGGAGATGGAGTATCTCATTAAACGCGGAACTGTTGAAGCAGACAGCGCAGAGTGCGGCGGTGTTGTTGTATGGTCAACCATAGGTGCTGCCGGAAGCGGAGCCCCCGCAGTTAGTCTCATCCGAAGGCTGTTTGGGAAGATGAAGATATCAGAGATGATTAATCTCGCAAAAAATTCTTCTGCAGTGGAGAAGGGAAGGAAAAGCCTGAATCTTCCGGATGATACGCTGTATCTCTATGCAATCGGCGTCTTGCCTGAGATGCAGGGGAGGGGCATTGCCTCGAAACTGATTCAGGAAAAACTCAGTGAGTGTGCGAAACAGACAGTCTATCTGGAAACAAACACCGAACACAACTGCAGATTTTACCAAAAGCTCGGATTCAAGCTGATTCTGAAAACCTACTATCAGAAGAATGACCTTACCACATGGTATCTGGTGAAGTATCCAGAACTCTAACCATTTCATTCTAAGAAGGATTAAACCCATACGAAAGGTTTCTCTGGTGATTTTGAACGCATGTACCTTTTTCGTGACTTTCACTGAGTTTTCGCGATTTTTATCATTTCGCGTTTTTGCCGCGAGGCGCGAAGGGCGAGGGAGCGAAAGCGACTAAGCCATTAGCACGTCGGCACGACGTGCGTCGCGACTCAAGGCGTGAGCAAGTCCGAAGGACTGGCGATTCGCGTTGGTTTCGTGTGAATTTCGCGTAGGAAAAACGCTCCTATACACTCAACAATCAACCCCGCCAAAAAAAACAAAGCAACAAAAACTAAAAAAAAGACAGAACCTAAACCCGCTCAAACTTCACCGCAGAAGTGAATCCTGTGTTTTTTCTTTCCTGCATCTGCATGACTGCCTGCGCGGCATCTTCTGCTGATGCAAATACTGCGAGATGTTTGGTTTTTTTGAGGTCTAGTTTGTGCCCGCACTGGCAGGTTTTGGTGGCGTAAGATAGGTCAGCAGACATTATTCTGCGGCATTTACTGCATCCGATTACGGCAAATCCGGTTAATTCTGGCATTGATGATTCTCTCTATTACTGATTGTCTCTGAGATGATATGAGGGTTTGGTATGTTCGACATAATTCCGACAGGTTTATATTTTCAAACATCATTGTTATTAGAGCAGTCATAACCCGACTTAACTCAGATGGTAGAGTGCGCGGCTGTAGTAAGATTAATGCCTGCGGGCATACTGCGCGGCTACCGCGATGTCCCCGGTTCGAATCCGGGAGTCGGGACCATTTTCCAATGACGCACAAGCAAAACTTGCCCAAATAGTGTAGTGGCCTATCATGCAGCCCTGTCACGGCTGCGACTCGGATTCGAATTCCGATTTGGGCGCTTCCTTTTTCTGGTGTTTTGCAGTGCAAAGCGGTTATGATTGTAATGTAATCTTGCCCAAATAGTGTAGTGGCCTATCATGCAGCCCTGTCACGGCTGCGACTCGGATTCGAATTCCGATTTGGGCGTTTTCCTTTTTCTGATTTTTGCTAAGTAAAGTAGTTGCGTCTGCAATTCGCATCCATCATTACATGAAAAGCAACGCAAAAGCACCAGCATCTCAGGCTTGCTTATATATCGAATCCCTTCATTCCCCCCCTCAACCCACACCACCGTTTACACCCTCGCTTTGGCATAGGCTTTTAAGCATCGCTCGCCTGCGCCCCACCCCATCGACCACAAGCCTAATATAAACAATCCAACATGATGTCAGGTAAATCCTCCAAGAAATTAAATACTCTCTCAGACAGATAAGTAAATATTGTTCCATACGTTGGAGGATGGAGATTTTGGAAGTACTACATTACACGGAAGAAGACAAACGTTCTCTCTACGAATCACTCCTGCGCGGCTATGAGCGCTCCGGAGACAAAAGCGTCGCCCTTGCATTCTACGGAAACCATATCACCTGGAAACAGTTCATGCATGAGGTTGACTGCCTCGCTGCAGCACTCCTCTCCCGCAAAGTAAAACCGGGAGATGCAGTTACCATCTTTACCCCGAACATCCCGCAGGGAGTAATAGCCATTTATGCCGCAAACAGAATCGGTGCGGTGGCAAACATGGTCCACCCCTTATCATCCCAGCAGGAGGTACTGCACGCGATTGATTTAACGGGAAGCAAAATCGTCTTCACCGTTGAACTCAATGAAGAACTGGTCTCCAACCGTGACGTTGCGGTCATCCGCTGTAAGACCGGCGGATACTTCCCGGGAAACCCGGTTGGAACCGCGATGAAAATCGGCTACGGCATCGCCATGAAAAAATACGGCCCGGCCAAAAACGTTGCATCAACTACTGCCTGGTCCGCACTCCTCAAAGAAGGAGAAAAGATGCTCAAGAACGGATTTGTCCTGCCGCCTGAGGTTGGAAAACACGAAGACACTGCGGTTATCATGTACACCGGAGGTACCACCGGCCCTGCCAAGGGTGTTATGATTTCCAACTATGCTTTAAACTCCATCTCCATGCAGATGTTAGTCGAGGTCGGCGAAGGAAATACCGATGTCGAGGACGGATTCTTAGCACTTCTTCCAATCTTCCACGCATTCGGCCTTGCTGTCTGTATCCATGCACCGATGATCTCCGGCATGAAGGTTGTCCTCGTCCCGCGGTTCGAGACGAAGGGCTGCTTTAAGCAGATTAAAAAAGAGCACGTCATCTTCATCCCGGGCGTTCCGGCCATGTTCGAGCGCCTCTACCCGATGCTCCAGGACTATGACTTATCCGATGTAAAGTTGGTGGTTTCCGGCGGAGATCGCGTCTCCAACGACTTAACGGACAAATACAATAAACTCCTGAAGAAGAACAATGCAAAGGTAAAGTTCCGTGCAGGATACGGCCTTACCGAGTCCTGCGGCGCCTGCATCTTAACGCCGAATGAGTACGGCTTCCTGCCAAACGGCTGTATCGGTGTCCCACTCGGCGGTGTTGAGTACTGCCTGACTGTCCCTGGAACAACCGAGCCGGCAGAAGAAGGTGCGGAAGGAGAACTCTGTTACTTCGGCCCTGGAATGATGACCGGATACTACAACAACCCGGAGGCAACCGCTGAAGTCCTGCGCGAACACGCAGACGGACGCGTCTGGCTGCACACCGGCGATATCGTCCAGTTAGATGACGGCATGATCTGCTTCCGCTCCCGCCACAAGAGAATGATTAAGGTAAACGGCTACAACGTTTACCCGTCCTTAATCGAGGATGTAATCATTGAGCACCCGTCCGTTAAACAGGTCTGTGCTGTTGCAACCCCGTACAAGGATGACCGCAGAATCAAGCTGTTCGTGGTGCCGGAGGAAGGTGCAAACCTCGAGACTCTCGAAGCGGACTTAATCGCCTATGCCGCAGACAAGGTAAACCGCTGGAGTGTTCCAAAGAAGGTGGAGGTAATCGATGCCATGCCGCTGACGAAGATGAATAAAGTAGACTATATGGCCCTGCAGGAGCAGGAGATGGCCGGAAAGTCTGCCTAATACTTTTTTTAAAAAGAGATTTGTTATGCCTCTTCCCCGAAGAGGCCTGCCGCTTCAACGCCGTCGTTTGCCCAGAGAAGAGCGCCCAGGGAACCGATTCTGCCCTTGGCATTGGCTGAGTCGATAAATGTCACCCCGATTCTTTCCGCTTCCGCATTTGCATACTCAGCAGTCAGAAGCTCGGTTTTAATCTGTTTCTTGTACGGAGACTCCGGCATAACAAGCCCTTCCAGATAGCAGATTCCTGTCTCCGGACTTACGGAGTGCTCCTCGATAAAGGTTTTGACGAACTCTATCAGCTCCTCTTTCTTTCCCGGGCGGACAGCGAAGCTGAGTGCCGAGCCGGTACAGTTCGTGGTCTTGTTCGGTGCTTTCGGGTTCAGCTGTACAAGACGCATACCGAGAAACTCCACGCCTTCGATATTGCAGGCTTCTCCGCACTGCAGAGCAAGAACCCAGGTCGCCCCTTCCTCTTTCACATCGGTGTCGTCAATGCCGAAGGTAATCTTCTCATATTTCGGCAGAACGACGGTGCTCCGGCAGATGCGTGCCCCGCCGACATTTAAGTCCTCTTCGGATTTGTACTCGGCACGGATAACACCCGGTGCCTGAGCAAGGCAGGCGGCAACGCCGACACCGGCGCCGGCCGCTCCTGCCCAGGAGGTGTGTACCTCGTCTCCTTTTACCACAACTCCTTCCAGCGCCTGACCGCCAAGCTCCGCCGCCGCCGGCCCGAACTGAATCGGATAACAGCCGAGCTTTGCTTTCATGGTCATCTTTGTCCCTTCCGTTCTCGCAGAAACCAGTGCGCCGCCTGCTCTTCTGCGGTTCATGTGGTCCCATTCAATAGGGCCTCTTGCATGGCACTCTTCATGAATCTCTGCAATGCCGTTTTTTTCATCCGTCATGACCAGCAGACGGCGGCAGAACATTGGACCGAAGCGGGCTTTCACTTCTTCTGGGGTGAGTGTGACAGTCATTGATTTTCTCAACCGAAAATTTCGTTAACAAATTATTCGTTCTCAAAGCTATAAGAGGTTTCGGTAGTGACACAAAGAGTACATTCAAATAGTTCACAGGGTAATTACTAAGTATGGCAAAATGGTATTGTATTTACTGCGGATGGGTTTACGATGAGGAAACCGGAGATCCGAAGCACGGAATCGAGCCGGGAACAAAGTACGAAGACATCCCGGACCAGTGGAAATGCCCGCTTTGTTTAATCCCAAAGAGCAAGCCTGGACTTTTCAAGAAGCTCGAAGGCGAGAGCCGCGACGAGACCAAAGAGTTCTCTCTCTAAACAATCTTTTTTCTCTGATTTCCCCGAAAGGAAATTATATATACATTACACGACGTTAATTACTTATTATGGTAAAAGTTCCCTGTCAGGATATTGTCATGAACATTATTCCTGCAATTCAGGCTTCTCTCGCCGCAGAGCTGGTGTCTCTTGGCATCAGCCAGGTACAGGCAGCAAAAGCCCTTTCCGTTGCTCCGTCTGCTGTATCTCAGTATCTTTCCGGAAAACGCGGATACCGTATCGTCTTTGAGGAGGAAATTCTGGTAATTATCAGACAGCTTGCTTTGGAGATTCAGCAGCGCAGTCTTGATGAGGAAGGTCTGGAGCAGAGATTCTGTGAAATTTGCAGAATTATCCGCGGTTCTGACGGCTGCCCGCTTCCCTGTGTAAAATAATCCACTCTTTTTTTCAAATCATTTCAGTGTGAATAAGTCAAAACACTGATATACTCTGCCTTCCAATTAACAGTTAACGAGGTATTGTTTTATGATTGACAGTTTCCTTGAAGGCAACAAAATCTTTCTGGAGAAGGATTTCGAGCGTAAGAAAGATCGCTACATGCAGTTGACGACCTCCCAGCACCCGACGGTTCTCTGGATCGGCTGTTCTGATTCTCGTGTGAATCCGGAACGTATCACACACTGTCGTGCAGGAGAGCTGTTCACTCATAGAAATATCGGAAACATTGTTCCAACGCATGACTGGAACTTTGCAACTGTTCTGGAATATGCGGTGTCTCACCTGAAAGTGCAGGATATTGTTGTCTGCGGTCACTCGGACTGCGGAGCACTGAACGCGCTGGATGTTGACATGAGCAAGGATTCCTACATCCCGCTCTGGATTAACCATGCTCGTGAGGCACAGGTCCGCGTTGACGAGCGCTTAGGCGAAGCAAAGACGCCGGAAGAAAAGGCCGCAAGAAAGCGCGAGATTGAGTATGAGAACATCCGTCTCCAGTTAGAGCACCTCCGTCTTTATCCGCTTGTTGCAAACGCGGAAAAAGAGGGAAAGATTCAGGTCCACGGACTGTTCTACAACCTGGAGACCGGCGAACTCTCCAAGATCGCCTAATCTTTTTTTTTATTCGATACTGTCTTCACTATTGGATTAACAGGCGGATTACATCATCCTGTGTTTCTGCACATGCGACATCATCTTTTGCATCGGTCGACCCGAACCAGATATGAATCGCAGAAAGTCCTGCCTCTCGCGGTGGTAAAACGTCGCGGTCTGTTCTGTCTCCAATCATCACTGCTTTGTCTGCAGGAACGCCGAGCGCATCCAGAGTCATCCGGAAGACTTCCGGGTTCGGCTTTTTCACGCCGAAGGTTTCCGGGTTTACGATGATGTCGAAGACCTCTTCGAGTCCGAGCACCTTCAGCCGGATTTTTGTTGATGCGGAATCTGCGTTGGACACCAGTCCTACTTTGACACCGTTCTCTTTCAGGGTTCTGGTAAGTTTGCAGAGCTTCTCATACGGGCGGATACAGGCGATCTCAAGCGCTTCATAGAGCAGGAGGCTCTCTGCAAGGCCGTCCAGTCCGTTTTCCGCATGGTATGCGGAAAGCATGTCCGGAATCAGTGTCGGGGTGTCTTTGTTCATCAGGGAAAAGAGCAGGTCGCCGAAAACTCCTTTGTACGCAGAGACTGCTTCTGCCGCGGCAAACCGCGCCGCATAGAGGTTGTGGAGCGTATTGTCCATATCGAAAAGCACGGCCTCGTATCTGCAGACAAAGGAATTCATTCAGGAAAAATAGGAGGGAATAGTATTTCTTCTTTTTGGGATTGTTTTAGAAAAAGGAGTTGGTACGTGTCATTTATGGTATTGTGCAGGTGCCGGATATTGTGAGGTGTAGAGTGTCCGATATGAAAGGTGGTGCATCCTTAAAATTTTCCGGGGTGTTTCCGGCACCATGCTGCGGTCTGCGCTCTTCTCGCAGGCTGCTATATACATATTTGATATGCTACTATTTATAATTTTGCCTAATTGCACGGCAATGATGTTTGGCGATGATGCCTTGCCTGTGAGCAAAGCATTATCTGTACAGAACGCGTATTTGTATGAAATGGTTGAGATGACAGGCGATTTTTCAGAAATACTCACTCTTCTTCAGGACAACCCGCGGGGCATGTCTGTTACCGAGATTGCTGATGCAGCGCATATCAACCGGAATACCGTTGCCCGGTACATGGATAATCTCCTTCTTGCAGGACGTGTGGAGATGCGGATGTTTGGAAAAGCCAAGGTCTTTTTCCTCTCCAAACGCATCCCGGTCTCTGCCATGCTGAACTTATCCTCTGAGATGGTGCTCTTAACCGATGCGGACCTGACGGTAATTCAGGCAAACGAGGCAGTACTCGATTTCCTCTCCTGCACGGAAGAGGATTTGGTGGGGCATACCATCTACGAGGGTCATGCAAGCCCGCTCTGCAATGGCGTACTGACCGAGCAGATTAGAACAGCCCTTCGCGGAGACACCGTTCGCGGAGAACTGCGGCTCTTCAAAGACGGCGAGGAAAAAATCCTTGACCAGCGGCTCTATCCGCTGGTTCTCCCGGACGGAAAACCGGGCGTTACCATTATTTTAGATGATATCACCGAGCATGTGCAGGCGGAAGCCGCTCTTGAACAGAGCGAAAATATGTTCCGCCGTCTGGTTGAGACCGTCTCGGATGTCATCTGGTCCGTTGACGAGAACTCGCTTATCCAGTACATCAGCCCGCAGATTTCATCCGTTACCGGCTATCAGCCGTCGGAGATGATTGGAAAGCGCTTCTCTGATTTCATGCCGAGCGGGGCTGGAAGCAGATTTGCCTGGGGGCTTTTGTCCGAGGTCTCTAAAGACAACGGATTTTCCTTAATCGAGTTCCCTCTTCTGACCAAAGACGGCAGAAAAATCTACTGTGACTTCACCGGAACGCCCGTTCTCTTAGAAGAAGACAAGTCCATCTTTCTTGGATACAACGGTGCTCTTCGTGATGTCTCAGAACAGCGGCAGGCACAGCAGGGAGCAAAGCGCTGGAAGTCCTTCCTTGACGCGGTAATCGACAACATCCCGGCGCTGATTACCGTAAGCGACTTGAACACACACCAGTTCTACTATGTAAACCATGCCGCAGAGACCTTCCTGCAGAAGGGAAAGCAGGAGTTCCGGCAGACGGCACTGCCGGATGTCCTGCGGGAGACCGGAGCGGATGAACTGCTGGATACTGTTGAGACCGCAGTCTCCTTCCACCAGACCATGCGGGTAAAGGAAACAGTGCTGACCGTCGGCGGCGAGCAGAAGTATCTTTCCATGCAGATGATTCCCATGACACTCTCGGTTGACCGCGAGTATCTGATTCTGATTGCCGAGGACATTACCGAAGATGTCCGCGACCGCAAACGCCAGGAGTCCATCCGCGAGTTCTTAACCGCACTGGAAGGAGTCGTGGCAATCCAGGATATCTGGGATCCGGTTCTCTCCTATCTGCCGGAGATTTCTGGCTTTGAGGCGGCGGCGGTTTATCAGCGCAGTATCTTTGATGACTACATCCTCTTCCGGCAGGAAGGCGGGCGCTTTGTCCCGGCCGTTGATGCAGACTCAATCCCGGACAGAATCATCCGGAAAGGAAACCCTGCAGTCTTTGACAAATACCGTATGGGGCTTTTCCCCGAAGGCGATATCCCGCTGATGATCGGCGCGAAGTCTCTTGTTCTCCTGCCGGTCGTCTTCCGCGGAAAGACCGTTGCCTGCGTGGTTCTCGGCTCGTCTTCCCCGCTCTGTCCGGACACAGCACTTCAGGGAATTCTGGAGTCTGCCGCATTCCAGATAAGCACTGCCGCATCCCGCTGTTTTGTGCAGGACGAACTGCTTCGTGAGCGTGACCGGACGCGGAAATATATTGATGTTGCCGGCGTTTTCCTTGCGGCAGTATCCCGCGACGGCACAATAGAGCTGATTAACCGGCACGGAGCAGACATGCTCGGCTACACGGAAGAGGAGTTAATCGGGAAAAACTGGTTCGAGACACTGGTGCCGGAGCGTGTCCGCGAGTCGCGCCTTGCGGCTTTTCAGCAGATGGTATCCTCTACCCGCGGAGATTCTGTATCCACGCACAAGGGGGAGGTGCTCTGTGCGGACGGAACAGAGCTTGAAATCTGCTGGAGAAGTTCTCTTCTCCGCGAGGAGTGCGGTTCGATTTCGGGTATTGTTACATCCGGCGACCTTATCCAACAGAAACCCTCTATATCTTAGACTGACAACATAAGATACATGAAATCATTACCCTTCGATAGAAAACCAAGCGGAAAGGTTACCGTCATGTGTCAGGGAAAAGAGGTCTCGGTTCACAGCACCTGTGTCTTCTGCACGCACTGTGCCGGAATCCGGGTAAACCGCAGAGTAACTCCGAACCCGTACGCACAGGCGCTGAGAAACTCCAAAGGCGGATACTCGCTTGATCAGCAGTTAATGGAAGGGATGGTTATGTTCAACATCGCTGTTGAAGACCCGACATCTACTGACATCGAGTGCAGCGACGACAACAACCAGGGATATATTCCGCTCTCACGCAGACGCTAAGACTGCGAAGACGAGACACACCATCATTTTTCCCAGTTCATTTCCGGCGCCGGTTACATCTCCGTTAACCCCGCCGAACAGCTTTTTTGCAACCAGACAGAGTCCGGCAAAGGTCAGGACTCCGGCAAGTATTCCGATTCCGGCAGATTTTACCGGGATGAAGAGGAGAAGCGGGAGTGCAAGGAGTATAGTATAGACGGCAAATCTTCTCTTCGAAAGCCCGTAGATGTAGCTCTGGATTCCTTCGTGGAACGGTTTTCCAAGCGCTGAAAAGAGTCCCATAATCATTTTTCCGCAGACTTCAGCGGTAATTACTGCTGCAGCGATGAGTTCTACCGGAAGCGAGGCAAGGGCTGCGAAGGTGATGAGGAGGGTAATCATTCCCAGGGCAAGCGCGCCGGCGCCGGTTGTTCTGTCCGTCATTGCCCGGATGCGTTTTTCGGTGCTTCCGTGCGCCATTAATCCGTCGCCGAAGTCCAGCAGTCCGTCGAAGTGGTTTCCTCCGCTGATGAAAAGGGAGACCGCAAGCGTGAGCGCCGCAACAACCAGGGAGTTGTCGAATCCGAGGACGGCGGCAAGGATTGCAGGGATTGCGGAGATAAATCCGGTTACATATCCTGCTATTGGGTAGAGCCAGCTGTTTTTCGCAAAGGCGTCAAAGTCTGCCGGTTTGCCTAAGGGGAGGATGGTTGTGAACTGCAGGAGGGCAAGGACGGGTTTCATGCGGATTAGTGTTGGTTTTTCTCTGTCATAAAAGGGAGGGCTTGGGTTTTCGCTATTGCCTTTTCCCCTCCTATTTCGGCAAATCTGCTTGCGGATTAGTCCACTCTGCTTGATTTTTGGAGATTCGTGACGCACAATTCATATTTCCTTATCGCAAATATACTACCAACAATGTCCTTCTTATCCGAACGCGTCAACTTTGAAGCGGAGTCTCCGCTCTTTGCCGTCATTCTTGCAAACTCTGTGGTATCCACCATTCCCGGCGTTTCCGGTGCCGGGGAAAATCCGGAAAGCAGTCTGTTTGTCCCGCCTTTAGATGCGGAACTTATCATAAACGGTGAACTTTCCGGGGATATGACGCCGAACACGCCGACCGGATGCCCGACGCCGGCACTTCTGACGCTTTCGATGATGGACTTAATCGGGATGAAGCCGCTGTTAATTTCCGCAGGCCTCAAACATCAGCCGACAGTTCCGCACATCGCACTCGGCGGAGAGATGGGAGGAGATCCGCGGGATGGAAATGCGGTGCCGCATGCGCGTGCCCTCTTTGAGAAGGGCAGATGGATCGGCGAGTTTCTTTCGCAGAGTCATGACATGCTGGTCTTAGGTGAGTGTCTGCCGGGCGGAACAACCACTGCGCTCTGTGTTCTGCGGGCTCTTGGATACCGGGCAAAGGTCAGCAGTTGTCTGAAGGAAAATCCGGTCGCCTTAAAGGAGACCTTTGCAGAAGCGGCTGTTGCCAAAGTGCGGGAGGCAGGTGTTACCGACCCGCTGGATATTGTCTCTCTGGTAGGAGACCCGATGATTCCGGTCGCGGCAGGAATTGCCGAGGGCTTCCGCGGCAAGCTCTTCCTTGCCGGCGGCACGCAGATGCTTGCGGCCGCAGCGCTTATCCAGGCATTGGGAAACATTGTCCCGGATGTTGTCACAACCGCCTATGTCTATAATGATGAGACGGCAACCTTCCGCGAAACGGCCGCCGCGGTTGGAGCGGATGTCTATTATGTTGACCCCGGCTTTGAGTCATTAGGCCATGCCGGATTTGCCCGCTATGCGGAAGGAGAACTCAAGGAAGGAACTGGTGCAGGCGGCGCCATGTTTCTTGCCGGCGTCTTAGGATTCACGCCGGGGGAGATTCGCTCCGCCATACGCGAACACGCAGACCGCTATCAATGAAGGACGAACTGACCAAAAAAATCCGGGAAGCATGCTTCACCTGCACACTCTGTGGGGCATGCTGTTCGGGTGCGGATAATGAGGTGATGGTATCTCCGGATGAGGTTGAGGCACTTATGCAGGAAACCTCGCTTTCCTTTTCGGAAATCGCCGAACCCTATCCGGACTGGATGGAGTCTCCGGATGGAACAAAGATTACCTTTGGCTGGGTTCTCAAGCGCGGGGCTGACGGAAACTGTCTCTTCCTCAGGGACAACCGCTGCACGGTCTATGCTTCCCGCCCGCACATCTGCCGGACGTATCCGTTTATGCTGGACGGGGATGAACTCATCATCTCGGAGTGTCCGGCTGTCGGGTGCGGAGACTCCGCTGATGCGGAAGAGACGGCTGACGCTCTGTTCTTCCGGCGTGATGCCGAGGACAAAGAGTTCTTTGCAACGGAAAAGCAATATCAAAAGCATAGTATTGTCTCAGGTTCAACGGTAGTTATCGACAGCAGAGGCATACATCGCCAGAATACGATATGACAGAAATACACATTGTGGGCACAGCCCATGTTTCCCAGAAAAGCGTTGCCGAAGTCCGTGATACGGTGGATGCGGTAAACCCGGATGTTATCGCGATAGAGCTCGATAAGGGACGGTTTGCGACGCTCAAAAAGCAGATGCAGGAGGAGGCAGACGCCGCATCCGGCATTGTCCGCGAGGAGGATTCCAAAGCGCCGGAGGTAAAGAGTATCTTATCCGGCAACTTCATGGTCATGATTGTCCAGTGGCTTCTTGCCTATGTTCAGCGTAAAATCGGCTTAAATGTCGGTGTTGAACCGGGCGCGGATATGAAGGAGGCAATCCGCCTTGCCGAAGAGCGCGGAATCCGTCTCATGCTCATTGACCGCGATATTAATATCACGCTTGCCCGCTTCTGGGGAAATATGCGGTTTGTCGAGAAGATTAAGCTCGTCTGGGTTCTGCTCCGTTCGGTATCCGGCAAGGATGAGGAAACGGATGAGATTGATACAGTAACTGTGGATTCGCTGACCAATCGGGACATGATTGATGCGGCACTTGAGGAGTTTCATGAGTTCTCGCCTGCCGGAGCACATGCGTTAATTGATGAACGCGATGCATACCTCGCCCATGGTGTTGTGTCTCTGGAGCACAGTCCTTTTGAGCGGGCGGTTATTGTCTGCGGAGCAGGACATGTGCCGGGAATTACGCGCTACCGTGAGCATCCGGAAACGCTTCCTTCCATGAAGGAGCTGACGACGCTTCCGAAGAAGTATCCGTGGGGAAAGATTATCGGCGGCGTATTCCTCGTGATGTTTGCGGTGATTATTCTCGCAATCGCCTTCTCGGGCGCTACGGACCTTCTGGTCTGGGCAATTATCTTCTGGGTTGTTCTGCACGGAATTCTTGCCGGAGCAGCAACGCTTCTTGCCCGCGGTCATCCGCTGTCTGCTGCGGTGTCTGCGGCTCTTGCGTGGATGACTTCGTTAAATCCGTTCCTTGCCTGCGGCTGGTTTGCGGCACTCGTGGAAGCAAAGATGCGGCCGCCGACTGCAAAGGATTTCAAGAAAATCGGCAGTGCGGAAAGTATCTCAGAGATGCTTTCAGTACCGCTTTTCCGGATTCTTCTGGTTGCGGCGGCATCAAACATCGGAGCATCCGTCGCTACCGTCGGGTTCTTCCTCTTCCTCGGCCCGGTTCTGGGAGTTGATCTTGAGATGATGACAAATATTCTGGTCACCGGATTTACGAATCTCTGGCACTTTATTATCAGTCCGTTTGTTGGGCTGTTCTAAGTGCCTGTGTTAACCCTGGAATCTGCGTAGCATACGGTTGGAGGCATCACCCTCAAGTCAGAAGCACAACTGAAAGGTGTGAGAAGGCTTCTGCCGCCTTTGCCTCCTGGCTCTTTTTATTCTTCAACACGTATTCTGATGAGGCCTCCTCAATTACGAGGCATACTCTGAGAGGCAAGCAAAGGAAGTCACTCACGAGCGGTTCACAGCGGAGCGCAAGTACTCTGTCTGTGAAAAAATCCGTGAATTTCTTTGCGCGAACCAGTTGTATGAAAAACCCGGTATTGGATATTATGCATCTGTCTTACGAGTAGAAAAATATCTGATAACAGTACTTCTTGCAGAGTGACAGGAAAACTCCTGCATTCTTTCTTCAACAAACAAAAAAAGATTGGGTGTTATTCCTGCAGGAATCCTGCAGAGTATGGTATTTCTGTGTGCTTATGCGTGGACGAAGGTGATTCCGTCTGCAGTGAGGAACTGACCTGCTGCAAAGGTGTTCTCTGCAAGTGCCTTGAAGAATGCATCCTCTGCTGCCATGTCTTCCTCTGCGCCCATCATCTTAGTGGATGCAACGTTCTTGAAGGTAACCTTACCGTCTTTAACTTCGTACTCGCCGAAGTAGTTGTTAACCGGTGCCTGACCTGCGAAGGTTCCATCCTCTGCGAGGGTGAGGGTGATGCCGTCAACAGTCATCCAGTTGCCGACAACGGATGCGGTTAAGGTGAGCTTGCCAAGGGTGATCTTTCCGTTCTCAACAGAGAAGGTCTTTGCTTCTGCAAGTGCTGCAAGGAATGCTGCTTCTGCTGCCATGTCTTCCTCAGAGCCGAATGCCATGGTGGAGAGAGCATCGGAGAACTCGATACCGTTCTCAGTGTATGCGTAGGAACCGGAGAAGAGGTTTACCGGACCGTTTGCGGAGAAGGTCATGTCCTTGTTGAAGGTGATAGTGATGCCGTCTTCAGTGACGAAGGTTCCAACGAGTGCCTGTGCAAAGGTTAAGACTTCCTTACCCTCGGACATGAGGACAAGCTTTCCGTTCTCGACCTTGAAGGAGTCAACGGAGTTCAGTGCTGCAAAGAATGCTCTCTCTTCTTCAGAGTCGGTCATAAGGGTTGCAGCGATGTTGAATACAATCTTGTCACCGTCAATGGTGCAGGAGCCGAAGAAGCTGTTCTGCGGTGCCTGTCCAAGGACAGATCCGTCCGGAGTGATGGTCATAGTAATGTCGGTACCTGGCACATACCAGTCGCCTGCCGGAGACTGAGTCTCAGTGCTGATGCAGCCTGCAGCTGCAACAATGCCCACAAGGGCAAGTGCTAAAACAACGAATGCTGTCTTTCTCATACTACATCATTGGACGCCTGAGTATATATACGTGGCTTAAGTTACGAAAATTTTTGCACTTATAAATCGTGTAAAATCGAAAAATAAGCCCAAATTACAGTTTTTGATTTTTCTAGATTTAGAGCACACAGCACTCGCGCGGGAAAATTACCGCGCAACATATGCACGTATAGGAATTATAATAGAACTGATATGAAAAAAAAGAATTACTGGGCGGTTGGTGCTCCGCCGGAAATTGCATCCTGAATCTGCTTCTGAAGCTGGGAGGCCTTCTGTGCCATAGCCTTCTCCTGCTTGTCAAGAGAGCTGATACGGAGTTCAAGAGAGTCTGCCTTATCGGTTAACTCCTTCTTGACAGTCTCCTTGTCCTTCTGAATCATAATAGATCCGATAGAAGAGAAAACTGCTGCATCATCCTTTACAGCCTCAAGCTCTTCAACTGCGCGCTTGGTCTCGCGAAGAGTCATTTCATACTGCATTTTCTGAGACGATACCTGCTGAAGCTGCTGCTGAATCTGCTGAAACATAGCAAGCTGCTGCTGAATCTGCGGCGGAATTGCCGCCTGTGGGTTCATTGCCATTTTTTACAACTCCAATACTTCGAGTGATACATTAATCAGGCGCAGCCACATATTCAGCGATGCCCGCATCGCAGACACATCCTCTGCTAACACGCAAAGCGTCAGTGATGCGTCATCATATTCTAACTGCACCTGTGATTTCTCCCCGGGATCACTTCCCGCTTCCGGGGAAAGGGCTGCATACAGCTTCTCTGCATGCGGCGTTTCAAAGACAAACCGTGCCGAATGATTCATCAAAGGCTTCATACCATAACCTGGAATACATACCGCATCTTCTGCGTTCCGCAGAAACAAATCGGACCTTCCACGGACGCATCAAACGTAATCGGCAGATACGGCTTTAACCGCTCGTAAAGCTCCTCTTCACGAGTCACAAAACCCTTGTGGAACTCTGCAGTACGCTCAGACACAGTAATATTGGTAATCAGCATGGAAAAGACGATTTCTCCATTAACCGTCAGATCAAAAATCGGACCTTTCCGCTTTGAACCTGAGATAAAAATGATATTGGGGTCGTCTTCCCCAAAGTCGCGGAGACCGGATTTCCCCCGCTGTACGTATGGGAAGTCCAAGGCAAAAGCTATCTCTTTTGCCAGCTTCCGAACCTCCGGCTGTGGTTTGCGCGATGAAGTAACTATTGTCATCGAGCTTTCAGTACTTTAGTGCCGGCCCCGCGGGTCTTGAAGAGAATGCGGTGACCACAGTAGGGGCATCTGACATTGTTGTCAATCTCCACCATCTGTTTACAGCGGGCACACTTGTAACTGACCATTAAAATTATGCTCCCTTGGTCTCAATAGCGCGAAGGACAACCTTCAGGGACGGGGTCTGCGGAGTGTATGCTCCACCTGCGTACTTGTATCCGCATTTCTTGCATTCCCAGATTCCGGTTCCGACACGCTTGACTGCAACAGTGTCGCATTTTGGACAGAGGTGCTTTGCGCGGGAAATCTTCTCGCTCTCATTTACCAGTTTGCGGCCGAAACGACCGTATCTCGGACCAAAGCGTCCGGCACTGCCGGTGACGCGTCCCTTTGCTACGTGCTTGCTCTTGGATGCCATTTTTTATTTCTCCAGAAATATCTACTAATGTTAGTCTTCCATTAATTTAATAGTTGTGTGTCTTCCCCTTACTCAAGGATTTTCAAGAGTGCATCACCCTTTGCCGCGGCATTGGCAAGATTAAAGAAATCCTCCTGCATTCCTGCCGGAATTGAGACAACGCAAATCCACGAACCGTCATTCTGCCACTCGTTCTTTTCCATCTTGACATAGGATGCACCAGAGACCGCGCCGTATGCACGGGCCGCATAGTCCATCGGGAACTTGGCGGCAATTCTCCTCTCCTCAAAGCTGATTGGAAGAATCGGGCGCAGTGCTTTGACGGTTTCCTTGACAAGATCATCAACGGACTTGAACGGATCAAAGTTCACGCGCACCTGCTCTAAAGCAAGTTCGATGCGCGTTACCGGATGCGGCAGACCGTTTTGCGGATTTACTGCGTTTCTTGCAATGTAGGTGATAACGCGGTTTCTCTTCTCTTCCGTTAAGCGTCTTCTCTGGTCGGTTGTTAAGTGGATTTCTCCTTTCAGAATAATCTGTTTTGCAACCTCTTCAAAGACCGTGGACTTGAAGACTTTGAGTAAGTCCTCATCCGGGGACTTATCTCCGTGGGATGCGTTCTCGTACACATTCAGTGCCGCAACCGCATCCTCAATATCAATGCCTTCTGCCCCGTGGCGCATCTTGTCTGCAAGCTCCGGATCAACTAAAATCTCGAAGCGCAGACCATGACTTTCCAGGCGGGCAGTTACTGCATTGTCGAGCGGAATCATCCTCTTACTCCGCCTTCTCGTCAGACTTGACCGTCTTGGAGAACTTGGTCACTGCAGACTTCACTTCGTCGGCAGTAAGCTTTCTGAAGGTCAGAATCTGCGTAGTGCTTCCGGTCGGCGACTCGACAACCTTCTTTACTGCACGCTTCTTCGAGTACTCTCCGGCGATTCCAATCTCGACAGTGTTCATATCGAACTTGCCTTCCGTTGCAGTATAGAGTGCTTTGAGACCTAAAAGGACTGCCTCTTCTGCGGATAAGCCTTCCTTGTACTCCTCTTCAAAGAGCTTCATGACTGCCTGTCTGCCGATTCCAATACCGGTTGCCATATATTCAAGAAGGGTTCCGGACGGGTCGGTCTCAAAGAGGCGGTAGTGTGCTTTGCCGTCTGCGCCGATGTCAACACCTGCAAGAAGCAGGGCAGTACCGTACGGACGTGCTCCGCCGAAGAGCGTATAGGTCTGCATGTGGTCGCAGAGTTTCTTGGAAAGGGTTTCCACATCAATCGGCTCACCGTAGGTGATTCTGTTGCTCTGTGCTTCAACTCTTGCACGCTCGACAAGAGCACGTGCATCTCCGACAAGACCGGAGGAAGCGACACCGATGTGCTCATCAATCTTGAAAATCTTTTCAATCGACGATGGTTCAAGCAGGCGGGAACCTACTCTCTTATCAACGAGCAGAACAACGCCGGAACGGCATTTAATACCGACCGCGGTCGTTCCGCGTTTGACAGCCTCACGGGCGTACTCAACCTGATAGAGTCTTCCGTCAGGAGAGAACATGGTAATAGCGCGGTCGTAGCCGCCCATCTGATATTGCTGTGGCTGCATAGTTACTCCTTACTATATTCAATCTTCATGAAGATATCTTTTCTCAACAGAGATACCTTTTTTCGCGCCGAGAACAGTTCCCGACGTCTTTACGGTCCGAAACACTGCAGGATGACCGCCTGCTTTGGTAACACAGGCAAGGGCTGCAGTCATTTCCAGTTCATGCCCTCTGCTGCAGCGGACAATCGCATACTCGCCTTCCGACCAGACAACTGCCGGATGAATGCAGGAAGCCCCCACATCACCGAAGAGGTCGCGGACAGAGTCTGCTGCCGCGCGGTAGATTTCCTTCTGCGTAATCTCGCCTGCCTCCACTTTAATTAAGATGTAGCGGCGGTTCTCGCGAAGCGTCGGCGGAAGCGGTCTCATTCAACGACCTCCACAGTCTGCTTCGGATGCAGAAGAGAATCCACGGCATGCAGTGCCGAATAGACCTCCGCACGTTCCATGCCGAATAAGGAACAGAGGGCAAGAGTCTCCTGCAGATTCTTCAGGCCCGCCGGAGTCTTTGCCGCGGAGGCGATGACAAGCGGGAACTGATACTTGCGCTGCAGTTTTAAGATATCTGCATAGTGCGAGAGTGCACTGCGGCGGGTTTTTGAATCAATGATTTTTCCAAGCTCTATGACTAATGCCACATTATGCTGTGCCGCCATCTTGGCTGTGATGTGTTCAAAGCCTGCTTTCGGCAGCGCATCAAGACCTGCGAGCATATGAATGCCTTTGGTTGTAATTGCTGTCCGGTTAAACGAGTTATCTCCTGCATCAGCAATCACCAGTGCTCCTTTCGGCGCCTTTCGAACTGCTCCAAGCAGCTCTTTTGCAGTCTTTGCAGAGATACGTTTTCCCTGGACTACATCGAGCGGCATATCCTCTGAAATTTCTGCATCGCAGACAATTACTCTGCGGTAACCGTTTTCATATGCGGTCTTGGAAAAATCAGAAAGAGAAAATGCGGACGAAACGTCAGGACAAATACATGCGTCAGTAATCATAGATGAAAGGAAATAAGAAAAGATGAAATCAGGGGTTTACTTACCCTGATTGTTGTGGCAGCGGATGCTTGGGCGGCACTTTTCAGTTCCGATTCCGCGCTTGTGCTGTCCGCGTCCCTTTCTGCCTGCAGAGGTCTTTCCGCGGTAGACACGTCCCTTGGAGTTTGCGATCCATGCGAGGTTCTTGTCAGCAAGAACTGCCGGGGATGCGCGGTCAACAAGGATGACTTCGAAGTATTTTGCTTTTCCGTCCTGTCCAACCCAGTAGGAGTTTAAAACTTCCATGTTCGGGTAGCGGTTCTGTGCACGCTCTTCTGCGATGGATCTAAGGTTCTTTCCCGGGGTTGCCTTGCGCATTCCCATGCGGTTGGTTCTGCGTCCGCGGATGTAACGGGACTTTCTGCGGCCACCGCGGCGGACTGCTGCACGAACGACGATGATGCCCTGCTTTGCTTTGTAGCCGAGGGATCGTGCTCTGTCGATACGGGTCGGGCGTTCGATACGGACGACAGCGCCCTGCTTGCGCCAGGTCTGCATTCTCTCCCAGAGGAGTTTCTTTACACCGGATGCTGCTGGTTTCTTCCATGCATCACGGACATATCCATACATTGATTTAGACATTTGTAGTTTCACCTCAAGGTTCAGCCGTTAGAATTTCTATATCGGCTACATTCCTTTTGATATGTTTAGTCAGCGTGTACAGCTGTAAACTCTATATTATTGGGTCGAAGTTGTATATAACACTCTCGCGGACAGCAGGATTTCCTGCATCAGCAATCCACGAGATTATTTATAGTATAGTCCCCGAGTATCTATCATGAAGGCATATCACATTGTTACAGCCCTGCTTCTGGCATGCCTCTGCATTGCCCCGGCAGCAGCCGCAGACGCATACCCGATTGTCGGCGAATGGGGCGGAATCGGCTCCACACAGTTCCTGTTCTTTACGATAGACTGTGCATCCGCAATCGCAGAACTGTATGCAGACGGCACCGGAACAGTCACCGGCAGTGTGAGTATATTATTCCTCGATATCCTTTCCGTGCAAAATGAACCACTTACCTGGAAGAAAACCGAAGAAAACCAGTATTCCATAACTGCCTGCGGAGTTACTGTCCCTGTAACCTATAATCCGGATATGGATATGCTGAAAGGTTCGGTATCTACCGCTCAGCTTGGCGCAGAATTTGACCTCACTATTTCCGGAATAGCAGTCCGGCACGTCTAAGCAAATCACCCCCTTCTTTTTTTCATCCGGAAACTTCTGCAGAGCATCCCCTGCACCATACAGAAGAAATATACATTCAAACGCCCAATATAAACCCCGTATTTACCTCGGGGTAATTTAATGCTCGAAAACGAATATCAGCTTGATTTCTTCAAAGAAAACGGATTTGTCAGAAAAATCTGTAAAAAGTGCGGAAGTCCGTTCTGGACTCTTGACCCGAACCGTGAGGTTTGCGGTGACGCACCATGTGAACCATATCAGTTCATTGGAAACCCGATCTTTAAAAAGCACAGCTTACCGGAGATGCGCGAGGCATACCTCTCCTTCTTCGAGAAAAACGGACACACCAGAATCAACCGCTACCCGGTTGCTGCCCGCTGGAGAGACGACATCTACTTAACCATCGCCTCGATTGCGGACTTCCAGCCGTTTGTAACCAGCGGAGTCTGCCCGCCGCCGGCAAACCCCTTAACCATCTCCCAGCCGTGTATCCGCTTAAACGACCTTGACAACGTCGGCCGTTCCGGCAGACACTTCACCTGCTTCGAGATGATGGCACACCACGCCTTCAACACTGACGAGCAGCCGATTTACTGGAAGGACAGATGCCTTGAACTCTGTACCGGCTTTGTCAACTCCGTCGGCGGAGATGTAACACAGCTCACCTTCAAGGAAAACCCGTGGTTCGGCGGAGGAAATGCAGGAGCATCCGTTGAAGTATTAATGGGCGGTCTTGAAGTTGCAACGCTGGTCTTCATGAACCTCTCCCGCAAGAACTCCGGAAAACCGCCGGTCATGATTGACGGCAAGGACTACTACGAGATGCCGCTGAGAATCGTCGATACTGGATACGGTCTCGAGCGTTTCACCTGGGCATCCTGCGGAACCCCGACCGCATATGATGCAGTCTTCCCGGAGATGATTTCCCGTCTCTTAAACAACGCGGGAATGGAGCACTACCTCGACAATCCGGAGATTGAGCACATCTTAGGAAAGAATGCAGAGTTCGCCGGATTAATGGATATCAGAGGAGAGAAGATCAGCGACCTGCGCCGTCAGGTAGCAGACTACACCGGAATTTCCGTCTCCAAGCTTGAGGAGATTATTGTTCCGATGGAGAACATCTACGCGCTCTGCGACCACACCAGATGTCTTGCCTACATGCTCGGCGACTTAATCGTCCCGTCCAACGTCCGCGATGGATACCTGGCACGTATGGTGCTGCGCAGAAGCATCAGAATGATGCAGGAAGCAAAGGTCGATGACGACTTAGGCGAGTTAATCGTTGCCCAGATGGAGACTATCGGCCTTTCCAACTTCGAGCAGGAGCCGTCGATTGTCCGCGAGATTATTGCCCGCGAGGTCGAGAAGTACGAGGCAACGATTGCCCGCGGAACCAGAACCGTTCAGCGTCTTGGTCAGAACTATGTCAAGAAGAACGAGGAAGTCCCGCTTGCAGAGCTTATCACTCTCTATGACTCTCACGGTATTCCGGTTGACACCATCAACAAGGTCTTAACCGAGACCGGCGCAAAGTTCGAGATTCCGGATGACTTCGAGTCCCAGATTGCGGACATGCACTCCGAAAACGAGGGGGAGAAGGCACCAAGCCCGCTTGCCAAGTACGAGGAGCGCATCGCAAAGCTTCCGGCAACCCGCAAGGCATACTATGAGCGCCCGGCAGATATGGAGTTCGAGGCAATCGTCCTCGACATTATGGATGACTACGTGGTTCTTGACGCAACCCTCTTCTATCCGGAAGGCGGAGGACAGCCGGCAGATACTGGTATGCTGGTTACGGCAAACAGCATGGTCAGAGTCGAGAATGTCTTCAAGTCCGGCGATGTCATTCTCCACAAGGTAAATGACTTCAGCTTAAAGCGCGGAGATCGCGTCAAGGGAGTCCTTGATGAGGAACGCCGCTGGGCTTTAATGCGCCACCACTCCGGAACCCACATGGTTCTCCGTGCGGCAAAGGAAGTTTTAGGTCCGCACATCCACCAGGCAGGTTCCCAGCTCTCCCCGGAGACCGCACGCTTAGACATCAGACACTACACGCACATTACTCCGGAGCAGATGAAGGAGATTGAGGTTCGTGCAAACCGTCTCGTGATGGAGAATCTCCCAACGGTAATCAAGGTCGAGCCGCGTGTAAAGGCTGAGCAGAAGTTCGGTTTCGCACTGTACCAGGGAGGAGTTCCGCCAGGAAAGGAGCTTCGTGTTGTCCAGATGGGTGCAGAGACGCAGGCCTGTGCCGGAACGCACTGTACCACGACTGGTGAAATCGGTCCAATCAAGCTGCTCCGTTTAGAGCACATTCAGGATGGTGTTGAGCGTATCGAGTTTGCCTGCGGATTTGCAGCACTTGATGCGATGCAGCACATTCAGTCTCTGTTAAATACTTCCGCAGATGCACTGTCCGTCCAGACGGAGAACCTGCCGGCAACGGTTGAGCGGTTCTTCTCCGAGTGGAAGGATCAGAGAAAGGAGATTGAAAAGCTCCGCGCAAAGATTGCCGAGCTTGAGCTTTCCCGCCTTGAGGGCATCGATGTAAACGGTGTCGAGGTTGTTATCAAGCAGATTGATGTCTCCCGCAAGGAGCTTGTCAGTGTTGCAGGTGCTGTCGGTGAACGCGGAGGCGTTGCTCTGCTGATTACAGCAGCAGACGGTATCGGCGTTGTTGCGGCATCTGGTTCTGATAAGGTTAAGGCAGGGCAGCTTGTTTCTGCTGTCTGTGCTGAACTCGGCGGAAAGGGCGGAGGTAAGGATACGATGGCACAGGGTGCCGGTACTGACGCTTCGAAGATTGGCGCTGCTTTATCAAAGGCTGAAGAGCTTATCCGCGGGATGCTCTGAGTTTTTTAACTCGGGGTAATTCTTTTTACTTTTTTTGGTTTTTGTTGGGTTGATTGTCAGGTTTCATAGGAGCGTTTTTCCTACGCGAAAATAACACGAAACCAACGCGAAAAACGCCCTTACGGTGATTGGGAATATACCCAAAACACCACACGAATTTATCCCCAAAAAACCCATTACTATACACGAACAATGCTCTTCCTCGACTTCGCAAAAACCTGCCGGGAAATCGAAAAAATCTCCTCCCGCCTGGCAATGACCGACCTCCTCGCAGAAGTCTTCCCGCAGATTGCCGACGATGAACTCTCCATCTTCGTCCGCTTCGCCCGCGGCAAACTCTTCCCCGACTGGTCCGCCGAAAAACTCAACTTCGGCCCGTCACTCCTCTACGAAGCATTAGCGTACGTCATCGGCAAAAAACGCGAAGACGTCGTGCGTGCCATCAACAGCTCCGGAGACGCCGGAGAAGTCGTCGAAGAACTCCTCAACAAAAAACAGCAGACAACATTCTTCACCGAAGACTTAGAACTTGCAGACGTCTATGCCCGCTTCATGCAGATGGCAAAAAGCTCCGGCAAAAAATCCCAGCAGGAACGCCTCCGGTCTGCACAATACCTCTTATCCAACGCGTCCCCCCTTGAAGGACGCTACCTCGCCCGCCTCATGCTCGAGGAAATGCGAATCGGCGTCGGCGAAGGAGTCGTAAAAGACGCCATTGCAAAATCCTTCGGCGTCCCGCAGGAAATCGTCGAACACGCACACCAGGCATTAAACGACCTAGGAGAAGTCGCCCTCCTTGCAAAAACCAATCCGGCGCGGCTTGCAGAAGTCACCATCACCCCCTTCAAGCCCGTCAAAATGATGCTCGCACAGGCAGGCTCCATCTCCGGCATGGTAGAAACCCACGGGCAGCTTGCCGCCGAAAACAAATATGACGGAAGCCGCTTCCAGTTCCACAAAGTCGGAAACAAATGCGCCATCTACTCCCGCCGCCTCGAAGAAATGACCGCATCCCTTCCCGACGTCGTCGAACAGCTCAAAAATGCAACAACGCACGACGTCATCATCGACGGAGAAGTAATCGCCATCCTAAACGGCAAACCCATGCCCTTCCAGACCGTTCTTCGCCGGATTAGAAGAAAGCACGGCGTCGAAGAAGCAAAGGAAGAAATCGAACTGCGCCCCTGCGTCTTTGACATCCTCGTCTGTGACGGCAAAACCCTGATTGACCTGCCCTTAAAAGAGCGCCGGGCAGTTCTCGAAGAGGTCATGACCGACTTCATTGCCCCGCAGCTTGTAAGCGGTTCCGCAGAAGAGATAGAGCGCTACTACCACGAAGCCTTAGACGCCGGAAACGAAGGCATCATGCTCAAAGTCTTGGACGCGCCCTACCTCCCCGGAAACCGCGGAAAGCTCTGGATTAAGATTAAGCCGGAAGTGGACACCATCGACCTCGCAGTCACCGGCGCGGAATGGGGAGAAGGAAAACGTGCCAAAGTATTCGGCTCATTTGTTCTCGCCTGCCAGGATGAATCCGGAAACTTACTCGAAATCTCCCGGGTCGCAACCGGAATCGACGACGCCATGCTGTCTCACTTATACGAACTCTTCAAAGACAGAATCATCGCCGAAAAAGGAAAGAGCGTCACCTTCGAGCCGGACGTCATCTTCGAAGTAGGCTACGCAGAGCTTCAGAAAAGCACCAACTACGAAGCAGGATATGCACTTCGCTTCCCCCGCTTTGTAAGACTCCGCGACGACAAAGACATCTCCGAGATTGAAACCATGGAGAGCCTTGCCCGCCGGTACTCTCTCCAGAACAAAGAAGAGTAACCGCAGGCTCGGACACACTGTATATTTATATTCAACCGCCCTATAATGAACTATCAATAACTCGGAGGAGGGAAAGAATGTTTATCATCATCAAAGGGGGAGATACCAATTGATGCGTAAGCTCAAAGAGGAAATCATCGATTTCAAGCCGCGCCGTGCACTTCTCTCAGCAGTTTGTGTAATTCTTGCGACTTGGCTGTTATCTTTTCTTATGCCGACCGAAGCATCGGAGTTCGGCGCCTGGTCACTATTACCTGCAACATTCCTGATTGTTTACATTTTTATCACCAAGAGAATCCTTGAATCTCTGGTATTGTCCTGTCTGATGGGACTGATTATGGTCGCAAAGACGGTTAATGTCTTCAGTGAGTTCAGTGTAATTTTAACCGAAACCATGCTCGACCCGGACATGGTCTGGCTGATTATCGTCTGCGGTCTGATGGGAAGTATCATCTCCTTAATTGAAAAGTCCGGCGGTGCAATGGGCTTTGGAAACTGGGCGGCAAAACATGCGAAGGGAGAAAAATCCTCGCTTGTCTGGACCTGGATTTTAGGAATTGTAATCTTCCTTGATGACTACTTAAACTCCATGACTGTCGGTTCCTGTATGCGTTCCTTAACGGACAAGTTCAAGGTACCGCGTGAGATGCTGTCCTATGTGGTTGACTCCACCGCAGCCCCGATTTGCGTTCTTATCCCGATTTCCACCTGGGCAGTCTTTGCCGGAGGCCTTCTTGAAGTAAACGGCTGGGCCCCGGAAGGCATGGGTCTTGTCTACTTCATCCAGACAATTCCGTACAACTTCTATGCATGGGTTGCCGCAATCATGGTGCTTCTGGTAATCTTCAGAATCATCCCGGTCTTCGGCCCGATGAAAAAAGCTTACGCCAGAGTTGCCGCCGGAGGCTCTGTTGCTCCGGAAGGCTCGGAGAAGATTGACCTCTACAGCGGAGACAACTTCACCACGCAGACCAAGCCGAAGATGATGAATCTGATTATCCCGATTCTCAGTTTAATCTTCTTCACCCTTATCTTCGATATCGACATGCAGATGGGTGTCATCTGTACCCTTGTCGTTATGTTCATCCTCTACCTTGGACAGGGACTGATGACAGCAGAGGAGTTCGCAGACTGTGTGGTAAAAGGTCTGCAGAATATGATTATGCCGCTCCTGCTGATGGTGCTTGCCTGGGTGTTTGCCGCAATGTCTGAACAGATTGGATTTACCCAGTTTGTCATCGACACGGTAGCCGCCAACGTCGGTGTTGCCTTACTGCCGTTTGTGGTCTTCGTTGCTCTCGCAATTACCCAGTTCGTTACCGGAACCAACTGGGGACTCTACATCATTGCACTCCCGATTGTTATCCCGTTAGCAATCCAGATGGATGCAAACGTTGCACTCTCCGTTGCCGCAGTTATCTCCGCCGGAGTTCTTGGAAGCCACTGCTGTTTCTACTCAGATGCAACGGTCCTTACCTCTGCCGCCTGCGGTTGTGATAACTTCCGCCATGCGGTAACGCAGATGCCCTATGGAATCCTGGCAGGAGTGATAGCTGCCATTATGTTCCTCATCTGCGGATTCATCATTGGATAATCATCCCATTTTCTTTTTCTTTTTTTGTTTGGGTTGCTTCCTGGATGTGCAGAAGCGATATTTCCGCAGGTGATAGGTAAAACATCCAAACAGAACACCCGAAAATGTCTCTTACCCCGCGAATGAATATATCTTAAGAAGTTCAACATGTAAGGAGCTATAAAATGGAAGAATATACAGGCAACATCGGCAACTATGAGGAAACCTACCGGGATTTCCACATTGACGTGCCGAAACACTATAACTTCGCCTTCGATGTAATCGAAAAATGGGCAAAAGAGGACAGAAACCGCCTCGCAATGATTTGGACCAACCAGGCAGGTGAAGAAAAGAAGTTCACCTTCTGGGACATGATGATTCACTCCAACGAAGCGGCAAACATCTTAATGAAATTCGGAATCCAGAAAGGAGACCGCATCCTTCTGATGCTTCACCGCGTTCCGGAATGGTGGATTTTAGTTCTTGGAATCATGAAGCTTGGCGCAGTCTTCTGCCCAAGCCCGCACATGATGACGGTCAAAGATATCGCATACCGCATCAACGCCGGCGGATTCAAGATGGTCATTACCGACCGCGAAAATATGGCAAAGGTTGACGAGGTCGCCGCAGAGTGCCCGCACCTTCAGCTCAGAATGGTTGTTGACGACAACCCGCTTGAGCGCCTCTCCTCCCCATGGATTGGATACCAGCATGAACTCAAATACCCGGCACCGGTATCCACCAAGCTCGTGGCAACCGCAGGACGCAAGGTCCTTGCAACAGACCCGATGCTTATCTACTTCACCTCCGGAACAACCAAAGACCCGAAGATGGTTCTCCACGACTACGGACACCCGCTCGGACAGACCGTGACAGCCAAATTCTGGCATGACTTAACCGACAAGGATGTGCACTTCACCGTTTCCGATACCGGATGGGCAAAGTGCGGATGGGGCAAGATTTACGGACAGTGGATCTGCGGAGCCTGTATCTTCGTCTATGACTACAGAACCAAGTTCCTCGCAACCGAGCTTCTGCCGCTCATCGAGAAGTACGGAATTACCTCCTTCTGTGCGCCGCCGACCATCTACCGCATGCTCATCATCGCAGACTTAAAGAAGTTCTCCTTCTCAGAACTTCGCACCTGTACGAGCGCCGGCGAGCCGCTGAATCCGGAGGTCATCCGCATCTGGAAGGAAGGAACCGGCATTACCATCCGCGAAGGATACGGTCAGACCGAGACCTGCTGCTGTCTTGCAACCATGCCGGGAATGGAGGTCCGCCAGGGTTCTATGGGCAAACCGGTTCCGGGATGGCACATCCAGCTCCATGATGACGAGGGCAACGAAGTCCCGCAGGGCGAGATTGGAAGAATCGCCATCTCTTTAAACCCGAGACCGGCAGGTCTTATCCGCGAGTACTTAGACAATCCGGAAGAAAACGCCGCCATGTTTGTCAACGGCTGGTACTACACCGGAGACAAGGCACGCATGGATGAGGACGGATACTTCTGGTTCGTTGGAAGAAATGATGATGTCATCAAGTCCTCCGGATACAGAATCTCCCCGTTCGAGGTCGAGTCCGCATTACTCGAGCACCCGGCAGTCAAGGAGTCTGCAGTCGTCGGCAGTCCGGACGATCTCCGCGGTATGATTATCAAGGCATTCATCGTTTTACACGAGGGATACCAGCCGTCCGAGAGACTGGTTAAGGAGATTCAGAACCACGTCAAATCCACAACTGCACCGTACAAGTACCCGCGTGCAATCGAGTTCGTAACAGAACTGCCGAAGTCCTTCTCCGGCAAAATCAAGCGCGGCGAACTCCGCGACCGTGAGCTGAAGAAGTACGAAGAAAACAACTAACCCTTTTTTTATGCAGCTTTTCATAAAGCATTTCACAGAACTCTCGACAGCAGAGCTTTATGCAATTCTGAAGGCACGCCAGGATGTGTTTGTGGTCGAGCAGAACTGCCCGTTCCCGGAGATTGACGGCAAGGATTTGGATGCCTATCATCTCTGGCTTGCAGACGAAAACGGAATCGCCGCCTATGCCCGCGTACTTGACCGCGGCATCTCCTTTGAAGAGCCGGCAGTCGGACGCGTGATTTCCCTTCGCCGCAGAGAAGGCCTCGGCACGCGGATTCTGCAGGAAGGAATGCGGGTTGCCGCAGAAAAGTACGGGGCAAAGGCAGTCATGCTCGAAGCACAGGTCTATGCCCGTAAACTCTACGAGAAGCAGGGATTCGTGCAGGTCTCGGAGGAGTTTTTAGAGGACGGCATCCCGCATATCGTCATGCGTGCAAAACTGCAGTAAAATTCAATAAAACAATTTTTTCCTATTTGCGGCTTTGCTCCTAAATTATGTTTCATGGGATGAACACTGAACTGATTTAGAAAAACCGCAGATAACGCAGATGCGCCTTCGGCGCGCAACGCGTCGCTGTCTTCGCTACGCTCAGACCTGCTTCGCAGCCGCTTTGGCGTTGCTTTTTGATTTAGAGAATAATGTTGGCAGCTCCAAAGCGGCTGCGAAGCAGGTCTGAGC
>JAFQBW010000018.1 GCA_017399555.1 Methanocorpusculum sp.
GACTTCTCCTTCAGCGAAGTACAAGTCACATACGACACCATCCCGGAAAACCACCCCTCTGACCACCGGAGATTATATGCCGCAAAACAGGACGGAATATCCACCCCATGCGGGCAGGGCATACAATACCCGCAGGACGTGCAGGGAACGCGAATCTCCGCATTCAGCACCGAGCACACCTCATCATAGATCGCAAGCTCCCCATCTGAAAGCGAATTCGCTTCTGCCAAATCCGCGGATGCACAGTTCTCCTCCACCTGGGATACTGCATTCATACCGGACAAAACAACCGTAACCTCCTCGAAATTCCAGAGCCAGCGAAGTGCCTGCTCCACCGGAGTTCGCGTCGGGTCAGAATCGGTGAAGACCTTTTCGGCCTTCTTCGGCAGATTCGCAAGACTCCCTCCCCGAAGCGGCTCCATCACAAAAACCGGCAGTCCCCTCTCTGCCGCATACTGCATACCGGCAACTCCCACCTGCGTCTTCGCATCCAGATAATTAATCTGAATCTGGCAGAAATCCCACTCAAACGCATCAATCAGCCGCTTAAACTCATCCGTTCCCCCATGATACGAAAACCCGAACTGCCGAATCTCCCCTGCCGCCTTCTTTGCCGCCGCCCACTCAACAATTCCCAGAGACACCATCCGCTTCCAGGAAGCGAGGTCCCCTAACATATGGACCATATAGTAATCAATATAATCCGTCTGAAGACGGCTCTTCTGCTCGGAAAAAATCCGCTCGAAATCCTCTGTTTTCCTGCACTGGCGAAACGGCAGTTTCGTTGCAAGAAAGATATCCTTGCGGTGCCCTTTTGCAAGGAACTTACCCAAAGCCGCCTCACTTCCCGGATAAATATAGGCGGTATCAAAGTAATTCACCCCTCTTGCAAGCGCAAGGCTCATCTCCTCCTCGGTTTTCCTCTGATTCACCGAAACGCCTGCGGTCCGCGAAAACCGCATACATCCATACCCTAAGACTGACAAGCGGTCGCCGTTTCTGGGATTTACTCGATACTGCATTGTATGATAATGTGCGCTGAGAGGTGTTAATAGTATCCGGTTTTTTCCCGCACCATATGAGTAACCGATTACCTTTTGGCGCATCAGAATAAACTCTATAAGAATGACTGAAGAAGATATCAATACAATACCGGAAGCTCCAGTCGAAGCCCCGAAAAAGAAACGCACCTACCGCAAAAAGAAGACCGAAGCACCTGCAGAACCGGCTCCCGCAGAACTTCCGGCAGAAGAAACTCCTGCCGCGGCAGAAGGTGAGGAAGAGAAAACCCCGCACAAAAAAGTCCCCGAGCAGTTCTTAAAAGACTTAGACGAATTTGCTGCAATCCTTGAAGCAAACCCGCCAATCATCGACCCGATTCGCGAGGTCTTCGAGTACCACTTAATCGACCCGATTGACCGAAAGACCTTCCCGAAGATGGTAAACGCCATGTCGATGCTGTTAGGTCCTGCCGCGACCATGGTTGTCATGACCGGATGTCATGTCAACTCCGCGGCATTCTTTGAAGACTTGGTCTTTGCCTGCAAAGGAAACGACAAGGCAAAGGCCGCTGTCTGGATTATCCAGCACTTAACGTCCCTTTACGGCAACCGTGTCCAGAAGGCCTACACCTTATCCTCCGGCACTATGGATGAGGACTGGCACACCATTGATGTCAACACCTACCGCCGCGAAGGAGAAAATCCGGTCTGGACCATTGACATGGTGGTCAACCTCTACAACGGCAAAGACTCCCACATCAGAATGACACCGGACTCTGCATACCAGTTAGTCGAAATCATCATGACCGAACTCGCAAACAATGTTCCGGTAGAACAGGTGGATGCAGGTCTTGTTGCAAAATGCAGAGACACCTGCAAGGCATTCATGGAAAAGTTCTATGCAGGAACAGACGAAGAGGAAACCGAAAGCGAAGAAGATCCGGCAGGATACGCTTAACCTCTTTTTTACTCCCCGCTTACAATACCGCAGACGTCGCCGTCTTCATCCTCTAAAAACCGCGTGTTGGAACATCCGATAACCACCACCGCTCCTGCCCCTAACAGCTCGTCATACTCGCCGACTGCTTCGAGCGTTGTCACAAACGTATCGCCGTTTCCAAAACTCACGCCGACCGGAGTATCCGCATCGCGGACTGCAAGCGCTGCAGAGACTGCCCTTCCGAAGGAAAGCCCTTTCGGATTCATCAGGAAAATCGGGACGTCTTCGGAAAAATCCGGTGCTTCCGCTGACAAATCATACAGAAAAAACCGCCTTCCAAACGGACTTCCAAGAGCCGCCGCCGCTCTTACTGCTTCCTCCTGCTTCATTGGTAGAGAATCGGGTCTTTTACTCCTAAATCCGCGAATGCCTTCAGCCGCGACAGACACGACGAACACACACCGCATGCCGCATCGTCCTCGCTGTAGCAGGACCACGTGTCCTCATACGGAACACCGAGGCGCAGTCCTTCCCGCAGGATATCGGTCTTGTTCATCGAAACAAACGGCGTAATCAGTCGGATGTCCTTTTCCGTCTGGGTACCGATAGTAATTACATTCTGCATCGCCGCGATAAACTCCGGTGTGCAGTCAGGATATCCCGTATGGTCGCCGGACTGAACCCCGATGAATACGGCATCACCGTTTCGTGCCTCGCAGTAGGAGGTGGCGATGGATATCAGGTTCGCGTTTCTGAACGGTACATAGGTGTTCGGCTGTTCTGCCTTGCCGAGCACTCCCGGTTCGACCTCGATTGACGAGTCCGTCAGACTGCTTGCCCCAAACTTCGTGAAGTAGTCAAGCGAAATCTCCACGAAGTCCGCCGCATCCAGATGCTCTGCGATGCGGACTGCACACTCGCGCTCCTTCTTCTCCGTCCGCTGTCCGTAGTTCATGTGAAGGGCGAGGATTTCATAACCCATCTCGCGGGCAACATAGGCAAGCGTTGTCGAGTCCATCCCGCCGGACAAAAGGCAGACCGCTTTTTTCATGGGATGTTTACCTGCTTGTGGAGCTGAAGCTGGAACCGCACCGGAAGCCGCTCGGCGATGATGGTCTCAATGAGCCAGGAGACATCTGTTCCGTACACCGGGGTGATGCAGACCGCCGCTTTCAGGTCCGGATGGGCGGCTAAGACTTCTACCATGTAGAGATAGTCTGCTTCATCGCCGATGACAAACTTCACGCAGTCGGTTTCGCGAAGCGTCGTGATTAAGGAGAGGTCGCTGATTTCTCCAGACGACGGGCATTTTACATCCATGCAGATGTAGGCGGCGTCAAAGAGGTCCTCGAAGCCTAAGGTGCCGTTGGTTTCGATATCGACAATCAGCTCTGCGCCCTTGAGAACGGCTAAGAGTTCCTTTACCTCTTCTTTCTGGAGAAGCGGCTCGCCGCCGGTGATGCAGACATACTGGAGTCCGGATTCGGCAATCTTTGCGATGACCTCGTCAACGGACATCTCGACACCTTCGGACAAGGATGCCGGCGTGTCGCACCATGCGCAGTTCAGGTTACATCCGGCGAGGCGGACGAAAAAGCAGGGCATGCCCTGGCGGACACCTTCGCCCTGCAGGCTGACAAATGTTTCTACGATTTTCATGCTTCAACCTCCGCATAGCATCCGTCTGATTCCCATACGCGAATCTTTGAGACATGGGCTTCCATGTCATGTTCGCGGCAGAATGCGTCAAGGCGGAGACGGATGTCTTCGGCTAAGAGTTCGCTTGAGGGGTCGCCGTTGGTGAGGACAGGCGTCTGGAATGGCGCGATGGCTGCGACCAGCGGGTCGTCTTTGTTCAGGATTACCTGGTGGTCGTAGATGTTGATGATATTTTTGATGATATTGTAGTCGACGAGGATTGAGGATTTGGCGTCTGGAACTCCTTCCATCCAGACTTCGACGCTCCAGCGGTGTCCGTGGAGGCGGGAACATTTTCCTTCGTAGTGCATCAGGCGGTGGGATGCGTCAAAGTGGGTTTCCTTGTAGATGCGAAGAACCATATTGTTATATTGTCCGCGGGAAGGGATAATACCTCTGGGCGGGGATGGGGTGTCGGGTTGAGCCGCCGATGATTTCGGCTGCTTCGTATCCTTTGAAAACGGAAACTGAAAGTAAGAGCCTTAATATCCCTGAAAAATGAAATAGGGAGATACCGCAATGATATATCTGATAAGTGACTACAGCCTTGGTGCTCACCCGAAAGTCATGCAGGCGCTCATGGAGACAAACCTTGAGCACACCGACGGATACGGTTTGGACCGCTTCAGTGACGAATGTACCGAACTGATTCGGGAATGGATTGGAAAGCCGGAAGCGGACGTGCATTACTTTGTCGGCGGGACACCCTGCAACACCACCACAATATCCGCAGGTCTCAGGCCTTATGAAGGCGTCATCACCCCGTCTGCCGGACACATCTATGTCCATGAAACAGGCTCTATAGAATCAACCGGACATCGTCAGTTTGCCATGCCGACAAAAGACGGCAAGCTTCGCCCTGAAGACATCGAAACCGCACTGCTGCATCACGAGGATGAACACACCGTCATCCCGAAGATGGTCTATATCACCCAGCCGACGGAAAACGGCGGCGTATATACCAAAGCGGAGATGACGGCTCTCAGTGAATGCTGCAGAAAGCATAACCTGACGTTCTACATCGACGGTGCAAGACTGGGAACAGCGCTTACCTGGCCTGAAAATGACCTCACCATTCAGGAACTCGCAGATTTAGCGGATGCGTTCTACATCGGCGGGACAAAGATTGGCGCACTCTTCGGAGAAGCGCTGGTTCTCACTCATCCGGAAAAGTTCGACGACCGCTTCCGGTACATGATAAAGCGGCAGGGAGCACTTCTTGCAAAAGGACGGCTGATTGCCGTACAGCTGAAGGCGCTGTTTGCAGGCGGTGAGGATTCGCTGTACTTTGCGTTAAGCAGACACGAAAATGAACAGGCAATCAGACTTGCAAACGGCATCGTCGAAGCAGGCTACGAACTCTGGGTGCCGCATCAGACAAATCAGGTGTTCGTCATCATGGACAATGCAAAGATTGCCGAGCTGGAAAAGGAGTTCGTCTTCTACACCTGGTGTCCGTATGATGAAAACCATTCTGTAATCAGGCTTGTTACCAGCTGGGGCACAACAGAAGAAGAGGTGGACGCACTGCTGAAAGCGCTGTGAGCTGTGGGGGTGGGTTTTTACGTACAAGAAGCAACACGAGAGTGTTGCGTGAACAGCGAAGGGGCGATAAGCGACGAAGCGACAGTAATTCGTGATTCTATAATTTAGTATTCGCGTAGATTCGCGTGTAAGTTCAAAAAACGCGAATTCACGCGAATAACAAAAATACGTTTTGGAGATGCGCTGTCGCTTCGTCGCTAATCGCTCCTTCGCTGTCTCGCAATGCTATCGCATTGCTCTATGCAGTTGGAAAAAAGCAGGAAGATTACTTCCGCATCATTCCAAGGAATAAATCCTCTTCCGGTGCGATAGAAGCAATTTCTTCCTGCTCTGCCTTCTGATACTGGTATCCGCGAATCAGAACCGCAGGCGTACACTCATCCGCTTCTCCCATCAGAAGCTCTGCGGTGGATGCAAGACCGTCTGCGACAGCTCTGCGCGTTACCTGCAGTTCATGTCCGAACAAATCCTTTTTTCCGCGCTCATCGGTGATAGGGCGAAGACCTGCGACACCGATGGCCACCCCGGAAACGCCAAGCCGCATCGCATGCGTCCGCGAGTCGATAACCAGAACCGCAACATCCTTTCCGTACCGCTCCCGAATTTCCGCACGGACTCTTGCCGCGCTTGCATCCGGATTCTCCGGCAGAAGAGTAACCATTCCGTCCGGTGCATTCGACTCATCAATTCCCGCATTCGGCAGGAACAGATTGCCGCGGCGGGCAAGCAGATATCCGGGAACGCCGCCTACAATCTCATCGCTTTCCTGAAGCACAATCTCTGCAAGCTGCACATCTATCGAATATTCCTGTGCGAGCGCTTTCGCCCGAGCGCTCGGCACAACATCGCTTAAGCGGATGATTCTGCCTTCAGCAGTTGCAAGCGGAGACTCTGCGAGAACTAAAATATCTCCGTCGGCAAATCCGCCAGCGGCTTCTTCTGCCGCTTTTGCAGTAATTGCCGTGATATCATCACCGACGGTGATAAGCGGAGTGGATAGTCCGTAGACGGAAAAAGAAAGCGGGACTGACATAGTATTCTATATGCAGTCCAATCGTTTAATCCTCGCCATTCAGGCGGGTGTAGATTTTGACAAAATCTGCGGTTGCCCCCACATCATGGACGCGAAGCATGTCTGCTCCGGCTTCCATTAAGTGATAGAGAACCGCAAGAGATCCAAAGAGCCGTTCGTGAGGCGGCTTGTTCAGGCAGTCGCCGATAAAGCTCTTGCGCGAGACCGCCGCCAAAAGCGGCAGGTCATAGGATTTCAGTTCGGAAAACCTGCGGCACAGCTCCCAGTCTGCCGCAGACTCGCGCTCTGCAGTCCACTTGCCAACCCCCGGGTCAAGGATAACGTCAGTGATTCCATACTGCTCCGCACGGGAGAGAACCGCAGAAAGTGCGGCAGTCGTCTCTGCAAAGTTCAGCGGATCTCCCGGGATACGGTTTGCCGCCATCAGAATCGCCGGCAGTCCGGAGTCTGCAACCGCCTTTGCATAGGCATCGTCGGCAAGTCCGCTGATATCGTTTACCAGCGCGATGTCATAATGAAGAGCGGCTGTCAGCACCTCCGGTCTGCAGGTATCAAGCGACAGCGGCAATCCGCAGCCGTCCAAATCCTTCAAGGCGGAAAGAACTCTCTCCTTCTCTTCCGAGACCGAAAGCGGCGGCGCATGCAGTGCAGTGCTTCTGGCTCCAAGGTCAATGATGTCAGCGCCGGCACGCCGCATCTCCTCGGCTCGCCGGAACACCTGACTGCACGGAGTAAATGAATCCGAGAAGAAGGATTCCGGGCTGATGTTTAAGACGCCTAAAATCCGCGGAGGATTGTTTCCCCCAACGGATACTGACTGGATGCGGACTTCGCGGGACATTTAGAGGGTTCTGATCTCCGGATAAAGCGGATACCTGAGGCAGAGGGTGGATACCTCTTTCTTAATCTCGGCAAGAGCACTGTCGCTTTCTCTCTTCTGAATTGCCTCGGCAATCCAGTCGGCAATCTGGCGGCACTCCTCTTCTTTCATACCGCGGGAGGTAATGGTCGGTGTTCCAACACGGATGCCAGACGTCTCGAATGGCGATAAGGACTGGCGCGGGATGGTGTTTTTGTTGACGGTAATTCCTGCCTTTCCGAGGATAACCTCCGCCTCCTGTCCGGAGATGTGGTAGCTTTCGAGGTCGACCAGACAGAGGTGGTTGTCCGTTCCGCCGGAAACCAAGCGGAAGTTGTTGTCCTCCAACCCTTGCGCTAATGCTTTGCAGTTTTTGACGACCTGCTTTGCGTAGGTCTTGTACTCTTCCGTTCCTGCCTCGCGGAAGCAGACCGCCTTTGCGGCGATTACGTGCATAAGAGGCCCTCCCTGCATTCCCGGGAATACCGCACGGTCAATTGCGCCGGCATACTCTTTATTGCACATGATAACACCGCCGCGCGGTCCGCGCAGGGTTTTGTGCGTGGTAGAGGTGGTATAGGTGGTAACCCCTACTGGAGAGTTGTGAAGGCCGGTACAGCAGAGACCGGAGATGTGGGCAATGTCTGCCATTGAGCGTGCACCGACATCTTCGGCGATTTCCGCGAATGCCTTGAAATCAATCTCACGCGGGTAGGCAGATGCTCCGCAGACGATTAAATCCGGTTTGTATTTTCTTGCCTGCTCTTCGATTGCTCCGTAGTCTAAGACCTCGGAGTCGAAGTCAACGCCGTAGAAGGAGACATCATAGTATTTTCCGGAGATGTTTGCCGGATCTCCGTGCGATAAGTGGCCGCCGTTGTTGAGCGACTGACTCATAATCTTGTCTCCCGGTTTGAGGAAGGAAAGGTAGACTGCCTCGTTTGCCTGACTTCCCGAGTGCGGCTGAACATTGGCGTGCTCAGCGCCGAAGAGAGCACAGAGACGGTCGCGGGCTAAGTTCTCTATTTTATCGTGGAACTCACAGCCGCCGTAGTAGCGCTTTCCGGGATATCCTTCTGCATATTTGTTGGTGAGGATCGTCCCCATCGCTTCCAAAACTTCGCGGGCGACAACGTTTTCCGACGCAATCAATTCGAGACCTTCCACCTGACGCTTGTGTTCTTTGTTAATCAGGTCGAAGATCTCCGGATCAAACAGAGCCAGAGATGACATAACTATGTATAGGACAGCGGAGTTGATAAGGTTACAGTTTCAGCCGAAGGTTGATAATCCGACACAGCATATAGGAATGGAATAAATGGACGATACGGCAGCTTTGTCGCCGGATGTTCCTGCGGTTCCGCAGCACTCTTCCGGTGAGCGTTACTGGGAGATTGATGCAATCAGAGGCATCGCTATTCTCGGGATGATATTCTTCCATACGCTTGCCGCTTTAGTGATGTTTCACATAATTGTTGAGACGGAAACGTTTCTGAAGTACTACAACTGCTATGTATTCGGCACGGCAATTTTCGTGATTCTTGCCGGCATTGCGATGATTCTCCGGCATGAGCGAATGCAGCGGGCGGGAAAAACCGACCGCGAGTACTATGTGACTCTGGTAAACCGCTCGCTTCTGCTGTTTGGTATCGCCAT
Organism: Methanocorpusculum sp.; assembly: GCA_017399555.1. Taxonomy (GTDB): domain Archaea; phylum Halobacteriota; class Methanomicrobia; order Methanomicrobiales; family Methanocorpusculaceae; genus Methanocorpusculum. The sequence goes on from JAFQBW010000018.1 coordinate 8,733, forward strand.
GCTGATTACTCTTGTGACATGGATTGCCTACCGGGTTTTCCTGGACTCCAACGATGCGATTGTGTTCGGATTCCTGCACATGCTCAGCATCTCCATGCTGATTGCAATCCCGCTTCTGCGGTTTAAGAAATGGAATCTCCTCTTCGGTCTTGCAATAATGGGGATTGGAACACTGCTCATCCCGCATTTCACCTCGCCTGAGTGGCTGTTTCCTATCGGAATCCACAGCGCTGAGTTTTTAGCGCACACTCCTGACTACTTCCCGCTGTTTCCCTGGACAGGAGTTCTCCTCTTAGGAGTAGGGCTTGGCAATGTGTTTTATCCAAACGGCATTCGCGGGTTTACCCTGAAGTATAATCCCGGAAAAATCCTTCAGGCGATGGCAAAGCTTGGCAACGGCACCGTCACCCTTTTTATCTACATCATCCACATGCCGATTATTTTCGTAATCCTCTGGATTTTCGGAGCGATTACCGGCATCGGCTATCTCTGAAATTATGATTATTGATATTCTCAACTCGGAAATTGATCCGGCGGGAAGAAACATCCGTCGGGCGATGGACAGACTCATCGAAGAGCAGGGAAAAGAGGCATTCCCGCTCTTTGACGGAAATGAGGTAACGTTCCATACAACAGACGAACGCATTGTAAATGCCGACCGTTCATGCCTGAACCCGGATGCGGATGTAATTATTGTGGTGTCCAGGCATTCCAGTGTCAATCCGGTGCCGGTATTAACCGTCCACCCGCCGGGAAATTTCGGCGAAGGACAGCTTGGCGGGAATGATTATGAGCTGGGAATGACCTCGCCTGCCTGGATGAAGGCGGTGCTCTGCAATCACGCAAAGTTTGTGCCGGAAGGATACCGCGTCTCCTATGAGATTACCCATCACGGCCCGACTGATTTTCCTGCCCCCACCTTCTTTGTCGAAGTGGGAAGTACCGAGAAGGAATGGAACGACGAAAAAGCATACACAGCGGCCGCAAAAAGCGTGCTGTATGCAAAGCCTTCTGCCGATACCATCCCGATTATCGGATTCGGCGGAACGCACTATGCAGTGCGCCAGAGTGTAATCGGTCAGGAGACAAAAGGTGCGCTCGGGCATATGATGCACACGCGCGATGTAGGTTCCGTCAAGCCGGAGATGGTTTTGCAGATGGCAGAAAAATCCGGCGGCGCGGTTGCCGCGCATGTGGACCGGAAGGCGCTTTCCAAGCCGGAGATAGCACATCTCACCGGCATCTTAGATGCGCTCGGCATCCCGGAAATCACCGAAGGAGACCTCATAAAACTCAACTCCATGTCGTATGAAGCATGGAAAAAATACTCTGCCGCGGCTGACAAAATCGAAAAAGGCCTCAAAATATTCCCGCACGGAGAAATCGCAGACGGAGAGCCGGCAGTAATTTCTCTGCCTGAAGACTTCTTCTCTGCGGCATTTGGAAAGGACAGCGCACCTTTCCTCTCTTTCCTTGATGAGACCGGCGGTGTGTTTCACATAACCGGTCAGGGGGGAAAACTGATGCCGGCAGTACTTGCGGATGCCAAAAACCGTCGAAGTGTATCAGGTGGATTAATAGCTTTATCCGTCCAACAAATTACACGTACACAGGATTGTGTGGTAGATGAAGATATAATCACCATCAACCGCCGGCAGTTCGATGCCAGACTCGCGCGCACGTTAGGCATCCCGTCAGGCCCTCTCTTCGGCAGACTGAGCCGCGGAGAAACGGTCACTCTTCCAGACGGCAGAACCATAACGCCGGACGAAGTTATGATGGTCACCCAGACATCTATCCGAATCCCGGGATTGGAGAATTAACTCATGAGATCAATCGTTGAAGAAGCACTTTCACGCAAGCGGTTTGAAGATGTCGTTCGCGACAATTCGGCAATTTCCGCAATCTATGATGCAGAAGCTGAAATGGAGCTTGGATTAGACAAGAAAGAGACCGCACCGGCATATGTTCCGGAAGAGAAACCGACTCCGCGTCCATGGCCGGAAGTACAGGTTAAGCGTCCGGCAGCAGAGCAGAAGCCGCTCTTTTCCATTCCGGAAGAGAAGCCGGAGGTTGACTTATCCAGCCAGTATAAGTATGCAGCTCCGCAGTCTGTCACCCCGACTGATGACGACGACGAGTTCGATGAAATCTTAAACGCCTTAAAGACGAAGATTACCGTCATCGGCTGCGGCGGCGGCGGATCGAACACTGTTGCCCGCATTTATCAGGAAGGAGTCGAAGGTGCAGAAATTTATGCATTAAACACTGATGCACAGCACTTATCCACTCTGCGCGGCAGAGTCGGCAAGCGTATCTTAATCGGACGCCAGACCACCAAAGGTCTTGGAGCAGGCGCTATCCCGCAGCGCGGAGAAGAGGCTGCAATCGAGTCCGAAGACCAGATCAGACAGGTCTTATCCGGCAGCAACATGGTGTTCGTTACCGCCGGTCTTGGCGGAGGTACCGGAACCGGATCTGCTCCAATCGTCGCAAAAGTCGCAAAAGAGGTCGGCGCATTAACTATCGCTATCGTCACCTTACCGTTTACGAGCGAAAGCGCAACCCGTATGGAGAACGCAGAAATCGGTCTCGAGCGTCTGCGCGAGGTAGCAGACACCGTAATCGTCATTCCGAACGACAGAATCTTGGAAGTCGTACCGCGCCTCCCGCTTTCCCAGGCATTCAAGGTTTCCGATGAAGTCTTAATGCGTGCCGTTAAGGGAATCACCGAGCTTATCACCCTTCCGGGATTAGTCAACCTCGACTTCGCCGATGTCAGAACCGTTATGGAGCAGGGTGGAATCGCCATGATTGGTGTCGGCGAATCCGATTCCGAGGACAAAGCAACCGACTCCATCAAGAAGGCACTGCGCTCTCCGCTGCTTGATGTTGATATCACCGGCGCTACTGCTGCCTTAATCAACGTTATCGGTGGACCGGACATGACCATGTCTGAGGCAGAAGGTGTTGTGCAGGAAGTTTACCAGAGAATTGACCCTGGAGCACGCATTATCTGGGGAGTTCAGATTGACCCGGAGATGGAAGGCAGAATGCGTACCATGCTTATCGTGACCGGCGTTCAGTCCCCACAGATTTATGGCAAGCAAGAACAAACATATACGGCATCACAGTCGCAGGTTCAGCGTTCCAAGTTTGAGATTGACTTCCTGAGATGAGGTAAATACATGCCAGTTAAATCAAATAATACGAAAGCAAAGAAGGGAGCTGAAGAAAAGAAGGCAGCCCCGAAAGTGCAGATGCCGGAAATCACCAAGGAGAGCGTTGTTGAGTTCTTCAGAAAATACATCCGCGTCTTAAAGCTCGCCCGCACTCCGACAAAGTCCGAGTTCTGGAAAATCTCAGCAGTTTCCGCCCTTGGTATCGCTGTAATCGGCGTCCTCGGCTTCCTTATCTATCTGCTGTTCGAATATCTCCTCCCGTAACCGAAACATGACCGCCTCAGAGTTTGGAAACCACTACTATATCATCAAGACGACCAACAAGCACGAGAGAACCGTTGCAGACAACATCCGTGAGGCTATCGAAAACGAGATGACGGATGTTGTTGTCACCTCCGTTATCGTTCCGGAAGATATCAAAGGCTACGTGTTTGTTGAGAGTCCTGAAGAGCACGCAAGAATTGAGGAGCTTGTAGAAACAATCGCACATGCAAGGGTTGTACTCAAAAGCGAGACCTCAATGGAAGAAATTAAGCACTTCCTTGTCCCGAAGCCGGTTGTCTCCGGTATTGACGAGGGTACTATCGTTGAACTTATCGCAGGACCGTTCAAGGGTGAGAAGGCTGTTGTCAAGCGCGTTGACCACACCAAAGAGGAAATCACTGTTGAGCTGTACGAATCCATCGTTCCAATCCCGATTACTGTCCGCGGAGATAACGTCCGCGTAATCGATAAAAACCAGGAGTAAATCTCCTATCCTTTAATTTTAATGCTCGCATATATTGTCTGGGCACTTTGCGGCTGCATCTTTTTTGCGTTAGGCATCTCTGCTTTTGTTTCAAAGAAGCCGGTCGGCTTTTACGCAAACATCAAAGAGCCGCCAAAGGTAACAGACGTCCGCGCATACAATCGCGCGGTTGGAACTCTCTGGACTGTATGCGGAGCAGTATTCATCCTGCTCGGCCTTCCTCTTCTCGCAGGACAGAACTCACCGCTTGTGTTAATCAGCATTTTCGGCGTTGTTTTCGAATGTATCGCCCTTATCGCAGTTTATGTCTGTATTGAACAAAAATACAGAGGGCGTCACTAACCTAAAGTATCTCCCGCGCGAAGGCACATGCGATGTCCTGCAGGATGGAATTTCAAGGGTGCTGACCCATCAAACAGACATTACCTTTATGTTCTCAGACGTCGACCTATATTGACCAATGTGAGCAGACGCTAGTCTGCGACAGCATACGGTGATACACAATGGCAGAAACTGTCGAGGTCTTAGTACCTGGAGGCAGAGCAACTGCCGGACCGCCACTCGGTCCAGCACTGGGTCCACTTGGTATTAACGTTAAAGCAGTCGTTGATGACATCAACAAGAAGACTGCAGAGTTCAACGGTATGTCCGTCCCTGTTCAGGTGCACGTTGACGACAAGAAGAACGTAACGTTAACTGTTGGTATTCCGCCGACAACTGCACTCGTTATGAAGGAAGCAGGTGTCGAGAAGGGTTCCGGCAACCCGAACACCCAGGCAGTTGGCAATCTGCCGCTTGAAGCTGTCATTCGCATTGCAAAGATGAAGATGGAAAGCATGCTCTCCTACGAGCTCAAAGAAGCCGTTAAGGAAGTTATGGGAACCTGTGTTTCCGTTGGTGTTACCATCGAAGGCAAGACTGCCAAACAGGCAATTGCCGCCGTCAATGCAGGCGAGTGGGACGCACAGCTTGCATAAAGCTGTCCTCAGCCTTCAACGGGTAGCGTGGGAAACCACGTAAAAATGTACAGTAGTAGAGAACAAAAGCCATAGGAGATTGGGGCAAGAACCTCAGTCGAAATACTATGGGAGGCTTCATCAATGGTTGAAAGAACCCAAATCACAGAAGCTGTTACGGCAGCACTTGAGGCAGCTCCAAAGCGCAACTTCCAGGAGAGCGTGGACATCACGATTAACCTGAAGCACGTCGATATGAGCCAGCCGAAAAACCGTATTGATGAGACGATTCTTCTGCCACAGGCAATTGGCGTCAAAAAGATCGCCGTCCTCGGTAAAGGAGATATCGTATCCCAGGCTCGCAACGCAGGTGTCGATTTAATTATGGGCCCTGAAGAGATCGAGCGTCTGGGCGGCGCACCGCGTGAAGCACGCAAGATGGCCGACTCCTACGATTTCTTCCTTGCAGAGACCGCGGTTATGCCGCTTGTTGGTCGCTGGCTCGGTCAGAGACTCGGTCCCCGCGGAAAAATGCCGCAGCCGATCCCGCCGCAGCAGGACATCACTCCGATTGTCGAGCGTTTAAGAAACTCCGTCCGCGTCCGTTCCAAGGACAGACTCAACATGTCTGTTAAGATCGGAACCACTGCAATGTCTGCAGAGGACGTTTCTGAGAACTTAGACGCCGTCTTAAAGAGAGTTCTCGGAAGACTCGAGAACGGTGAAATGAACATCCGTTCCGTCTACGTCAAAACCACCATGGGTCCAGCAGTGAAGGTGATGTAAAGATGGCAATCTATACCCACAACCTTCCGGCATGGAAACGTGAAGAAGTTGAGCAGATTAAAGAACTCGCAGAGTCTCATGAACTCGTTGGACTGGTTAACATTTACGGTATCCCCGCAAAGCAGTTCCAGCAGATCAGAAGAAACCTTCGCGGAAAGGCACTTGTCAAGGTTGCAAGAAACACTCTTGTTTCTCACGCATTCAACGAGATGGGTGGACACTTCGTTGACTTAAACGACAAAGTCAGCGAGCACAGCTCCCTTATCTTCGCAGACGGCAACCCGTTCAAGCTCTACAAGTCTCTTGCAGAGAACCAGACCAAGCGCGCCGCAAAGGCAGGCGAGATTACCCCTGAAGATATCGTTGTCTCCGCAGGTCCGACCAGCTTCAAGCCGGGACCGATCGTCGGAGAACTGCAGCAGGCAGGCATCCCGGCAGCAATCGACGGTGGAAAGGTCAAGATTAAAGAGACCAAGACCGTTGTCAAGGCTGGAGAGGCTGTAAACGCAAAGCAGGCAGACGTCCTCGCAAAGCTTGACATCAAGCCGATGCCGGTCGGTCTTTCCCTCGTTGCAGTCTGCTACGAAGGCGACATCTATCTGCCCGACGTTCTCGCAATTGACGACGAGGCATACAAGGCACAGATCACTCTTGCAGCAACTCAGGCATTCAACCTGGCAGTCAACGCAGCAGTTCCGACCGCATCCACTGCAGTCACTGAGGCTCAGATCGCTAAGGCAGTCCGTGAGGCAAGAAACCTCGGTGTTGAAGCTCCGATCTACGAGAAGGGCGTCATCGAGATGATCATCAGCAAGGCATACAGACAAGCAAATGCCCTTAAGGCATAATTATTACAACAACAAAATAAGGTGAAATAAAATGGAGTACATTTACGCAGCTCTGTTAGTTCACTCCGCAGGAAACACTGTGGATGAAGAATCGGTTAAGGCAGTTCTCTCTGCCGCAGGTATCGCAGTCGACGACTCCCGTGTCAAAGCATTAATTGCAGCACTCGAGGGAGTTGACATCGAGGAAGCAATCTCCAAGGCAGCAGCAGCACCAGTTGCAGTTGCAGCAGCAGCACCGGCAGCAGCAGAAGCAGCAGCAGAAGCAGCACCGGCAGAAGAGGAGAACAAGGAAGAGGAAGAAGAGAACGCCATGGCAGGCCTTGGCGCACTCTTCGGATAAATCCTTATCCACCCTTTTATTCGCCCGTATCCCCGCGACGCCTTAGGGGCGCTCGCTTTCGCTCGACCCCAAGAAAATCTCTTTTGTGTTGTTTTCCGTGTTTTAAGTGCTGAGTCTCTTTTTCTCTCCAAAATCAGTTATGTTGTAATAATGTGTTTGTGGTTCACAAACTATGTTGTAAAAACGTGTTTTATTCGCACGTTTTAAGTACTTAAGAAAATAATAACTATGTATGGAACGCATTGCCTACAAAGAACTTCTCGAGTGGAAACAAAAAACAGACAGACAACCGCTCATTCTTCAGGGTGTTAGACAATGCGGAAAAACATGGCTCCTGAAAACTTTTGGAGAACAGGAGTTTGAAGATACGGCATACTTCAATTTTGAACATACAGAACAGCTCTTTGGCATTTTTGAGCAGGACCTTGACCCGAAGCGTATCATATTCGAGCTGGGTATTCTCAGAAATCAGAGTATTATCCCGGGAAAAACCCTCCTGATACTGGATGAAATCCAGATGTGCCCGCGTGCACTTACTGCATTGAAATATTTTGCAGAAAATCTCTCCTCCCTGCATGTTGCAGCCGCAGGCTCGCTTTTAGGTGTTACAATTTCCCAGATGCAGAAAAACGTCTCATATCCGGTTGGAAAGGTGCAGACACTCACGCTGTATCCGCTGAACTTTGAAGAGTTTGTTCTGGCAAACGGGGAAACGCTTCTGCACGACAGTATCAAAACCGGAGAGGAGATGCTGCCTGCGGTTGTTCTTGGAAAACTCGAATCACTGTACCGAAAATATCTCATAACCGGCGGTATGCCTGCCGCTGTTTCTGCATGGCTTGCATCAGAGGATGTGGAGGCAGTTGACCGTATTCTTGACAATATTATTCTTGATTATGAACGGGATTTCATCAAATACGCTCCGCGAAACGAGTATCCGAAACTCTCGCTTATCTGGAAAGGGATTCCTGCACAGCTTGCCCGCGATAACCAGAAATTTGTATTTTCCCATATCAAAACCGGTGCACGGGCAAGAGATTTGGAGGATGCTCTGCACTGGCTTCTATCCGCAGGGCTGATTTACCAGGTAACCCGTATAGAACAGCCGAATATTCCGCTGTCAACTTTTGCAGAACGTTCGTACTTTAAGATATATCTCTCGGATGTCGGACTTCTTCGAAGAATGAGCAGATTCCCATCCGAAGCACTCTTTGATTCTGCAGAATCTACTGCGTACATGCGCGGTATCCTTGCAGAAAATTTTGTCCTCACCGAGCTCATGACAAATAAGAGCCATGATGCGGCAGAGGTCTGTTTCTGGAAATCAGGCGGTATTGCCGAAGTGGATTTCCTCATCCAGTCAGGATGTCTCATTATTCCCATCGAAGTAAAGTCCGGAAAGAATACCCGCGCCCGCAGTCTTTTTGAGTATCGGAAAAAATATGCCCCGAAATGTGCAGTCAAAACCAGTCTGCAGCGTCCGCAGGTCACTGCAGATGAGGCGGGAGTAATCCGGGAAATTCCGCTCTATCTTCTTTGGGCTGCGGATTTCAAAAAAATGTGAGGCTTAGAGCGTCCGTGAAGATACCGATGCGTCTGCAAGCCGCTTCATCGTTGCAATTTCTTCGTTTGCCTCGCGGTTTAAGTAGAGATAGAACTCTGCAGGAGTCCATAATGCAACCCATCCGATAACCGTCAGACTCTGACCGAAGGCATAGACGATTGGATTGTTTACAAAGTTTGTCAGAACCACAGAAAGGGCAACACAGATTATAACAAAGAGCAAACCGCGAACCAGATTCCGCCGCGCCTTTTTATGCGCCATCCGGTGTTTGTGTTCTAAGATATCCACCTGGCGGGAAAAGTATGCGGAGACCGACTTTTCCATGCGGGACTTCAGTTCCGCATTCTGATAGAGTGACTCTTCCAGATATAATGCGACATGCACATGCTCTTTGGGATTTTTCATCTCCTCTGCGGTATCGACCAGATACTCAACCGTTGCCGGGTTGAGGTCCTTTTCCAAATCCGGGCTTGGGTCAAGCATCTGATAAAACTGCCCAAGGGCACTGATGCGGACTTCGATGGTCTGCTGTTCTCCGTCATCTACCAGACAGCAGAGATTCCCTCGCGTGAACTGTTCTTCACTCATAATTCCTTATAGGTTGCAAAAAAGAGATGATAAAGATTCGTACCAAAAGAGAAATACCGCATTGAGAAATACTCATTACACCGGTGTTTCTTCCTTGGAGTTATAGAGATTCGGTGCGGTTTTTTGCTCAATAGTTTTATTTATTCTCACTGTCAATTATCATCCATGAAAAAGCTCCTCTGTCTTACGGCAGGGCTTTTCGTCCTGCTGTGCATCGCATCCCCTGTCAGCGCATCCATCTATTCTGCCGAATCCAGGTATTTTGGTCCCGGTTATGAGGTGTCCATGAATACGGATACGCGAATGAGTTACTGGATCGTTTGGAACTCGCAGGACGAAGCAAAAGCGCTTGACATCCCGTTTGACGAGATACAGAATGTAGATGCATTCAAAGATGCAGTTGACGACTGTTACCGTGCTGAAAATGATTCCATCATCGCAAAGTCACGGATGTGGTCAAACATCCTAAACATCTTCGCGATTTTCCGCTACATGGATTTGAGAGATGCCGCGCTGGATGAAGCAGCATACTATGCAGAACAGGCAGATGTACTCTTTGAACATCTGTAACTTCTTTTTTTGAAAGCCGCGATTATTTGCTCAACGTCCGTATGCGTGCGATGCCTAATGGGCATGCGGCTCTTCAAGCCTTAACCCAAATGTCATCATACCGCGATTATTTGTTCAATATCTATATTACCTCTCCCGCGAAGTATTCAGCATGAAGAAAACCTGCATCATACTCATACTGCTCATCCTCGCAGGAACAGTTCTGGCGATCTCTGCGACATACTGCGAGCGTGCCGAAGATAATCGCGAAGCAGAATTACGGGCAGGGGAATGGCTAAAACGTGCAGATGAACTGACTGCTTTCAGAAACAGTGAAGAGGTTTCTGAACTCATGGATTCCTATCGTCAGAAATATCCGGAATTCCTCTATATCGGGACGGGGATAAACAAAGATGCAGGAATCCTCATTTCATTCCAGACATGGAATAATCCGTCTGAAGATGAACAGGAAACAGTCAATATGCTCTTCCCGGAAATCCGTGATGCACTGCTAAGTATCGCCGTTGAAAACGGGATAAACATCGAACCGGTTACCAGGTCATGCTTCTGGGGAGTTGTTGCCTACTCTGCCATTCAAATGCCTGAGGTAGTCTCCTGACACTTCCCTTTTTGAAATTATATCTTCCCTTCCTTTGCGAGAACGCCTGCAGTGATTACCTGACCTGCAGAGATACATCCGTCGCCGAATGGATAGCGCGGGTTCATCAAACACGGCATATCTGCTTTGCTCAGTTCGGAGACGATGGTTTCCCGAATTGCGCGATTGATGGCAACGCCGCCGGAAAGTGCCGCTTTGCGGATTCCGGAATCCTCCGCGGAAAGGACTGCGATTCTTGCAAGACCTTTGGCAAGCGTCTCCTGCACAGAAGCTGCGATATCGCAGACATCAAGGCCTTCCTGCATCATCTCATATGCCTCCTGGAGAATGCCGGAGGTGGAGAGCACATAGGCGCCGTCGGCGTCTTTGGCGATGGAAATTTCCATCGGCTGGGCAACTCCGCGGGCCGCATAGGCTTCGAGCATCATCGACGGCTCGCCGTCATACGTCTTTTCGCGGCAGATGCCAAGCAGTGCTGAGGCGGCATCAAGCACACGTCCTGTTGACGTAGTCACCGGTGTATTGAACCTGCGGGCAACAGACTGCTGTAAAATCTTGAGCGCCATATCATCCCAGCCTCTGCTTTGCAGAAGCGAGAGGGATTCTTCATTCGGCAGAATTCCGTAAATCATCCGCTCCGGGAATTTGCCTGCCAAATCTCCGCCCGGCATTAAGACTGGTTCTAAGTGACCGGCTCTTGTATAGCCTGATGAAGGAGAGCCTGCAAACACTTCTCCGCCCCAGATGGTGCCGTCCTCACCATAGCCGACGCCGTCAATCGAGATGCCGATAACATCCTCGGTTGTCACCGATGCGATGTGGGCTTTGTGATGCTGAACCGGACAGAGAACAGCGCCGGTCTCATCCGCCATCTCGCGGGCAACGCGGGTGCTTAAGAACTGCGGATGCAGGTCGTGTGCAATGATTTCCGGTTTCGCTCCGGTTAAGGAGGTGAGTTTTTCGATGGTCTCTTTGAGGTAGGCAACGGTTGGGGGATTTCGGATGTTTCCGATATGCGGGGAGGTGATTAAGAACTCGCCTTTGTAGATGCTCGCGTTGGCATTCAGTTCCGGTCCGACACCTAAAATCTGGCGGTCGCCTAAATCCATCCGTGTTCTGATGGGGGCAAGTCCGCGGGCAAGGCGGATGATATAGCCGTCGCGGACAACGGAGTCATCACAGCGGTTGACGATGTCGCGGTTGTGCGTTAAGATGTGCGAGACAACACCGGTCTTTCCCATCTTTTCGATGATGGTCTCTGTATCGGTAATCATCGGCGTTCCCGGAGCATTGGCAGACGTCATCACGAGAAGCGGAGACTTGAGCTTCTGGAACAGCAGGTGGTGCAGTGCTGTGTAGGGAAGCATGATTCCTAAGTTGTGGAGTTTGGATAACTCCTGGTGTGCGGTCGGGTCGCGTTTGTCGAGGATTAGAATCGGATGCACCGGACCGGTTAAGAGTTCCCGCTCGGATTTTGTCGGCGGGACAACATACTCCTGCATCGTCTCTTCAAGCATCATCACCGCAAGCGCCTGATTCGGTCTTCCAAGCACCCGCTTGAGTTTTTCTGCCGACGCTTCCACACAGGCGATGTGGAAGCCGCCGATTCCGCGGATTGCAAGAATCTCGCCTTCGTCGAGGAGCTTTGCGGTCTCTTCTATCGGGTCGCCGGAAACTTCGTTTCCGTCTCCGTCCAGGAGGAAGAGTTTCGGACCGCACTCATCGCAGGCGATTGTCTGGGCATGGTGGCGCCGGTTTTCCGGGTTGGTATAGTCGGCTTCGCAGGCGGCACATTTGGGAAACTCCTGCATGGCAGTCCGCTCGCGGTCGTAGGGGACAGTATGAATCACGCTGTATCGCGGGCCGCAGTCGGTGCACGAGGTTGCCCAATATCCATAGTAGCGGCTTTCGGGATTTAAGACATCTTCGAGACAGTGGGCGCAGGTTGCGATATCAGCCGGGACGAATCCGCTTCGAGCTCCGTCCTTACTTGGAAGAATGGAAAAGTTTTCAGGCGCTTCACCTTCGAGCGGGAGAACATCCACCGAATCAATCACCGACATCTTCGGTCCTTTGGAGACAGCGGAACAGAACGCATCGAACTGTTCTCCCCACGCATCAATCTCTACTTCACTGCCGTGATTGATGACTGTGCCCACGATTCCATGAGCGGCCGCTGCCGCATAGACGAAGGGGCGGAATCCCACCCCCTGAACGATTCCGCGAAGAATGATTTTACCCGACTGCATACCTGATTGTATAGATATAGGGGCGTGAGGGTTTTTAAGTGTTCTATCCGTATGAGGAAATGAACAGATATATCCTCTCAAAAACCGGATAGTAGAGTATGTCTGTTTCCTGCATCCCGAATACCTTGACGTTCCTTCGGCTTGCAGGAGCGTTGATGCTTCCTGTTTTTGAAACGATGAGTATTCCGTTCCTCACCTGCTATCTCCTCTGCGGCATCACTGACGCAGCAGACGGATTTCTGGCGCGGCGTCTGCACGCAGAAAGCCGGTTCGGTGCTGCATTTGACGGGTGTGCTGATGCGGTGTTCTTCCTGATTTCTCTGATGATTTTTCTGTCGTATTTTTCCTTCCCGCTGTGGGTTTGGGCAGTCTTTGGCGGTGTTTTTGCAGTAAAGACATCAGCACTTATTCTGCGGTACAAAAAATCAGGAGTATTCGGATTTTCAGCCGACCGGCTGAACAAAACAGCAGGAGCAGTACTCTTTCTCTTCCCCTTCATTTCCCTCTTTGCCGGAGTGGATATTACTGCGGGAATCTGCGGTATCTTTGCCGCAGTTTCTGCTGTACATGAGTTATACTCGGTGAA
>JAFQBW010000019.1 GCA_017399555.1 Methanocorpusculum sp.
CCAACTCCACGCTATTAAGGAGGGCGTGGGCAAAAAGACAGACGCGCCGAGTATGCAGGCGAAATCCCGACGATTAGTCGGGATGAGCCGAAGACGAAGGAGCGGCTGGTATTTTTGTAGCCCGACGGAAAACCACTAAAAGAGCATCAACCCACCAGAACTACAAAAGCAGAAGACTCTGGAACTCAACAAAAAAGATTGCCCCGCCGGAATAGGGCGACGCGATTAGCAGTCGCCCCGGCGGGCTGTCACATCCCCTCAAAAGAAATAACGGTCAATCTCCCCGCACACCGAATGATAAGCGCCGTGTTTATGTTGCATAAATGACAAACATATACCCCGCGTGAAAGCAAAATTCGACGGGAAGTACTGTTACGCTCCAAAAGAGGCCATCTCTTTATACGAGCAAAACGGCTACGGACGCAAAGAAAAGGACGGAACGCTTCGTTTAGACCCAAAAGAAGCCCTCTACTTACTAGCCCGCGGCAAACTCGAAATCCCCGGATACACCTTCGACTCCCTCCTCAAAGAGTGCGCGAAGACAAAAGGATTTCTCCGGAACTTCATCGTATACCGCGACATCAGAGAACGCGGATACGTAATTACCACCGGTCCGCAGGACTTCCGTATCTTCCCCCGCGGTCAGCGCCCCGGAAAAGGAAACTCCCGCTACTTAATGCGGGTACTCTCTGAACGGGACGTCATTGATTTTGCCTCCGTCATCGCTGATGCAAAAGCTGCCGCCAACATGCGAAAGCTCTTCGTCATCGCTGTCCTAGACGACGAACACGAACTCACCTACTACGAAGTAAGGCTTACCCATCAGGAAACCCGCGAATGCGAGGAGCTTCGCGGAGGATTCTCCGCAAAACTTGCAGGAATCCCTGCCTACGTCACCGAAACCGGAGACGGTACCACCGCGTACCTCATGGAAAACTGGTTCGGCACCATGATGGATGCAACCCGCCTCTTCCTCGCCCCGCTGGAAACAGCATGGCTCTTAGAGAACGGAAAGCTTACCCTCGATTCCGGTATGTCCGCTGAAGAGTACATCGCACTTGCAGAAGCAGGAGACGCCGAGTTCCCGGAAAAACTCACCTTATACCGCTGGTTCAAAGACTTAGGCGTCTATCCGCGCTCAGGATACAAATACGGACACCACTTCCGCGTCTACACCGCAAAAGGAGCACACTCCGAAATGCTCGCCCACGCAGTCCCTGCCGGCACAAAGCTTTCCATGAGTGAAATCTCCCGCTCCGTGCGCCTCGCCCACAGCGTCAGAAAGAAAATGCTCTTCGCCTCCATCAGCGGAGAAGAAATCACCGCCGTCGAATTTGCACGACTCAAAATGTAATATCAGGAAACACTATGGCAGAACAGATTAATCCATGGTCAAGCACCCCGAAGGTCAACATGAACCGGCTCTTCGAAGACTTCGGCATTGACCCCTTTGAACCGCAGAAAGAGCGCTTAGGCGACCTTCCGGCATTCATCCGCCGGGACATCATCCAGGGACACCGCGGATACGACGCCATCTCCGACGCCATCGCCAATAAAAAACCCTTCCACGTCCTAACCGGATTCATGCCGTCCGGACATCCGCACTTCGGACACTTAATGGTCATGAAGGAAGTCGTCTGGCACATCAGCCAGGGAGGGCAGGGCTTCATCTCCATGGCAGACCGCGAAGCACACGCCGTCCGCGGACTCTCCTGGGAAAAATGCGACGAATACGCAAGAGAATACATGAACTGCCTCTATGCCTTAGGCTTCAAAGGCGAAATCTACTCCCAGAGAAGAAACAACGCATTAAAAGACCTGTCCTTTGAGGCAGCATGCAAAATCAACTTCTCAAACCTTTCTGCCATCTACGGATTCGGGGCAGACACCGAACTTGCCCACGCAATGAGTGTTTCCACGCAGGTAGCAGACATCCTCTACCCGCAGCTTACCGCAGGCATCGCCCCGACCATTGTCCCTGTTGGAATCGACCAGGATCCGCACATCCGCTTAACCCGCGATGTCACAAACGCCCTTCGCATGTTCTTTGTCGAGGACAGAAAGACACACATCAGCATCCGCGCAAAGAATGCATCCCCAGAGGCAATCTCCGCGGTTGCCAAAGCATTCAAAGGCTCCAAAAAATACGAAGGACACATCGACCTTCCGGCAGGATTCACCGTTGACGAAGTCGAAACCGTTGTCCGCCGCATCGAGCAGGAGTTCGGCGGATTCGGCTTCATGCTTCCGTCATCCACCTATCACAGCTTCTTAATGGGACTTCAGGGCGGCAAAATGTCCTCATCTGTCCCGGACAGCTTAGTCTGGTTCGATGACGCAGAAAAGGATGTCAAAAAGAAAATCATGAGCGCCGTCACCGGCGGCCGCCAGACCTTAGAAGAACAGAAAAAGCTCGGCGGCGAGCCGGAGAAATGCTCCATCTTCCAGCTCAATAAATTCCACATGATGGAAGATGACAAAGAACTCAAGACCATGTGCGAGGCATGCAAAGCAGGAGAACTGATGTGCGGCACCTGCAAGAAGGAAACCTTAGAGCGTGTCCGCGCCTTCCTTGCCGAGTTCAAAGAAAAGCGTGATGAAACAGCCCATATGATTGAGTGGTAAACAATGGATTTAACAGTTAACGAAAAACGTGTTCTCTCTGTTCTTGCAGGAAAAACCTCCTGCACAGACGCAGAACTTGCGGCCCTTCTGGAATCCCCGGCAGAATCTGCCGTCCAGTGGTCCCATTTATGTGCAGACCGCGGTCTTGCAGTAGTCGAAAAGCAGGTCGAAAAGACCGCCAAACTCACCGAGGAAGGAGAGAAATATGCAGCAGAAGGCCTTCCGGAACGCCAGGTCTTATCCGTCATCAACGGCACTATCCCGATGAAAGAGCTGACCGCTCACCCGCTGTCGCGTATTGCCATCGGATGGCTTCGCAAGAAGAACTGGATTGTCATGGACAAAGGCATGGTCTCCGTCAACCACGAAGCAGCAGACATCATCGGCGATGACGAAGCAGCACTCAAAAACCTGACAGCAGACGCCAAAGGCACCGCAGAGTTAGTAAAACGCGGCCTTGCAGTCATCGAAGAGACGGTTTCCTGGACCATCAAAATCACCCCTGAGGGCAAAGCCTTAGCAGACGCAGGTCTCGACCTGAGAGAAGAGGTTGGAACCTTAACCCGCGACCAGATTTTATCCGGCGAGTGGAAGGACTTACCGCTGAGAAGATACAGCGTCGACAAGCTCCCGAAGAGAATCTACGGAGGCCGCGTACATCCGAACCAGCAGATTTTAGATGAAATCCGCGACCTCCTCTTCGAGATGGGCTTTACCGAGTTCCACGGCTCTATTGTCCAGAACGCCTTCTGGAACTTCGACGCACTCTACCAGCCGCAGGACCATCCGGCCCGTGAGATGCAGGACACCTTCCATTTAGCCGAAGAGCTTCCGCTCCCCGAAGGCTGGGAACAGGTTCGCGAGATTCACATGAACGGCGGCTCTACCGGCTCGACCGGATGGGGCGGCGACTGGAACCCGGAGATTTCGAAGAAATGCGTTCTTCGTACCCACTCAACCTCCTTATCCATTCAGCACCTCGCAAAGAACCCGAACCCGCCTCTTAAAGCATTCTCCATCTCCCGCGTGTACCGCCGCGAGACCATCGACCCGACACACCTTCCGGAGTTCGAACAGCTCGAAGGAATCGTCATGGACGAAGGCTTAACCTTCGGTCACCTCCTTGGATTCTTCAAAGAGTTCTTTGGAAGAATGGGATTCGAAGAGGTCCGCTTCCGCCCAGGATACTTCCCGTACACCGAGCCGTCCGTCGAGCCGGAGGTCTGGGTTGACGGTCTTGGCTGGGTTGAACTGGGAGGAGCCGGTATCTTTAGAAAGGAAGTCACCGAACCATGGGGCATCAAATGTCCGGTTCTTGCATGGGGACTTGGCGTTTCCCGTGTGTCTATGCTTAGAATGGGCTTAAAAGACCTGCGCCAGCTTTACAAGAGCGATATCGACTGGATTAGAAACAGTCCGGCACGGAGGGTGTAATTATGCCGATTGTAAAACTCAACAACGAATACTTAACCAGACTCACCAGAGCCGACATCCATACCATCCGCGACAACCTGCCGATGATGGGCTCTGAAGTCGAGCGCGAGGAAGAGGAGCAGACCGACGTCCAGTACTTCCCAAACCGCCCGGATTTATACAGTGCAGAAGGAACAGCCCGTGCCCTTCGCGGATACTTAGGCATCGAAACCGGCCTTCCTCAGTACACGGTCAAGCCTTCCGGAATCACCTTTACTGTTGACGAAAATCTGAAAAACATCCGCCCGTACTTAGGCTCTGCTGTTATCCGCAACGTCAACATGGACACGCACATGATTGAGTCCATCATGGGACTGCAGGAGTCACTCCACTGGGCAGTGGGCCGCGGCAGAAAGAAGGTCGCTATCGGAATCCACGACCTTGACAAAATCGAAGCCCCGTTCTTCTACAAGGCAGCCGAAAAATCCTTGGAGTTTGTCCCGCTCGACTATGATGTCTCCATGTCCATGGAGCAGATTTTAGATGAGCACCCGAAAGGAAAGGCATACGCAAAAATCGTCCGCGACTTCCCGCTCTATCCGTTAATCGCCGATGCAAAAGGAAACGTCTGCTCCTTCCCGCCAATCATCAACGGAGAACTCACCCGCGTTACTGAAGAGACGCACAACATCTTACTCGATGTAACAGGCATTGAGCCGCGGGCTGTTATGGTCGCGGTAAACATTCTCTGTGCGGCATTCGTTGAGATGGGCGCGGATGTCGAGACCGTTGAGGTCGACGGCGTTGTCATGCCGACTATGACTCCGGCAGAGCGTGTGGTCTCTGTTGACGAGTGTAAGAAGCTCACCGGTATCTTTGAGCTGACTGCACCAATGATGGCAGAGCTTTTAGAGAAGATGCGCTTCGGATGCGAGGTCGTTGATGAGGATGCCGTCCGCGTCTTTGTTCCGTGCTACCGCTCGGATATCATGCACGACTGTGATATCTATGAGGATGTCGCTATCGCATACGGATACGATAAGATTCCGGCAACCCTTCCGCCGAGCTTCACCGTCGGCAAGCCGCACCCGGTTCAGAAGCTGTACTCGACGGTCAGAAACGTGATGGTGGGCTTACAGTTCATCGAAAACACCCCGTTCACCTTAACGAGCGAGACTGTCTCCTATGCAATGATGAACCGCGAGGAGAACAAGAAGGCACTCCACGTTCTCCACCCAATCAGTGAGGACCAGACGATTATCAGAACCGACATCCTCCCGATGCTGATGGAGTCCTTATCCATCAACCGTTCCCGCGAACTTCCGCAGAAGATCTTCGCCTGCGGAGATGTTGTCGAGGACATGGAGACCTACCCGAAGATGGCGGCGGCCTCCATCCACGCAGGCGCTGACTTTTCGGAGATTTACGCAGTCGTCGACAGCTTCTGCCAGATGATGTCCATCTCCTACGAGGTAAAGGAAGGAAACGACCCGGCATTTATCCCGGGAAGATGCGGTGCAGTCTTCTGCGAGGGTAAGCAGATTGGTGTCTTTGGTGAAATCAGCCCTGTCGTGCTCAACGCATTCGGATTAGAACAGCCGACCTGTGCATTCGAGCTTGACCTCCGCGGATTCGTGGAGACTGAATAAATTTCTTTTTTTTTTATCTTTATTTGAAATAAAACGCAGACCACGCAGACGTGTCTTCGACACGCAGCTCGTCGCTGTCCTCGCGAAAGCTCGGACCTGCTGCCGCAGCCGCTTTGGAGCTGCTTACAGTTTTTCGACAATATAGCGACCACAAAGCGGCTGCGGCAGCAGCTCGCCGTCAGGCGAGAGCGACTGGTCGCTTGTCTGCGTGGTCTGCGTTTTTTCCAGAGGCGACCGGTGTCCATCTCATGAAATCTAATTTTGAAGCAAAGCCGGTTTTTCAAAAAAACGTGCCGCTGAGGACGCAAACCCTATTTATCCCTCCACGTCTTATCTATAGAACAGAACTCATGAAGAACACTCCGGCAGTCTATGCGGCTCTTTTCCTCGGCGTTCTTGCCATCTCTACGTCTGCCATCTTTGTGAAGTTCGCAGACGCGCCGTCTTCAGCCATCGCCTTTTACCGCCTGGGAATAACTGCCCTTGTTCTTCTGCCGTTTCTTCTCTTCAGCAGAAAACGCCTGCGGGAGGTCCTGTCTCTTTCCCGAAAGCAGTTTCTCTTAATCGCCTTCTCCGGAATTCTCCTCGGCATCCACTATGTGATGTGGTTTGAGTCTTTGCGCTACACCTCTATCGCCAGCTCGGTTGTTCTGGTCTGTCTTCAGCCGCTGTTTTCTCTGGTCTTTGCGCTCATTCTCTTCCGGGAAATTCCGCGGAAGAGCTCGGTTGTCGGATGTCTGGTGGCGATTTTCGGATGCTTCATCATCGGCATGGCAGACTTTCGGATAAGCGGCATGGCGCTCTTCGGCGACATCTTAGCCTTCCTTGCGGCAGGCGGGGTTGCTCTCTACTTTATCACCGGGCAAAAGGTACGGGAGTCTACCGGCGCTGTTACCTATTCGGTCTTCAGCTACGGAATCGGAACCGCCTTCATGCTCATCTATGCCCTGATTCGCGGCGATGCACTCGCCGGATTTTCCGCAGGCACCTGGGCGGCGCTTTTCGGACTGGCATTTATCGCGACAATCGGCGGGCAGTTCTTATTCAACCTCCTCTTAAAGCGGGTGTCCGCAACGGCTGTTACCATGAGTATCTTAGGAGAGCCGGTTGGAACCTGCATCTTAGCGTATCTTATCTTCGGCGATATCGTTTCACTTCAGCAGTTTGTTGGAATCTGTGTGATTCTTACCGGACTTGCAATCTACTTCCTCTATCCGGCGCTTGCAAAGCCAAGTGGTGAGTAATATTTTTTCCTGCTTTCATTCTCAATGATATACAAGAGGAGAATTTCTAACAACCTCATAAGCAACACTATCGCGTTGCTTTGCGCGGTTGTTAGAAATCCTCTCTCTTTTTTAGAGCGTTTCTAAAA
>JAFQBW010000020.1 GCA_017399555.1 Methanocorpusculum sp.
GAGGTTCACTCCTCACCAATTTCAGCCCGCGGGAGAATCCCTGCGTCTGAGACTTTGTACTAACAAAAATCTCCAAAGCCCCGGAGACTCACCTGAACCATGAGATGCCTGCTTTTGAAAAGCCCCAAAGCCCTGCGGGACAGATGGACGGAGAGAAAAGCAGGCAGGGCATCACTTTTTCCTGCGGATACATGCAGGGATTAAATTAGAGATCTTGCCGTACTCTGAAGCAAGATACTTCCACCGCGAGCCGCTCCGCGCCGGAGTCGCGGCTCCGCACCCCGAATTCAAGGAAAGGGTATTTGAGATTTCATCTAAGCCGAGTACGAGCGCCGGAAGCGCGAGTCAAGCATTCGGCGAGAGGCACGAAGTGACTCAAGCCATAAGCAGGCCGAAGGCATGCGTTCCACCGAACGTTGGCGAATGGCGAGGGAGCGTTAGCGACTAAGCCGAAAGCACGACCGAAGGGCGTGCGAATGCCACGAACACGTCTGTAAGACGTGTGAGAGTCCGGGTAACGCCGCGAGACGCGAAGCGGCTCAAGGCATGAGCACGGCTGTAAGACGTGCGAACGGAATGCGATTCGTTGAGATTCGCGCTGAAGGCGAGAGCCAAAGGCTCAAGCCGTGAGCAAGCCCGAATGGCTGGCGATTCGTGGTTTCCCTCTCTCAAATACAGATAGAGAGATGACACATATCTTTCCAGAGTAAGGACAAAAGGCAAAACAGCAATAAATTTCGAGAAAAAAAAAGGATTATCCCCGAAGGAAGCAGGCGCCGTCTCGGGAAAACTCACCGTTTTTCCAGGCACAGACACCGGACACAACCGTCAGCTCTGGGAAAAGCCCCTGCATTCCTTCATACGGCGTCCAGCCGCATTTGCTGTGCAGATTTTCTGAGGAGATGGAAACCGGAGACTCTGCATAGAGGGCAAAATCCGCCCGTGCTCCTTTTACCAATGCCGGAGACTCAATTCCCAGAATCCGGTTAGGGTTCGTTACCGTTTTTTCCAGAACTGAACTCAGCGTGAGACGTCCTGCATGAACCTCATTCATTAAGAGCGGAAGCATTGTCTCAACACCAGGAATGCCGGACGGAGCGGATGCGAAGTCCGCGGATTTTTCAGAGAGAGTATGCGGGGCATGGTCTGAGGCAATTGCGGAGATTTTATCAAATGCCGCATACAGGTTTTTCCGCTCGGCTTCTGTTCGAAGAGGCGGATTCATTCGCATATGAGTGTCTGCCGCATCGCGTGCGTTCTCGTACGAGAGGAAAAGGTGATGCGGAGCAACCTCGAAGGTTGAACCCTCCCGCATTGCCGAAAAGGATTCCGTACTGCTGATGTGGCAGTAGTGCAGTTTTGCAGATTCCGGTGCGAGAGAGTTTACCAGCGCGATGGTTTTGGTCTCGCCGGATGCAGGGCGTGATGCCGCATGTTCTGCAAGAGAGTGAACCTCACCGGGTGCGACCTCTTCGGCATGGATTGTTATCAGTTTTCCAAACGAAGCCGCTTCTTTTGTCACGCGGGCAATTGTTTCCGGTGAGAGAGCAGAGCCGTAGCTGGATGGAGCCGCAAACATCTCGCCGAATGCAAGAACTCCGGCCTCAACCAGAGAAGGAATGTCTGCGGTGTCATTCAGCGAACCGTTAATTGCAAACCGGCAGCAGGCCTGCTCTGCGGCAAGAGAAACGCGGGATGCAAAAATCTCTGCGGTATCTATCGCCGGAACTGCATTCGGCTGGTCAACGACCGTTGCCACTCCGCCTGCAACAGCGGACTCGGTTCCGGTTTTCCAGTCCTCCTTTGCCTTCTGCGTTCCATCCCGCATATGCACATGCATATCCGTGGCCGCCGGAACACAGAGTTTTTTACGGCAGTCTATGCGTTCCGCTCCGCTGACGGAATCCGACGAGCCGATATGGAACACACGTCCGTCGCGGATAGTGATATCCGCGATTCTTCCATCCGGCAGGCGGGCGTTGGCTAAAACGAGATCTGCCATTTCAGCAGACTCTCGGAACCGGATCTCCCATCGGCGGCTCGATGAAGCGTTCACTGCCGATTCTCGTCAGCATGACAACGCCGGAACCTTCCACGACCTCACCGACGATTCTGGCATCCTTACCGTATGGGTGGGCATGGAGTGCCTCGAGAATCTTCTCTGCGGCCTCCGGGGCAACGCCCATAACGCACTTTCCTTCATTTGCAACCTGGAGAGGATCAATTCCTAACAGTCCGCCGGCAGAGGCAACGCTTTCGCGGATTGGCACAGCCTCTTCGTGGACAACAACCTTGACTCCGGCCTTTCTTGCCATCTCATTCATACAGGCGGCAAATCCTCCGCGGGTCGGATCCTTCATTGCATGAATTGCCCCCTCACCGCCGGCAAGAATTGCCCCCTCAATCATCTTCCAGAGTGGTGCTACATCGGACTTGAGCTGGTCGCCTAAATCGAATCCCTCGCGGTAGGAGACGATAGCCATTCCGTGGTCTCCGAGGTTTCCGGAAACAATAATCTTGTCTCCAACCTGCAGGTTCTTGTCGCGGATGAGATAGTTCTCCACAACACCGACACCTGCGGTATTGATGGCAATTCCGTCAATGCTTCCCTTCTCGACAACCTTGGTGTCTCCGGTGATAATAGCCGCACCCACTTCACCTAAGGCTTCATCCATGGATGCAACAATCTTTTCCAGATCTGCAATCGGGAATCCCTCTTCAATAACCATCGCACAGGTAAGGGCAATCGGGCGTGCTCCCATCACGGATAAATCGTTGATAGTTCCGGAAACAGCGATTCTGCCGATATCCCCTCCCGGGAAAAAGAGCGGCTTTACCACGTGCGAGTCGGTTGTCAGCACAACCGTTTTGTCTCCGACCATAAAGGTTGAACCGTCGTCAAGGGACTCAAGGCCGATTCCGCCGGCATTATTATTCTTGAAAGCAGTCAGCGTCTGGAGAAGCTCTCCCATAACTTCGCCCCCTGCTCCGTGCATCATATTGACTTCTGTATCTTTTACCATGGTTAATCCTCAGTTTCGATTTCGATATTTTTCACCAGAATTTCCTTTCCCTGAATCATGTGCGGAAGCTTGCCGCACTCCGGGCAGACGAAAATCTCCGAACCCTTGTATCCGCAGGAACACTCCGCTAACGGGAGAACCGTATTGAATATCAGTTTCGTTCCCAAAAAGAGCGGGTCTTCTGCGATAAAGGTATTGAACATGAACTCAACCTGGTCTGAGTTCACCATAGCCATCGACCCTACGTCAACGTGAATCGCTTTGACAAGCGTTGCGGCATTGTCTTCTGCGGCGCGTTTTGCCGTTGCGTAGATATCGTAGGCAATTCCTGATTCGTGCATGGTCTAAACTTATTCCGCGGCGCCGTCTTCGGCCATTGCCTGATAGACTTCTTTGAAGATTTCGCGAGTCTCAAGACCTTCTTCACGGGATAAGCGCTGAATAGCAAATCCGACATGGACAAGGACGAACTCGCCGACCTTTACATCAACAAGGTCGATTCTGACCTCCTGCTGAAGTTCTCCATAATCTACGAGTGCGACATTTCCGTCACGGATTTCCAGGACCTCTGCGGGAACTGCGATACACATGATGTAGTATTGGTTCAGCATGCAGATAAAGGAAGCGGAGTGATACGGGAAAAAAGGTATAACCAAGCCCTTCAAATAGTTATAGAATGGCTCTCTATCAGTTTCCGGTAACCCGCCGTTTTAACAGATATATGGGAAGGCTGCTTTCCGGTTCGAAAAAAGTGCATGCTCTTTTAGATGAGGGAAAGATTATCTCGGCAGAGAAGATGTACAATAAACTCTGCATGGACTATGCAGAGTGCCGGGTTCTCGTAAAACGCCGGGCTGAGGAGATAGAAAAACGCAGACAGTTTGCCGAAGGTATCTCTGAGATACAGAAAGTCCGGTCCGCATTTCTGGATTTCTATTCCCTGGCAGAAGCGTTCAAGGTAGATATCTCTTCCCAGAAGGAGGATACGCTTCGCCTTCTTGCAGAAATAGAAGAACTGTTTTCTGCAAAAATATAATCCCCCTTCAAAAATCCTTTATTGTTCAGAGACAATCTTTTTTGTATGTCATGCGGCTGTCCGATTATTTACGTTCCGGGAATTATGGGAAGTCAGCTCTATCTCCCGGAGGACGGGAGAAAACTCTGGTTCTCTCCGCCGGCGGTTTTAACGGATGCAAAACGGCTTGATATCCATTCAGACCTTCTGGTGAAAAACAACGGAGTGGATTTACAAACCGTGCCGCCGCTGGAAAAAGAGTACGGCGTACTCAGACAGGATGTTATCTTAATTGAGTGGCTCTGCCGGATTATGCCGGACTCGCCGGTGTACTTTTTCTCCTATGATTTCCGGAAATCCTGCAGGGAGGCGGCAGAGAGTCTGCATGAGCAGATTGCACAGCTTGCCGCAAAAGGATTTACCGGCGTAAATATCGTCTGCCACAGTATGGGAGGCCTGGTAACCTCTGCATATGCCGCAAAATACGGCACAGAATATCTGAATAAAATTGTGATGCTGGGAGTTCCTTTTGAAGGGTCATATGAAGTAATCCGTATGTATCTGACCGGAGATATCCGGGAAGTGCCAAACGTCCTTGCGGAAACCGTTGGAATCACCCGGGAAATGGTTGCCGGATTCCCCGGAGTTGCCGAACTGATGCCGACGATACGCCATCTTGCCGCAAGCCCGCTGGAACTGGACGGCAAACCCTTAAGTTCCGCGGAGATGGAATCAGCCCTGTCCCGGCTGATTCCGGAGACCTATGCTGATGCGCGGATGTTTCAGAAGGAGGTTCGGAGAGGATACCGGCTTCTTCTGGAAAAGGAGGACTGTTTCTTCGGCATCGGATACGGAAAATCCACTCTGCAGTCATTATCCCTCAAAAATCCGGAAAGCCCGGGAAAACAGGAAAGCAGTAAAGGAGACGGGCTTGTTTCCTGCTTCTCCTCAACCATGGGCGGAGAACTGCTTGCACTGCCCGATATGCGCGTTAAGGCATTCTCCGTTGGACATGCAAATCTTCTCCGGTTTCCGGAATCCCTGAAATGGATTGCGCAGTGTATCAAAGGCGGGACCTGCATAGAGACAGAGCTTTCCTGAGACACCGCAAAATCCCGTACCACCCAAAGCCATTACTATCTGATAAGACCAATATTACCATATGAGTGATGCAGCGGCAAATGCCAAGCAGGACGCGGGATTCCGCGCAGCAGATATGGTTAAAGACGGCATGATTGTAGGTCTTGGAACTGGTTCTACGGTTTTCTTCGCCATGGAAAGACTTGGGCAGAGAATTGCCACGGAAGGTCTGAAAATTATGGGCGTTCCGACTTCCCACCAGACCGCAATGCGTGCTGAAGAGTACGGCATTCCGCTGACCACCTTATCCCTCCACCCGGTCTTAGACATCGCCATCGACGGCGCAGACCAGGTTTCCCCGGAGAAGGTCTTAATCAAAGGAAGAGGAGCAGCCCTTCTTCGCGAGAAGATTGTAGCCGATGCCGCAAAGGAGTTCGTTGTTGTCATCGACCCGTCCAAGTCGGTATCCGTTCCAAACGCGGCAGTCCCGATTGAAGTTCTGCCGTTTGCCTACGGAAGCGTCTGCGAGAAGCTGAAGGCACTCGGCGGCGAGCCGGTTATGAGAAACGGAACCAAGAAAGACGGCCCGGTCATCTCTGACAACGGAAACTACATCTTCGACTGTGCATTCGGCGAAATCAAGGACGCAAAGGCTCTTGAAGCCGCAATTAATGCCATCCCGGGTGTTCTCGAAAACGGTATCTTCGCAAACCTGGCTGAGAAGACAAAAGTCATCATCGGCGGACAGCCCTGAGGCGGATATGAAAAAGATTGCAGTTCTTGCATCCGGCAGAGGTTCAAACTTCCAGGCAGTCTTAGACAGTATCGCCGCAGGGAAAATCAACGGAGAA
Organism: Methanocorpusculum sp.; assembly: GCA_017399555.1. Lineage (GTDB taxonomy): Archaea > Halobacteriota > Methanomicrobia > Methanomicrobiales > Methanocorpusculaceae > Methanocorpusculum. Next base: position 5,970 of record JAFQBW010000020.1, read on the forward strand.
TGTATTGCCCTCTTAACGGACAATAAGGATTCCTACTCCATTGAGCGGGCAAAGAATGCCGGAATTCCGGCAATCATCCACAACTTCAAGGATTATCCGGATAAGGCATCCTTTGAAGCAGACCTGCTTGCCTCCATGAAGGAAACTGGAGCAGACCTCTTTGTGTGTGCCGGCTATATGAGAATTATCGGACCGGAGATTGCCAGAACCTTTGCCGGACGGATGCTCAACATCCACCCGGCACTTCTTCCGGCATTTCCTGGTCTGCATGCCCAGAAGCAGGCGCTTGACTATGGTGTCAAAATCGCCGGCTGTACGGTTCACTTCGTTGACGAAGGCTTAGACTCAGGCCCTATCATCATCCAGAAGGCAGTTCCGGTCTTTGATGACGATGACGAGGATGCTATCGACGCCCGCATTTTAGAGCAGGAGCACATTGCATACTCTGAAGCTATTGCATTATTCTGTGATGACCGGCTGAAAATTGAGGGCCGGAAAGTCCGGGTACTACCCAAAGTATGAAGAGCTTTTGCGTTCCATAAATTAGGGCATAATTATGGCAAGGTCTGAGAAGGGTGTACCAGTAAAACAGATTTCACGGGAAAGAATCCAGATTCTTTTCCGTTTAGCGCAGGAAAAGCGGGAGAATCCCGTTCTTTCCGCACGGTACATTTCCTTAGCCCGCGAAATATCCATGCGGCAGCGTCTCAGACTTTCAAAGCAGCAGAAGAGAAGCTTCTGCAGAAGCTGCGGGACATATTTTGTCCCGGGCGAAAATCTCCGGGTGCGTGTTCAGCACGGCAAGGTTGTCTATACCTGTCAGGAGTGCGGGAATGTGGTTCGCATTCCCATAAGGAAAAATACAAACAGGTGAGATAATCACAGATATCGCAGAAAACTATGTCCAGACCTTAAAGCCAACAATTTGGGTCGGGAAGAACGGCTGTACGGATGACATCGCAGATGAGGTCCGCCGCCAGCTGGAAGCACGCAAAGTAATTAAGATTAAATGGCTCCAGAACTCTGACGCAACCGAAGAGGAAATCCGCGAGCTTGCAAAACTCGTTGCCGCAGATGTCCTGGCAGTCCGCGGAAAGATTGCTGTTCTCGGCGCAAAGAACCGCGGAAAGACGGTATCTCTTGCCCCGCAGAAGAAACAGCAGGCAAAGCAGGGAACTACCGCCAGAAGAAAACTGAAGAACGCGTACTGGAAAAACTAACGCGTACTTTTTTTTTTAAACTTTAGAGAAAGCAATGCGATAGCATTGCGTTCAGGTGGAGGTGCGATGAGCACCGAAACAACCGTGGATTTTGCAAAACGTCATACCCTGATTCGCGTAGATTCGCGTTTTTACTGTCTTGATACCAGAGGATGAGAAAAACAACACGCGAATCCACGCGAATCGAGGATATAAGATTCTCGCATGTTTTGTCGCTTCGGTGCTTATCGCACCCCCGCTTGAACGCAGCGAAATCACGCTGCTGAAAAATGGTTTTTGTTATTCTGCACGTTCTTTAACAAAGAACGATGCGCCGAAGAGGGCGATCATGACGACAACGTAGAGGGCATAACATACTCTCCACTGCTCAGCACCGAATGCAAAACTGCCGATGTATATCGTTGTTCCAAGCGTTGGACAGCAGAGTGCGCAGGCAACAAATATTACCGCAACAATCAGCATGAATAGACTGATGAGCCGGAGGATTGTCTTTTTCTTCATAGATATAGAAAGATACGGCAAAAATCCATAAATATCTTCTGCTGAAAAATGGCTTTCCAAATAAAGCCGAAGAGAATTGCAAAAACATAACTCGCGGGATTGCTGATTTTGTGTTACCATCAAATAGGTTCACGTTCAATATAGATACTGGTCAGCACACGAACTGGCCATTGTAGAAAATGATCGAAAATATCTGTCTCATAATAACAGCTTTCGCGGCTGTTTCCCGTGAAATACGGGAGTGGGTAAAACTAAGAACACGAGAAAAGGATGATGAATCTCATCCTCCTTTTCTCACTCTTCACTTTTCATCCTCATGGAACAACAATTTATACTTGATGTGATAATATATTATTCAGAGTTAAACTGCCTCAGCAGCACTCTATGTTCTTAGTGTCGTTTCGGCATTTTCTACAATGGACATGCATCTGCGGAGTCGTGACCGCGAAAAAGGATGCATGTCTAAAATTCTCTAAACTCTTTTCTCAATCTTTTATACACCGTTGAATCCTCAACAATCCAACAGCAATTCAATTCCGGTAAAAGTCCTAATTTCCCATAAGTTTTTTTTTATCCGGAGAACTACAGATAAGAGATTAGCTATGAAGAACTGGTGGAAGTATGTTTTAATCGGTTTGGCAACAGTACTTTTAGAAGGGATTTTTATCGCACTCACTCCGGTGTTCTTAAGCGGTTTGTCTTATACAGAAGGCATCATTGCAGGAACCGGCTTTTTCCTGGCATTTGAAATGGTAATCTGCACAGGAGCAGTTATTGCAAAAATTGAGAAAAAAGAGTGATTAGTACATCACATCGTACTCGGTTACGAGATTTTCGCCGTACATAGCTGTCCCCTTCAGCTTTAAGCGAATCATATCATTTTCCGAGCCGATACGCATACCGCCGACCAGAGACGGGGTATCATCTCCGCCTACGATAAACGGCATATGGATTAACCGGATTTCATCGACCAGCTTTTCATTCAGCATGTACCGGTTCAGAGTAGGGCCGCCTTCCAGAATCAGCGACCGAACGTTGTATTCCTCTGCTAAAATCTTCATCAGAAGCGTATAGTCAACATGCTTCGCGCCTGCCGTGACCACATCAACCCCCTTTTCCCGGAACGCCGCACAGCGCGCCGCCGGTGCCGCTTCGGACACTGCAAGAACCGTCTTTGCCAGGGACGTATCGAAAACATTGGAATCTTCCGGCAGGTCAGCTAAAGCATTCGGAATTACCCGAAGCGGACTCTTTCCCTCGACCATACGCACCGTCAGGAAGGAATTGTCAATCCGGATTGTTGACGAGCCGACCATAATCGCATCATATTCTGCGCGGGTCTGGTGCAGAAGGATTTCCGCCTCATGAGACATATGCCGCATCAGGATTTTACTGGACACCCCTTTACCCAGTGTCAGTTTACCGTCTGCCGTGATTTCCGAAATCATCAGGACATGCGGACGGGGAGAAGATAGAGTATTCATCAAGGGCCTCTGATTCTTATATTTTGAAGATATATATTATTGGGTATACGACTTCAAATAGTCTCTCATTCCATGAACATTACCTCCATACGCCATAAATTAACCGGATGGCTCGATCCGTTTATCCTGCTTTTATCAAAAACAGGAATCACCCCGAACCAGATAACACTCCTCTCCTTCCTCTTCGGAATCGCCGCTGCCGGATGTTATCTGACCACGCATTTCATCGCAGGCAGTATCCTGCTTGCGATATCCGGAATCCTTGATTTAACCGACGGTTCGGTTGCCCGCCTGACCAATAAGAAAAGCGACTTCGGTGCTATCATCGACTGGATTGTGGACAAATATGTGGATGGTATTGTTCTCTTCGCGGTAGGTCTTTCCTGCTTTATCAGCACCCCTGCATACCTTGCAGGATTTGCAATTCCACAGATTGCCTACGTAGGAGTTGCCGGAGTGGCCGTAATCGGCTCAATTATGAACACCTTCATCAAACCGGTAACCTATGCGGAAACCGGATACTCCGCAAAAGAGGACGGGAAAATCTCCGACCCCTTAGAAGGCATCGGATTCTTTGGAAGACCGGAGACCATGCTCCTGCTCATCGCCGGAGGTCTTCTCGGCTTCATCTGGATTGCTGTTCTTATCATCGCTCTCTGCACCAACCTCTCCGCCATTCAGAGAATCCTCTATCTGAAAAAACGTCACGGCGGATACAAAAACGAGTAATCGAACGGAAGTATCTATTTGCTCTGGAAGCAAATAGGTACTATATGTATTTTCACGCCCTGATTCCATTCCGGCCGGTCAATCCCAAGACCAGGCTTTCAGGTGTTTTAACCCAGGAGGAACGGGAAGAGTTTGCGCAGGTAATGCTCGGCGATGTAATCTCCTCTGTCCGGAGAACCGGATGTACCGCAACGCTTCTCTGCACCTCCAAATATGAATGCCGCGATGCGCTGGTTGCCATCCGGCGCGAAGGGTTAAACGAAGCAATCAACTGGGCACTTCCGCAGTTCCACTGCCCGGCGCTTATCATCATGTCAGACCTTCCGATGGTAACTCCGGGAAGTCTCCAGCGGGTGGTATCCACCAAGGCAGATATGGCCATCGTCCCCGGACTTGGCGGCGGAACCAATATTCTCTTCATCAAAAACCCGGAGAAGTTCCATGTGGAATACTACGGATTCTCCTTCCGCCGTCACCTCCAGATTGCCGAAGAGCTCGGCATGACGGTTGAGATTATCGACTCCATGCGGATGTCAACTGATGTGGACGAACCCGCAGACCTGGTCGAACTGATGATTCACGGACACGGAAACGCCCGTGAATGGCTGTATAACCATGGATTTACGCTCTCAACGGAATCAGGACGCGTAAGTGTGGTACGGGAGGGAAAGGAAATTGCCTGATAAAATCGAGGAAGCAGAAGACTTAGCACTTGCCGGAAAACTGGACGAAGCGGTTGCAAAATACGACGAGGCAATCGCCGAAGATGACAAAAACCCGCTTGCCTACGTGGGAAAGGCATCGGTTATCAAAGCACAGGGAAAGTTTGGTGAATGTGCGGAAGAACTCGAAAAAGCACTTTCCATTCTGCCGGAATGGAATGTGGCAAAGGAGGACGAAAAACGCTTTGCAGACTTCTGCTCCATGCTTCATGTCTTAAAGGCGGAAGCACTGCTCTATGCAGACAACCCTGACGCGGCATTTGCCGAGCTTGACAAAGCAGATGCGGTTCGCGCGGCTGATGCGGCATCGCTGGTTGTCAGAGCCAACGCTCACGCACAGAAGAAGGAGTGGGAAGCGGCAGGCAACTGTCTCTACCGCGCAGAGGAGTGGTGTTTCTTACACGACGACTCCATGCTGACACAGGTCTGGCTTACCAAAGTCCACTGCGCACAGGAAGCAGGCGGCATCTTTGCTCCCGCGTACGCGGCAGAGGTCTATGCCTCCGGCAACTGGCGCATGCCGAAAGGAACAGCAGAGGAACTCCTGGAGCGTGCCGGCAATCTCCGAAAGGAAGGCCTGCTCTATGATGCGCTTCGCTATTATGATGCCTGTCTTGCGGCAGAGCCGGCAGACAAGGCACATGTACTGTTCCTGAAAGGAATTGTTTTCGAACAGCTCAAACGCTTTGATGATGCATACTCTGCATACTCTGACGCACTTGCGGCAAACCCGAGCGAGGCAGAAGAGTTCAGCATCCGCGTCCGCTGGGCAAACGCCCGCGCTCTTCGAGGTGACTAGATGATTACCGTATCCCAGCTTCGGGACTTTCTGGTAAAAGGGTGTTCTCTTGTTACCATCCTCATCTATCTGCTGATTGCAGGACTCCTGGTTGCGGCGGCGGTTGTCGGTGCACTGGAAGCAATCCAGCTTTTAAAAATCGCCGCAGGAACTCCTACCCAGGAGACCTTAACCGCCGCCCTGCAGTCGATTCTGCTCATTATCGTTATCGCCACGCTGATTGATATGGTGCGGTCTTATGTGACCTTCGGCAGAGTTCTGGTCCGCCCGATTTTAATCGCCGGAATCACCACCATGGTTCGCAGACTCCTGGTCGCATCCCCGTCCTTCCTGGATGTTATCGGCATCACGATAGTAATCCTTGGTCTGACCGTCGCTATGATTTATCTGGGCCGGGAAGACAGGACGGTTACCAAATTCTTAAACGGCGGCAAAGACGCGGCATCTATTGAAAATGAAGCGGCAAAAGCCGGTGAGCCGGAAAAAGAAACCCACTAACTTTTTTAAACCGAGAATCTGACCATCCGCTTCTCCCGGTACTCTGGGAGCTGGTCGGAAACATAAATCACACAGCCGCTTTCCCCTGCGGCATCCTCCGCCTTTTCGCGGGCGAGGTTCGGACGGTTGTAGTTTTCCGAAAGATGGGCTAAGGCAACGCATCCTACATGGTCTTTGAGAACAGAAAGCGTCTTTGCAGAAACCTCATTCGATAAGTGGCCGTCTTCGCGGATTCTGTCCTTCAGATACCGCGGATAGATGCGTTTTACTGCACAGTCTCCGCCGCAGGAAACCCCGCACATCCGGCATTCACGGCAGGCCGGGAAACGGTCGGTCTTCATCGCCTCTTCGGAGTAGTTGCTCTCCAGAACAACCGCATCGCAGGAACAAAGAGCTGTCAGCATCGTATCAGAGACGGTATGCGTATCCAGACAGACACCGATTCGGGACTCCCCGTCCTCAATCAGGAAGCCGGTCGGCTCTGCCGCATCATGATACGTCCGAAACGCGGTAACCGTCAGCGTGCCGAAATCAACGCCGACTCTGTCGTGCATCAGAATCTTTTCTGAGCCCTGCGAGAGAAGACCTCCCTTCTGCATCGCAGAAAGCGTTCCCCCGGATGCAACTGCCGGAACCTTTGCCGCTTTCAAAAACGCCTTCGCCGAGCGGACATGGTCTGCATGTTCGTGCGTCACACATAAAGCGCGTATCGTATCTGCCGGAAGCTGATATGCTTCAAGCGTCCGCTTCAGGTATCCGATTCCTGCATCCACAACCACCGCATCAGTGCCGTTTCCAATATAGATACAGTTTCCTTTGCTTCCGCTTGCCAACAGTACGCAGTCCATTTATACTATATTCGTCCTGACAGGGGAAATACCCATGCAAAATTATTCTGCAAGAGAGGAAACTGCTGCCCCCTGGAAAACCAGCGTTCCGGTATAGAGCGTCTGCACCGTTCCGTCGTCAAACGTTCCAACAATACTGACCGTCTGTTTTCCCACAGCACCGAGTCCCGGAAGCTTTGACGAATAGGGTTTTCCAACAACCGGATTCACCGCAGAAATGACCGCATCCCGTGTTCCGGAAACATACACTGTGAGCCGGCCCATACTGCCTGCATCAGCGCCCCCAACAAGTGTTGCCACCGGAAGTGTTCCGGCATCGTTCAGCGTCACCACCGCGGATGCGGATTTTACAGTCTGAATATTTCCCGCCATGGGAAGAACAGTTGCAGAAATCACCGCAACCAGAACCACCACCACAGCCACCAGAAGAATCGTTGCTATTATAGGAGATACCGCATCATCTTTTCTCATTACAGAATTACTTCGTTTCAGGAATATTTAAGCGTGTTCTGGTCAAAATAGGGGCAGAATAACCCTAAAAAAAGAATTACTCCCCCTTCACGCACAGACATGCATCCGGGGAGTAGCATTCACCGCAGTACACATACGAATAGAACTGGTATCCGCCGCATAAGTGGCTGGCAGTGATTCCCTGCTCTTTGAGGATGCGGCATGCCATGTAGCTTCGGTATCCGCTCTGGCAGATGAGGAAGTAGCGCTTTGCCGGATTGAGTTCTCCGATGCGGGCACGCAGTTCAAAGAAAGAGAGGTTTACCGAGCCGGCGATATGTCCGCGGGCAAACTCCGCAGGTGTCCGGATATCCAGGATTACAGCATCTTCCATCTCCGCGATTTTTGGAATCATGTCATGATGGAACTGCACAAGAAGACCGGTCCGGATATTTTCGATGAGATATCCGGCGAGGTTTACCGGGTCTTTGGCAGAGGAGTACGGCGGAGCATAGGCTAAGTCCAGCTCCTCCAAATCGGCTGCTGTCATGCCTGCCTGAACTGCTGCTGCAAGTACATCAATTCTTTTGTCCACCCCGTCAAAACCGACAATCTGAGCACCGAGGATTCTGCCGTCGGCCGGAGCGAACAGGACCTTCATGGTCATACTTTGCGCACCCGGATAGTAGGAGGCGTGCGAGGAGGGGTGCAGGACGACTTTATCGAAGAGAATGCCTGAATCCCGGCATGCCCTTTCATTCAGTCCGGCAGAGGCGACGGTCATATCGAACAGCTTAATCACGGAAACCGCCGCCGCTCCGCGGTAGGGCCGGTTTCTTCCCATAATGTTGTCAGCCGCCCATCTGCCCTGGCGGTTGGCAGGGCCGGCAAGAGAGATTAACGCCTCGCGGCGGCTGACGCTGTTTCTGACGGTTACCGCATCGCCTACCGCATAAATATCCAGATCAGAGGTCCGCAGGAAGTCATCGACCAGAATCGAGTCCTTATCCCCAAGAGCAAGCCCCGCGGCTTTGGCAAGCGCGGTGTCCGGGGTGACACCGACCGCAAGAATTACCATGTCTGCTGAAAGCGGCTCGCGGTCTTTGCAATGCACAAGAAGACCGCCGTCTGCGGAGGAGAAGCCCTCCAGAGTTTCACGGAAGCGGACAGTGACGCCGTTTTCGCGGAGATAACTGTGGACACCGGATGCCATATCGAAATCCAGCGGCGGCAGAACCTGACTGCCGCGGAGAATAAGCGTCGTCTCAACACCTGCCCGGACCAGATTTTCTGCGACCTCAAGACCGATAAATCCGCCGCCAATAATAACTGCGGTCTTCGGTTTTGCCGTTTCCAGAAATCCGCGAAGGAGAAGTGCATCCTCGACGGTGCGGAGAGTGAAGATATTGGGACAGTCCAGACCGTATACCGGCGGGAGTGACGCTTTTGCACCAGGGGAAAGGATGAGTTTGTCGTATGACTCGGTGTAGACGGTGCCGTCTGCAAGGTTTTTCACCTCAAGGGTTTTTTCCGCCGGATTAATCCGGATGACCTCATGACGGGTTCTGACATCAGCGGCAAACCATTTCCGGAAGCTCTCCGGCGTCTGAAGTGTCAGTTCCTCTTTGTCAGCAATGTCTCCGCCGATGTAGTAAGGAAGTCCGCAGTTCGCATAGGATATATGTGCGGTTCGCTCGAAGATGATAATCTCTGTCTCTTCGCTGAGGCGGCGAAGCCGGGCAGCAGCAGTAGCCCCGCCGGCAACACCGCCGACAATGCAGACCTTCATTTAGTGCTGGCAGTGGCAGTCGTCACCGTGTTCATGGTGATGTCCGTGCTCTCCGCAGTGACATCCCTCACCTTCTTCATGGTGGTGGTGGTGTCCGCAGGATGCATTCGGGTCATAGGTTAAGGTACCATTTAAAAGAGCGGTAACTGCCTCCAGAGCGTTTCCGGAAATTCCCGGGAAGAGTCTGATTCCAAGCTGGGCTAAGCCGTTTCTGGCGCCGCCGCCGATTCCTCCGCAGAGAAGGGCATTTACTTCGTTGTCATAAAGAACCTGCAGAAGTGCTCCGTGACCGCTTCCGGTGTTGCTGATAATATCCACATCTAAAAATCCGTCGTCGCTGACGGTGAAGATAGTAAACTCCGGACAGGAGCCGAAGTGCTGGAAGATTTCGCCATTGTATGTAGGTACTGCGATTTTCATAGAATTGTATTTGCGCCTGCCGGCGATAAACATTTTGGAATGGAAAAAAAGAAAACCCGAAAGGGGTTATGCGCTGTGGTAGTGAGACAGCGGCTCGATAGTAATCTCGTTATTTTTCATCGACTCAATAGCGAGGGCTGCCGCCTCTGCGCCGAAGATGGTTGTCACATACGGAATCGAGTAGTCGATGGTTGCCCGCATCATCTGGAAGTGGTCCTGGCGGGCATTCTTGTCTCCCGGCGTGTTGATGACTAAGTCAACGTCTGCGCCGCGAATCATGTCGATGATGTTGGGCGATCCTTCCTGAACTTTGCGGACCAGAGACATCGGGACACCGTTGTTTTCCATGTAGCGGACGGTTCCAACGGTTCCGTAGAGGGTGAATCCTAAGTCATGGAGCTTCTTTGCAATCGGGAGAATCTCCGGCTTCTGGGAGTCGGTAACCGAGATGAACACATTTCCGGCAAGCGGGAGCGTGTTGTCTGCTGCCTGGGATGCCTTGTAGAAGGCGCGGCCGAAGTCATAGTCGATACCAATAACTTCTCCCGTACTCTTCATCTCCGGACCGAGGATGGGGTCGACTCCCGGCAGTTTGGAGAACGGAAGCAGAACTTCCTTGACTGCGACGTGCTTAATCTCCTTTTCCTGGTATCCAAGCTCGGAAAGCTTCTTGCCGAGCATGACTTTTGCGGCAATCTTTGCGAGCGGCAGTCCGGTTGCTTTGGAGACGAACGGGACGGTTCTGCTGGCACGCGGGTTTGCCTCAAGGACGTAGATGGTTCCGTCGTGGAGTGCGTACTGGATGTTGATTAATCCAATGACGTTTAAGGAGAGGGCAATCTTTCTGGTGTACTCTTTGACAAGCTCAATCTGTTCAGGGGTTAAGGTCTGGGTCGGGAGGACGCAGGCAGAGTCTCCGGAGTGGACACCGGCCTCTTCGATGTGTTCCATGACACCACCGATTAAGACCTGTTCGCCGTCACAGACTGCATCGACATCAAGCTCGGTTGCGTTGTCGAGGTAGCGGTCGATTAAGACCGGGTGAGTGTTGGAGACACGAACTGCCTCTTTGATGTAGGTCTGGAGCTGGAGTTCGTCGTGGACGAGTTCCATGGCACGTCCGCCAAGGACGTAGCTTGGGCGGACTAAGACCGGGTAGCCGATTTTTGCGGCAATGTCGTAGGCTTCCTTTTCGGAATATGCGGAACCGTTTGCCGGAGACGGGATGCCGTCTTTTTCCAGGAGGACGCTGAAGCGGTTTCTGTCCTCTGCGATATCCATGTTGTCCGGGGCGGTGCCGAGCACTTTGGTCTTTAAGTTGAAGTGCTTGAGCTCTTCCTGAATCGGGATTGCGAGGTTGACGGAGTTCTGACCGCCGAACTGGACGATAACACCGTCGTAGTCGCCTTTTCGTAAGATGTGGACGACATCTTCGAGCTGCATCGGCTCGAAGTAGAGACGGTCGGAGGTGTCGAAGTCGGTGGAGACGGTCTCCGGGTTGTTGTTTACGATGTGGACCTCGACGCCTTCTTCGCGTAAGGACTGGACCGCGTGCACGGTACAGTAGTCGAACTCAATACCCTGACCGATGCGGATTGCGCCGGAACCAAGGATTAAGACCTTCTTCTTGTCGGAGACGGTCAGCTCACACTCGTCTTCCCAGGTGGAGTAGTAGTACGGGGTTTTTGCCGGGAACTCGGCGGAGCAGGTATCGACCATCTTGTAGGTCGGAAGGCCGACTAAGCTTTCGACGCGGTAGATGTTCCAGCCGGTGAGTTCGTGAATCTCGGAGTTGGAGAAGCCGAACTTCTTTGCGGAGAGGACGAGTTCATCGGTCGGATGACTGCGGAGGTCGTTTTCCATCTGGACGATGTTTTTGATTTTCTCCAGGAAGAACGGTTCAATCTGGGTTAAGGCGTAGACCTCGTCTACGGTCATGCCGATTCTGAAGGCGTCAAAGAGCGTCGGGAATCTCTCGTCGGTCGGGCGGGAGAGAATCATCTTAATCTCGCTGATGTCGGTGTGCGGGGTGATGTCGGTATCAAGGGAGCGCAGCGCCTTCTTGAATCCTTCCTCGACGGTTCTGCCGATGGCCATAACTTCTCCCGTACTCTTCATGGCGGTGGTTAAGGTACGGTCTGCGGTCTTGAATTTGTCAAACGGCCAGCGGGCGACTTTGACGACGACGTAGTCGACGGCAGGCTCGAAGCAGGCAGGAGTACATCCGGTAACGGAGTTGTCGATTTCGTCTAAGCGAAGGCCGATGGCGATTTTTGCGGCAACACGGGCAATCGGGTATCCGGTTGCTTTGGATGCGAGAGCGGAGGAACGGGAGACTCTCGGGTTGACTTCGATAATTCTGTAGTCCCCGTCTTTGAATGCCATCTGGATGTTGCATCCTCCCTGGACGTTTAAGGCGCGGATGATTTTGATGGCGGCTCTTCTCATGACGCCGAACTCGTCAGCGGTTAAGGTCTGGATTGGCGCGACGACGACGGATTCTCCGGTGTGGACTCCCATTGGGTCGACGTTTTCCATGCTGCAGATGATGATACAGGTGTCACTTGCATCACGCATGACTTCGAACTCGATTTCGTTCCAGCCTTTGACAGACTCTTCGATTAAGACCTGGTGGACACGGGATTTGGTTAAGCCGTGCTCGACGATCTTCTTCAGTTCGTCTTTGGTGTTGGCAACGCCTCCGCCGGCACCGCCAAGGGTGTATGCAGGGCGGATGATTGCCGGAAGGCCGACTTCGTTATAGGCTTCTTCAAGCTGAGCGATATCGGTTAAGATGAAACTCTTCGGGACCGGCTCGCCGATTTCGAGCATGAGCTTCTTGAAGAGGTCGCGGTCTTCGCCGTGGTAGATTGCATCAAGCGGAGTGCCAAGAATCTGGACGCCTTCTAAGGCACCCATTTCGTAGAGTTCGGCAGTCAGGTTTAATCCGGTCTGACCGCCCATTCCGGATAAGATTCCGTCCGGCTTTTCCTTCTTTATAATCTCGGCGATGATTTCTGCTTTGAGCGGTTCGACGTAGACGCGGTCTGCAGTTTCGACATCGGTCTGGATGGTTGCCGGGTTGGAGTTGACGAGGACGACTTCAATTCCTTCTTCGCGGACAGCTTTACAGGCCTGGCTTCCTGCGTAGTCGAATTCTGCGGCCTGTCCAATCTGAATCGGTCCGGAGCCGATTAAGAGGACTTTTTTGAGTGTCGGGTTTTTAGGCATCAGGGATTCCTCTGTACATTATGTCGTATACTGGTTTTTCCGCGCCGTCGTACATGGCGTCGTGTTCGGGCTGGAACTGTACGCAGGTGATTCCAAGGTCGGTGTTTTCGAATCCTTCAAGGGTTCCGTCGTTTGCGTTTACGCAGGTGACGCTGCAGCCTTCAGGGAGAGTGTCTGCTTTTACTGCGTAGCCGTGGCTCTGGAAGGTGACAGCAACAGTTCCGTCGCTGAATTTGACCGGCTGGGATGCGCCGCGGTGTCCGAGTTTGAGTTTTTCAAATTCTGCGCCGAGTGCTGCGGCAATTATTTCAGAACCCATGCAGATTCCCTGGACCGGGATGGTGCCTAAGATGTCTTTTACGGTCTGAATTGCTTTGGGGGCTGCAAGCGGGTAGCCCGGACCGTTGGTAACGAAGAGTGCGGCGGGTTTTTCCGCTAAAATGACGTCTGCCGGAGTTCCGTACGGGTAGATGTATAAGTCTGCGCCGCGTTTCTGTAAGCTCTGGTAGACTGATTTTTTGCATCCTAAATCGAGGACTGCAATCTTTTTGCCGGTTCCTTCGATGCGGTACGGTGCATCGCAGGTAACAGCCGGGATAAGTTCGCGGGTTTCCTGAACCGGAGCGCTCCGGGCGAGTGCGACGGCTGCTTCTCCGTCGTCGGAGCCGGTGATGACTGCTGCCCGCATGACGCCTTCTTCTCTGAGTTTGATGGTAAGGCGTCTGGTGTCGATTCCCTCAATTCCGATGAGTCCGTTTTCTTCGAAGAAGGAAGCGAGTGTCGGCTGGTGTTTTGGTTTTGTGCAGAGTTCACAGACGATTGTTCCGGCGGCGTGAACTTTTGCGCTCTGCAGCTGGTCTTTATCTGCCCCGTAGTTTCCGACCAGAGGATATCCGAACATTAAAAGCTGTCCTGATACTCCCGGGTCGCTTAAGGCTTCCATGTATCCGTTGGATGCAAGGTTTACTATCAGTTCGCCGGATGCCTGGCCTTCCACGCCAAAGCCGGTTCCGGTGAGGATAGTTCCGTCTTCAAGTCCTAAGACCGCTTTCATAGTAAATCCAAACATATACTTTTCTTGGGAGAGATAATAAAGCTATTCACTGATACGAATAGAGGTGTGCTGAATTTCTCTGATGTTTGAGAGTGTGCGCTATTGATTTGCTGAGTTCTCAATAGTTTTGCCCTTATGGTTTATATATGAGGGAGGAGGTTCGCGCGAGCCGGAGGGGAAAAGGCGAAACCCGAAGGGTTGAGGCTCGCCCATATCTCCGCGACGCCTAAGGAGCATGCGCCTAACGGCTTAGCTCCCCGGTGAGCCGGAAGTGAAAAGGCGAAACCCGAAGGGTTGAGACTTTTGACTGACGGCGAGCAAACAGGCAGCCGATTTCACTGCGAGGAGGTTTCCGAGCGGTGAAATGGGCGACCGAATGCCGCTGGTTTTTGCATTCCTGATGTTTCAGAAGTACGGA
>JAFQBW010000021.1 GCA_017399555.1 Methanocorpusculum sp.
CACTGTCCCGCGGGAGAGAACACTGACCTTCTTCGGCAGGGTGTTTCTGTCTCCCGCACAGTTTCTTCCTTCGACATTTGCACTCACTCTCTCCTCCCTGAGTGAATCCAGGGAGGAGTACACCTTCTTGTACCCTCCTTTGAGTGCCTTGGCAACCTCGTTAATGTAGGCAGGCTCAGCCACCTCCACCGGAGAAGTGTTCCGTGCAGGATTTGCACGCCATCCTTCAAACAGATAGTCCTTAAAGAACTCCTGCTTTGTCTCCTCAAAGATAAGAGTCACCCGCACAATCTTGCGGATTCTGCCGAACTCGTTTCTGGCAGAGAACATCTGTACCAGAACCGACTCCCGGAGCTCTTCCGAACGTCCTATCCACTCACGCTTCAGTTCCATTAGAACATCCCTCCAACACCATCCGCATCCATCCTACAGTTAACACTGCTGCGAGCGGTGGTCTTCGATGCCCTCATAGAGGAAGAAATAAGGGAGAATAAGGGGGCGCGTTTCAGGCACCACCCAAAGAGTCTGCGGTCGATTGGGGTGTAGGCAGCACGGAAAAGCCTGTTTCCTGCGGATTTCTGCCAGATGCGGTCGTTCATGTTCCAGACGAGCTTCACGAATTTGTGTTTTGTCATGCCGTCTCCGCTGAAAGACGGAGAGAGTATGATTTACGGCTGACGGGAATCCGGACGCGAGCGGACGCGAGCGGGAGGATTATTTCCGGCAGACGAAAATCTTACCTCTCCGGATTTCAGAGGCATGAGACAAAACACGAGTGAAGCGAGTGGAACATGAACAGGCCGCGGAAGTCAGAAGCAGGACAGGCTTGACGGATGCTAAAATCCCCAAAAGAGACCGCAGACGGGCGGTGTCAGAAGCTTTGCCCCCATACGACTGCATATGAGATATCAGGGCATTGCCGGATAGCAGATACCGGAGAAGAAAGGAAGGATAGAGAACGAATCCTGCAAAAGAGAACACAGAAAATGAGTTATAAGATATGGAGGTGATACCGGCCGTCACGAACAGGTTACCAGTCTGTTCAACCGGTCATTCTCCAAGCGGATCTTACAGGAAATAATTAGTCGTCAGATGATATAATCATTTGTCTGGAAACCCCAGATAGGAAAAAGAAGAGAAAAGAGAGATGGAGAGAGAATAGAGGGATGGGGAATAGTATGATAGTTCTCTACAGCAGATTGGAAAAGAGCGCATCTGCATCTGCATAGGTCTTTACATTCGGATCTTTTGCAATCCTCCTTGCTTCCTGCATGGCTGAGACTGTTTCCGGATTTGGTGTTTCCAGGCGCAGGTCGAAGGGGAAGCCGTTATTTCTCACCAGACTGTGGAGGAAGACGTTGACAGCTCCGGAAAGCGGTATTCCCAGGCTACTGCAGATTGCTTCAGCTTTATCTTTGGTTTCCGTATCAACACGAATGCTGAGAGTTGCTGTTTTTGTCATGGTTTTGTATATACTTGTATATTGTTTGTATTACATATATACTTGCTTGTACTGCAACCAGGTGCAGAAATTGTGAGAGATTTCTCTCTCACTTCTTTCTCAGGAGTTTTTGCCACTCCCGGATTTCTCCGTAAAACATTCCGATGACAAGAGTCCAGAAGATTACAAAGTCCATGACTTTTCGTCCCCGCTCTGTTTCCCCGTCATCTTCTATGAAGAAGTCTGTCAGAACCTCTTCCAGACGGTTTTTCAGCGGGAGAATTACTGTCTGGTTATGCAGTTCTGCCTTCTCCCGCAGTGTCAGCCGCTCTTCACGGGGAGTGAGAAGGATGGTTTTTTCCATCAGGCATCACCTCCGGCAGGCATTCCCGGTTTGGTATCTGTTCCCGCCTCCCTCTGCCGGAACTCTTCCAGATGCTGCACATGGAGCAGAACCTCTTCGAGGATTTTTGCTTTGTCCGGAAGATTTGCCCGGAGAACTGCCGCCGCCACTTCCATTTCATCCGTGGAACTCAGACGTACTCCGGCATCCTTTGCTGCTTCCAGAGAGTTGGTAAATCCATACTCGAAGATAATCCGGTTACAGTCTCCCTCATATCCGCAGGCAAACTCTGTCTGTCTTTCCATATCATCCCAGATATAGATATAGCCGTCTCCTTCTTTGAGCCAGTCGGAAACAACCAGATTCAGCGCATCAGATACAGTTTTTCCTTCGGCAGTCAAACCACGGATATCAGACAGAATATCTGCCTTATTCTCATCAACATACGTCTCAACCGCATCGAAAAGGATGTCTTCCAGGATGCCTTCCATCTTTGTCATCAGGCATCACCTCCTGCTTTTTCGTCCATATCCACGATACGGGCTATCCGTTCTGCGAAGCTCTCACTCGGGTTTTTCTTTTCCTCCTCTGTGAGCGGATGAAAGATTCCCTGCGGATTTACCCCAAGCCTGCTGTGTCTGCAGGCGTCTTTTCTGACCATGCGTTCACATTCGAGCCGCTGACTGTTTCCGAAGTTGATGAGCAGTCCGCTGTCGATTTTGCCTGCCGAGAGGTAAAACTGCAGTTGTCTTCTGTGTATTGCATAGAGTCTGGTGACTGCTTTGAGTTCCAGGATGATTTTGCGGTCAACGACGATGTCAGCACAGTATCCGTGATTCAGCGTCTCTCCTTTGTAGGTGATGATGATAGGAACCTGCCGTTCTGCAGTGTATCCTGCCTGGTTGAGTTCCCAGATTAAAGCGCGTTCATATGCGGATTCAAGCATGCAGAATCCGAGTTCCTTCCATACCTTCATGGCGAGTCCGGCAATCCGGTACTCGTCACTCGCACGTCCTTCGTCCGTGCTCAGCCATCGAGTCGCTTTGCGCCTCTCAGCACTACCTTCAACTAATTCATTTCGTGTCATGATAAACACAAGCGAGGCAGAACGGCACAAAGATGATATTGCTGACGGGATTGGAGCGAGGATGCGGATGCAGACGAGCGAGAAGACCGGCGGCATTATCTTCTTTGGGCTGAATCAATCCCCGGAATGATATTCATGAAGTTTTTGAAAATACCGGGCGCTATACGACCTCTCGCTGCCTCCGCTAATGGCGTCGGCCAACTGCCCGTCCTTCGAGACGTGCAGAGACGCGAGAGAAATCAACGGTCTATGAAATGATGGTGAATCCCGAAAACTTCCAATTTCTCTCGCGTCCCGGACGGCTCGATTAGGCAGCGGAGCTGCCGCAAGAGCCGTCAGCGAGAGGTCGTATAGGACGGTGACTTTGCAGAAATGAAGAAAAAAAGAGAAGTGAAGCTTGTCCAAGACAAAACTCTCCCGCCCCATCAGAAGATATTAGCTGTTTGATGGAGAATTATATTTGGCGTTCTTGTTTCGGCAAAGTATTTTACCCCTGCAGCACCCTATATCTTATGTTGATATTTAATGAGGTTCGCAGGTATTTTGCGGCCTTGAACGAGCGACCTGACATGTCGTGAGTTCTATCAAAATGACGGGGGCGGGGCATTCAAACCCCAAACCACCTATCATCTCTGTTTTGTAATTTTCATGGAGTAAAGACACTTTCGTACACCATTGATTTCGCGTCTCTCGCACAGTGGTTTGGAAAAAAGAAATAAAAAAAGAGAAAAGAAGTGAAGCTCCTCTCTGAGAAAAAACCTATGAGATTTTCACCTTCCGGGAGATGAACTTCAGAAGTTCCCATACCGGAACTTCCCGAATCTTCGCCGCCATTTTCAGAATCGCAATCTGATATGCAGGACTGATTACGGGAATAGAATCCTCATCTTCTTCCAAAGCCTCTTTTTCAATCACCAGAATTGTTCTTTCAACAGCTTCTTCTGTCAGATTCTCATATCCTACAGAAATAAGGTGAATAACTCCTAAGCGGAAGAGGAGTTCATCCTCCCGCATTAAAGAGTCAAGCATCCTGAAACCATCAGAATCAGACACATACATTACAAAAAAACAATTTGATGTAGAAATGAATTAATCTAATAATAAGCATATAATAAAACTATGATAATTGATTCCTTATATGTACCAGAAAACTGTCTTCAGTTAGAAAGTTTTTCTGCACACGTACTTTGGAATAAGAAAAAAAATGTAATCATTTCAATAGATGTCCCAGAAAAATTAGTGCTTGAAACACTTTACAATGCAGCAGAATCCAGAAACAACAATGTTGAAGGTAATAGAATAACTCTCTCTGAATTTAATGTAAATGGATATCTTGGGCTTGTATTCCGGTCTGAAAAATATCAAACACCCAAAGTTATTGAGAATATTACATTTACCATAACATCAGATGGAGAGAGTGAAACATACAATAAAGAAATCCTGTTATTCCGTCAAGATATATCCTTAGTCTCTATCCCCAAAGAGATAGTTCTCGACACATCAACAAAGATTAAAAGTACCAATAAAATCATCCTGCAAAACATTGGTGAAGGTGGAGCAAAAATAGTTGTCCAGATTGATGAAGATTCATCCCCATCTGTATCCTTACAACCCCCAGAACACTATCAAGAGTTTTTGTATGAATTTCGACAATCACTTGATAAACATTACTCTGATTTAGGTGATGATTATCCAGAGTACCAAACTGAAATTGAGCAATTTAGAAAGCTAATTTCTTACACTGGAATTTTCGATTCTAAAGTTAAAGAGAAACTTGTTACATTAGTAGATAAACTTGAGAAAATATTTGAAAAAAATAATGACTTTCTCAATTCATTTATGTATACAGTAGTTCAATCATATCTTGAAAATTTCAATATAATTGCAAATATTGAGCAATTTAGTAATTATATTAATAGTGTAAACACGGGCAATATCATAATAGAAAATGCATTAGACCACATATTACTATCAAGTAACATTCAAACTATTAGACTAAAACTAAAGATAACGGATGTGGCTAATAATGATTATCCAGATTTAGTTCTTGACCCAATCAAGATCAAATCACACAACGAAGTGCATCTCCCCCTTTATGCACTATTTGACTTTAAAACCAATAATACCAAATCTAATAATAAAAGAACGGAGGGAAGATAATATGGTTATCTCAAATGTACTATCACAAGCAGCTGTTATCTCAAAAGCCACTGAAGCAGTTAATAATATCTTATCTATCTCTGGAAATATTCATAAGTCACTTGCTAGTCAATGTAAGGTAGAAGGACATGAATTAATTGTTTCCTGTCAGGATGGGATGCAACATAATACAATGGTATTGGATGTGGGTCATAAATTTATAAATGGGAAATTGAATGTCAAGATTGGTAGGACTGGGCCACAAAGAATTCGCTTAGTATCTATGTATGGTGAAGACTACACTGATGCTATCACAAAGACAGATACAGGTTTTGTAATAAATACTAAAGATATCGCAGGTGATGGTCTCTATTCTCTAAGATTTGATCATCCTATTGATACTGAAAAATTTATAGATGCATTTGTTGATATAAGAAAAGCAAAAGAATCCCCAGGCGATGAAAAAAATGAGTATTGGATGCATGCTGAACTTAAATGTCCTGAAGTACTTAAGATGAAATATAATCGAGTAGAGATTCAGAACATAGATTTCACAGTCAATGTGGGAGTAAGCAGTGATATAAAAAGTATAATTCCACAGACCTTTGAAAATGAACTCGCTGATTCATTGGCAGTATTACGTGAAAAGAATCCCCACGAAATAACGAAAAGAGCCATGAAGCTAGCATATACAAAACGTGAAAGAGGGAACAAAAAAGATGATGTAATTACTGTCCTTAGCTCACTCCAAAGGATGTTTGAGGCAAGAAACTTTGGTCATTATATTTCTGTTGAAAAAGATTTCATGTATTTTAACTGTTATCGTGGAATGGAGAATTATGGAAATGTACCCTACCCCACATGGCCACTCTCGATGAGTGTGATTTCAAGAACAGATTTAGATTTGAATAAGTGTGCCGCTGATGGAACAGTGATTTACAAAAAGAAAGATTTCCTTGAAGAAATTAGAAAAATAGTGAATAAATAGACATAGTTCCAATGTTTTGCTAAGAATACCCTGTGAATGAAAAAAGAAGTGATGTTCCATTGAACATCATTCCCTATGCTATTTTCACCTTCCGGGAGATGAACTTCAGAAGTTCCCATACCGGAACTTCCCGAATCTTCGCCGCCATTTCCAGAATTGCAATCTGATATGCAGGACTGATTACGGGAATAGAATCCTCATCTTCCTCCAAAGCCTCTTTTTCAATCACCTCAATAGTCCGTCGCACGTCTCTCTGAACCGTGCTCCCGGCTTTCGCTCGATTTATGCGCCTGTTTGGGTGTGAGTGTGTTTGGTTTATGCGTTTGGGATAAGTGGAAATGCAACGCGGCAGGGGCATGATTTAGTGTTTGGCTTTGTTTAGCGTGCCCGCCGGGGCGACTGCTAATCGCGTCGCCCTATTCCGGCGGGGCAATCTTTTTTGTTGAGTTCCAGAGTCTTCTGCTTTTGTAGTTCTGGTGGGTTGATGCTCTTTTAGTGGTTTTCCGTCGGGCTAAAAACAGTCGACTGCTCCTTCGTCTTCGGCTCACTTCGGCTTATCGCCGAAGATTCGCCTGCAGACTCGGCGCACTCACCTGTTTTTTGACGCCCTCCTTAATAGCGCGGAGTTGGCGGGGCACAGGCGTTTACCCGCGAGGAGATAATGGTCTTGGTCTGTTCGCCTTCGGCTCTCATCCCAAAACCAATATCACCTCGCGGTTTACACGCACGCCGTGTAAGCCCGCCTGGGTTGCCCGGGTAGGCTTTGGAGTTATACCATGAACAAGTTAGATTCAGACTCAGATATGTACAGAATTGTCGGATGTGCCCTTGCGGTGTACAATCACTTAAAGCCCGGTTATCTGGAATCGGTGTATGAGGAGGCGTTGGAGATAGAACTGCTTGATGAAGGCTTTTCAGTACAGCGTCAGGTTCATCTTCCAGTTACCTACAAGGGCAGGCTCTTGAAGTCGCGTTTTGTTGCTGACATG
>JAFQBW010000022.1 GCA_017399555.1 Methanocorpusculum sp.
CATATCCAGAGAGATTCGATTGTGGTATCAGCTTCTCAAAAAGAAATAATAGAGGGTCATACCTCTATTATTTTATCACCTCATTCATGAGGGAAATTCCTATATACTTACACAGCTAAGTATTATTCATAACAGAAAGGGGAGTATGTCCGGTTGAGAGGAGTCATTAACCTCTCGCAAAGACCGGAATCACCTTCATTTTGTTCTCTTTTGTCTGTTTTCTGATTTTATTCTCTTTCGAAGTGAAACATTCGCGAAAGCCGCGAGACGCGAAGCGGCTCAAGGCATGAGCAAGACACGAAGTGGCTTGCGAAAGTGCTCAATCTCTTTTATCCTCCACCCATTTTCCAAAATATCTTTCATACGTCCTTGGATTTTGGGTTGTTTTTGGATGTCTGGGGCACTTTCGCACCGCGCGGTCTGGGGTTTATATAGTCGAAGATTGAATCATAAGATGCCAGCCTAACTAGCTGAGTAAATTAAAGGGAGGTGATATTATCCCTTTATTAGATTTCTTAGATGTCGGTCTCACGATTCTGCTATCGTTTGAATTACGAGCATGGTATCTGATACTGACCAAAAAATGATGAGGGGTCAAACCCTCATTGTTTTATCCCTTCGGGGTTTGCAGGCAAATGATTATATCCTTGTAAGACTAATTATTTCCTGTTATCTAATAAAGGGGTAGCCGGTTGAGAGGAGTAGTTAACCTCTCGCGAAGACCGGAATCACCTTCCTTTTGTTCTCTTCTGCAATCTCTTTTGGAATGATTCATCCGCTATCCCGACCGCCGTTCCCGTTTCAGAAAAAGCCGGAAAAAATAGATTCATCCGGGATTAATCCGGCCCGGATGATACGTTAGGACTATGATTATCTGTATTGGATGTGCGGCAGCGAAATTCTGCCTGCAGGAGGTAACACGTTTTTGGAATTTACCCGGAAGGGTAAAACGAACAACTTTTTTTTCTCTTCTCTTACTTCATCTCCTCCTCCTGCTCTTTTTCCTCTGCAGACTTCTTTTCATTCAGTCTGGCAGCTCTTTTCAGACTGAACTCATATTTTCCCTTGAGATGATGATAGTCTGCATCGAGCTCCATGAGTTTGGATTTCTGTTCAAGGAAGCAGCCGAGTGCATCTTCATACTGAGAGGAAATGTTTGCGTAGAAACACTTCGCAGCATGCAGCTCCTCGGTTAAGGTGTTGACTTTGTCCACGAGGGTCTTGTCGTACGGTGATTCTACGATTTTGTCGAGCAGATTTTTTAACTCCTCTTCGATTTCTTTTTGTCTGCACAGATGTGTTTTCTTCTGCTCTTCTGTGACTTTGACTGAGTTTCTGAAATCATATAACTTGTGTTCAGCACGTTCACGTTCTCTTAATACGTGGTTAATGCTCTCTTCCAGTTGTCTGGACATCTGAGCTATGTGTTTTTCCGTGCTTTCTCTGGTTCTTGTCTCTTCGCGTTTTCTGATGTCATTGAGTATCCGTTCTTTTCTCTCAATGTAGCTGATGATTTCCCGCTGAAGCAGTTCTTCAGATTGCATCTCTCTGCGAGTTGCACGCCGGGTGATTTCATCTGCGAACTTTTGCGGGAGAGTGATGGTAAACGATACGAGAGAGTTTCCACTGTCAAATTCTTTTTCGGTCATTTCTGTGATTCAGGAAAGCTTTCGCTCTTTGGATGAGCAAAAGCGTTTTTTTTGGTTATTCGGTCTTGAGTTCCTCTAAGATGTCGAGGATTTCTGTTAAGACGGCGAGCCGTTTTCCTTCGAGCTGGATGATTTCCTTTCTTACTGCTTCTTTGTCGAATGCTTTCCGCTGTTCGAGGATGGTGGTCCAGCACTTCGGGTTCAGGTCGCATGGGCGGCTTTTGATAATCTCTTCGAGCGGGACAATCTTTGCGTATCCGGGGATTTCTTTGTATCCGGCGACGGTTTCGCAGATTTTGTCAATCTCTTCTTCTGACGCGGTATCTCCTGCGTCGATGAAGAGGATTTTTCCTTTTCTTTCCGCGTCTTTGTTTTTGTTGAAGAGGTGGAGCTGCAGGTCGCGGGAGATGCCGGTTGGGGAGTGCAGCAGGTTTTTGCTGCCCGGGATGCGGATGACAGCTTCGAGCCAGTCGTTTGCGTGGAGCTGTGCCGCCGCCGCCGGTCTGAGCGAACGAAATCCTCCCTGGAGCATGGCCGGGGAGAGGATAAAGCAGCGGCCGGTGTCTGCGGTTGTTGCGAGTGCGTGGAGGAGCATTACTGCATCATCCATCCAGTCTGTGGGACTGAGGGTGAATCTGCCGTGGACGTCCATGCTGACTGCCGGATTTTTTTCCCGGTGACGCGGGCCCATGAGGTGGTCGATGTTGGCGACGACGAGCGGGAAGGTTTTGAGGGTTCCGTCCGCGTTGGTGAGCGGCGAGGAGATGGGGTCTTCTGCCGTGTCGATTCTTTTTCCGCAGAACCGGGAGCGGACTTCTGCGATGGTGCGGACGGCCGGGTTTGGTTCGGAGCCGATACGGGTGTCTGCGTCGACTGCACAGAGGAGGTCTCCGGTTTTGCAGAACGGGTCGTAGGCTTCGCTGACTTTTCCAGCGAGCTTTCCGATGATTTCTGCGGCATACGGCTGGAAGCAGTATGCGCCGGTTCTGGCAAGCTTCATCATCTTCGTGAGGTACGCGTCGAAGGCTTTCAGCACTTCTTCATCAGCCATGTCTCCGATTTTGAAGAGGGAGAGGGTTCGTATGGTGTGCTTTAGGACTTCGAAGTGGTGATGTACGTCGCGGATGTCGTCGATTCCTGCTCCAAGTTCTTCTAAGGTTGCCGGGTAGGTGGTCGGGTCTCTGAGTGCCTGGGAGACGAGTTCTTTGGGGTTTTCGTCGGTTTTGTAGACTGGTTTTTCGGTGATTGCCAGGCGGTCCAAGAATCCCGGTTCGTCTGCTTTGTCTGCGGCCCATTTGGTGAAGAGGATGGCCGGTAAGTAGCCGAGGGAGGCTTCCCGCTGGGCCGGGATGTTGGCTAAGGTGATTAAGGTGCTTTTAAGGTCGTCAGCGGTTAGGGTCATGGGGAGCCTCCGAGGGTTTCTAAGAGGAGGTGTTCTTCGAGTTCTTTGAGTTTTGCGGTTTCCTGTTCGGCGAGTTTTCTGTGCTCTTCGATTTTTCTGACGGCTGCAAGGAGTTTGTCCTGGGTTTGTTTGTCCGGGACGGTGACGGGCAGGCGGAGGAGGGCTTCTTTGGAGTAGGATTTTGCGATAGCGCCTCCGGCCTGGGCTTCCATGTAGCGGATGACTGCGGGCTGGTTTAGGTAGGTTTTGAGGAGTTCGGGGTGGATTTTTGTCTGGTCCACGGTGAGGGCGATGAAGTCTCCGGTGAATGTTGCGCCGTTGAGTTCTTCGGGGATGAGGACGACTTTGAAGGTGAGCCGGAGGGATACTAAGATGTCTCCAGTTTTGAGGAGGTTTCTTTCGGTCCGCTCGAGTTTTTTGATGTGTTCTTCGTCGACTTCTTCGAGGAGGAGTTTTCCGTCTGCGGTTACTGCTTTGTGGCGGATGACTTTGACGGGTTCTGTTCCTTCTTTTAAGTAGAAGGAGGATGCTCCCTGTTTTTTGTGGAGGACGAGGTCGTCTAGGGTTTTTGTTTCTGGAATTTTTTTCACCTCGCAAAGGGTTTATGGGGTTTGGAAACCTACCTCTGTAGGACAGAGGGTTTTCTGGCTTGGAGTGCTTGGTCGTGTTCCCTGCCGGTTTCCTTTGTCACAAGGTCATGTTGAACTGTCGTTTGGTCTACGACACATGTCTTGTGCATTATTCTTTTTTGTTTCAGGAGGTATTTATAGTTATGGCGGAGCAGAGCGGCTGGTGTTTTGTCGGGGATAAGTCAACACTGTGTCGTTGGAAAGTCAGCAGTTTTTCCCGGGGTTTTTGTGTGCCGGGCGCGCGTGTTCGGGGGGTTGGAGAGGGGCGGGACGCACTTGGAAAAACACAGACAACGCAGACAGCGACCAGTCGCTCTCGCCTGCGGCGAGCTGCTGCCGCAGCCGCTTTGTGGTCGCGGGAAAGGAAGAGAGAAAAGTGTGTAGGAGCCAGGCGGACTCGACGCTGACGCTCGCTAAAGACGAGAGCCTGCTCGAGTCATGAGCCAGTCAAAGACTGGCGACCGCGGCGGCCGGGACGCGTCGATAATACACGGGAAAAAAGAGAGAAGGATGCGCGGATGAGGGAGTGTGCCGCGAAGGCGAAGCCTGATGAGAGATGCGACCGAAGAAGAGGGACAGCCGACGCTAGGTGTTACAGAATGTAACATGGGTGTGGGGTGAGGGGGCGACCGATGCCCGGAGAGAGCCAGGGGTGTTACAGAATGTAACGGGGCGTGGAGTGAGGGAGCGTGAAGCCGAAGGCTTGCCGCGACCGAAGGAGAAGAACAGCCGATGCCGAAGCTTCGGCGAGGCATGGGCGACTGAGAACCTCGGTTTTATCGGGCGGGAAGAAAACAGAGCGGGGCGGACGGAGTTGCCGCGAGCCTCGGCGAGCGAGAGGCGAGGGAGCGTGCCGCGGAGCGATACGCGACCAAGCCGGGAGCAAGACGAGAGCATGCTCGAGTCATAAGCATGACTGCGGGGCATGCGAAAGGCTCGAAGAGACTTGCGAGAACGGAGTCCGAGGAGCGAACAAGTGTTTAGAGAGGACCCGCCTGCCCGCCTGCTTATCGCGGCGGGCTGTTCGGCGGGGCAATCCGGGGAGAAAGAGGCAGGAGGCCTCTGTCAGTTTTGGTTTTTGTGGGTTGATGCTCTTTTAGTGGTTTTCCGTCGGACTAAAAAAATCCGGTCGCTCCTTCGCCTTCGGCTCACATCGGCTTATCGCCGATGTTCACCTGCAGGGTCGCACGTCTCTTCGAGCCGTGCTCATGGCTTGAGTCCTGACCTTTGGTCAGTCCTCTCGCCCTCGGCGCGTCCGTCTTTTTTCTGTACGTCCTCCTTAATAGCGTAGAGTTGGCGGGGCACAGGCATTTCATCCCAAGGAAGATAATGCCGCCGGTCTGCTCATCTGCGATTCGCATCCCGTCAGCAATATCATCCTTGGGCTGTCATGCCAGCCGTGTAAGCTCGCCGGGGTTGCCCGGGTAGGCTTTGGAGTTATACTATGAACAAGTTAGATACATGCTCGGATATGTACAGAATTGTCGGATGCGCCTTTACGGTGTACAATCACTTGAAGCCCGGTTATCTGGAATCGGTGTATGAGGAGGCGTTGGAGATAGAACTGCTTGATGAAGGCTTTTCAGTACAGCGTCAGGTTCATCTTCCAGTTACCTACAAGGGCAGGCTCTTGAAGTCGCGTTTTGTTGCTGACATG
>JAFQBW010000023.1 GCA_017399555.1 Methanocorpusculum sp.
GGTGGTTCCGCGGGCAGCTGCACCGACCATGCCGAGGGTAATTGCTTCCTTCGGGCAGGCGTCTGCACAGATACCGCAACCGGTACACTTGGAGGCGTTTAACACGAGGTGGGAGACTTTCTTCAGGAGGCGCTGCTCCATGACGATAGTTTCGCCCTCAACCTTCGTGGAGAATTTTGGAAACATTGTGCTCATTGCCATAACGATTTCCTCTCTCTTTTTAGTGCTCCTCAGAGACAGCTTCTGCTGCCGGAGCCTCTGATGCTAACAGTCTGATAACATTGTATGGACATGCTTCGACACAGACACCGCAACCTGCACAAAGTTCTTTGTTAAGGTCAAGGGAAATTGCCTTGCCGTTCTGAACTAAATAGATCTTGTCGGAAGAGACAGGATCTACTGTACAGAGTTCCAGTGCATTGACCGGACATGCGACCACACAGTTGTTACAACCAGTACATCTTTCCATGTTGATATGCATTGCAAATGCCATTGCTTATATGCACCAGCCTTCGATAACTACGATCGACTCTTAAATATTCGTCAACAAATCTATAAATACGTTGCCGACACATCAACGTAAAATAATGGTGGGTTAGAAAAAAAGCAAAAAAATACAAAATCCAATATATATAATATACGATAATATTAAATATGAAAAATCGAAGCCAAAAAATATGAAAATCTGAATCGCGAAAGAACACACAATGAAATCAGCGATTTACGGCCAATACGGACGATTTAAAACCAATTAGAAAACCATGGAAAATAACAGAAAAGAGTTAACCGAAAAATGAGGAAATGAGGGGGTTTTCAGCGCAGTGCAAACGCGTGCGTCGGCTTGTAACCCTCGATTCCAAGCGGCTCCAAGCTCTTCATAACCCGCTCACGGAACTCGGCAAACTCCTCGTCTGTCAGCTGTTCCGGAAGCATCTTATCGGATGCGATACTGCGGTAAATCCAGTAGATAATCTTCTCGACTACTGCCACCACATCATCCTCGGACTTTGCGATGAAGAAGGTTCTGCCGATCTTCGGGTGACGGCCGCGTTTACCGCCTAAGGTAATAAGATACCGCGGCTCATCAAAGTTGATATAGTTGTACGGGCATGCGTGAACACAGAAACCGCACAGCATACAATGGCTGTTGTCCATCTGCAGCTTGCCGTTGACAATCTTGATTGCATTCTCGCGGCAGTAGTGTGCACAGGTACTGCAGCCGGTACAGAGACCCATATTACGGATAGGTTTTCGAAGACCCGTAATACCGATTTCATTTAAGCGCTCGCTGGTACATCCGTTCGGACAAGCGGATATTGCAATACGCACCTTGACCGGCATCTCACGGCCGAAGAACTTCTCGTCCAGCTTCTTTGCCAGGGACAGAGAATCGATAACAGCATACTTACAGTTCTGCGTGCCAAGACACGAGGTGATATTGACAACCTCGTCACGCTCGGCACCAACCGGCGTACCGTTTCTCTCCAGAGCAGCCGCCATCTTCTCCAGATCTTCGTGTTTGACATGGAGGAGTTCAACAGTCTGACGAGTGGTGCAGTGCACCTGGGATACACCGAAACGCCGGGCAATCCGGGCGATACCTGACATCTGGTCAGGAGTAATCATTCCGGCAGGAGTCCGCAGACGGACGATATAGTAATCCGGATCAATCTCCGGAATAATACCGCCCTTCAGATAGAACTGGGACTTTTCGCGGTTACTAGGTCTTCTTCTTGCCATTGCTGAAATAATGTATGTCAGAGTGCTCTAAATAACCTTCGCGTCCTCAAAGCTCAGGTTGAAATACCAAGAGCCGCTGCAAGCTTGTCTAAATCGACGCCTTTGCGGGTTGCCGCCTGGCGGATGGATTCATTGTTGGCGATTGCGTATCCCAGACAGTTCATGCCGAAGCTCTGGAAGATTTCGGCAGTTTCCGGGCGTTCCGTTAAGATTTCTTCAATTTTAGAGTCTGCGGTTAAGGTCATTTTGTTGCCTCACGGATAATAATCTCCGCAGTAATCTGTGCGGCATCGCCGGTGAACCGGGTGCACTGTGCGGAGTGTTCGGGAGAACCTATCTGCATATCTTTGGTGTGGATTCTGCAGCATAAGGTCTGGTTCATTTCTTTAAAGCGGTCGTGCAGCTCCTTTGCAAGGCGCATGGTGTGTCCGCTCTGGACAAACTGCAGGGGCTTTTCTCTGCCGAAGATAAGGCCGAGCGCCATAACACCGCCTGCAGCAGCGCCGCAGGTACAGCCTGCACCGCCCATGCCGACCGGGAATCCGGAGCTCATGGCAATTACATAGTCCGGAATCTCCGGGCAGAAGTAATCACGGACCGCCTTCATCACGGCTTCCGAGCAGTTGAACTGTGCCGTCCGATAGAGTTCCTCGGCGGCTTTCCGGACAGCGAGAGCATCCGCTGATTCCGGAATTGAAAAATAAGAAGGGAGAGTCATGTTACTTAGACTCTTTTTGCGGCAACAGTAAGAGGTACTGCGGTCTTTACGGTGTAGAGTGCCATACAGCCGTTGTATGCAGCTTCTTTGAGCATCTCAATCTGTTCGTCGGTTGCCTGTTCGCTGGTGACGTTAAAAGTGACGCGGTAGGCTCCGACTAACGGCTGGTCGCCAAGCTTGAACTGGGCGTGGTAGTCAAGGTCAGCCTCAATGTCAGTGGTGAGGTTGTCAATCTTGATACCGTTCTTGGCTGCTGCGGTCATAAAGGTTGCAGATGCACAGCCGCAAATCCAGAACAGACCGTATGCCATTGGAGATGGATAGTTTCCGAGTTTTTCGAAGTTCGGGTGGGTTAATGCGAACTCAACCGGTCCGTTGTCGGTCTTTGCGGATGCGGTGAACTGCGGGCCGTTCTCGTCGAACTGCCAGGTTCCGGTCATTTTGGTGGTGAATAATGCCTCGTTGTCGTCGGCCTTGATTTCAGCCTCGTACTGTTTTACCTGATCTAAATCGATGTTATTGAGCATAAATATCACATTGGAGTTGGTGTTATTTGTCAGTTGGTATAAGGGTAATCAGATACGTGTCTTCTTCTTCCTGTTTTTCAACAGAGACAGTGTATGCTGATTTTTGAAAACCCCCTTCCACCGTGTTTACCTGAGTTGCAGTTCCTAAAAAGGAGAAAGGTCCGTCCGCTTTTTTGAGCGCGACCTTTAACTTCAGCATCAGGTATGTGCAGGATTCTTCTCTGAAGTCTGCTGTCATTCCTTAACAGTTTGGCACTGTTAGTTCTTAGAGATAGTGATTTCCCACAGTCCGCTTTCCTTTAAGTTGACTGCGCAGTTGAGTTTCTTGATGTCGCAGTATTCAGGAATAGATGCGGTTGCTGCCGGTGCGTGGTCACAGAGGACGACAAGGCTCTCGCCTGCTGGAAGAGTCTTTAATGCTTTGTCGACGGAGAGGACGCAGAACGGGCATACTTTTCCGGTAATGTCAAGATTCATGTTTTTTCACCTTAGATTCCAATCAGTGCAAAGAGGTCAACAACCCATCCGAGGATGAATCCGGAGAAGACGAGTGCTCCGACGAGCATACCGATTACGAAGAATCCGGATTTGATGTTTCCTTCAGAGGTCATAACGAGCTGTCTGAGCGGACATCCGCCAAGGAGAGTGCCGATGATACCGACAAAGATACCGCCGACTAACATGCAGATGATGGTTGCTGCAACGGAAAGTCCTCCCGGTGCTCCCGGAATTGCTGCAAGGATTCCTCCCGGGTTTTCGATGAGCCAGAAGAAGTTCGGGAATGCAGACGGAACGATGAGGGAGAAGATTAAGTAGAAGACGAATGCGGAGAGGATAAGTCCTACGTATCCCTTTAAGAGTCTGGTCTGTCTGAAGAGGAAGAAGTCGCGGATACCGCCGATGGAACAGAATCCGGAACGCTGTCCAAGCCATCCGATGATGAAACCAAGGATGATGGTGACAATTGGTACGAGCATAATTGCTACATCTTTTGCGAGCGGGTCCATGTTTTAGGCCTCCATTTTCTTTAAGGCAATCTTGACACCGATTAAGACACCGATGACGATTGCGACAAGTCCGAAGAGTGCGATTAAGTCACCGTAGCCGATACGAAGGGCAATACGGTACGGGCAGGCTCCCATAAGAAGAGCGCAGACCATGAAGAAGAATCCGCCGAGGGTGTACTTGACACAGCCGAGGGCAGTTGCCTTCTTGAGGCGGAACTCACGGTAGACGAGTGCTGCAACGACTGCTCCGATTAAGACACCGACGATGGTTAAAACCGGCAGTGCTCCGGCAAGGGAGATCGGGGCTGCGAAGAGAGATGTTCCAAAGATGTTGTTCCAGATTACGTCAATGAAGTCACGGGAGTGGCATGCGACGCAGAATCCGTAGGCAACAGGTCCGCCGGCCGGGAAGAGCAGTGCCTGAACGAGGGCTGCTGCAAAGCCGATGATGATACCTGCTGCAATTGGCTTTTTCAGGATTGTGTCAATCCCTTTTTTTGCAGGTGTGCTTGTCATGCAGATATCTGTTGGCTTGGTAAGTATATTAGGATTGTCCAAAAAGTTTATATAAAATCGTATTTTTGCAGTTGTGTGTTTTTGAAACAAAACACACGATATTTAAAGATTATGATTTTATTTATATATAATGTGTATCGGAAGTCACCGTCAGACACTTATGTGAGCCGGACCAATGTAATTATTATGCAGAGAACGGAGGCTTGGTGATGTTTTCCGCAGAGGATATCCGCGAGGATTTTCCGATTCTGGAACACATTATTTATCTGGATAATGCGGCAACGGCTCTGTCGCCGCGGCAAGTTGTGGAGGCACAGGCTGATGCGGAGTTCCACTACCGGGCAAATGTAGGCCGCGGTGTGCACCGGTTAGGACGGCTTGCAACGCATAAGTTTGAGGAGGCGCGGGATGTTCTGCAGAAGTTTTTCGGCGGAGAAGCCGGAACGCTGGCGTTTACCCGCAATACGACAGAGAGTACAAATGTTGCAGCACACGGAATTCCCTGGGAAAAGACGGACCGGATTGTGGTTCCGCTCCAGGAGCATCATTCGAATATTCTCCCCTGGTTCCGGCTTGAGGCGGAAGGGAAGATTGCCGGTGTTGATGTGGTCGGCGGAACAGACGGACACATCAGAGCAGAAGATATTGCCGCGGCAATTACGCCAGAGACACGGATGGTGGCGGTTGCCCATGCGTCGAATGTGTTTGGAACGATTGCCCCGGTAAAGGAGATTGCGAAGATATGCCGGGAGCATGATGTTCTGCTTCTGGTAGACGGTGCTCAGACTGCCCCGCACCTGCCGATTAATCTGGCAGATCTCGGATGCGATTATTTCTGTTTCTCCGGGCATAAGATGATGGGGCCGATGGGTATCGGCGGTCTGTGGATGCGCGACGGTGCGCCCAAACTCGCTCCCGCATATGCCGGAGGCGGTATGGTCGGGAAGGTTTCCGGGCATGCGTTTACGACGGCGGCAGGAGCCGGGAAGTATGAGGCAGGAACGCCGAATGTTATCGGTGCCGTGGGCCTGGCAGAGGCAGCCCGCTATCTGTCGCGTCTTGGTATGGAAAATGTTGCCGCACATTCGTCTGAGCTTGCGCACCGGATGGTGGACGGGTTGTCGGAGATTGAGGGCGTGTCGGTTACAACGCCGTCGGATGTGACGCTTGTCGGTGCAGTGTCGTTTACGGTGGATGGGGTGCATCCGCATGAGGTTGCCTATTTCTTAGACGAGGCCGCGGCAATTATGGTTCGTTCCGGCGAGCACTGCTGTCAGCCGCTGATGCAGAAGATTGCGCCAAACGGCGGAGGCACAGTCAGGGCGAGTGCGTACTGTTACAATACGGAAGATGATGTTGACCTGCTGGTCGCAACAGTTGAAGAGATTGCACATATGGTGAAATAATATGACGGAATTTTACGAGGAAAAACCGGTTCAGATTGTGGTAAACGGCAGAGCCGCTATCACGCTGATGACGCATGCAAAGGACCCGCGGGCGCTTGTTTTCGGCGCACTGTTTACGGAGCGGGTTGTGGAAAATATGGCAGATATCGAGTCTGTGGTAGCTGATGAGACGCAGGTGAGCGTTGTGACAAAGAATCCCTATACGATTCTGCTGTCGAGAAAGACCGTGCTTGCCGGATGCGGCGGAGCATCATCCTTCCTGGACTCCGGAAAACTCGGAGCGGTTGCAGAGAAGACGCCGGTTTCGGATGCGGCAGTGTCTTCTGCAAAGGAGGCAGTGCCGGATTCCGCCTGGTTTTCGGGCGGGCTGTTTTTATCAGACGGCACGCTGCTGTATCTGGCAGAGGATATTTCGTCACAGAATGTTCTTGACCAGCTTATCGGTTCTGCCCTGAGAGACAGCGTTGATACCGCTGAGACGTTTGCGGTTCTGAAAGGAAACTGTGTGGTTGAGACGATGCGAAAGGCAGTTATTGCAAAGATTCCGGTGTTTGCAGTCTGCGGAGCGGTTACCGCCGCGGCAAAGAAGACGGCAGATGAAGCCGGCCTTCGGCTTGTGTAACTGTAAGAAAAATAATTCGCGGAGCACATCCAGCTCTGTACTATTTTTTAAAGAAAAAGAGATTTTAGTTTTCCATACGGTCGCGGACTTCATCGAGAGAACGAATCTCATCAAGTCCCATACCGCACAGACAGTAACCCTGTCTGTCCAGGACAAAGACCGGGTACTTTGCCACATCCTCCGGAATCGGCTCCGTCGGAATCTGACGAACATGCAGAAGATACGGAAGCGTCAGACCAATATGTGCTGTAAGCTCCTTTAACTCGCGAATCCAGCGGGCAAGCTGCCGTACATCCACCATGTCCCACTGCAGAATACGCGTCAGCGTCTGATACGTATCTCTCTCATAGACCAGGTGATTATTCTCCAGCTGCTCACAGACCGCATTCTCATACGTTGTCGTCCACTTCTCCAGTGCATCCGCCTGACCGAGAACCAGATCCGCCGTATCTCTCAGATACACACGAACTGCCTCATTTTCCGGAAGATCAGCCGTCTCTTCCATATTGCGGACAATCTGTTCCAGCATGCTGTGAACCTTTTCCAGGTCCTCGAACGCATGCGACAAGTCATCATGCAGATTTGCACTAAAGAATACCGGTTTCTTAAATTCGTCTGTCATGGTTCTAAAAAATATGTAAGGATCTGAAGAATTTATTTCTTCAGATAGAGGTTGCTGAAAACCGTCTCTCCCTTTACAACAGAGTGGCGCTCGCCAAGGTCTCCGATGTAGTGTGCATAGACTGCGGTCTCGCCGTCAACTTCACATTCAACATCGTCAACGTAAGCGAATCCTGGCATCATGAAGTCAATCTTGCCGTTTACGTAGACATCGCCCTTTACTGCCTGTCCACCGACACGGCCTTCAATGTTGCCTTTGACAATGATAGTTCCGCCTTCACCGTGGGTTAACACGTGAATAAATGCGTCACCTTCGACGATGATGGTTCCGCCGCGCATGAAGGTACCGATATCGTTTCCGACATTGCCCTTAACGCGAAGCGTTCCACCAGTCATGCCTCTCCAGTCGCCGCGGTATGCGGAACCGACGTGGTTCTGTGCGTTACCGTTAACAACAAGCTCTCCGCCTGCCATTGCGATACCGCAGAAGGAGTCAACATTACCGTTAACGGTAAGCTTTCCGCCCTTCATCCAGCCGCCGATGTACATATCTGCGTCGCTCTCGATGACAATCTCACCGGCAGTCATCTGCTGACCGATGCGCTTGACCTTCGTCCAGTCGCCTTTTAACACAATCTTGGTGTCTGCTGCAGTCTCTCCTGCTGCTCCCTCGATGGTTGCGAACTCGCTTAACGGGTACTTGACCTTACCTTCAGAGATGAAGATTGCGCCAATCTCGTCAAGAGTCTTTCCTGCGAATACATCCGGAGTAATCTGGTCTGCTTCGAGGTAGAGTTCCGGCTGTTTTGTAAGTGTAACTGTTACCGTCATTTATCTCACCTTACTGAGTGATGTCCACCTTGATTGCGTACGGGTTGTGTACGTGCTCGTCGAAGACTGCGTAGTTCTCAAGGTCAACAGTGTATGCCTTTAAGAACTTGTCGCGGATGTCACGCTCGACCTGCTTGTTCTCCGGAACGATGGAGTTAACCCAGACAGTCTTCTTCGGCATGCTGTAGTTGACAATCTCATTGTTCTCAACTGCAAGGACACCGTCCTTGAAGAATGCGAAGGAGTTGGTGAATGCCTTCTCGTACTGTTCCGGATCGCTTGGGAGGTTCTCCGGATCGATGTCGTAGACTGCAACGTTTGCTGCCATGCCGGTCTTTAAGCTGCCGTACATGTGGGAAACACCAAGTGCCTTTGCAACACCAGAACGGGTCATCTGTGCAAGCTCGTAGAGGGAGATTTCCTTGTCGGAGAGTTCACCGATGTAGGTGGTGTCGACAACCTTGTTTCCGTACTTGAGTTCGTTTTCGATGACGTCGTTTCTTGCCTTTGCAGATAAGAGCCACTTGTATACTCTCGGGTATCTCCAGAACGGACCTGCGTTCGGGTGATCGGTCGTGATGAAACAGCGCTCTTTGTCCTGTGCGAAGAGTGCAAGTTCAAGACCGATTGCCCACTGTGCACCTGCGATGTAGGTCTTCGGGTCGTAGACGAATGGAACAACACCTGCTGCGGTTTCGAGTTCAACATCCACGTTGGTCCACTTGAGGTGGTTTAAGTGGGTTAAGTGGTACTCGAACGGACCGTCTGCAGTCATCGTGGTGGTCTCGTCAAGAGTGACATTACCGGTATCGATGGTTAAGTTCTTGGTCTTGTTGACGTAGTCCATAACTTCCTTGGACTTGGACTCGAAGGAAGAGGACTTGAAGGAGTCTCCACCGTAGCAGTGGAACTGCAGGTGAGTGTGGTGCATAACCTGGTCACGGCCGAATGCACTCTTTGGTGCATAGCCCTCGACTAACTTTAAGGTGTCGAGAGTGGTGGTGTAGTTGCCCGGGTTTCCGAGGTTGTTTGCGTGGACGTGGACAGAGTGCGGGAGCTGGAGGTACTCGTTGGTCTCGATTAAGCCCTTGACAATCTCTGCCGGGGTGATGTCGAAGTACGGAACCGGGTCGTTGATAGTAACACAGTTCAGACCCCATCCCCAGGCTTCCGTTCCTCCCGGGTTGACACACTTGAGTGCGAAACCGCGGGTTGCGTTGAGAATCCAGGATGCGTATGCACCGGCGTTTTCAATCTCGTGGTTCTTGAAGTATTCCAGTAAGAACCAGTTGTTTGCCATAACCGGCATTGCGGACTCATCGATGATTGGAGTGTCACGAATTTCCTCGTGGACGTGGGATGCCTCAAGCGGCGGCATTGCTGCTTCAACGACGTAGCTGAAACCCATACGGGCGTAGTCATATCCGGTCTTTGCGACAGACGGAACGGAGAATCCCATTTCCATTCTGAGGTTGGACTTTCTCATCGGAGAGCGGAAGAGCTTGTCTTCCGGTCTGAAGAGACGGCCGGAGTCGACTTTCGGTCCTGCAACGTGGGAGTGAATATCAACACCACCGGCCATGACGGTCTTTCCGGCTGCGTCAATGACTTTTGCATTTCCGCTGACGGAGTCGACAATCTTGCCGTCCTTGATGCAGATATCCATCTTCTGTGCGTTAATTCCCTGAGTCGGGTCGATTACGGAACCATTCTTGATGATATACTCGGTCATTCGTAGACCTCCTTAACAGGTCTGACATCTGCGAGTGGGGTTGCATAGTCCCAGGTTCCTTCGTCGGTGGTCCATCCTTCCTTCTTGAGTTCCTGCATGCGCTCGTAGATTCTGTCGAAGAGTTCCTCGTCAGTTAAGATGCCGTTGTACGGCTCAACAACTGCGCGGTACTGGATTGGGACGTTGTCCATACGGTAGCAGATACCGCCGGTTTCGACACCAACGATTGCGACCGGGATGTGGACATCGGAAACGGTTGCTGCCATGTTGACAGACGGGTCGATGGTGACCATCGGCATACCGGATCCGAGTTTCTCGAATGCACGGATTGGGAAGTGTGCTCCTGCGTCAGTTCCGATGTTGATGAATGCATCAACTTCGCCGCGGTTTGCGAGATCAACAGAGGAGGTTTCTCCCGGGTTCATGTGTGCGTGAGATCCCTTGGTTAAGTCGATACAGTACGGGAAACCGAACTGCCATGCCCAGACGATACCTGGACCTGCAATGTTGTAGTGACCGCGCATTGCCATGATGGTACACTTGGTGTACTCGTTGATGTCGCGGACTAAGTTGATTGCGATATCGACATTGTGGTTTCTTCCGTCGGAGTGGCAGAGACCCATACCGAAGAAGATGTGGACGTAACGTCCGCCCTTGATGATATCACAGACTTCGAGAATCTTCTCTTTTGGAACTCCTGCAACGATTGCCGGAATCTTGTCTGCGTATCCGTGCATTACCATACGGAATGCATCGAAGAGCTCGTAGTCGTGACCCTGCTGAACCTGGAGGAAGTGGTCTGCACAGCGTGCGGTATCGGTGTATCTCGGGTCAACAACGATGACCTTTCTTCCCTTGTATCCCTTACCGGTGAAGTATCCGCGTGGGAAAACACCGTAGCGGGAGAGGTGTCTCGGGTGTGCGTGCTGCGGGTTGGATCCCCAGTAGATGACGACATCTGCACGGTTCTTGACTTCTCCTAAGGTACAGGACGGGTATCCGGTGTCGAAGATTGCAAGGAAGGAGGATCCGTGGCAGATAGATGCACAGTTGTCGAGAACTGCGCCTGCGTCTTCTGCGACACGGCCTGCTGCTGCCATACCTTCACAGTTGGTAGAACCAAATCCGTAGATGAGCGGCTTCTTTGCCTTTATGAGCATCTTGGCGGTGAAGTCGATTGCCTCTTCGTAGGTGATGTCTTTGTATGTTCCGTCCGGCTGGCGTCTGCGCGGGCTGCCTACTCTTCCTTCGCGGGATGCGTGGTGGTAGATTTCAGTTCCGATGATACATGCGTTCTTAACTTCGATGATCTTTCCGTCTTCGACGGTGATCTCAAGGTCATCACAGCAGGCACCACAGTACGGACATGCGACGTGTTTGATAGTTTCTTGCATGATTATTTACCTCACATTGGCCAGAGTAACTGTCCATTCCATTTGTTGCATGCTTTCTGGATGAGTTCAACTGCCGGGACAATTCTTGCTTCCGGAGCCGGTTCGATAGTGACCGGGAAGCCGCTGTACTGCGGTTCACCGGTAGACTGGGTTCTTGGCGGAACAACCTGGTTTGCCCAGACACCCTGACGGATGTGGCAAAGGCCTCTCGGGCAGGTCTGGCGGGCGACAACTGCCTTGACGATGACTTCGCCGCACTCGCTGGTGACCTTGACAACGGTGTTCGGGTTGATGTCGAGCTCTTTGATGTCTTCTGCGTTCATCTCGACGAGACTGCAGACATCAAAGTAGAGCTGGGTGGTCTTTCCCGACTCCATTGCTTCGCCTTCTTCAACCGCACGCTGGGTTACCATGTTGAGGTGAATTACTTTGGACATAATTATAATCCTCTTCTCTTTCTTTCTGCTGCGATTGGGGACGGACCAATTGCCTTGACAGTGTCGATAACATCCTGAACGACAACTGCCCACTTTGCTCCCTCAGATGCAGAGACGAAAGTCATTCTGAATCTGCGGTGTTCGATACCCATGTTGTGGAGAATGGACTTGACTAAGAACATTCTCTTTGCTGCCTTGAAGTTGCCTGCAAGGTAGTGGCA
>JAFQBW010000004.1 GCA_017399555.1 Methanocorpusculum sp.
CACGACTTCCAGATAACCATCCACGGAAAAACCATGACTGAGGTCTCCCGCTTTGTCGCAGAACAGATCGCATCCATCGACGGCGTTCGCGAAACCATGACGCAGATTATTATGCGGACCTACAAAGAGCAGGGAGTTCCCATGTCGCGTCCCGGAAACCGCGACAGGCAGCTCATTCACTTCTGAGGCGGAAAATGCGCAGCTTTGTATCAGATGTAGCCCGCGACATTAAGCCTTCGGGAATCAGAAAGTTCTTCGACCTCGTTTTAACGATGGAAGGAGACGTCATCAGTTTAGGAGTGGGCGAGCCGGACTTCGATACCCCGTGGAGTATCTCCAAGGCCGCTATCGCTTCGATTGAGAAGGGTATGACGATGTACACCTCCAACCGCGGTCTGCCGGAGCTTTGCGGTCTGCTCACCGAGGACTTCAAAAACCGCTACGGTGTTGAATATGACCCGAAGTCCGAGGTGATTTTTACAACCGGAGTTTCCGAGGCGCTTGATATCGCGATGCGTGCCGTGGTGAATCCGGGTGATGAGGTCTTAGTGGTTGACCCCTGTTTCGTTTCCTATCAGCCGGAGGTCTATCTGGCAGGCGGTATTCCAAAGCCGCTGCCGTGCAGAGCCGAGGACAAGTTCAAGATTACTCCTGACTCGCTGATGGAACACATCACGCCAAAGACCAAGGTTTTGATGATGAACTTCCCAAACAACCCGACAGGAGGTGTCATGGACAAAGATGACCTCAAGGCGATTGCGGATATCATCATCGATCATGACCTGTTAGTCATCTCTGATGAGGTGTACTCCGAGCTTTCCTATGACGGAAAGCACACGGCAACCGCGTCCATTGACGGTCTTTTCGAGCGGACGATTACGTTAAACGGTTTCTCGAAGGCATATGCGATGACCGGCTGGCGTCTTGGATATCTCTGCGCCCCGGAGGAGATTTGCGATGCGGCTCTCAAGATTCACCAGTACTGTATGATGTCTGCACCGACAGCCTCGCAGTTTGCCGCTGTCGAGGCCCTCAAGTCCGGCGAGGAGGCGAAGAATGAGATGGTTGCCGAGTACCGCATCAGAAGAAACCTGTTTGTCAAGGGCTTAAACGATATCGGGCTTTCCTGTCATGTTCCGCAGGGTGCGTTTTATGCGTTCCCGTCGATTGAGTCTACGGGACTCACTGACGAGGAGTTTGCAGAGCGGCTTTTGAAGGAACAGCAGGTGGCTGTTGTTCCGGGCAGTGCGTTTGGCGAGAGCGGCAAAGGGCATGTCAGAACCTGTTATGCTGTTGACCGTCCGAAACTGGTCGAGGCGGTGCGCCGTATGGGCGAGTTTGTGGATTCCTTATAATGCAGAAGCGGGCGATTGTTCAGCGGTTCCTTGATGCAGGTCTCCTGGTTCACCCGGAGGTGGTGAACTATGTCAGCGAGAGCGGAGCGTCCGGGATTATCGAGGGAATTATCAGCTCGCTTCCGCACGGGGTAACGGTCGTTACACCAAAAGAGGTTGCCGGCATGACGGCGCTTCGGACTGACAAGCTGGATGTGGGTTTCGCGTCTCTGCCGGAGATTCTGGCAGGCCGCGACGGAACATCGATTCCGCTTGCAGATCCCGAGGCCTGTTACCGGATGTTTCGCAACCGCTACGATACGTTAGCCCAGATGATGAAAGGGCGGCTTACGCCGTACCCGATTGAGGCGCTGACACGGTCCGGAAGCAAGTATGCGGACTCGGATATCGGCATTATCGGTATGGTGGTGTCGAGTTCCACTTCCGGCAAGGGACACCGGATTGTGGAGATTGAAGATCCGACAGGCACTATCAAGGTGCTGTTCAATAAGAACCGCGAGGGTTTTGACGAGGCGGAAAAGATTCTGCCGGATGAGGTAATCGGCGTGAAAGGAAAGCTTGCGCCTGCTCAGCCCGGCGGGACGTCTTCGGGAATGGTCTTTGCCGATACGCTGTTTCGGCCTGACATTCCGCTGACGCATACGTTTTCTCCGCCGCGGGGAGAGCCTGCGAAGGTTGCGCTGATTTCCGATGTGCATGTGGGAAGTGATACGTTCCTGGAAGATTCGTGGGACCGCTTTACGGAGTGGATGCACAATCACCCGGAGGTAAACTACCTCTTAATCGACGGGGATGTGGTGGACGGTATCGGTATCTATCCGGATCAGGATAAGGAGCTGCATATCAAGACGATTTATGAGCAGTATGACCGGGTAGGCGAGCTGCTCTCGGAGATGCCGAAACACCTGCAGATTGTTGTCGCCCCGGGCAACCACGATGCTGTCCGCGGGGCAGAGCCGCAGCCTGCACTTCCGGAGGAGTTCCGAACGAAGTTCCCGTCGAATGTGACGTTTGTGGAGAATCCGTCTGTGGTTTCCATTCAGTCGGTTTCCACGCTGATGTACCATGGAAGAAGTATTGATGATTTAATCAAGTTCATTCCGGGAGCATCGTATGAGCATCCGGGAGATATTATGAAGGTCATGCTTCAGCGCCGTCACTTAAGCCCGATTTACGGACAGCGAACCCCGCTTCTTTCGACCGAGACGGACAATCTGGTCATCCGCAAAGTGCCGGACATTCTGCATACGGGACATGTGCATATCTCCGAGGTCATTA
This sequence comes from Methanocorpusculum sp., assembly GCA_017399555.1. GTDB lineage: Archaea > Halobacteriota > Methanomicrobia > Methanomicrobiales > Methanocorpusculaceae > Methanocorpusculum. Next base: position 2,634 of record JAFQBW010000004.1, read on the forward strand.
ACTACCGCAATGTCTTAGGGGTGAACGCAGGCACCTGGCAGTCCCAGACGTCTTTCCAGAAGCAGATGAACATCACTCCGACTCCTGCGGAGGCGGTTGTGGTGGACCTCTCAACGCTTTCGTATGAGAAGTACTGCTTTATGAAGTGATTCCCCCCTTCTTCTTTTGGCACAACAAAAGAACCCTAATGTATTTTGAGCACTAACATAACTTCGACTATGGATTCATTCTTCATTCACCAATTCCATAGGAGATTTATTACATGTACGTATCTGACACTACCAAGTATCTTATTCACATTAAAATCGAGGCAGAGGGGGTGGTTGAGAAAACCGACGTAGTCGGCGCAGTCTTCGGGCAGACCGAAGGTCTTCTGGGCGAGGACATGGACCTGCGTGACCTGCAGCGAAGCGGCAGGGTTGGCAGGATTGATGTAACGCTTGTCTCGAAGCATGGAAAGACGGCAGGCGATTTGTATATCGCTTCCTCTCTTGACCGGGCTGAGACGGCGATTCTTGCCGCGGCTCTGGAGACCATCGAGCGAATCGGTCCCTGTGTTTCCCGGATTACCGTTGAGGGAATCGAGGACCTGCGGGCAATCAAGCGCCGGAAGATTGTTGACCGCGCTAAAGAGCTTTTGATGGAGTCCTTTGACGAGGTCGGACTTTCCACGAATGAAATCTTAGCCGAGGTTCGCGAAGCAAGCCGCGTGGTAAAGATTACTGCAATCGGCGAAGAACGCATTCCGGCAGGACCGACGGTTCTGGAATCCGATGCCATCATTATCCTTGAAGGAAGGGCAGATGTCTTAAACCTGCTCCGCTGCGGAATCAAGAACACCGTGGCAGTTGAGGGCACGAAAGTGCCGGAGATTGTGGCGGAGCTTTCCCGCAAGAAGAATACTACGGTCTTTGTTGACGGTGACAGAGGGGGAGACCTGATTCTGCAGGAGCTTTTGCAGGTTGCAGACATCGACTGCGTGGCATTCTCTCCGCGGGGCAGAAGTGTTGAGGACATGACCAGAAAGGAGATTATCAAATCTCTGCGGAACAAAGTCCCGGCTGATGTTATCCGTGCACAGATTGCAAAGAACCAGCCAATCTCAGATCTTGTCTTTGAGATTACTGCGCCGGAGGATTCTGGAGATGCGGAAGTACCCGAAGAGCCTGCTCCGCTTCCGGCAGAAAAGCCTGAGCCGCAGGAGCCGATTTCCTCGGTGGAAGGCCATGCAGAGTATATGAAAGGAACAGGCCGTGCCCGTGTGCTGAGCGCTGACGCGGTGATTCTTGGAGACTATACTATAAAGGAGCTGGAGGATATCCTGCCAAGGCTGGATTCCGATGCTGCGGGAATTATTATGGATGCTTCCTGCGGGCAGAAGCTTGTGGATGCGGCATACAAAAAAGGTCTGCAGTACATCGCGGCGGCTGAGTTTTCCGGAATCGTGCACCGGCCTGCGGGAATCAGACTGATTCCGCTCTAACTTTTTTTTGGAAAAAAGAAAATATTTGTATCCGAATCTTCGGATTAGTTTTTCAGACAGGAGAGAAGGTCGTCGCAGCGTGCGTTGATGCGTTTTGCAGCTTCGAGGACTGCGGTTGCTGCATCCTTTGATGCGTTTGGTTTCATAGTGACCGTCATCTCCGGGTCGGAGAACTGGAACTCGATAACGTATTTTGCGACATCCACTTCATCGTCTAAGAGAAGCTCTTCGACGAGTGCGTTTACGAAAGTGTGTCCCTCTCCCTCAAGGACAAGCTGTATTTTTTCCTTTTCAAGCTCAATAATCTTCAGCTTCATTGTGTAGTATTATTTGTGCGGAGAACCTATATGTATTGCGGGTTTTCTTCCCTGAAGTTTCCCGCGGCTCTGGACCGTATCGCCCAAAGTATTATTATGTCTGAGGGTCAATATACTAGAGCACTCAGTTTAGTGGAGCAGTACTCGAAAGATACTGCGAGTGTCACCTCTTCGAAAGAAGAGATATGATGCGGAATTATCTGTAGCAGATGTAGCCAAGCCTGGTATGGCGCAGGGTTGCTAACCCTGTGTCCCTCTGGGACTCGGGGGTTCAAATCCCTCCGTCTGCGCTTATTTTCACGCATATACCACACCCCGGCACTGCATTCGTTTTAAACGGATTAATGTGTAACTTCAGGAACGTATGAAATAAGACGTCCCACTCTCACAACAGAGAGGTAAAACAATGGTTGAAGAGTCAGAATTAAAATATTTTGTGCGGATCATTAACACTGATCTGGACGGTACCCAGCCTGTTCAGCTTGCGCTGACCGGTATTAAGGGAATCGGTCTTCACGCAGCACTTATCATCTCCCGCCGTGCAGGCGTTGACACTCATGCAATCGCAGGTCTGTTAGAGGATGAGCAGGTCGCAGCACTCGAAGAACAGGTTCTTGCATATGCCGCAACTGTACCAAAATGGATGGTCAACCGCCCCGTAGATGTGTACACTGGTGAAAAGAAACACCTCTATGGCAGCGACCTTGCACTCGCAAAGGAAGATGACATCAACCTCATGAAGAAAATGCGGTGCTACCGTGGTGTTCGTCATGAGAACGGCTTAAAAGTCCGTGGACAGTGCACTAAATCTACCGGTAGATTCGGTAAGATCGTCGGCGTTTCCAAGAGGAAGAAGTAATTAGGTGAGAAAAATGGGATACCCAGGAAAGAACACTAAAAAGTACTCAACTCCGACACGCCGCTATGAGAAAGCACGTATCGAGACTGAGCGCGTCCTTGCAATCAACTATGGACTTCGTAACAAGCGCGAAATCTGGAGAGCAATTGAAGTTTTAAGAAAGCACCGTGGAGGAGCACGTGAAGTTCTCGCAATGACTTCCTCTATGGGCGAAACCCCGAAGACCGTCGCACGCCGTGAGGAGCTTCTCGGCACCCTGCAGCGCTACGGTATCGTCGGAGCAACCGCTGGAATGGATGACATTCTCAGTTTAAAGGTTGAGGACATCTTAGAACGCCGCCTTCAGACTGTCGTTTACCGCAAGGGTCTTGCACGCAGCATGAAACAGGCACGTCAGCTTATCACTCACGGTCACATTGCCATCGACGGCAAGCGTGTCAGTGTCCCGAGCTACATGGTCACTGTTTCCGAAGAAGCAAACATCGCATACTACGCAACCTCCTCGTTTGTTGATGAAGCAAACGGTGAGCGCCAGCGTATCATGAACCAGAGGGCATAACCATGGCAGAAGCAGCTGAAAAATGGGGCATTGCCCACATCTTCGCCTCGTTCAACAACACCATCATCACCGTTACCGACTTATCCGGTGCAGAGACCATCTGCAAATCCAGCGGTGGAATGGTCGTTAAGCAGGCACGCAATGAATCCTCGCCGTATGCAGCAATGCAGATGGCAATCAACATTGCACAGGCAGCAAAAGACAAAGGAATTACCGGCCTTCACATCCGCGTCCGCGCACCAGGAAACGGCAGACAGCGTTCTCCGGGACCAGGAGCACAGGCAGCAATCCGTGCACTCTCCCGTGCCGGAATCCGTATCGGAAGAATTGAAGACGTGACTCCCGTACCGCACGACTCCATTCGTGTAAAGGGCGGAAGAAGAGGCAGGAGAGTCTGAATGGATCTGGTATTCAGCAGGCTCGATGACTCTGTCGCACGTTTTACTATCCACGGAGCGACGCCTGCATTCGCTAACGCCCTTCGTCGCTCAATGATTGGAGAGGTTCCAACTCTCGCAATCGAAGACATCCGTATCTACGACAACACCAGCGTTCTCTTCGATGAGATTCTGGCACACAGACTTGGTATGATTCCAATCAAGACCGATCTGTCCCAGTATTCCCCGAGAGCAGACTGCTCCTGCGGAGGCGTTGGATGCCCTGGATGTACGGTTACCTTCACACTGAGCGCTGAAGGTCCGAAGATGGTTACTTCCGGTGATCTCATCTCTATGGATCCGAAAGCAACTCCGGTCCTTGATAACATCCCAATCATCAAGCTTTGGGAAGGACAGAAGGTTGTTCTGGAAGCAACCGCTGAAGTCAACTACGGTAAAGAACACGCAAAGTGGGAACCGACTCTCGCATGCGGCTACAAGGAGTTCCCGGTTATTACTATCTCCGAGAACTGCGACGGCTGCGGAAAATGCGTTTCCGAGTGTCCACGCGACGTTCTGGAAATTGCCGACGGCAAAGTTTCCATCCGTGTTGTCAACGGTGAGAGCAAAGAAAAGGACTGTTCGATGTGCCGTCTCTGTGAGACCGCATGTCTGGACACCGAAGTCGAAGAGTCCGCAATCAAGATTGATGCAGATTCTACCAGATTCATCTTTGTTGTAGAAAGCGACGGCTCACTGCCGGTAAAAGAAATCATCGAACGTGCACTGCTGCATATCAAATCAGTATCCACAGACTTAATTGATGCATTACAGGAGGGACTGTAAATGAATAAATCCAACCCCCGCCTCGAATCCTTAATCATGATGCTTAAACGCGCATCTAGAGAGAACGAGGCAAACATCTGGCGCGAGATTGCAGGACGTCTTGAGACCTCCAGCAAGAACCACGCAGAAGTAAATGTCAGTAAGATCAACCGCTACGCAAACGAGAACGAAATCATCATCGTTCCGGGCAAAGTTCTTGCCGCAGGAACCATTGGTGCAGCTGTTAAAGTTGCAGCATTAAACTTCTCCGATGCAGCACGCGAGAAAATCACCGAGGCAAACGGAACCTGCATGACTATCGAAGAGCTCGTTGCAGCAAATCCGAAGGGAAGCCGCGTCAGAATTCTGAGGTGAATTGAAATGGTTACCGTTATTGATGCAGAAAACCTTCTTCTTGGAAGACTCTCCAGTATCGTTGCCACCCGCGTACTTGCAGGTGAAGAGATTGCAATCATCAACGCTGAAAAAGCAATCGTTTCCGGAAACCGTGCAATGGTCTTAAACGAATACTACGTCAAGCGCGTACGCGGATCCGTCGAAGGCGGTCCGTTCTACCCGAGACGCCCAGACCAGCTTGTGAAGCGCACCATCCGCGGTATGCTTCCATACAAGACCCGCCCGGGAGCAGCAGCTTTCCGCCGTGTCAAGGCATACGTCGGCGTTCCGTACGAGTTCAAAGACGCAGAAGCAGAAGTCCTTGCAGACGCACACCGCGACAGACTTTCCGGTGCACGCTATGTTGCAGTCGGCGAGATCAGCAAGAACCTTGGAGCAAAGTTCTAAAACAGGTGAATGAAACATGAAAGTAATTAACACCAGTGGAAAGAGAAAGACCGCTATTGCACGCGCAACCTTCCGCGAGGGCAAGGGCAGAGTTCGTATCAACTCCGTACCATTAGAGGTTTACTCCAACGAGATCATCAGAATGAAGATCTCTGAGGCAATTGCACTCGCTCCGGGAGCAATCGACAACGTCGATGTTGACATCGAAGTCTCCGGCGGAGGAGTCATGGGCCAGGCAGAGGCAGTCCGCACTGCACTTGGTCGCGGAATCCTTGGCTGGACCAACGACCCGAAGATTAAGGAAGTCTACCTGTCCTACGACAGAACTCTCCTTGTCAACGACTCCCGTCAGAAGGAAATGAAAAAGCCGCATGGCCGTGGAGCACGTGCGCGCTTCCAGAAATCCTACCGTTAAGTACCGAAGGTCGAATATATTGGGGGGAATCCTCCCCTCAATTCGAAACATTAATAAGGACACAAAGATAACTTATGATACCAGTTCGATGTTTCACATGTGGGAAAGTGATTTCCACATACTGGGAAGAATATCAACAGAGAACAGCAGCCGGTGAGGACCCGAAAGATGTCCTTGATTCACTTGGATTAGACCGTTACTGCTGCAGAAGAATGCTTCTGTCTCACAAAGAGACTGTTGATGAGTTGTATCCCTACACGTGAAGCATGAGAATGAGCGGGGCCGTAGGGTAGCCTGGACCATCCTATTACGTTCGGGACGTAGTGACCTGAGTTCGAATCTCAGCGGCCCCATTTTTTTCTCCCTGATTCATGGATGTGATTTTCTATAATGACAGCTACTAGTTATACTCGTTATGAACGTGCCAGAATTGTCGGAGCACGTGCTTTGCAGATTTCGATGGGAGCTCCTGTCCTTGTCCGCACAGCAAAAATCGATCCGCTTGACATTGCTCTTGCAGAGTTCGATGAGAACCGTGTCCCGATCACTGTTAGACGGCAGTTCGGAAATACCGTTGAGGACCTTTAAATGACTGAGATTGCAGATATTCTTCTCCGTATGATTGTCGATTCACGCGGCAATCCGACTGTTGAGGCAGAGATTACCACCGTTTCCGGCGGCTTTGGCCGTGCATGCGCTCCAAGCGGTGCATCTACCGGAATTTATGAAGCCCATGTCCGTCCGTGCGACGAGGCTATTGAGGATGCAAAGCAGACTCTTATCCCGCAGCTCATCGAACTTGATGCAGCTGACCAGAGAGGCTTCGACTACGTCCTTCACGAAATCGACGGAACCGAGAACCTTTCCGGTATCGGTGCAAACGTGGCTGTTGCTCTCTCCCTTGCAAACGCAAAGGCAGCAGCATCCGCACAGGGACTTGAACTCTTCCAGTACCTTGGAGGAGCTTTTGTTCAGCACCAGACTCCGCTTCCGCTCGGAAACGTTATCGGCGGCGGTGCACACGCAGTTGATGCAACCGACATTCAGGAGTTCCTGATTGTCCCGACCGGAGCGGGAAACGCATCTGAAGCAGTCTTTACCAACGCTCTTGTCCACAAGCGCATCAAAGAGATTCTTGTTGCGCGCGGCAAGGGATGCGGCAAAGGCGACGAAGGAGGATGGGCACCGAAGATTTCCGACCTTGAAGCCTTCGAAATCGTAAAAGAAGCAACCGACAAGGTTTTCGACGAGACCGGAATCGAGGTCCGCATGGGTCTTGATGTTGCCTCTTCCGAGATGTGGGATGCAGAGAAACAGCGGTATGTCTATAAGAACGCAGAGCGTACAACTGAGGAGCAGATTGCGTATATTGCAGAGCTTATCGATGACTACAACCTGATTTACGTCGAAGACCCGATTCAGGAAGAAGACTTCGAAGGCTTTGCCGCTATCACCGCCGAAGTTAAGGACCGCGATACTCTCATCTGCGGAGACGATCTGTTTGTCACCAACGTTGAGCGTCTGGCACAGGGTATTGAGATGAACGCAGGTAACTGTGTTTTAATCAAGCCGAACCAGATTGGTACCCTGACTGATACCTTTGAGACCATTGACCTCGCACACCGCTGCGGTTACGAGACTGTCATGTCCCACAGATCAGGTGAGACAACCGATGCCACCATTGCACACTTAGGAACTGCATTTGAGTGCTGCTTCTTAAAGTGCGGTGTCGTCGGCGGCGAGCGCATCGCTAAATTAAATGAACTTATAAGAATTGAGGAGCATTTCTAAAATGGCCGACAATGAACTTGGAATTGAATTAACTGAACCATTAGTATCTGTAGAAGAATATCTTGCTGCAGGTGTCCACATCGGTACCCAGCAGAAAGACAACGACATGAAGGACTTTATCTACCGTGTTCGTTCCGACGGTCTTTACATCATCGACATCAGAAAGACTGACGAGCGTATCAAGCAGGTTGCAAAGTTCCTTTCCCGCTACGAGCCAGGAAAGATTTTCGTTGTCACTTCCCGTCAGTACGGTCAGTACCCGGCACAGAAGTTCGCAGACACTCTTGGTGCAATCTCCCACGTTGGCAGATTCATCCCGGGAACCTTAACCAACCCGAAACTCCCGAAGTACGTTGAGCCGGAAGTCGTTATCGTTACCGACCCAATCGGAGATTCTCAGGTTATCACTGAAGCTGTCCAGTGCGGCATCCCGGTTATCGCACTCTGTGATATCAACAACCAGACCAACAATGTTGATCTCGTTATCCCGACCAACAACAAGGGACGCAAGGCACTCTCCATGATCTACTTCCTCTTAACCAGAGAGATCATGAAGCAGAAGGGCATTGTTTCTTCCCTGACTGTTGAAGACTTCGAAGCTGAACTCTAAGTTCGGTTTTCGGAAAATCATATCCTTTTTTTGTAATAGTTATTTGGTGTTTGTGAAGGGGGATTGGAAGGTTTGACCTGCCGTATGCAGGAGGGGAGTTCGCATGACGTCCCGACGGTGAGATTTTCTTTATAGAATTACTCCTATTTTTTTGCCAATCTCTCTATCTCGCGAAAGACGAGCGGCACGCAGTGACGCAAGCCATGAGCAAATCGTTAGGTTTGCGAAAGTGCCAAATCTCTTATATAATCCACTCCTTTGTCTTTATCTCTATAATGTGCACTCTGATTTTTCGAGCTTTTCAGACAAAAACGCACTTTCGCACGGCGTGAGGCGCTGTAAAGCGACTCAAGCCATGAGCAAGTCCGCAGGACTGGCGAAGGCGCGGTATGGGATTTATATACTTCTACATTGAATCATAAGATTGGCCGGTCTGACCAACCGGACTAACAAGATAGGAGGTGTTATTCATACTTCTGTTTGTAATGGCAGTCGTCACAATTGCTGTTATCATATCTCGGGAAATTCGAGCATGGCTGCAGTTATTGATGAAAAAATAGTGAGGGGTCATACCCTCATTATTTTATCTCCCTGTCATCAGGGAAATCACTATATACTTACACCGCGTAAGTATTACTTGCAATACAAACAGAAGTATGACCGGCTGAATAGGTTTGGTCGCCTATTTGTTATGGCCGGTTCACTTCCTTGCATCTTTTGGTAATTTTCTGTGTTCTCTTTTGCAGGATTCATTCTCTATCCGCCCTATCCTCCTCAGTCTCCTCTATCCGGTAATGCTCATCTTCTCTGTTCCTCTGTCCGCTCCCCGGACTCTGTTCACGCGTCGCCAAGGCTCGCGTCAACTCCGTCCGCCCCCCGCTCTGTTACTTCCCTCCGGCAGCACGCTCCGCTCGCCCCTCTTCCTCTTCATACCCGCGCAAAACAATAATTTTCCGTCCTGCGATGCCGCGGAGAATAATAAAACTCTTTTAAATTGTTAATTCAGGAAACAAACTGCAAAATAGCTGTAAAAGTCCGGTGAGGGCAGCAGTATCCACACTGCTTTGTACTCCACATCCCCCACCTAACTATAATATATGGCGTTAAGTGTTTTTAATCTTACCGTCTTTTCCGCTCAGAATACCGAGTTTGCGTAAATCGTTTACCACTGCTTTGAGATAGTCCGCGGTGATGTCGAAGGAGATTACGTCATTCGTTCCCTCAAGCGGGAAGGACGGAGCACCAAGTGCTTCGAGCAGTGCTTCTTCGGATGCGTTGCCTTCTGCAACAAGCTCGTGAATCTTTCCAACGAATGCCTGCTTGAAGAAAACTGCATCAACGAATTTTGCAGCCTCATCTTCATCAACATCTACGTGGTCGAGGAAGTCAGCGATTTCATCGGTGTTGACGAAGAGAACTTCTGTTCCGACGGTGATTACATAGTCGGTGGTCGAAGAGGTTCTGACATGGCTTGCGATGCCGCATTCGGCTAAGTCATCCTGGGTTACTGCCGGGAAGTCGTTGTATGCATACATGACAGTCATCTCGTCTGCTGCTTTGATTTCTTTCAGACGATAGTTTTCCCCTTCTTCTTCGAGGAGTCCGTTGTCCTCTAAGGTTGCAAGGACCATTAAGGAGGAGACGAATTTGTCTGCGGCATCTTTTTTGATTGCGTCATCTCCGGTTGCATCAATTGTCTGGAGCTGTGCTAACATCTGAGACGGGGTTGAGTCGGATAAGAGATCTCCTTCCTTGTGTCCTTCGAGGAACTCTTCGAGGGTTTCTTTTCTTTCGATGAGGTCGTTTTTCATGTGGAGGAGGTCTTCATCGACTTCGTTTTCCTCTTCGTCCTTTTTGGCAAGCAGGTCGATGAGGTTCATGAACTGGGAGATGGTTCCCTCAAAGTACGGTTCTCCGGAGAAGCTGTGCTCAACAACGATGCGGCTTCCGCATTCCTTTTCGCGGAGGAATTTCTGGAAGTCCACTGCGGCTTCGTGTGAGTAAAAGGTGATTTTCTCTTCGAGTGTCATTCTAAGTAGATAGTTAGTTTCGCATAAGGGATATACCTACCTCTCAGTCGGTTAAATGTATATCCGGCTTTGGCAAATATTTCTGTATGTGCGGAATCGCCGGGACAGCCGATACAATACTTGCAGCACCTGTTCTCTATCATCTTCTCCATGCGCTTCAGCATCGCGGTCAGGAGAGTGCGGGAATATTTGTCTGGGACGGAACTTCGGTACAGAAGCAGAAAGGATACGGGCTGGTCTCGGAAGTGTTCAGTGATGCCGACCTCAAACGGTTTACCGGAACGGTTGGTATCGGGCATGTCCGGTATCCGACAACCGGCGGCTCGAAGCCGGAAAATATCCAGCCGTTTCATTTTCTTTTCCGTGGTCACTCTTTGTCGGTTGTACATAACGGAAATCTGGTAAACACTGAGGCTTTGCGGGATGAATATGCAGGCCATGGCGTTACCTTCTCCTCAACCTCGGACACCGAGGTTATCGGAACGGTTCTCGCCGGAGAGCTGGTGAAGGGAAAAAGTCTGGAGGATGCCGTACTCTTTGCACTGCAGAAACTCTCTGGTTCATACTCGGTTATCTGTATGCTTGACGGACAGCTTTTCGGATTCCGCGACCCGCTTGGCATAAAGCCGTTCTGCATGGGAAAAACAAAGACAGGAGGATACATCCTTGCCTCGGAAAGCGCCGCACTTGACGCTGTCGGGGCGGAGCTTCTGCGGGATGTGCGTCCGGGAGAGTTTGTCTTAGTCGGCACAGACGGCATCGTCTCATCACAGTTGGTGAAGGCGGAATCTCCTGCGCACTGTATCTTTGAGTACATCTACTTTGCCCGCCCCGATTCGATTCTTGACGGGGTGCCGGTATATGATGTCCGCAGAAAGACCGGGGAGATTCTCGCCCGGGAATCGTCTGCCGATGCGGAAATGGTATCCCCTGTCCCGGATTCCGGGACTGCTTCCGCGGTTGGATTTGCAAAACAAAGCGGCATCCCGTTTCGGGAAGCCCTCATCAAAAACCGCTATACGGGCAGAACCTTTATTCTCCCCAGTCAGGAGAAGCGTGAGCTTGGCGTCCGCATGAAACTGAATCCGATTCGCTCTCACGTACAAAACCGCTCGGTGATTCTGGTGGATGACAGTATTGTCCGCGGCACCACTGCGAAACGGATTTTGTCTCTGGTTCGTGATTTTGGCGCAGCGGAGATTCATCTGCGGATAGCATCCCCTCCGGTAATTGCCCCCTGTTATCTGGGAACGGATTTCCCGACCAGAGAGGAGCTTATCTCTTCTGCAAAGACGGTTGATGAAGTCCGTGATACCATCGGCGCGTCAACACTTGCCCATGTATCGCTGTCTGGTTTGGTGGAGGCGTCAGGTCTTCCAAAAGAGTATCTCTGTCTTGGATGCCTCACCGGAGTGTATCCGTTAGAGATTGCAGGAGAAGTTTGCGAAAAGAAAAAAATGTGTGTTTACCGTAGATAGTACGGGACGAACTTCTTGTGAGCGGTGATAATGGTTTTGCTGTTTGCATTAATCGTTATCACATAGTCATCCGATTCCGCATACCAGTTTTTTCCGATTCTGGTAACAGCACCTTCGGAATTTCTGATTCTGTCTTTACACCATGACATCACATCGGCTGTTTCCAGCTGCAGGTTTCTTCTGATTCTTTCGCTTCCCTGCTCAGTGATATGTAAACGCTCTAATTGAGAAAGTAATTCGTTTTTCGCCGTCATAATAGAACCCTTCTGTGTACGGCTGCCTGATTGAGACATTCTGCTGCCTGTATCTTTGGCAGCAATACGGGGAGAGAATACTTCCTCTGTTGTTCTAAATTCTGAAAACTGCTGTGATATATGTGAAGGATAACACATCTCCGGGGTGTTTGGAGGGGGGAGATTTATCATTTCTGTGTTATGCACTAACATATATCATTTCATCTATATACTCATCGATAATATTTATTTTTTATCCGCTTATTGTGTTTTTATAGGGTAATTTTTTGACAGCGGGTTAAATTATTATGTAATTGTGATGAATCATATTCCGGCACATTCAAACACCACAGAACGGATGGCAGGTTGGTTTCGGCGTGGTGTTTTTCCGCGTTTGGGGTTTTCCTGTTTTTCGTTTTTCTTTCTGTTTCATGTGCAGTACAGGTGAACGATTATGGTTCTTGATACTGGTGCAACGGCCTGGGTTCTGATTTCAGCTGCATTGGTATTGCTGATGGTTCCCGCTGTAGGCCTTTTCTATGGAGGAATGGTGAGACGGAAGAATGTTATCTCAACGATGATGCTTTCTTTCGTTTCTCTTGCTCTTGGTATTGTTCAGTGGATTATTATCGGTTACACGCTGGCGTTTGGCGGCGATGTTGCAGGGCTGATTGGTTCACTGGAGTTTTTCGGACTCAGCGGTATTCCGTTTGACGGGGTGACGAATGGGATTCCAGATATCCTGTTTGTCTGTTTCCAGATGATGTTTGCCTGTCTGGCCCTTGCGATTCTGACGTCCGGTCTGGTCGGAAGGGTGAAGCTTTCGTCCTATATTGTGTTCGGGCTTTTGTGGCTGACACTTGTGTACGCTCCGCTTGCTCACTGGGCATGGGGAGGAGGCTGGGCTTCTCAGCTTGGCGCGCTTGATTTTGCCGGAGGAACGGTTGTTCATATCAGTTCCGGCTTTGCGGCGCTTGCTCTGGCACTTGTTATCGGAAAGCGGATTGGATTTGGTGCGCAGAATTTTGCGCCGCATAATATTCCAATGACGCTGATTGGCGGTATGTTTCTGATTCTTGGATGGTTCGGGTTTAATGCAGGTTCTGCCCTTGCCGCAGACAGTCTTGCCGCGAATGCGTTTCTGGTGACTGCCGCTTCTGCGGCTTCCGGTGCGTTGACGTGGATGGCTGTTTCTGCGAAGAGCGGAAAGCCCGGTTCGCTCGGGTTTATTTCCGGCGCTCTCGCAGGTCTGGTTGGAATTACGCCGGCGGCAGGATATGTGAATGTTGCCGGGGCTTTGGTTATCGGTGTTCTGACGTCTCTGTTCTGTTATGCCGCTTTACGCTGGAGAATGAAGAGGAGACTTGATGAGTCGCTTGATGCCTGGGCAATTCACGGTATGGGCGGTGTCTGCGGAGCGGTTCTGACAGGAGTGTTTGCGGTCTCTGCACTTTGCGGAGTGGGCGGTCTTCTGGAAGGAAATGTTTTGCAGTTTGCGGTTCAGCTTCTGGATGCGGGTGTTGCCGCAGGGTATTCGTTTGCGGTGACGTTTGTTCTTGCCTGGATTATCAATAAGACGCTTGGTCTGAGAGTTTCGCATGACGAGGAGTATGTTGGTATGGATATGAGCCAGCATGGAGAGCAGGCGCATGCCTGAGGAGGTTTTCGTATGAAGATGGTTGTTGCGGTTATCCGTCCTGAGAAGGTGGAAGGTGTGTTGAATGCTTTGGAGGAACATGATGTTCCGGGAGTGACTATTACGGAGGTTTCCGGTCGCGGTGAGCAGGGAGGTATCTGTCTGCAGTATCGTGCGGGGAAGATGCGTGTTCATACGCTTCCGAAGACGAAGCTGGAGATTGTTGTTCCGGATTCGGATGTGGATATGCTGATTTCTCTTATCCGCGGGTATGCACGTACCGGTGAGAAAGGGGACGGGAGGATTTTTGTGCTTCCGGTTGAGGCGGCGGCGTGGGTTCGCACTGATGAATATCTGACTGAATAATTTTCATTCACCAGCCTCATCCCTCTTTTTTTTGGTGTTGCTGATAAGATATGGCGTTCTTCCGGATTCTTGGGCAAAAAATAGCAGGGTGGGTTTAGGACACGTAGAGGTTTACCCGATAGATTGTCCCGTTGTGTTCTATGTAGCGGTTTTGACCGCCAGTGTAATACCCGTATGCTTCCCGGATTGCGTAACCGGTTTCTTTGTCTACACATCCGGGACGGATGTAGTAGTCTGAAAGTATGCCTTGGTCGATGTGGAATGATTCAGGAATGTTTCTGAGAATCGGGTACTTTTCGTAATCTTCTTCGGTGAGTTTGATAATCACTGCATTCTCCGGGATGGGTTCTGTTGGAACTCTGAAATTGAATTCTTCGTAGAGTCCTGCGTTAAGCAGGAATGATAGCGGTCCTGAAAGTACGAGGAGAACGCCGGCTGTAATGAGGATGATGAGGATTATTTTTGTGTTTCTTTCCTGCGGTGTCATGACTGTATCTCAGATTGTTCCAAGTACCCGCAGGATTTCTTCGCGGAATCCCGGTTCGTCTGCAACGTCGTACCATTCTCCGTTGTAATCCACGCCTTTGAGGTATCCGTTTTTCAGTTCTTCTGCGGCGGCTGTTATCTGTTCTTCCGTTACGCTGATTCCATTTCTTTCTGCGATGTTTTTGATGTATGCTTCTACATCGGAGATGATTGTGTGGGGAAGCATCGGCGTTGAGGGCTGATTTGGTTTCGGTTTGATTTCTGTCTGTTCATCTTCTGATGTGTCCGGAATTACCACATCAGGTTTTGTCATCTGGGAGATGATGTCATTATGGATTGCCGGGTCAAGGTTTATCACGCGTGTGACTTCGTTCTGGAATTCGACAAGGTCGTCAACCCAGACTCCACCCTCGGTGCGTACTGCATCTTTGAGATATCCGCTGTCGAGTTCATCTGCGTATTTTTGAATTTCTTCTTTTGTTAAACCGAGGGAGTATTTTTCATCTAACAGTGAAAGGTAGTGTTCCACACTGGAAAATGTTGGGGCAGGAGGTGCGTCTGGTGTGTCCGGGATTACCGGCGGCAAGTGCGTATTGGGAGTTTCCGGCTCCTGAATGCATCCCGCGGAAAGGACGACTGCAAGAAGCAGGAGGATTAGGATAATGCGGGACTTTTTCATATGGGATAATCGCTGTGATGGGTATTAAGTATATTGGGCAAAAAATAGCAGGGTGGTGATTCTCTGACTCAGACGAAAGTCTTTATCAGACAGTACAGCTTTCCGTTTTCGGATAAGACATGGTGTTCTTCCAGATTACTTGCGAGGTACATGTCGTCATAGCCGAAGGAGTACCAGATTTCGTCTGCCCGTTCAGGACTTATGTAATGGTCTGAATCCAGGAGCTTTGGGTTGGTGGTAACGCCGATTTCATATCCTGGCTCTCCATATATGAGTGCGGCAAGTTCTGGATATTCTTTGTGTATTTCTTCGGTGAGAACTACGGTTGTGTATGGCTCATCTTTATTGGTGATGTCTTCGTATTCCCAGATGATAAAACCAATCATGGATGGAAAATACGATTCTTCCGGCTCCTGAATGCATCCTGCGGAAAGGACGACTGCAAGAAGCAGGAGGATTAGGATAATGCGGGACTTTTTCATATGGGATAATCGCTGTGATGGGTATTAAAGATATTGAGCAAAAAATAGCAGGGTGGAAAATAGTTGATTTTGATTATCTGAATTAGACAGCTGTCTCTATTAGACAGTAGAGCTTACCGTTTTCAGATAAGACATGGCGTTCATCTGCACTACTTGGATTATAGCTGAAGTACACAGTATCATATCCGAAGGCGTTCCATAGTTCATAAGCTCTTTCTTCTGTTATATATTGGTCAGGATATAATATGAGATTAAGCGGGCTGCTTGTAACTCCAATTTCATAACCAGGCTTTCCATATATGAGGGTGGCAAGTTCAGGATATTCCTTATGAATTTCTTCTGTGAGGATTACAGTTGTATATGGCTCATCCTGATTTAGTACATCATCGTATTCCCACATGACAAAGCCTACCATGGTTGGTGGAGCTGTCAGGGATAAATAAAGGAGCACTCCACCACCGCATAGCAGTACGAGGACTGCAACCATGCAGATGATTAATGCAATGCGTGATTTTTTCATATGTGACAATCTCCGTGAATTGTCTTAAAGATATTGGGCAAAAAATAGCAGGGTGGGCGGGGATTAATAGACGATTGGATGCTCTAACATCCAGATATATTCTTCAAATGTTTCCTGACTAAGGTTTAGTATCTTTGCGATTTCGGCTAAGTATGCAATCATATCTTCGACAAAGAAATAGTCAAGGTGTTCCATGAGACCATCAGTACGTTCGGCATCTTTGAGATATCCTGTTTTTATCCCATCCGCAATTTTTAATATTTCTTCTTCGGTTAATCCAAGAGAATAGACTCTATTCATATTTGCCACGTCTCGTTCTACAACAACGGCGCCAGGTTTTAATGGAACTCTCGGTGCTTCAGGACCTTCAAAAAAATTGTCTGGCGGGGCAATTAGGTCTTCCACAATAGTCTCATGCAATTCTTGATTAATGTTCAGCATCCGGCTTACTTCAGCTTGGAATGCAACAATGTCATCGATTCTGACCTCTGTTTCACTTCGTTTTGCGTCTTTGAGATAAACGGTATCCAGTTCTTCTGCATAAGATGAAATCTCTTCTTCAGTTAATCCAAGATTATAATTTACATTTAAATCTGACAGGAATGTCTCTACACTTGGAATAATTTTGTAATATGTTGGCGGCGCATCCGGGTCAAGCTGTTCTAAATCGAAGTAATACAGAGAATCTTCATCAATTGGGGGGCCTGACATCGGTGGAAGTGGGGTGTTAGTTTGATTTACTGGCTCTGGGTTTTGTATGCATCCTGCTGAAAGAACAACCGTGAGGAGCAGGATGGTCAGTGTGATAATTGGTTTTTTCATATGTGATAATCTCCTTGATGTGTATTAAGTCTATTTGGTAAAAAAATAGCAGGGTTGGTTAAGATACATAGAGACCGACTTCGTATATTACTCCGTTGTGTTCTATGTAACGATTTCTATCCCCGGTAACATATCCATATGATTCTATGATTGCATATCCTGTTTCTCTGTTGATAAGTCCTGTAATGTCGAAGAGTTCCGAGAGGGGTGATGTATCAAGATACACACTTTCTGGGATGTCTTTGAGTACTGGATACTTTTCGTAGTCTTCTTCGGTGAGTTTGATAATTACTGCATTTTCCGGCACAGTATCTGCCTGCAGGAATACGAGTTCTTCACCACTTCCTCCCCAACCAAGGGAGATGACGATAATTCCACCAATGATAAGGATGATGAGGAAAATCCCGATTCCGGAAAGGGCAATAAGTCCTGTTCGTTCGATTTTCTTTTGGTCCATGATTTAAGTGATGAATTGGTGTTTTAGTTTCTATCTAATATGAATACTTAGGTATGTTGGCTAGCTGTTACCTTGTAGTTTCGAATCATCTTTGCATTATCGTGCGTTGCGTCACCAAGGTATGATGGTGAAGCAGTTGAAGAAAATTCTAACAAATTGAATAATGAACCATAATATTCACCAATCATGACTGTATTAGATATCAGACTTCCAGAGAACCATTTAGCATATCCCTGTTCATGTCTTCCGTTAAAACAATGACCAACTTCATGGATGATACAATATTTTCTTGCGTGGTCTCCACCATTGTACGCACCAATACTTGCATCAGCAACCATTTGAGACCACGCATATCTATCACCAAAGTTATATGCTTGTCCTTGACTAGTTCCAGTTGATCTGTCGTGACCTCCAAGATAGAGACAAATATCTGCATTAACTGAATCTAAGTACGATCTAGGATAGATGCTCATAAGTGTAGATAATGGATTTGTCAGTACTGTATCATGCGTACTCATTTCTATTCTCTTAGATGAATCATAAGAGATTACATTAAGAAAGACCCCAACATCTTCACGTCCAAATGAAGTTGCGCTATTTGCTGCGGCAATATATGATTGAGCTTTGGTAACCCAATTGTCTTCAAGGGTAAAGAATGCATTGTCAGTAACTACCAGAACATCTACAGTAACAAGAGAATTTGTTGCTCTTGATGTATCATCCAGATTCATTAACGATTCACTCGCCAATATCTCAGATACAGTTGGCTCCAGCATTCCACAGATATCAACAGGTTCACTTGGTTGGAGAATGTCATATTCCGAATAAACAATATGCAGTGGGTTCTGACTGATTCTGGTCTCGACATTTGTATCAAGTGAAGTTATTGTCAGATATTCTCCTGGGTATGATATACTTCCAATTAACAGGTTTTTATCATTTACTGTGAATATAACTTCTGAGTTTTCAATTCCTTCAACAGTTCCTAAGTAGGAATCAATACCGTCATCAATGTTTTCTGGCATACGTTCAAGATTTACGGTGTATTCTTCACCATAAAGTGTGATGTCGAACTCCACAGTGTCAGAACGTATTGGGATTGGGTTGTTGAAGGTTACCAATGAGTAGATTTCCTCATCATGCCTAATCTCATTGGATGCTTTCTTTGCATTTGAGGATTCGATGATGAACTCAGGAATATTCAGAGAGCTCTGTGTGTATGTTGACAGAGCCACTTTTTCTGGACATGCTTTACCATCGTACATAATTGTTTTCTCTGGAATGGTGAAGATTGGTACATTCGCGTTTTCCAGAGAGTCGGCACTAACGGGCTGAATACATATGACTGCTGTTAACAGCAGGATGCATACAGCGAAGAATTTTAATTTTGATGATTCTCTTTTCATTTTTTACTCCTGTACCTGTCTTTTGGACTGGTACTTGTGGAAATCTGATGAATCAAATGTTCCACAATTTGGAATATCTCGTCGTTTGTTATAAACACATTGAGCACTTTTTTACAGGGTGGTGAGATTTTTGCAGGAGGGTGTAAAAAAGTGCTCAAAATATTTTATAATAGGAAGTTACAGATAATTGGAAGATGGACTGGAAAAAGATAATTCTCATATGCGCGGTTCTTGGAATCTCATGTTTCATAACATCAGTGGGTGCTACAGGTATTGTTGATGATTATGATAATGATACTTGGGTTAATACATGGTTCACTTCTCATGGGTATTTACCCAAAGCAGCACCAGTCTATGGAACTATTAGTAACGGTGGAGTGGTGGAGCATCCTTATGTAGTTCCATCAGGTAAAACAAGAATTGATGTATCTCTTGAATGGAATAGAGCAAACACTCAGAATGAACTAACTATGAAGATAGTAACACCAACTTTAGACACATATGGGCCTTTTTCAGATATTCAGGATGGGAGAGTTGATGGTAAAATATCTATCTCTACTATGAATAATATCAGGGCAGGGGTTTGGAATGTTATTGTTCTTGGTACTTCTGTTAGTGGAACACAGAGCTATACGTTAGTCTTCAATGCAATTTAAGACAATCTCTCTCCTTCTTCTTTTTGTAATTTCATGTAGTACCTTCTGTATTTCATGTTCTGCCGAAGAAACTGAATTGACCTTCTTCACTCCTGAATATGATATAGAGCCAGATTATAATGACGGGGTTGTCATTGTGGATGGGCTTTTACATCTGATGTATTGGGAGAACACTCTCGCATTTTATCTTCTTTCTCCTCTTGACCTTTTCAAAGATACATCATTGGGGAATTTTACTACTAATCATCTCTACCCCCTCCTCATGATTCTCTTAAGCAGTCTTGCAGGAGTTCTTCTCTTCTCCCGAAAAAATCCAGACCGCCTCTCCCCCACTGCGGCAAAAGTTCTTGCCTTCCTCAAAGAGCATCCGGTGTCTGCTGAGCCTGCGATAATTCGCGGGGTTGGAAAATCCCGCGGGGCGGTATCATATCAGCTTCATCGTCTGCTCTTTGACGGGAAAATTTACTCCGCGGAGATTTCCGGAAAAACATGTTACAGTATGTCTCCAATTCTTATTGACTCACCAGAGACTTCTGTCTATTTCATGCGAAACAACAAACAGCAGGCAGAGATTATCTCATATCTCTGTTCTCATCCGTGGGCAACACGAAAAGAAATCGCCGATGCAGTTTCTTTACCTGTGGATGGTGTACGGTATCATCTGAAAAATATTGATATTGGTATTCTGCAGAAAGGAATCAGAGAGGATGCTGAGATTTATGCGGTAGAAGATTGGGTAAAGCAGTTGTGGGAGATATAAAATAGACTAACCGCTAATCCACGCTAATCTCAGCCAATCGCATTCCGACTCCCTCGCTTACTTCGCCGCGACTTATCGTCGCGTCTCGTATTGCTCTCGCAAACGCTCGGCGGAATGCTTGACTCGCGCTTCGGCGCTCGCATTTTCAGATTAAGGAGTTATTTGCTGAATTATAATGCTGTCAGGCGAGCGCCGAAGCGCGAGTCCAGCGTTCCGCTGAGCGGTGGCGATTAGCCGCGAATCCGACCAACGGGAGGATGAGAGCGAAGGTACGGAACGCGATTGGCTGAGATTAGCGTGGATTGGCGGTTCCCTTTTCAAAAAGAAAAAAAAGAAATCCTGTAAGGA
Organism: Methanocorpusculum sp.; assembly: GCA_017399555.1. Classification (GTDB taxonomy): domain Archaea; phylum Halobacteriota; class Methanomicrobia; order Methanomicrobiales; family Methanocorpusculaceae; genus Methanocorpusculum. The sequence goes on from JAFQBW010000004.1 coordinate 23,033, forward strand.
AATACCCTTACACTTCTTCCCGAACTCTTCTTACAGCCTCGCACATATTGGCAAGCTTCTGGTATGCTCCCTCCGGGGTGTGCATCCGAAGACCGCAGTCAGGGTCGAAGAGGATATTGTCCTTTCCGAAGACGTCAATGCAGGCATACATGGCGCTCTCGATTTCCTCGATGGTCTCCACCTTCTGGTCGGAGCTTTTCACACAGCCGCAGCCAATCTTCTTGCCTTTGAGGTCGTACTTTGAAAGCGTCTCTAAGTTCTCCGGAGAGACGGCGTACTCGAAGTCTAAGATATCGACTGGAAGCTTCGTCCACTCGGAAGCGACCGCATCCAGAATGCCGCAGGTGTGCACACAGGAAGGTGTCTTGATTCCGTCAAAGATAACAGACAGGCACTTCTTTGCGGTATCTACAGACATTGCCCCGGTGGATAATATCGGCTCGTCAACCTGGATAATTGCACATCCTGCATTGGCAAGATGCAGAGCCTCGGCATGCAGAGCGTGTGCTAAGTCGAGGGCGACCTCCTCTTTGTTCCGGTACTGCGGGGTGTTAATCTGCAGAGCGTAGGCGAGTGTGCAGGGACCGGTTAAGATTCCCTTCACCTGCTTTGTCTGCGTCAGTGCGTATTTCGTATCGGAAACGGTAATCGGTTTGCCTGCTGCTCCAATCTTTCCCACAACCGAACTGCCGGAGATTCCCGGAAGCTTGGAGACAAATGCCTGCACCATGTCTGCTCTGACCTGACCATCGGAGATGATATCCACACCGGCTCTGATTTGTTCAGCAACCGCGAACTTCACGGCTTTTTTGTACGGGTCGAAAAGCGAGAATCCGCTTTTCACGCAGGGAAATGAGCCGACAACGGTGGTCGGCAGAAGACAGGGCAGTTTCATAATATCTAGTGGGGTTTACTGCGGGATAAGGGTTGTGAGATGTCAGATGTGAAGAAAACTTCATATGAAATAAACTTCATATGATTATGTACGGTGAAGTGATATGAAGAAATTTACCAGAATCTGTCTTGCAGGATTTTTTGCAGGGGCAGTATGTCTCCTTCTTTCCGGAATTCTGCCCCTTGCGGAGTTTCCCGCACAGCTTCTCTTCGGGTTTGGCATTGCCCTGATGATTCTTGGATTCTCCAACCTGGTCTCGCAGTTTGTCGTATCCAAAACGGAGACGGAGGAGACAGTGAAAGTGAAGCGTGTTGAAGAGAATGACGAGAGAAACATCCGCATCCGCGAACGTGCGGGATTTCGAACATCTCAGATTATCTTAGGTGCTCTTTGCATCTGTGCGCTGACATCTGCCTTTGCAAACTTTGAACTCTATGTCACTCTGATTTTTGCGGGGCTGATTCTTCTGCACGGTATTTTATTGGTTGGCTTCTCAATATATTATGAAAAGAGGTTCTGATGGAAAATCGCATAAAAGAACTGCGGGCAGAAAAAGGAATGACACAGGCAGAGTTAGCGGAGCTTGTCGATGTGTCATCGAGAACCATCATCTCACTCGAAAAAGGACAGTACAATCCGTCTGTTGTCTTAGCCCACCGGATTGCACAGGTCTTTGGAAAAACCATTGAAGAGATATTCCTCTTCGATGAGTAAATTTCGTCACAACTTCACAAAGCAATGCGATAGCATTGCGTTACAGCGAAGGAGCGATAAGCGACGAAGCGACTGCACATATAACAAATATATCTTTTCGATTCGCGTAGATTCGCGTTTTGAATAACTCAGGCTCAAGAAAAGAAGAACACGCGAATTTCCACGAATCAAAATTTGACGCTTGTTACACGTGGTGTCGCTTCGGTGCTCATCGCACCTTCGCTGTTTGCGCAACGCTGTCGCGTTGCTTCTTTTTGTTTTACAGATACCCAATCGGGCATCCGAGCAAAGTCGTCACCCCAATCAGCAGAAGAATCACTGCGCCGATTATTGGCAGATGCAGAACATAAATCTGCAAGGGGTACTTTCCAATCTTTGCAAGAACCGCACCCACGCGTCCCCCATCCGGGATATTCCACTTCCGGTAACCGTTCGGGTACAGCACCGAACCAAGCGCGACGCCTAAGAGCATCACTCCAATCCAGGGAAGAATCGGGAAGTAGTCACGCGGATAGAATCCGTCGGGAAGAATGCCGAACGGCATCAGAAATGCGGGGCCGGAAACTGTCTCTAAAAACAGACCGAGAGCGATTAACAGAACTGCCGGAATGAAGTTCCATTTTCCAAGCCGCAGGAACGGAATACAGAGAATCATACACCAGCCCATCATCTGCAGGAAATTAAAGTACATATACCGCCCGTCGCCGATTGCAAAGTGGATAAAAACCGAGGCGACGAGAGCTATACCCACTCCTATCAGAATCACCTGAATGCCGCGTTTGATAATTGCCGCATAGTACTCTTTTCGCGGACGTCCTCTCATCCTTCCATGCCGAAGAATCAGAGACACACCGGATATTATCACAAAAATGCTCGTCCCAAGCCAGATGTAATTACAAATCCACTCCCATACTGAGATTGAAATAACATGAAACGTCCCGAGCAGGAAAAACGTGTGGAAAAAAATCATCCCCAGAAGCGAAATGCCGCGGACTGCATCAACCTCCCAGTAACGATTGGACTTGTAACTCTCCATTTCTTTACTGTTAGCGCTTGAGAGATAATTAGGTTTGTGCGGGATTATGTTTATTTCTCCACTCTTCCTATCTATATGCAATGATTACCTTCCTAATCGGTATCGCAATCCTCATTATTGGATACTTTACGTGGGGAAAGATTGCCGAAAAAATATTCGGACCAGACGACAGGCTGACACCGGCATATGCAAACGCTGACGGAGTTGAGCGTGTCCCGCTGTCATCCAAGCGCAACATGATGCTTCAGCTCTTAAACATCGCCGGAATGGGTCCTATTGTCGGCGTTGCCCTTGGGGCGAAGTTTGGTCCAATCATCTTTCTCTTAATCCCGATTGGAAACGTCATCGGCGGCGCAATTCATGATTACTTTGCCGGCATGATCTCGATGAGAAACAACGGCTCAGACCTCCCGTCTCTTATCAGAAAATTCTTCGGCAGATTTGCCGGAGGCATCTTCGTAGCATTCGTAAGCATTGCCCTCCTGCTTGTCGTTACCACGTTTACCAATATTCCGGCAAACTTCATTGTAAGCCTTCTGCCGTTTGGAACAGCGGTTCTCGTCATCTCGATTCTCATCATCTTCGCATACTATATCCTCTCCGCTCTCTTCCCGATTGACAAAATCATCGGCAGAATCTATCCGTTCTTCGGCGGAACTCTGATTCTGATAACAGTTCTTGTCTGCATCGCATTAATCCCGCAGGCAGGACTTATCCCGAATCTTCCGCTGAGTGCTGAGGGAATTGCCGCAGCATTCGATGCACACCCGGACGGTCAGCCTATTCTTCCGATGCTCTTTATCACCATCGCCTGCGGTATCATGTCGGGATTCCATGCAACCCAGTCGCCGATTGTGGCAAAAACCATCCGCCATGAAAAGGAGGGACGACGGATTTTTTACGGCATGATGATTGTCGAGGGAGTTATTGCGATGATTTGGGCGGCAGCCTGCTCCCTGCTCTTTACGCTGAGCCCGGAGACACTTGGGCTGTCGAACGGAAACACGATTATTACGACTGCCGTCTTTACGCTTCTTCCATACATCCTCGGTGTCTTAGCGATTATTGTATTCATCTTCCTTGCTGTCACAAGCGGAGACACTGCACTTCGCGTGCTTCGGACAACTGCCGCAGAGTTTCTGCATGTTGACCAGAAGAAGGCACAGAAGCGTGTTCTAACCCTCTTGCCGTTTATCATAATCATCGCAGGGCTTCTTCTCTGGTCTAACTTAAGCCCAACAGGATATGCGGTTCTCTGGAACTATTTCGCATGGTTCAATCAGATTATCGCATCCTGCGCTCTGCTTATGGCAACAGCATACCTTGCCTGCAAAGCAAAGCCGTGGATTATCACGGCAGCGCCGGCGGCGTTTATGTGTTTCATCTGCCTTACCTATCTGTTCTGGTCAAGTCCGGAACACTTGGCAGGAGTTCCGTTTGGAATCGGACTGCCGCTTGAAGTATCTTACGTGATTTCCGCAGTTCTTGCTGTCGCTCTTTTGGCAGGTGCTGTTATCCGGGGCAGGCGGCTTTCGAAGAAGGCAGACTTTTCCCCGGAGTGTCCGGCAAAGTATCCGGAAGAATAATCCTCTTTTTTATTCCCTTCCAAGGAGGGATTTTACCTGTTCATGGAGCGTCGGCACATTGGTCTTTGCAATCAGCCACACCCGCTTTAAGTCCACATCAGAATAGGCATGAATCAGGATGTTTCGAAGCCCCACCATCTGGCGGATTGGAATGTCCGGATTTTCAGAACGGAAAGAGTCTGAAAGCTTGTTTGATGCTTCTCCGATAACTTCCAGAGAACGGATTACCGAATCCGAGACAAGATAATTGGACTCAAACTCCTCAAACGAGAGATTGGCAGTAACCTCCAGTATCCGCGAGGTCTTTTCAAAAATATGGCTGAGATAAACAGAATCGTCCTTCATACCTCAGCAGTTCCTGCCCCGTAGAGAAGAGCATCAGCCTGAATGTATGGCTTGAGATGCTGGTCAATGTATTCCAGAGATACGAGGTCAACGTTTCGTCCAAAGAGTTCTTCGAGATATTCATGGAATGCAACAAACTCAAAAAGGTCACCCCGGTTTTCCTCGAAGAGGTAGAGAACATCAACATCACTTTCCGCGGTATCTTCTCCGCGTGCAACAGAACCGAATATGCCAACCGTCGAAACACCGAAACGCACGCGTATCTCAGAAATATGCGCTTCCAGTTTTTCGAGGACTTCTTTTCTGATGCTGATGTATTCGGACATAGCCAGTTAGCTAATAGTGGGCGCCGAAAGGTATTATTCTTTTCCGGAAAGGGAAATCCACTGAATACCTTTAATCCCATAAGAAACAAATAAGATACACATGGATATCGCGATTGTCGGAGCATCCGGCTATGCCGGAGGTGACTTAATCAGACTCCTCTTAACGCACAAAGAGGCAAACATTGTCTGCGCTACCTCCCGCAAACTCGCCGGAACTCCGGTCACTAAAGACCACATACATCTCAAAAATTTAATCGACATCGAATACACCAACCCTGATGTCAACGACATAGACGCGGACTTCGCATTCTTAGCTGTTCCGCACACCGCCGCCATGCAGTACGCAGGACAGCTCAAAGAGCGCGGAATCAAGACCGTTGACTTCTCCGCAGACTACCGTCTCCCGCTGGATGTGTACGAGAAGACCTACGGGGTAACCCACACCGCATACTTCAAAGCACCGTACGGCCTTCCGGAGCTTCACCGCGAAGAGATTGCCAAAGCCGACTTCGTTGCAAACCCGGGATGCTTCCCGACAGGAGCTACCTTGGCTGCAGCGCCAATGGCAAAGTTTGCCGAGACGATTATCTACGACTCCAAGAGCGGAGTGTCCGGCGCAGGAGATTCGGTTTCCGAGACCACGCACTACCCGAACGTTGACGAAAACATCAACCCGTACAAAATAACCGTTCACCGTCATGTCCCGGAGATGCGTCAGGAGATGGCATTCCTTGGCTCCTCTGCATCTGTCTACTTCACCCCGCATCTGCTTCCGGCAATCCGCGGAATCATCACCACCGCACACATCCTCTTAAAAGAGCCGATGACCAAAGAAGAAGTAGCCGCCGCATACGAGGAGTTCTACAAGGATGAACACTTTGTCCGCTTACAGCACGCAAAGCTCGGCGGCGTCAGAGGTTCGAACTTCTGCGACATCAACTGGGAGCTCGAAGCAGACGGCAGACGCCTGGTTGCGGTCTCTGCAATCGACAACCTGGTAAAAGGAGCTGCCGGACAGGCGGTTCAGAATATGAATATCATGTGCGGATTTGACGAAAGTGAAGGCATCAGAATGCCGGGAATGTTCCCATGAGCGATATTATGAAGAGCATCTGTGCAGTCGAAGGTGTTGAGGCTGCCGGAGTTAAGGAAGGAAAGTACGGTCTTGCATTAATCCGTGCATCAGGAACCGGCGCCGCGGTATTCACCAAAAACCGCGTCAGAGCACCGGTCGTCAACCTGATGGCGGAAAGAACTCTGCGCGGAAAGTTAGACGGCGTTATCGTTAACAGCGGATGTGCAAATGCATACACCGGAAAACGCGGATTCGAGGATGCAAAAACCATGGCGCAGATTGGCGCCGAAGCCTTAGGCATTGACGAGATGAACTGCGGTGTCGCAAGCACCGGAGTTATTGGAAGATACTTGGACCTCGACTTAATCCGCCGCCAGACAGCAGCAGTCGCACCAAACCTCGCACACTCATCTGCCGCAGAGGATGCTGCAGCCCGCGCCATTATGACAACCGACACAGTTCCAAAGCATGCACTTGTCAGAGCAGACGGGTTCACCGTTGCCGGAATCTGTAAGGGTTCGGGAATGATTGCCCCGAACATGGGAACGATGCTCTCCTTTGTTTACACGGATGCGGATGTTCCGGCAGACACCCTTCGCGAATGTCTGAGAACTGCGGTCAACCGTTCCTTAAACCGCGTGGTAGTCGACGGAGACGAGAGTACAAACGACTCCCTCTTCTGTACCGCAACAGGCGAGGCAGGAAAAGTCCCAACGGAAAAGTTCGCAGCAGCCCTTGAAGAAGCCTGTATTCAGCTTGCCAAACAGATAGCAGCAGACGGCGAGGGTGCAACCAAACTCCTCGAAGTTAAGGTCTGCGGATGCAGACGCGAGGAGGATGCAGACAAAATCGCCAAGGCAGTTATCCGCTCTCCGCTGGTCAAGTCCGCGGTTTACGGCGAGGACCCGAACTGGGGACGTGTTGTCTGTGCCGCCGGTTACTCCGGCGTTGAGTTCGAGGTTGACGAACTCTCCCTTTCCATTGGAGAGGGCGAAAGCGAGGTCTCCCTGGTGAAAAACGGTGAAATCACTGCCGACCTTGACAAGGCAAAGGAGGCAATGCGCGGAAAACGCGTTGTCTTTACCCTCACCCTTGAGTCGGGAGAAGCCGAAGCCACCGCATGGGGCTGTGACCTGACAGAAGAATATGTAGAGATTAACGGGAAGTACACAACATGACTAACAGCAGACAGAATGTATTAATGGAAGCGCTTCCGTACATCCGGAAGTTCCACAAGAAGACGATTGTAATCAAACTCGGAGGTCACGCGATGGTTGACCACAACATCATGAACACCGTAGTCGAGGATGCAGTTCTTCTGCATTATGTCGGCATGCGTGTTGTTCTCGTGCACGGCGGAGGACCGGAGATTACCGAGAAGATGAAGGCTGTCGGAAAAGAGCCGAAGTTTGTCGGCGGTCTCCGCGTAACAGACAAGGACACCTTAGAGATTGCCCAGATGGTTCTGGCAGGCAAAATCAGCAACACCATCGTCTCGATGATTGCCAAGAACGGTGCGAAAGGTGTCGGTATCTCCGGAAACGACGGCGGATTAGTCATCGCAGAAAAGACCGGTCTTAAGAAGGTGCAGGTCGGCGACCACGAGATTGAGGTTGACTTAGGATATGTGGGAGACATCCGTGAGATTAACCCGCAGCTCTTAGAGACGATGCTCGATGCAGGATACATCCCTGTTGTCTCTCCGCTTGCTCTGGACAAGAAAGGAAACGACTTAAACATCAATGCAGACACTATGGCTGGAGAGCTTGCCGTTGCCCTCAAGGCATACAAGCTGATTTCCTTAACCGATGTGGACGGTGTCATGAACAAGGAAAGAACCGAGCTGTACCACCGCTTAACCTTAAAGAACATCGACGCACTCATGGCTGACGGCACTATCTCCGGCGGTATGATTCCGAAGATTGAGGCAAGCGTAAACGCAGTCCGCCACGGTGTCGAGGGAGCACACATCTTAAACGGCAATGCAGAGCACAACCTGCTTCTTGAGCTGTTCACAGATTTCGGTGTCGGAACGATGATTACCGCATCGATGATTTCCCTCTAATCTTTTTTTACTCTTTATAGCAACGCGACAGCGTTGCATAACAAGCGGAGGTGCGATGAGCACCGAAGCGACAACGTATATTCTGTAGTTATACTTTTGATTTGCGTGGATTCGCGTTTTTTATTTGGATACCTTCCCAAGATGAAAAGACGCGAATCTACGCAAATCAGAAATAAACTGTTGAATTAAGCACTGTCACTCCGGTGCTCATCGCACCTCCGCTTGTTACACAATGCTATCGCATTGTGTCTGTTTTGGAACAAAACCCCTAAACAAACTATTTATCCTCAAACCTCCGAGTATCATATACTATGCTTGATGTTCTTTTGTCCCCGCAGATTCTGCCGTGGATACTGATTGCCGCAGGAATTATTTTCCTGTTAGTCGAGGCACTGTCTCCCGGTTTTTTCCTGGCAGTTCCGGGTACAGCGCTGGTTGTGTTGGGCGTTCTGGCATTTTTTGCCTATGATCTGCTTGCAACACCGTTCGGCATTATTGCTGCGGTAGCAGGCGCTGCCGCTGCCGCTGTGGTGACAATTTTTGTGTACCGCAAAGCGTCTCCTGATAAGAAGCCGGAGACAACAAGTAAAGATACTATCGTCGGAAAGAAAGGGCGCGTCATCGCTGAAGTGACCGCGGATTCCATCTCCGGCAAGGTAGAGATTGACGGTGCTCTCTGGAGTGCAAAGAGTACCAAGGAAAATATCCCGGAAGGAGCGGCTGTTGTGGTCGTTTCCTCAGAGGGAGTCCACATCACCGTGGAGGAGATTTAAATGCAGTTTCCCACATTTGTTCTTGCAGTAGTTCTCGTTGTCTTAATCCTCCTTTTATTCGCGAAAGGAGTGGTCATTGTCCAGCCGTATCAGAAAGGTCTTGCAATCCGTCTTGGAACCTACACCGGACAGTTGAATCCCGGTTTTAAGTGGGTTGTGCCGTTTATCACGAAGGTGGTAAAGCTCGACCTGAGAACGCAGGTTATCGACGTGCCGTCCCAGGAGGTTATCACGAAGGATAACTCGCCGACCGATGTTGACGCAATTATCTATGTCCGCGTGATGGACCCAGAGCGGGCATTCTTCGAGGTTTCCAACTATCGTCAGGCAACCGTTGCGTTAGCCCAGACGAGTCTTCGCGGTATCATCGGCGATATGGAGCTGGATGAGATTCTCTACAACCGTGATATGATTAACACCCGTCTGCGTGATATTCTGGATAAGGAAACCGACCAGTGGGGCGTGAAGATTGAGCGTGTGGAGATTAAGGAGGTCAATCCGATTGGCGCTGTCAAGCAGGCAATGACTGAGCAGACAGCAGCCGAGCGTGAGAGAAGAGCGGCAATCTTAAAAGCCGACGGAGAAAAGCGTGCGGCAATCTTAAAAGCGGAAGGTCTTCGCCAGAGTATGATTCTGGAGTCCGAAGGAGAGCGGCAGAGTAAGATTCTCAGAGCCGAGGGTGAACGCCAGAGTCAGATTTTACAGGCTCAGGGAGAAGCACAGGGTCTGCGTATCTTAGCCCTTGGTTCCCGTGCACTGGATAAGCGTGCGGTAACTGTTCTCTCGCTTGATGCTCTGCAGAAGATGGCTGACGGTCAGGCAACGAAGATTATCTATCCGTTTGAGGTATCAAACCTGTTAAAGCAGGGTGCAAAGTTCTTAGGCGGCGATGAGCCGTTCGAGCCGGATGTGATTCCGGATGTGGAGCTTGATGAGAGTATTTTAGGCGAGCTTCCGGACAAGGATGAGATTGCCCGGGCTGTGGACAGTGCAAAGAGTGCTTCTTCGATGTCTTCTGCGGAAGAGAAGATTGAGGAGAAGGAGTAATCCTTTTTTATTTTTTTTTAGGAAATACACGCCCTGTTGGTGAGTATTATCCACACTCATATCACTACTCGTGTTTCTTGAGTAAGTTAACGGTTAATTCCCATCAACATTTGTCATGATAGGTTAGAAAATGCGAGAACACGAGATGATTACAAGGATTTGGAAAAAAGAGGGTGTTTTAGGCTTCAGGAGTGTAACTTGCCGGATAGTTGACAGTTACGCCTTCATAGCTATTAAGTCCGGAAACACCTTTATCACCACCGAACAGCTGATCAAATACGATAAGCTGATTGTGTGTCTCTGTTTCATCGTGTTCACACTTGGTCAGATCAATTCCATCAGTGCTAGCACCTGCTTCTACACGTTTGAACTTGTATTCTCCTTCTCCAGCGTAAGATGGTGTGCCATAAGATGAATCTTCACAGTAATGATAGTTGATCCAGTCTCCATAGGTAACTACTACATTTTCACAAGTGACGTAGTCTGTTGGGTCTGCTACATTGGTATCGCTGATATCAACATTACCAATCAGCATTCCTGCCAGACGGTAATTGTACCACTGATAATTGGATACAACATCATTGTATGAATCGATTTCACAATTTACAGTACAGTCTTTAAACGTAAGTTCTGCATCTCCCCAGATTCCTCCAACAATGCCTCCAAGAACACAATCAGGAGTTCCCCAGAGAGAAGAAACCTTAGTATCTTCAACAATCACATTCTTGAAAGTTTGTTTTCCATTAACTTCACCAACTACACCACCGGTATATCTATTGTAGTTCTGAATGCGTGAATTTGTTACTTTTATGTTTTCATAGACGCAGTTTCCATAGGAATAACCAACAACTACTCCCATATCGATACATTCCATCACAATATCTGCATTATCTACATTAAGGTCCTTAATGGTGGCATCAACAACTGAAGCAAAGAGACCTCCACCTTCAGTACTGTAATCTAAGCCTAAAGCCCATCCATTCTGATACAGATTCTTAATGGTGTGTCCTTGTCCATCAAAAGTTCCTTTGAATACTACATTATACCCGTATCCAATTGGATCAAAGGATACGCGTTCTCCGTTAGAATCGTACTTTTCAAGGTCAAGATCAGCAGTCAGTGTGACAGTCTTTCCATAGTAATCATTACCTAAATCTACATCCATTGCAAATGCTTTGAGTGCAGCTGGACTGCTAACTTCCTCGATGTCCTCCCCCATAATCCAGATGAAGACATCTTTTGCGGTGTTCGATGGGTCTAAATAACAGTCATCTTTAAAGCGAGGACCGAAGATTTCAGCTGCGTTTTCATCCTTATCTCCATAACTGATTGTCACCTGGTCAACAATGATAAGAACATCATTTACTTTATTGTCCTTAACTTTGCTACCATCAGCCGCACCTGCAATGCCACCGATATCGCGGTATGCTTTCAGAGTGAGACCAGAAACCTCATTTCCGGTGACAACACCAGTGGTATCTGAGGTGTGTAAACCGACAATACCACCAACTTTGTCACCGTTATCGTAACCATTAGTGGCATCTCCATTTGGAACAGCAGTAATTTCAGAATCATAAACTTTACAGTTCGTCACTGATCCATATACTCCGCCACCTACAATACCGCCTGCCTGACCATAGCTAGATACTTTGGCATTCTTAACAGTTACGCTGTCAAATGTACCTCCATTTCCGGCAACAACTCCAACACCTCTGGTTTTGACGTTCACTACAGCACCATCAAAGATGACGTTCTGAACTTTACCATTTGTATCTACAGCACTGAAGAATCCAACCTTATCTCCATCATTATCAGAAGTAATCTTCAGATTCTTGATTGTGTGTCCATCACCATCGAAAACTCCCTTGAATTTTGTGGAAGATGTTCCAATCGGAGTCCACTCCTCACCTTCGAGGTCAATGTCTGCGGTCAGTTTAACAGTTGTTCCTTCATAGCCGTTACCTGCGTTGACAGAATCTCTAAATTTCTTAAGCTGTTCAAGACTGCCAATAGTAATTTCCGTTTCTGCATTTGGATTAACGGACCAGTGTGCATTGAATGTCAGTCTGTCAGTGTGTTTTCCAGAAAGGGTTGCTCCCTTCCCCTCTGTTTTGAATGTTAATTTTTCTGCATTTTCAGAGACTCCTTCAGATACTACCAGAACGACATTATCTGGGTTATAGTTGGCAACTATCTTTCCATTATCTCTGATTACAGAATATGGAATCCTACTTACAATAAAGTCAGTATCTGCTCCATTCTGGAGGTTGAAATCATGAAGGCTGTTAACAGTAACAGTAATCATGCTTTTTGCCGGAAGGAGAACGTTCGATAAACTAACCTCTCCAGTGTGTTCCAGATTAGTGTTGAAGCTCACATCACTTGGAATCTTTAACACATATGTTGAAACTAAATCATATTCAAGATCCATACCTTCGGTTTTATCTGCTGGTTGCAGAGGGACCGTTGGTGTCGTCTGTGTCTCCTCAGTAGTCCCCTCTGATGCCTGAGTATCCCCGGTTACATCATCAGCACTCACTACACCCGCCATAGAGAAAACCATAGCAAGGACAAGGAGAATCATTAAGAATTTCTTCATAAATCTTTTACCTCGATTTTAAAGATTTTTCACACTTAGATTACCACAAGTGTTGTTCCCATATTCGCATTGTTGGTTGGTGTACCAACTGAACCATCCTCATTAATGCGATACGGCTGTACATGAATTAGTGCATCGTAGGTTCCCAAACTAAGTGTCTGGTTAAGTTTAATGCTCTGGATGTGCTTTCCCGGAGGTACTGCACCCGACTTATACAGTGAAATGTATTTGTCACCATCAGGAAGAAGCAGTTCGAATGTCAGATAATACAGACCTTCATTTTCTTCGGGGTTGTAGAAATCAACAGAATTAATTTCAGTTGTTCCTGAAGGAATTGTAATTCTGCCCCATCCTGGGATTGCTACATTCGGTTCGATGTTTGAATTAACAATCGGCGTAACATAATCACCGGCGTTGGTATCAATCTTCAAACCGTCCTCGTCTTCTGAAGAACTGCCTGGTGTGCCAATACCAAGCCAAATGAGGAAACTGTAGTCTCCGGTTATGATTGAACCAACCATAAGCCCACCGAAGCCAAGAGACAAAACAAGCGCAATTACTAAGACAATAATTGCGACCTTTCCTGCTTTGCCCATCTCAGAAACCTCCAAAGGTCATTTTGCTAATTGGATAAATGCTACTCATATAGCAAGGTATAATATTGTAATCGTCCTGGTATAAATGTATCTCAAACAAATGTTATTTGAATTACGAATAATGATACTACATTGCAAATAAGAAGCAAATAAACCCAGACATACTTACCAATGAACACTAACATCAGTAGAACTCGATTTAAAGCGCGGATTAAAATGCATATTTGTAATTTATTTGAACCTCAAATGTCGCACTCTCACTATTATTTTCCAAGAACACAAATATTCCCAATGTCTCCAAATACCAGAGTTAGAAAAAAACAGATGTCAATAAAACTTCCTCCGGACATTGAACAAAAGATTCGTGATGCAGTTGAATCCGGAGAGTTTACCAACACCACCGATGCAATAACAGGAATGTTAAGATTATATTTCCAGAATAACGATGTCGCAAAACTTCAGGCAGAGATTATCTCACTAAGAAATGATGTTGAACTTCTTAAAATGAGAAGCGAATATTTCGAGAAGAAGCTCTGCGAAGTAACAGTAAATACAAAACGCTGACGATAAGACCAAAAACAAACAGAATACAAAAAAACACCAAAAGCAAAAGGAGGTGACCCGGTTATAATAGGCGGTTAACTACTCCTCCCAACCGGATTATCCTGCAATTTTCGTTACAAGTAATACATACGTGGTGTCAGCATATAGTAATTTCTCTCATAGAAGAAGTGTGTTGAATCTTTCGGCATGAAAAATTAAGAAGAATAAACCCTCATCTCAAGTCTCTTCGAGCCGTCGCCAGTCCTTCGGACTTGCTCACGCATGTGTCCTGAGGCTTACGCCTCAGTACACACGCCATTCCAACCCCCTCTTATTCCCGAAATTCACTAAAAGCCCCTCTTTTAACCCTGTAGCTTCCAGATAGTGACCTATCTGTTCCTCGTGAATCTTTCCAAGACAGCGAACCGCTTTCAGCTCCACAATAATTGAATCATTCACTAAAACATCTGCAACATAATCTCTGTGCAGATTAACTCCCTTGTAGAAAACAGGGATTCGAACCTGAAGCCTTGCAGAAAAACCTGCCTCCTCTAACTCCATCTGGAATGCCTTCTCATACACAGATTCAGAAAAGCCGCTTCCGAGATTGTGTCTAACCTTCATTGCGCATCCAACAATTCTGTACATATCCGAGTTTACATCTAACTTATTCATAGACAGCTCCAAAGCCAACCCGAACAACCGCGGGTGGCTACACGGCGGAGGTGTGAACCGCGAGACGATATCCGTGCCGGAATCGGAGCGAAGCGACGAGAACGGCATGGTTATCCTCTCGCGGAGAAACGCCTGTGCCCCGCCCATTTTTTGTATATTAAGGAGGGCGTGAGCAAAAAGACAGACGCGCCGACGTCCGCAGAAGTCGAAACGCGGTAAGCGTTGAGATTTCGAGGACTAAGGAGCGGCTTGTATTTTTGTAGCCCGACGCAAAACCACTAAAAGAGCATCAACCGTTTAATCTATCTTCAAAAACAAAACCCCAAACAAACACAATTTTTTTCCCGCCGAATAGAGCGGCGCGGTTAGCAGCCGCTCCGGCGGGGCATCACACACCAAAAAGAAAAATCACACATCCATAACTAAGAACACCCGTCGCTGCCGCTCGCTATCGCACGGCTAACCGCCGTGCTCACGGCTTGAGCCTTCGGCTCTCGCCAACCGCCGCGGCTGTTCGCGGCGGGCAATCCGGATTTTTTTGTGAGTACTCCTCTTTTGCAGTTCTGGTGAATAGATTACTCTACTATTTTTGATTGCCCCGCCGAAAAGCCCGCGGTGATTGGCGAGAGCCGGAGGCTCAAGCCGTGAGCATGGCTCGAAGAGACATGAGGTTAGCCAAGCGGGCAGGCGGGCTTTCAAAAAACAACCAAAATCCCAACAAAAACAGCCCGATTGCAAAATCTCCAAGACTCCGCAAAGCGCGCCGGAAAATACGCTGGAAAAACAGAGAATTCATGCGCGGGTTGCAACCCAACTTCCAAACACCCCACACACCATCCACCCCCGCTTGTGTCATGAATACCGAATTCACGTTTGCAGGGGGTTTTTTGAAGTCCAAGCAAAGTCCGCAAACCGGCAAAAATCAGGCTATAAACGACTGTTTCCAAAGGGACAGTTTTAAATCCTGAGGGGGGCAACAAACATATTGATATCTCATAGCCGCCGGTTCATGCGGGAGCAGATTTCCACTAAATTCACCCTATCCGATAGAAAGGAGTGTGGTTCATGGATTTAAACAACAACAACAAAAGCATGATGGAACCTGCTGTATTCGAAAAATACGAAAGCAACGTACGGTCTTACTGCAGAAAATATCCGGTAATCTTCACCAGAGCAAAAGGCTCACTGCTGTATGACCAGGACGATAACGAATACATCGACTTCCTCTGTGGAGCGGGAAGCTGCAACTACGGCCACAACAACGAATACATCAAAGGAAAAGTCCTCGACTATCTCGCAGGAGACGGACTCTTACACGGCCTTGACATGTACTCGATTGCCAAGGGCGAGTTCATCCAGACACTGCAGGACTTAATCCTCACCCCGCGGGGCTATGACTACAAAGTCATGTTCCCGGGACCAACCGGTACCAACGCGGTTGAGGCGGCATTAAAAATCGCCCGCAAAGCAAAGGGCAGGTCCAATATCTTCGCTCTTATGGGCGGCTTCCACGGCATGTCCTTAGGCTCTCTCTCCTTAACCACCGAGAGAAGTGCACGGGATGCCTGCGGAGTTACCTTGGGAAATGTTACCCACATTCCGCATCCGGCAATGATGCCTGAGATGGACACCATCGCCTACATGGATATGCTCATCTCCAACGACCACAGCGGAGTTGACAAACCGGCGGCACTGATTGTGGAGACCGTGCAGGGAGAAGGCGGTATCTTTGTCCTCTCCGAAGAGTGGCTGCGGAGAGCACGCGAACTTTGCGACAAGCATGACATGATGCTCATCGTTGACGACATTCAGGCAGGATGCGGCAGAACCGGCTCCTTCTTCTCCTTCGAGAGAGCAGGCATCAAGCCTGACATCGTCGTCATGGCAAAATCGATTGGCGGAATCGGGATGCCCGCGGCAATCGCCCTCGTAAAACCGGAGTACGATGTTCTGCTTCCGGGAGAACACAACGGAACCTTCCGCGGATTCCAGCTCGCCTTCATTGCCGGAAAGGCCGCACTCGAATGCCTGGTGCACGACAACCTCGAAGCGGAATGCAAGAGAAAAGAGGGAATTATCCGCGAGTTCCTCGAATCCCGCGTGCCAAAGATTGCAGACAACCTCGAGGTCCGCGGTATGGGTGTCATGTGGGGAATTGACTTCGGCGAATACTCGCCGCTCATGGCCTACGATATCCGCAGACGCTGCTTTGAGAAAGGCGTTATCTTAGAACTCTGCGGAAGAGAGGATACCGTCGTCAAAATCATGGCGGCAATCACTATTCCGGACGATATTCTGCTCAAAGGTCTCGGCATTGTCTGCGATGTTATGGCAGAAGCAGTTGCCAACCCGATTGAATAATTCCCCCTCTATTTTTCCGGAACAATAATTGTTCCATCCGCAATGTCGCGCTCGATATCAGCTATTGCAGAGATTAACTCCTTTGGAACAACCTCTTTCATATATCCGACAAGCCCCACATAATCGCCTTCCGCATATCCTAAGGAGATGGTCTGTCCGCTGAAGTCTTCGCCTTCCTTGTAGAGAAGAACCGTATCGCGGATTGCCTGCGGGATATGCTTTACCACACTGAAGAGCACTGCATCAGGGGCAAGGTAGCTCTGGTCAACATCAACGCCGATAACATAGTTTCCTGTTTCATCCGCGGCCCGAATCGCTCCGGTGCCGGAGGTTCCCGCAACCTGATAGACGATGTCAGCTCCCGCATCATACATCTGCATCGCTGATTCATATCCGAGGGCGGCATCGGTAAACGAACCGGTATAATCCGCCAGAAGCTCAATCTGCACACCGCGCTCTTTTTCCGCCCGCTCGATTCCGGCGGCAAATCCATGGTAGAAGCCTTCCACAATATCCGTGTGCACACCGCCCATGAAACCGATTACCCGCGTTTCGGTAAGCATACCTGCGGCATATCCTGCGGCATAGCTTGGTTCATTGGAGCGGAAAACAATATTTGCCAGATTGTCCGGCTGTTCCCCTGCCGCATAGGCAGTATCCACCATCAGATACTTTTCCATTGGATTGGCAAGCGCAGAAGACGTCATCTGGGTTACTGTATAGAATCCGCCGGTCACAATAATATCTGCATCATATTCATGAATCAGACTCTCCGTTGCTCCCCAGACCTTCTCCACCGAATCCTCGATATGAGATTCCGTGACAACGCCTTTTTCCTTGCTTAACAGATAGACGCCTTCGGCAATCTGGAGAGTGAACGGATCAAAACCGCTTTCAAGCTCCATCACGAGACCTACCCGGTAGTCCTCTTCCTTTTCGGCAAACAGCGTGTCCGCAGTAAAAATATAGCCGACAAAACATGCCGTGAAAATGACAGCCAGAATGCCCAGAAGAGTAAGCGGTTTCATACCTGCAATTATATTTATCTGCTGAATACAAATATCTATTTCATATGAACGAGAGCAGGCTTTCCCGCTTCCGCAAATGGTTTGCCAACACCTTTGTCTTCTTCGGGCCGGGCCTTCTTCTGGCTATTACCGCCGCCGGAGAGGCAGGAATCACCGAGGCAATCGAAATCGGAGCACACTACGGCCTTGCTCTTCTCTGGGTTGTCATCATCACCCTGCTCTTCAAATATGCGTTCACAAACGGTATCGCCCGCTATACCTTGGCAACAGGACATACCATCTTCGATGCGCTGGGAAAACTGCCCGGACCGAAAAACTGGGGTCCGATATTAGTCATCGTCTCCTATATGTTAGAGATGTTTGCCGTCGGCGCAATGATTCTCTTCGCGGCAACCTTCCTTGACTATCTTCTGCCCGGCGTATTTTCCATATTCCTGCTCTCAATAACCCTGCTGATTGCAGCGCTCGCACTCCTTCGCACCCACATCTACCACCATTTCGAGCAGATTATGGCGGTGATTGTCATTGTCATGGGAATCTCCCTGATTCTGGTTCTCATCTCCTTCCCGTTCACGCCGGACATGATTCTCTCCGGCATCGTGCCGAACATCCCGGCAGGCTCGGAGACCGCAATTCTTGCAATCTTAGGTGTTGTCGGTTCCGGTCTGAACTTAATGCTCTACTCGGTCTGGCTGAAGGAAAAGACCGATAAGACTGAGCTTGCGGACGGCACATGCTATGTGAAAAATGAAGCGTTCTTCAAGCGGTTCATCAAAAGCGTCAATGCCGACATCGCGATTGGTTTCGCAATCGTTCTGCTCATCACCTTCGGCTTTATGTGTCTCGGCTATGCCGGATTTGCCGTTTCGTTTATGCCGCACGGCGCAGAGCTGAATCTGAACATCCTGATTACGCAGGTTCTCTATCTGTTCAGTTCCATTCCCTACGGCACCTATGTCTTCCTGCTCTTCGTGGCAATTATCTTCTTCGGTTCTGTCGTTATCGGAATTGACGCCAGAGCCAAGGCACTGACGCGGGTTATTGTTTCGATGCGGGAAGATGCCGGAAAGACGGTAGTCCGCGAGAGCAGAGTCTATCAGTTCTTTATCTGGGTGTTTGTCGGCATTCTGATTCTCTCGATTCTCATCAACAATCCGATGGGAACAATCAGACTCAGTGCGGTTATCTGTGCTCTTCTCTTTGGTGTCTTCGGATTCATTCTGCTGTACCTGAACTCCCGTCTTCCGGAGTATGCCAGAGCGAGCAGACTCTGGATGCTGGTGATTGCGGTCGGCAGTATCCTTTCCGCATATGTAGCCCTCTTAATCGAAGGTTCCTTCCTTGAGTTCGGACTGCCGCTGTTTGAGAATGTCCTGGTCTGTACGGTAGTGTTCTATATCTTCTGCCGGACAAAGACGTTTCAGCGTATGGCAGACGGAACGGCAAACATCGTGGATAAGTTCTGGGTTGTCTTTATCTTCGGATTGATTTCGGTGTACGGAACGTACAGCGGTATCATGATTGCCGGAGAGTACGGCGGCTACATCTTAAACTTCCGCGATTTAGGCGCCATGATCGCAGGTGTTCTCGGAGGCCCTGTTGTCGGATTCTTTGCGGCACTGATTGGCGGTGTGTATCGTCTGACGGTGGGCGGAGTCACAGCAGTTCCCTGTTTCCTTGCAACGCTTGCGGCAGGAGTGCTTGCGGGAATTGCTATCCGCATCTGGAAGGGAAAGCTTACCATGCGGCGGGGCGCAACGCTTGCGGCTGTTGTTGAACTGCTCCACCTGCTTCTTATCTTCCCGATTTACGCGCTTGCCACCGGGGTGATGGGACTTTCGATGATTCAGGATGTAATCCTGACAACCACCCTGCCGATGACGATTGTAAATGCCGCGGGCATGATAATCTTCGCCCACTTTGCGCAGAAGTATCCGCTTCTGCAGGGCGGACTGAAGCGGATGACACTCAGCAGTCTGCGCGAAGAGATTCGGGCACTCATTCATCCGCTGACGGAGGAGAAACCATGAGTCACGACGACCACGGACACAGCCGCGGCATTCCGCGGGCAGGAACGATTATCCTGCTGATTCTGCTTGTAGTGTCGGTGAATATGCTGTTTGTCTCCTACGGAGATTATCCGGAGGACAAGAATATGCGTATCGCGGTTCTCCTGCCGTTTTCCGGCGGTCAGGAGGAGTTCGGCATTGAGTATGCCAGAGGAGTGGAGATTGCCGCAGAGGAGTTAAACTACCATGTGCTTCCGGGCGGCAGAACATACACGGTTGATTATTTTGATACCAAAGGGGACACGATGTCTCTGCTGAATACGTTCCTGGAGATTTACAATGCGGACTATCCGGTGGTCATTGGGCCTATGACCAGTACAGAGACGCTGGCGATTGCAAAGTATGCGGAGATTTTAGGGGTTGTTCTCATCTCGCCGGGAGCAACAACCGACGAACTGACAGGATACCGGGATTATGTGTTCCGTATCGTTCCTTCCGACCGCTACTTGGGTTCAGGCCTTGGTAAGCTTGTCGGCGGCAACGAGAATTATGAGACGGTGATGGTGTTCCACACAGATGACAGCTACGGCATTGGTCTGACAGAGCTGTTCATTGAAGAGCTTTCCGCGTATCACAAAGAGCCGGCGGCAGTCGTGGAGATGCCGCTTGACAGTGCCGATACGTTTGACTATGCAGGGGCGGTCTCGCTGATGAAGGAGATTTGCCCGGATGCAGTCTTTGCGATTACGCCGAACTCCGCAAGCTTTGTAAAGCTCTTAGAGACCGCAGATGCGGCAGGCCTGCATCCGCAGTGGATTGTAACGGACAACTCCGCAAGTTCGGAGGTCGCACACTCCGGTTCTGCCGCAGAGGGCGTGATTGCTGCCGTACCTTCCAAGAAGGGTTCTGACGTTGCCTATCCGCAGCAGTACCTGGAGAAGTACTCATCCCCGATGACAATTCAGGACTCGATTTACGGATACGATGCGATGATGATGGTCGCAGAGGTTATCGGCTCATACGGCTATGAGCCGGAACAGATCAGAGACGGTCTTCGCGAAATCCGCTATGTGGGTCTATCCGGTGCGGTGGTGTTTGATGAAAACGGCGACCGTTATCCGGTCTATGATGTGATGCAGGTAAGAGACGGCGAGTGGGTTGTTCTTCCATGGAATGAGGTGATGTCTTTTGAGGCAGGACATCACTGAATATTTTTTAGGAGGTTTTTCTGTGGGGCATGGGTGCCTTAGTAAAAACACAAAGGATTTCTAACAACCTCAAAAGCAACACTATAGTGTTGCGCAAGCAGCGTAGGAGCGATAAGCGACGGAGCGACAACGCATCTCCAAACATATTGTTAATATTCGCGTATATTCGTGTCTTTTGAATATCAAACGCGAATCTTCGCGAATTTATGGGAAAGATATCTTCAAGGAGATGGCGAAAGCTTCGCTTATCGCACGACTTTCGGTCGTGCTCAAAGCTTGAGCCTTCGGCTCTCGCTAATCGCTCGCTTTCTGTAACGCAACACTATCGTGTTGCTTCATAAAGTTTTTGAAAAATAGAGGTTGTTAGAAATCCTCACACAGACAAATAAAAATTAGTGAACAACTGTATCGCTTTTGCTCTCGGAATTTTTATGTACAGCAAAAACACAGATATTGTCTATCGACCATTTGTGAGGATTCTTATGAGAAATGTACGCTTCGAGTCGAAGACAACCCCATCCCATTGGAAATCGCTTAGGGTTCTTGGGGTTCTGTTTTGTCTGATTGTTTTGACTGTGGGATTTGCCGGAGCGGCAGGGGCTTCTGGTATTGATATTACATTGGGCACTCCTGCTTCTGGTGATAACTGGGCGTATGATTCTTTGAACGAGACACTAACGCTTAATGGCGGCACATGGGAGTATATCAATGCCACAGGTGCCGGGGACTTGATTATCGAACTCAACGGCACAAACAACATTACGGGAGGGTTTGTTGTGCTGATCATTGAGGAGGGTGTTGAGTATCAGGATTTCTACAGTATTTATGTGATGGATGGGAATCTCACTATCCAAAATGGGGCTGACGGCGGCCTGCTGAATGTTACTGCGGCTGCATCTCAACAGTATGCCGCAGGGATTTATGCTGAAGGCAATATCATTTTCGAAAGCGGTACTGTTGAAATAGATATATGTGGAGATGGTAATGTGTGGGGAGTTTGTGCTGATGGTGCTGTTTCCATTTCCGGCGGACAGGTAAACATCGAGGCCGCATCATCAGGAGATGGTGCGAAGGCTAATGGAATCTATGCTTATGAAATTGAAATCTTAGGCGGTGCTGTGAACATTGAGGCAGAAGCATCAGGAGATGAAGCGAAGGCTAATGGAATCTATGCTTATGAAATTAAAATCTTGGGCGGTACGGTGACTGTGGAGTCACATTCTGTTGATGGTTCAGCATATGGCATCCATACACATGACAATCTCTTAATCTCCGATTCCGCAAAGGTAAATGTAGCAGAGGTAATCAGTTGTTGTTCCTCTGGCATTGATGTAGGGGGCAACCTCACCATCTCCAACACTGCTGAAGTAAATGTAACCGCAGTTAATTCATCAGATAATTACACCTTTGGCATCTATACATATGGCAATCTCTTAATCTCCGATTCCGCGAAGGTAAATGTAGCAGATGTGACTTCAGCCGGTGAATCTTCCTATGGTATCTATGTTGACGATGGCTGTGGTAATCTCGTGATTTCTGACTCCGCAAAGGTAAATGTAGCAGAGGTAATCAGTTGTTGTTCCTCCGGCATTGAGGTGTGGGGCAACCTCACCATCTCCAGCACTGCTGAAGTAAAAGTAACCGCAGTTAATTCAACCGATGATTCCGCCTATGGTATCTGTACATACGACAATCTCTTAATCTCCGATTCTGCGAAGGTAAATGTAACAGAGGTGACTGCAGACAGTGATTCTAAGAGTCCCTCTCGGGTGTCTGCCTATGGCATACTCACTAGCAGTGGTAATCTCACGATTTCTGACTCTGCTGAAGTTACGGTGACTGAGGTAACCGGTCTGTCTGCATCCGGTATCGGTACAGGATGGGACATAGAAATCTCCGGCGGCACAGTAACTGTAGATGTACAGGCAACTGCTGTTGAATGTCCGGTTCAGGGTATCATACCCTATTATGATGCTGTCATTTCCGGCGGGTCTGTGACCGTAAATGCTATCTCGCTCAATGGTCCTGCCTATGGTCTCTCCAGTTATATGGATGATATCTTCATCTCCGGCGGCTCAGTAACAGTAAATACAGAAGCGACTGGTAATGATGCTTCTGGAATTTATACATCATCTTACTCCATGGATGATGGAGTTGAGGATACTGGTGATATTTTCATCTCCGGCGGTGAAGTAACCGTAAATGCAAAAGCAGGTGGTGAATCTGAGTATGTCATTTCTGCCTACAGTATCCAGTCACAACGGGGCGTAATTGAAATCTCCGGCGGCGTGGTAACAGCAAATGCCAAAGCAACTGAAAAGGCAGATGCATATGGTCTCAGTGCAGAATCAGAAATCACCATCTCTGATGGTTCGGTAACTGTGTATGCAGATGCTGCCGGTGATTATGCTTATGGTATATATGTTGATTCCGGCGGTGTATTTGCCCAGACGAACGGAGTGGTCAATACAAGGGCAAAAGTAACCGGTGATTTAGGATATGCATATGGTGTTGGTGATCACAAGAGTGAAATCACTGGCGGAAAGATAACAGCAATAGGGGACAATTGGGCATTTGCCGCTTCATACTCTTCAGATAGACTCATTGTTGCTTCAACTCTTACTGTACGGGCGTCAGAGAACATCGAAGGAACGGGTCTCTCAGAGGTCAGTCCGTCTGTTGTGACAGAAGTGGGGTCTGAATACAAATATGTTGTCATCGAATATTTGCAGAAAGACGACACCCCAAGCGGAAACAGCGGCAGCAGTTCCAAACCATCCAAACCCTCTAAACCTGTAGAGCCTGAAATTCCGGAAGAACCGTCTGAGCCTGGAATTATCACTCCGTCTGAAACCATCGTGGAAGACACCAAAGAGATTATCGTAAGTGATGAAACAACTGAAGTCCTTGAAACCGGAGAAACAGTAACAGTTGTCGAACTTGAAGACACCGAAATCATCCAGAGCGTTGCAGTACCTGAAGAGATTGCAGAAGAAAACCCCGGAGCATCTGTCATGGTAACCGAAGGAAACAAAGATACAGTCCTTCTTCCAGGCGATATCACAACAGAAGACGTCCACGTAATTGTTGACCTGGCAGTTGTTGACACAGAAGGAAAACCGGTCAAAATCAAATCCTCCGGATACTTCATCTTAGATGCCAATGTGCCCAATGGCAAGAAACTCGCTGTTGGACACTACAAAGACGGCATCTGGGAAGACTGCAAAGTCGAGCATATTGGAAACGGACAGTACAAAGTCCACTACAACAGCTTATCTCCATTTGCCGCAGTCTTCATAGAGGAAGATGAAGAAAGCCCGTTTGTTGTTGCAGAAGAGCCGGTAGATGAACCTGAGATTCCGGAAAATCCGGAAAGCTCAATGCCAATCCTTGCAGTACTCGCCGGACTTGGTGTTGTCGTACTGATTAGAAGGAAATAACATCTGTCAGAGATAACTCTGACCAAATCTTTTCTTCATGAAATCCTGCTGTGTTAGCGGATGTTTTTTTTCAAAAATATATTCCAAATACATATCATGACAACATTTTATCATGTATAAAAACATATTATCCATCTACAGTAGGATGTAGACGGTTTCTCTCTGGTCTTACTTGGAGTATTTACTATGGATGAAAACGCAAAAAATGAAATGCGGAACTATTTGTCTGCCGCAGGATTCTTTGTATTTGCCGTATCTACTCTGGCTATCGGAGTATCATACCTATCTGGAACTGTCGGAGCTGAGCAGAAGAACATAACTATTATCAGCACACTTCTCCTTCTATTAGTTGGAGTTCTTCTTGCAGTAATCGGAAAGCGTGACCTGACGGCAATTACCTTCCTTATGCTCGGCTCGATAAAGCTTTTGATGTTAGCAACCGGTTTTGTAAGCCCGGGTATGGAGATTGTTGTCGAGATGTCCTTTGTCAATATTATTCTGTATCTGTTCCTCCTGATTCTGGCAGTAATTCTTTTAACAGCAAAAGACAAAGCAAAATATCCGCTTGCAATACTTATCGCATTACAGGCACTCTTCACGACTGTTAGCTATATCATCCCGTCTGAGGAGATTATGTCTTCTGTTTTTGGATACACCCGCCTTATCCTGACTGTTATTGCCCTCTACTATGCCTTTGCCTGTGCATCTGAAAGAATCTGCTTCCCATGCTCAAAGATCTTAACCGCAGATCAGGAGACTGATTTCAAGAAGTCTGCATCTGCTCTTGGTTATCTCACGATTTCGGCAAGCATGCTTGTCTGGGCAATTTACTATCTCTTCAATAAATCCGAAATTGTTGCCAACACAATTTACGCACTCGATGGAGTTTATGCAGCTCTTCTGATTTTAGTAAGCATCCTGCTCTTCGCTGTTGCCAAGATGAGGTTTACTCCGGTGATGTTCCTGCTTGCAGGCAGTCTCCTTGCCGTAAGTTCTGTAATTGGAGCTACCTCTGAGTTCATCTTAGGAATTCTCTTTATCGTCCTTGGAATCTTTGCAGTTCTCAGAAC
Organism: Methanocorpusculum sp.; assembly: GCA_017399555.1. Taxonomy (GTDB): domain Archaea; phylum Halobacteriota; class Methanomicrobia; order Methanomicrobiales; family Methanocorpusculaceae; genus Methanocorpusculum. The sequence continues at coordinate 48,424 of JAFQBW010000004.1, forward strand.
CGAATCCCGTATCCTTCCCGGACTTATGTTTGTGGTTTACGGGGTTAGTTACTTCATTGGACCTGTTGCCGCGAGTGCAGGAATTATGATTCTGGCTGTCGCGGTCAACGGAATTCCGGCATTAATCGCACTCTATTTGGCTGTCGCAACATTTTCCCAGAGAAAGCTCCCTCTTATCTAAAAATCAACAACCCTTTTTTTCATGTATCCGGAGCTTATGAAAACACATGATTATTCAATTTAGGGACAAAGCCAAATAAATCCCAATCATTATCATCTCATGCGTCATATAATCAACCATGGGAGATGGAGAACGCGGAGGGTTTTCCGGTTCGCTGAGTTTTATTTTAACAGCCGCCGGAACTGCGGTAGGTCTTGGATGTATCTGGAGATTTCCGTATCTGACTGCTGAGCATGGCGGAGGCATATTCATCCTGTGTTATGTTGCCATTCTTTTGACGCTTGGAATCACGCTTCTGTCAGTTGAGTTTGCCATTGGCAGAAAGACCGGCGTCGGTGTTTTGGATGCGTTTGGAAAACTGAACCCGAAGTTCGGATTCCTCGGAATTATCTGTGTTCTCGTCTGTGCATTGAGTCAGCCCTATTTTGCGGTTCTCGGTGCATGTATTACAAAATACGGTTTCCTGTATATGTCAGGCGGCGGAGAAGCGGCCGCGGAGGCAGGATTCTATGCAACATATATTGCCTCAAACTTTGAGCCGCTGTTATGGCTGCTGTTCTACATCGCAATAGCCGCCGTTATCGTTTACTTCGGTGTGCAGGCAGGAATTGAGCGGGTTTGTAAGATTGTGATGCCAATTGAGGTGTTTTTAATCGCCATCCTTGCAATCGACTGCCTGTCTCTTCCCGGCGCATGGGAGGGACTTGTCTATTTCCTTGCTCCGAACTTTGACAACTTCACCCCGGATGCAGTGCTTGCGGCTTTGGGGCAGGTGTTCTACTCATTATCCTTAGGACTTGGCGTGATGGTGACCTTTGGTTCGTATCTTTCCAAGAAGGTGAATGTGATTAAGTCCTCCTGTTCAACGGCATTCTTCACCTTCCTTGTCTCCATGCTTGCAGGAGCGCTGATTGTTCCGGCAAGTTATCTCTATACGAACGGCAATCCGGCGGCGGTCGGCTCCGGCGGAATTTTCGAGTCGCTTCCGATGGTCTTTGATATGATGCCGTTTGGAACGGTTACCGGCGGAGCGTTCTTTGTTCTGCTCGCCTTAGCCGCTCTTACGTCGACGATTGCAGAGTTTGAGGTGATTGTTACTGCATTGAAGGACAGACTTGGATTCTCCCGCTTAAAGGGGGTTATCATCATGAGTGTGTACACCTTGATTCTCGGCGGTTTCATCTCGCTTGGATACGGCGCATTAAACTGGATTCAGATTGGAGACATGTATCTTCTTGAGTTCTTTGATTTCATGAGCGGAACGATTCTGATGCCGCTGATGGTGTTCTTCACGTGTATTCTGGTTGCCTACTTTGTCAAGCCGAAGGTTGTCCTCGATGAGATGAACTTAAAAGAGAAGGGTCTGGTTCGCAAGGGAATGTGGGTTATGCTGAAGTTTGTCTGTCCTGCATGTATTGCGATTATTTTTATCACGAACATCATCGGGATGTTCTAATCCCTGCATATTTTTTTTCACACGGCTGCGGAGGGGACGTTCAAATCCGTTCCTTTATTTGTGTTCAGCGCATATTGGTATGGTATTGTGAATCGGTTTCAGAAGTTCCTCTCCATTCTCCCCCTTCCGATATCGGGGCTGATGCTTGCGACTGCATCGCTTGGCATTTTGCTTTCGCAGTATTTCAGTTCGGTGCTTCTGATTCCCGAAGCAGGGTTTGTCCTGCAGGCTCTCTGCGGAACTGCGGCAGGCATTCTCTGGGTTCTGCTTGTTCTCAAAGCGGTGTTCTTCTTCCCGCAAATCCGTCAGGCGTTTCATGATCCGGTTGCGGCTTCGGTTGCCGGTACGTTTCCGATGGCGATGATGATTCTGTCTGTCTATCTTGCAGATTTGTCGGCTGATTTTTCCGTTCTGTTCTGGTATGCGGGTGTCTTTCTGCATGCGGCACTGATTGTGTTTTTCACGGTTCGTTTTGTGCGCCGTCCAAAGCTTTCCCAGGTGTTTCCCAGCTGGCTTGTTGTCTATGTGGGAATTGTTCTTTCAGCAATTACTGCCCCTTACTTTAATCAGATTCAAACAGGTCAGATTTGTTTCTGGTTTGGTGCGGCAGCTTTAGTTCCGCTTCTGCCGGCTCTTCTGGTGCGGTGTACTCAGCTTCCGCTTTCTGAACCGGTGCGTCCGCTCTTCTGTATTTTTGCGGCCCCCGTGTCAATTATTCTTGCGGGATATGTGCAGAGTTTTTTTGCACATGCGGGATTTGTCTCTGTTCTTCTGATTGCGGAAACGGTTATCCTTATTCTGGTTCTGACCCGTCTTCCCGCTCTTTTACGGCTTCCGTTCTATCCAAGCTATGCAGCATTTACGTTCCCGTTTGTGGTGACAGCTACTGCATATCTGTTCGGGATTCAGAATCTTGTTGAGGCAGGATTCCTGTCAGTCTGGTGGTATGCGGTTCCGGGCTGTGTTCTTTTGTTTGCGGCAGTGCTTGTCATCTATGTGTCCCTTCGATACGCATCGGCACTCTGGAAGATGGTTCTGCAGTAATTTCTTTTTTGCCGGTTTTGAAAACAGGATTGCTCCGGTAATCGGAAATGAAAAAACGTTCTTAAAAAAGCTCAAGCCCTACGATTCCCAAAACCGCAGTAAGCCTGGAAAGGCTTACCGCGGCGGGTAGATACTGTACCCGAGAGGGTGGGGTACATGCACAAATCCAATGGACTCCGTTTAAATGTATGGGGAGCGCAGTGGTTTGAGGAGAGTGCCCTCGTGCTTTCTGTGCTCGAGGTATGCTCTGTTGTTGTCGATCTTTGTCTTTGCGAGTTTCTCGACGAGTTCAAGTCCTGGCTTGACTCCGTCCATGGACTCTGCAACGATCCAGCCTGCATCGACTGCCTTCTGGAATGCTGCCTCTCCTGCCTTGGAGCGGATGAAGACGGTGGACCATCCATCCGGAGTTCCAACGGATCCAGTGGAGATATCTGCCATGTTTGCGACGTAGTCGAGACAGACGTGACATGCCGGCTGCTCGTACTTGTGGGTAACCTTGAGTGGGATCTCTGCAGTTGCACCGCGCTCGGTGTAAACAGTGAACTTACCCTTTCCAATGTCCATCTTCTTGACATTGTCAATCTTGGTTGCACAGTGGTCTTCGACCATCTGGTAGAGACCCTGGTACGGGAAGTTCTCCATACAGAAGATACCGATTGCAAGAGCAATCTTGTCCGGTACGTCACGGAGACCGATTGGGTACAGCTGTGCCTTTCTGACTGCCTGGATCTGACACGGGGTGCCGACGATACCAATCTTGTCAAGACCGTAGCTGCGGGTTGCCTCCTTAATGAGAGACATGTTCGGGGAAATCGAGTACTTGGTTCCGCGTGCTGCGAGAAGTTCCTCGATAGTGGTTGCGATCATCGGTTCCGGCTTGTACGGCTCTGCTCCTGGTCCAGCGACGATTGCTCCGTCAATGATGCCTGCTTCGAGTGCGTATGCAAACATCGAGGTGACGATTCCTCCGTCCTGGGCCTTACCGAGAATGTCTGCACAGGCGGTTTTTGCCTTGTAGACTGCCTTGTATTCTCCAAGATATTCAGACATTTTTTTAACCTCCGAACCTTATGGTTTCATAACCTCGCCGATGAGTTCGGTAATCGATTCGTACTGTCCGCAGACATCGAAGCTGAAGAAGCTTCTTGGACACTGGGCGTAGCATGCTCCGCACTTGATACAGAGGTCACGCTCGACCTGCGGCTTGCCGTACTGCATGGTGATTGCACGGACGGTACATGCTGCTGCACAGCTTCCACAGCCCATACAGAGGCCCTGGTTGATGACTTCGGTCATCAGGTCGCAGCCGCATGCTTCGGTTCCTGCTGCTGCAAGGTTCATTAACGGGGTAAGGTATGCGGTTGCAAGTGCCTTCTGCTCGTCGTTTCCTTTGAGTAACAGGTATGCCATTAAGCAGACGTTTCTAATCTGCTGCGGGGTTGGTGCACATGCCGGGATGTAAACATCGACCTTGATAAGGTCTCCGATTGGGACAAAGCCCTCGTGCTGCGGCTGGTTCTGCTGACCACCGCGGCAGAAACGGGTAGTGTTTCCGTAGCATGCACATCCGCCGAGAGCAACAACAATCTTTGCTCTCTCGCGGGTTTCTAAAATCTCTTCCATAGAGCACTCGTCGTTAATACAGACAGAACCCTCAACTAATGCGACATCCATCTCCGGGATGTGACGTACATCAGCAAGAGTCAGACAGTAGACGAGATCTGCGTATTTATCGAGGATTGTGAGTAATCCTTCGTAGTTGTCTGCAAGGGACACGAGACATCCGGTACATCCGCTCATGTGAACGTGTCCTACAGTAATCTTGTCAGCCACTGGCTTCTCCTCCTTAGGTTTTTGAATAATATGCTTTTGTTCGACCGGTTCGACATTGCCTGCTGCCGGCTGTGCAGCTGGGGCTTCTGCTTTCACTTCTGCTTTCGGCTGCTCAACTGGCTTTTCGACAATTTTGTCAGCTGGTTTTGCACCAGGCTTTGCGTCCTGTTTTCCCTCGCTGACACTCTCTTTACCGAACAGTAAGCTTTTGAGTTTATCTAATAATCCCATTGTTTAAGCTCCTATTTCCTGTAAAATGACAGATACAGTTTTGGGAACGGCTCCTTCGACCTCCGGGCTCAGTTCGAGAACAAAGTCCTCGGAATCCGGAGCTGGAATACACGCGGGCTGGCACCCAATGATAACAATGTCCATTTTTCCTTTCAGTCTGCCGATTGGGTCAAGCAGATTTCCGGAATGGGCGTCCATGTAACGCTCTTCCCTGCCTTCAGGCAGAAGGTCGGCTGGGATTTTCGTCACGTCTCCGGGTTTACCCCCGAAGTCCATGCAATCCACAATAATCAACTTCTTAGTTACCTCAGGCTCCAGCATGGAAAAGATGAGGTGGGGGCCGCCAAGGCCGACATCCATTGCTTTTACATTGTCTGGGAGTTCGTGGTCAGCTAAAGCTCTGATTACTGCGGGACCGAATCCGTCATCGCCAAAGAGTTCGTTACCGACTCCGGCTATTATTATTTCTGGGAATAGGCCATCCATTGTATATTACTTACTCAAGGAGCTTCTGTGCAACAAGCTTGTTGTCTTCATCCAGTACAATCATGTGGGTTGCACAGGAGACACACGGGTCGTATGCACGGACAATAACTTCTGCGAGCTCCCATGGTGCGCCAGTGAGTGCACGGCTGCAGGTTGGGAAGTTCCAGGTGGTCGGGACGAGCATAGAGAACCACTCGACTTTGCCGTTGCGGACCTTTGCAAGGTGAACGTCTGCTCCGCGTGGTGCTTCGTTGGATGCCCATCCGATAGAACCGTCACCCTGTGGGATAACGTCTGCAACGACGGATCCGCTGGTGTTGAGTGCGTCGGCTGCCTCGATCATCTTGTAGACAGAGTCCATGTACTCCATCTCGCGAGCGATGTTTAAGCCGATTGCGCCCTTACGGTCGTAGTTCTTGAAGATAGACATACGTGCGCGTGGACCGACTTCGACCGGCTGGCCGTCGTAGAGTGGGACACCAGTGCATGCCTGCATCTGCGGCCATGCCTTGGTTCCTGCCTTGGTGGTTCCGCCAACTGGGTATGCTTCATCCTCAAGGGTGATTTCTTCTTCGCCCATGTACCAGTCCCATGGTCTGACTTCAAGCCAGCGTGCTGGGTCCCAGGTCGGGTGCTCATCGAGGGAGGAGCTTCCGTACATTGGGTCGGTTGCCATGTATCCCTGCTGGTGGTAACCGAGGTCCTTCGGGATTGCAACTTCGCGTCCGCACATCTCTGCCCAGTCGCGCTTGCCGTAGTTCTCGAAGACTGCGATCATGAATTCCATCTGCTCACGTGCGAGCGGGAGTGCCTGCTTTGCAAGGTCGAGGACCTTTGCCTTTGCACGTGGAGTGATGTTCTTGTACATACCACCAACGCGTGGGTTGGACGGGTGAACTGCTTCGCCACCAACGATCTCACCGATGGTCTGACCGATCATACGGAGAGTCTGGATGCGCTTTGCAACAGATCTGACCGGCTCCTCTGGGGAGAACGGGTTGATCTTGGAGTCAGTACCTGGGAGGTACATATCCGGCAGTGCAAGGATGTCATGCAGTGCGTGGGAGTGCAGTCTGTTTGCTGCCTGCAGAATGATACGCAGAAGGTATGCGTCGTCTGGAATCTCAACACCCATGGATGCTTCCATAGCCTCAGTTGCGGCAAGGGTGTGGGCAATCGGACAGATACCGCACACACGGGAAGCGATCTTTGGAACCTGCTCATAGGTCTTTCCGATGGCAAGCTTCTCTACTCCACGAACCGGGGTGATAGAAAGCCAGTCTCCGCGCTCGATGATGCCTTCATCGTTGACCTTTAAAACGAGTTTGGAGTGACCTTCATGTCTGGTGGTCGGGGAAATTTCTACTACTTTCGACAATGTTTTCGCCTCATCCTAAGTTATTTAGGGTATTCAAACAGCTATACGGAAATATTACCATTGTCCTTTTGGATTAATGACACGTACCGAGGTACGTTATGTATTATCTCTTAATTGAGCGATATTAAAGATTCTCATCCCCTTTTGGAAAACAACCCGCAAATGGAGCGTTAACAGAGTTACAATCACACGAATTATATAATTAGTATTACTCAAACACATCCTATTGAACATTGCGTCATACGAAATCGGGAAATAACGCAAATTAAACCCGAAATCAAAATGCGCTTGATTAAAACATGTAAAATAAAAAAATAAGAGTTTTTTGAAGAGATATCTTATGCGTTCAGTTCGCTTCTAAGCTCAGCAAGGGTTGCATCGCGCTCTGCGTATGCATCGTGCTGGTGGATACTCTCTTCATTGGTCTGACGAAGGGTAACGCGGGTCTCTCCCGGAAGGTCTGCAAAGTTTGCAACGACCTGGCGTGCCATCTCACGAACACAGTCCTCAACGAAGCGTGCGTTCTTGTGGGCTGCCATAACGACGTAGCTCTCGTCTCCGCGCTTTAACAGCTCGTAGATTCTTGCACTCATGGAGTCCTTTAAGACGTTGATAACCTTGTCAAGCGGGACAATGGTCTCGCCGTCGGTTTCAATGGATAAGAATCCACGTCCGCGCTGGTTGTGGGAAGCCATCGGGATCTCCTGGAAGAATGCCTCAATCTTCTCTTTCGGAATCTCGAGCTGTTCCATAACATGCATTGCGTGGTCCTTCATGATGTTCTGTGCACACGGGCATGCAGTGATACCGGTAACTTCAGCACCGATGCTCTTTCTGACAATCGGGTTGTTGTTGTTACGCTGTGCGATTGCATGTGCATAAACATTGACGACTTCCTGACAGGTGGTCTTGGAAACCGGAGTCTCGCGGTTCATCATGTAGCAGCTGTGCATGAAAACTTCAGTCTGCTCTGCATACTCATGGTGGTCTAAGAGCTTCTTTGCGACAACACCGCAGATGTCTTCAATTCCTTTGACCTCGCCGTTAGTTGCCTGCTGAAGGACTTCATCAATTACTTCGAAGTTTCTGGAAAGGTTTGCACCTTTCAGGCTGCTTGGCAGATCGACGAACACGTCAAATTCAGAAATGAAGATTCCTGGACGTGACTTTCCTGGTCTCGCCACTTCGACGAGTTTCTTGACATTTTTCACACCAACACGCGTAAGGCTGATTCTTACATCAGGCGCGGTGGACTGAACATCTGGTAGTGACATTATCTATCGTGTCCTTTCCCGTCAACTTCTGCGTTCTATTTGCAGGGAAGTTTAACGTGTATCTATCTGTATTGGTATCTGTCTATATAACTTTTTGTTTCGTATTCTGTCTCATGTGATAAAAGCACCTCTCATGAACAGGAAATAGAGCGGTGGAAAGCGCACGCAACGCAGGATTATATAGTTTGAATAAAAACCTAAAGGAGTAAGAATGAACACATACACTGTCTCCCCGGCTGATGAGCAGTATTTCCTCTCGAAGCGTATCGCAATCCTCGGCTACGGCTCGCAGGGAAGAGCGCAGGCTCTGAATCTGAGAGACAGCGGGGCGGATGTGATTGTCGGAAACCGCGCGGGAAAAAGTTTTGACCGTGCGGCAGAAGACGGCTTTGCGGTTTACTCTGTCTCTGATGCCGTGCAGAAGGCGGATGTGCTTGCCCTGCTGTTTCCGGATGAGTCTGCCGCAGATATTTACGCGGAAGAAATCGCGCCCTATCTGCGGGAAGGACACACGCTTCTCTTCGCGCACGGATTCAATATTCTCTATAATCTCATCCAGCCGCCGGAATTTGTGGATGTGGTTCTCGCAGCGCCGAAGGGGGTGGGGCCTATGGTTCGCCGGCTCTATGAGGAAGGAGGAGGGGTTGCTTCTCTTGTTTCGGTGCATCAGGATGCATCAGGTCATGCTCTGCAGACAGCACTCGGGTTTGCCGCGGCGATTGGCTCTTCCCGCTCGGCAATTCTCGAATCCACGTTCAAAGACGAGACGGAAACCGACCTCTTCGGCGAGCAGGCGATTATCTGCGGCGGCATTCCGGCATTAATCGAGGCAGCAGTAGATATCTTAATTGAGGCTGGCTATCCACCGGAGCTTGCCTACTCGGAGTGCGCCCATGAGGTAAAGCTCGTTATCGACTTAATCTATGCAAAAGGGTTCGGCGCGATGTATGATTCAGTCTCCAGAACCGCAAGCTACGGCGGCATTACCCGCGGAAAGCGCCTGATTTCCGAGCGCCTGAAATCAGATATGAAAGAGATTCTCCGCGAGGTACAGTCCGGAGAGTTTGCTGAGGAGTGGGTTGCGGAAAAGCGTGCCGGAAGCGGACACTTCCGAGAGCTTGTAGAGAACGCGCGGGAAAGCGAGATGGAAAAAGCCGGTGTGGCTTTTAGGAAGATTCTGGAAGCAAAAAGTGAGTAAATCTCAACTCAGGATTTACCCTTCCATTCTTTTCTGCAGAGTAAACATCCCTTCACCGCCGTCACCGATAAACTCATCCAGAGAATTCGGGTCATGGTAATGAGCATTTATGAACTCGGTGATGTGGAATCCGCATTTGTTGACATAGAAGTGGATGTTTCTTTTCTCAAAGTATGGAGTGCAAGTTTCCCATACTCTGGTTTCCGGATAGCGTTGTTCAATTTCCTTCCAGATTGCATAACCAACTCCTCTTGTCTGAATGCCAGTTTTAACATAGAGAAAATGAAGGTGATTGTGTTGTGTCTCCTCATCAATTACCACAACCGCTCCGCCGACCATTTCCCCGTCAACAACAGCTTTGTACGCGACAGAGCCTTTGGTGTTCAGCGATTCGTCAATATCCTTTTCCGGAAGAATGCGCTCTGCGGTTTTTCCAAAGACTTCTTCAAAGCCATTCTGAAAAGCCTCCTGCATATCTTTTTTAAACGATTCAAGGTCTAAGTCGGTAATTGGTACTAAAGACAGCTTCATAGATTCCAAACAATGATTAATTCTCAAATTTAGCTGAAGATAATCGTTACCGTGATGGTGCTGATGGGGGCATCTTCCCAGGCACGTTTGTACTCAGTGGTAAATGTGTATGTTCCCGGCTTATCTGCGGAGACGTCCCAGTCATAAATCGTTCCGGCACCGACAATTTCCGGCCCGTCAGTGGTGATGCGGCCCCAGCCGATGATATCCAGACCGTCAGAGACAACCGGTTCTGTCCAGTCGTATCCGGTGGTTGGGTTTCCTTCAGTGGTGATGGTGATAATGTCTCCTGCTTTTGCGGTGACGGTTTCTTCTCCGCCAGAAGAGTCAAAGGTTACTGCATACTCCTGAACTTCTTCATAAGAAATACACCCTGCGCCAAATACACAGCCGAGCAGGACTGCCGCGGTTAAAAGAAAGATTGGTTTTTTCTTCATGGAAAGTTATACGCGACGGCGGTATAAAGTCTTTCAGAAAAAAGAAGTTTTGGCACTTAGAAAGTGCGCAGAGAAACAACGCCGTTTGGTCCATTCAGGAAATCCGGGAGATAAACAAACACGGCCTTCAGCGTTTTTGCAGGGGCATTTTCCCATGCACGGTTATATTCGGATTTGAAGGGATAGAATCCCGGAGTGTCAGCAAAAACGGTCCACTCAAAAACACCGCCGGTACCAATCATGCCCGGTTTAAACTGCGTATAGTCAGCGTGTATCAGGGAAAGCCCGTTTGACAGTACCGGTTCAGACCAGGTGTATCCCGTAGTCGGATTGCCGACCGCGGAAATAATAATCATCTCCCCGCAGTTTGCAAAAACCGTTGCTTCGGTATGCTCCGTCTCTTCTGCGGCACCGGTAGAGACAAAACAGCCGAGAAGAACAAGGAGTGTTACGAAAAATACTGCAGATTTCTTCATGCAGAAGAATATGCAGTCAGAGTATATAGTATTTCAGGAGGAATACTGTGGAGGATTCCCTCCCGTTTACCGCCCAAACCCTGATATCCTCTGCCAACACATTATCATGTATGCAGACGATTCAGTTATCCGATAAGGCATATAACGAACTGGTCTCGCGACGCATTGGCAGACAGTCCCTCTCCACCACACTGCTAAACAATCTCATCCCAATAGAATCAGGATGGGATGTAGAGAAACTTGATGCAGATTTAGACAAAGAGGTCAAAAATTCCCAACGCCTCATACCCCATGATGAGGTATTCAATTGAGATATCAGATTGGCTATACCAGATCTGCAGTAAAATACATCCAATCTCTCAGTAGTGAAGAGAAGAAAAAACTTCAGAAAACCATAGAATACTGTCTTGGAGAACACCTGTTCGACAACGACCGGAGATGCAACAAAAAACTCCTGCAGGGTTCTTACCCAAAGACATTCCGCCTTCACGTTTCGATGACACATACTGTATTCTACCGTGTTATCGACAATGGCAGATTTGTAGAAGTGGCAAACGTGATGGGCATTAATCAGGCGCACAGCAAATACGGGCTCTTCTGCCTCTTCTAAACTCTCTTTTCAGCCCTGTAAATGCCGGACTTGTCCAATAAAAACAAACAAATCACAGATAAATTTTAAATGCGTTTCGCGCAAAAATACACCCGCATATGAAAATACGAATTGTTATTGAGATTAATTATGAAAAGTGCTGCGAGAGGGATCCGAACCCCCGACCTTCGGATTATGAGTCCGACGCCCTAACCAGCTAGGCCACCGCAGCAAAAAGTGCATATTAAGAACGCTGTTTAAGAATATATATGTTCCGAAAAATGGTTGGAGGGAATTACTCCTTCTTTGCGGCGTTCTTCTGTGCTAATGCGTTCATGTACGCAGTAACTGCCGCAGTTACCGCAATGGTTTTTCCTTTCTCGAACTTCAGCGAATCGGCGAGCTGATGCATACGAGTCTCGCTCTCGCGCATGTACTGCGAAAGGGAGCTTCTGACCGTCGGCTCGGAGAGGAAGTGCGTGTGCGTGTTTCCGGCGATGAACTCCGGATTGTTCATGACTGCATAGTGGAGCGGAAGCGTCGTCTTGACGCCTAAAATCACATACTCCATTAATGCACGGCGCATACGGTTAATCGTCTCCTCACGCGTCATTGCACGGGCGCAGAGCTTCGCAATCATCGAGTCATAATGCGGCGGAATCGAGTATCCGTTGTGGATACAGCTGTCGATTCGAATACCTGGTCCTCCCGGAGAGCGGTAGTGCGTAATCTTTCCGGCGTCTGCCGCGAAGTTGTTCATCGGGTCTTCCGCATTGATACGGCATTCGATAGCATGTCCGCGGCAGGTAATCTGCTCCTGAGCATACGGAAGCGGTTCGCCTGCGGCAACCATAATCTGCATTCTCACCATGTCAATACCGGTGATGAGTTCTGTGACCGTGTGCTCAACCTGCAGACGGGTGTTCATCTCCATGAAGTAGTAGTTGCCGTTATCATAGAGGAACTCCACTGTTCCCGCGTTCTCATAGCCGCAGGTCTTTGCGACAGTAATTGCAGACTGCGTCATTCTCTCGCGCAGTTCCGGTGTCATGATAGGACACGGAGCCTCCTCGATTAACTTCTGGTGTCTTCTCTGAATCGAACACTCACGCTCGAACATATGGACAACATCGCCCTGCTTATCCGCAAAGACCTGCACCTCAATGTGGCGCGGCTTTGCGAGATACTTCTCGATGAAAACCGTCGAATCGCCGAATGCCGCGGCTGCAGTTCTGCTGGACTTTGCGATTGCTTCATCGAGTTCCGCCTCGTTGTTGACAATCGTCATACCAATACCGCCGCCGCCGGCAGAAGCCTTCACAATAACCGGATAGCCAATGGCTTCCGCAAATGCCTTTGCCTCATCGTGGTTTGTGGACTGCGTCCACGGTAAGACAGGGACACCTGCATCATGCATTGCCTGCTTGGAATCCAACTTGGAGCCCATCATGCGGATGGTCTCTTCCGAGGGGCCGATATAGGCAAATCCTGCCTTCTTGACCGCTCCGGAGAACGCCGCCTTCTCCGCAAGGAAACCGTATCCCGGGTGGATGGCATCAGCGCCTGCCATATCTGCCACCTCCAAGATGCGCTCGATATTCAGATAACTCTTGGTCGGGTGAGCCTGACCGATTAAGAATGCCTCATCCGCATACTTTACATGGAGCGCATTCTCATCCGCTTCGGAATAGACAGCGACCGTCTCAATTCCCATCTCGCGGCAGGCACGCATGACGCGGATGGCGATTTCTCCGCGGTTTGCAACTAATACTTTGTCGAAGTACTGGTTTCTGCTCATTTCACCACCACAAGAACGTCTCCGCTCTGGACAACTGCTCCGTTCTCGACAAAGATTTCCGTAACCGTTCCGTCAACCGGGCTGACAACCGGATTTTCCATCTTCATAGCTTCGAGTACGAGGAGAGTGTCTCCCGCAGAAACCTTCTGACCTGCCTGGACTTTGATGTCGAGAACCATTCCCTGAATACTGCTCTTGACTCCTCCCGGCACATCTCCTCTCGGACGGTGGTTTGCATCAGCTTCGGCACTGACAACAGACTCGCCTTCCACAGATAAGATACGGACTGCAAAGACCTCTCCGTCAACTTCGACTTCCATCGAGCGCGGAATCTCGTAGTCAACAGCAGCTGCCGGTGCTGCTGCTTTCGGCTCCGGCATCGGCTCTGCCTTCTTTTCTCCTTTGAGGAAGGCGGGGGCAATAGCCGGGTAGAGGATGTAAGTTAAGACATCCTCTTCCTTCTTCACGAGTCCCTGACCTTCGGCATCTGCCTTCATCTTGTCATAGACTGGCTCTAAGGTATCAGCCGGGCGGCACTCGATTCTGTCAACCGGTCCTACAACGGACTCGATGAATGCTAGGTCAAGTGCCTTCGGGCTCTTTCCGTAGAGACCGCGGAGGTAGTCGCGGACTTCGTTGGTGACAGTCTTGTATCTGCCGCCCATTAAGACGTTTAATACAGCCTGCGTTCCGACAATCTGAGAGGTCGGGGTAACCAGCGGCGGGTAGCCTAAGTCTGCTCTGACCTGCGGGATTTCGACTAAAACCTCGTCAAGTTTCTCTAAAGCGTTCTGCTCTTTGAGCTGAGAGACAAGGTTGGAAATCATACCTCCCGGAAGCTGATAGACCAGAACGTCGGAGTCGATGCGCATCGAGATGCCGTCGATTAAGCAGTCGTACTTTCCGCGGACTTTGACTGCTTCGTTCTTGATATTGCGCAGAGTCTCTAAGGAGATTCCGGTATCGCGGGCAGTGCCTGCAAGCGATGCGACGATGGATTCCGTTGCCGGCTGGCTGGTACCGCCTGCAAACGGAGACATTGCAGTATCGAGAATGTCAACACCTGCTTCGATTGCTGCCTGATAGCTCATCGGGGCAATACCGGAGGTTGAGTGCGTATGCAGACAAACCGGGATGTCAACACGCTTCTTGATGCCGGTAATGAGTTCACGTGCTGCTTCCGGCATGATAAGACCTGCCATATCTTTGATACAAATCGAGTTACAGCCCTTGCTGTAGAGCTCTTCTGCCAGGTCAACGAAGCCGGCAATGGAGTGGACAGGGCTTGTGGTATATGATATTGTGCCCTGGAGGTGACAGCCGTTGTCGATGACTGCCTGCATCGAACGCTGCATGTTGCGGATATCGTTTAGTGCATCGAATACGCGGAATACACCAACGCCGTTTTTGGCTGCGGCGGAGATGAATCTGTCAACAACGTCATCCGGATAGTGTTTGTATCCGACGAGGTTCTGACCGCGAAGGAGCATCTGAATCGGGGTCTTTACAAATATTTCGCGGAGATCACGCAGTCTCTGCCATGGGTCGTCGTTTAAGTAACGGATACAGGTGTCAAAGGTAGCACCTCCCCATGCTTCAACTGACCAGAAACCGGCTTTTTCCATCTCGGCGGCGAGGGAAAGCATATCTTCGGTGCGCATTCTGGTAGCCGCTAAGGACTGATGTGCATCACGAAGCGTGGTATCGGTAATTTTGAGTTGTGTCATTTTGAAGAAAACTCCCGGCTAGTGAGTTATCTAAACCTTAATTATTTTGGACGTGAAAGGTAAAAAAGTAGTCTATAGGGAAGAGTTGGTTTTATCTCTTCCAGAAGGGTTTGCTGTTTTGTGCATTCTGGCTGTTCTGCTCTCTGAGGAACTGTTCGAGGGAAGCAATCTGGTCCCAGAGGGTGAACATCTGTTCTTTTAAGGAGGCGATATCGGCAGAAAGGGCGGAGACGGAGTCGATGAACTTCTCCATGTCAATCTCGTTTTTGTCGCGGAGAGCGGCAAAACGGTGGTCCATGCTGACGACTTTTGCTTCCATGGAGCGGACGGCGAGGATTAATTCCTCTTCGGTTTCGGTCCGCGGAATCGGTTTGGGAGCTTCTCTTGGAACATCTTTGGGCGTTTCGATTCCCATCCGTTTCATGTCTTCCAAGGCACGCTCTTCCAGGGATTTTCCGCCGCGGATAGCAGGGACGATGACGTCATGGGGAAGGCCCTGAGCGCGTAAGTCGGCAACTTTTCTGAAGCGGTCAACGACGCTGTCTTCGTAGACGGCGACTTTGCCAATCTTTTTGCCCGGCAGGATGACTTCGTACTCTTTTGCAATCTCACGGACTTCGGATTCGGGGATACCGAGGATTACTGCAATCTCTGCAACTTTTTTCGGTGCTTCGGACATAGATGTTCTACTATTCGCGGTCCTAAGAGATAAAGGAGGCGGAGTGTGTGAGTTTTTGCTCAATATTTTTATATAGTGTCAGCGGGATTATTCTGTATGAGCGATGATGTGAAGGCAAAAGACGTCCTCATCGTTTTGGGGATAGTTGCCGCAGTAATCCTTGTACTGACTGCGGCTGTCTGGCTGTTTACACCAAGCAGTTACGGAACAGTCTGTTTCATGCCGACAGGGGAACTGGAAGAAGGAGTGGAGATTCTCAAAATTACCGATGAGATTCTTGCTGAATATCCGATGATAGCAGGTCCACCAAAGTCGCTTGTTACCCACGATACGGTAATCTCAGAGATTCTTGGCGGCGAGGGGAAAGTGGATCCCGCTGCTGCACGGGATGTTTACGAGAAGTTCGGTTCGAAGTATCTGGACTATGACGGAGAATATTACGTAATCGTACTGCTGGTAGAGTGAAAAAAGAGAACTAAACCCTTCCTTCTTTTTCATACACCATTAAGCAACACGATAGTGTTGCTAGAAGTTTTTTGAAAAAAAAGTTTTGAGTAAAATTACTCAAACAGGTTGCTGTAGTACTTTGCGGCAAAGATTCCGATAAACGGACCGTAGAGGAGCATGAGAATCGCTCCGACAACCGGTATTGCGGAAAAGATTCCTAATACAATAGAGACAGCAAGGACAATGATGAAGTAGAGAATCCATGAAAGAATGAACTTGGCAAGACCAAGTTTTCCAATCATACCGAAGATTTCTCCAAAGGCGAACGCCGCTCCAAAGGACTGCTTGCGGGCAAAGTTTACCTGAACCGGAATCATGAAGAGTCCAAGGATAACTGCCAGAACAATTCCGACAATAATTCCAATGACGGAAATAGCGCCTGCGCCTTCAGATGCGCCAAGCATTGCGCACAGAATAATAATCAGAGACGGGATTAACGCATAGACAATTTCTGCAATGAACATCAGCAGTCCCTGGATGAAGGATTTTCCGGCATTCGTGAAATCCGGTTCCTCTCCGCGGTATACTTTCATGAAGATACCTATGGCGAGGAACTGAACAATCGGAATCCAGAATACAATCGAGAGACCAATCCAGCGAAGGAGCTTCTTTGCGGTATGGTCAAAGGCGAATTTGAATGAATCGCCGACATTATCAACAAGACTGATAGACATATACAGACCTCTGTGTGAAGTACTATTCGGCAGAATGGGACTTATATTTAACTGAGATGAGGAATTTTTCCGCGTATCTTTATACTGGACGGCGACGAACGACTATGTATGAAAACAGGCAGAGTCATCCTGCTTCTTGGAATCCTCGCAGCAGCAGTTCTCATAACCGCGGGCTGCATCACTCCTGCGGAGGTCTCCGCAGAAGTCACCAGTGTTTCCGTGTTCGGCAACGCTGTTCTGGATATCAAACCGGAAGTACTTGCTGATGCAGGTTTTTCTTTTGGTGATATGGTTTCTGTCTCCATAAACGGACAAACCGTCACCATGCCGTATCTTGATGGATTCTATGTCAAAAGCGGAGACTCTGTTCTTCGCGGAAAACCGGAGACAAAAACCGAGCTTGCAGTAAACTACGGAAACTTTGCAAAAGAGTTCGGCGTTGCCGCAGGCGATACGGTCACCATAACACTCAAAGAAAAAGGCGGGGCACAGTTCCTGCAGAATATTGGGGGAGAACACTACTCCTCAGACCGTACGGATTTCCCAAGCGATGAAGCCTTTGCAAACTTCCGCATGGTAACGCTTGGAGAAATTGCTGAGGGTACACTGTACCGCTCGGCATCTCCGGTGAACAACGAATCCGGAAGGGCAGAGACCGCAGACAATCTGGCAGAAGCTGTCTCCATACGTACCGTCTTAAATCTTGCAGACACTGATGAAGAAGTTCTTGCATACACAAAAAAGGATGATTTTGCATCGGCATATTACCTCGGCCTCTTCGAAGATGATGCCATACAGCTCTCTCCGATCTCCGGAGACTTTGATTCTCCGGAGTTTGCCATATTAGTTACCGAAGGGCTTGTCTTCCTCGCAGAAAATGAACCGCCGTACCTTATTCACTGCAGAGAGGGAAAAGACCGTGCAGGACTTGTCACTGCGTTAGTTGGTGCTCTCATGGGAGCGGATGCAGATGCGATTATTCGCGACTACATGATAAGCTATGAAAACTATTACGGGCTGACCGAAGATGATGAAGCAGAGTATGTCTATATTGCTGACGGAAACATGGGGGTGTTTCTGCGCTATCTTGCCGGACTTAATGAGACTGCATCGTTAGAAGGTGTAAATCTGCAGCCGTATGCCGAGCAGTTTGTAAGAAATAACGGCATGACCGCTGATGAGGTTTCCCTCCTGCAGAAAAAACTACAGGGGGACTAACCCCTTTTTTAGAACCAGCGCATCATAACGACGGCGTCTTCTCCGTCGGAGTAGTAGCCGCCGAACACTAACACATCCTCGTAGTCGAGGCGTTCGTAAAATCCGTGAGCGTTGGTATTGCTTTTTCGAACCTCCAGACTGCATGCCCGGCATCCTTCGAGGAAGAAGTCCCGCTCAACTCTTCGAAGCAGCAGTCTTCCGATGCCGAATCCCCGCATCTCCGGCGTTACTGCGATGTTGCAGACATGCCCGTATTTTTCCTCATCGGTATCTTCTATGGCTCCGGCTGAAAATCCGATAATTCTGCCGTCTGCTTCTGCAACGTAAAACGACGTGAGATAGAGTGTCATCATCTCAATCATCGCTTTGTAATCCCACGGGTCGTTAAAACAGAGAAGTTCAATCCGGTAGATATCCGGAATGTCCTCCAAGGTTGCTTTGCGGATAGTGCATCCTGCCCGCGTACCGCCAACTCCGTTTACAATTACCATCTGCTATTTTACTATTGAACTCCAAACAATTATATTAGCTATGGTTACCATCTATCCATTCAAGGGGCTTCACCCGTCAGATGAGGCATTCAAAACGGTTCCGTCTGTTCCGTACGATGTCATTGAGCGCGACGAGGCAGCCGCAGAGATTGCGGAGAATCCGAATACTCTTCTCCGCGTTATCAGAACTGACGCCGAACTCTTAGACACCGACCCGTATGATGATGCCATCTACGAGCGTGCCAAAGAGATGTTTGCCAAGTTCAAGGCAGACGGACTCTTTGTTGAGGACGAGAAGGATGCATACTACATCTACCGCATCACTTTAGGCGGTCAGACCTTCACCGGACTTGTCTCCTGCGTATCCGTTGCCGAGTACAAGGATGACACCATTAAAAAGCACGAGCTTACCCGCTATGAGAAGGAAGAGGACAGAACTCGCCACATCGATGCTGTCTCTGCCCACACCGGACAGGTCTTCCTCCTCTACAAGGATGGGGGAGATGTCTTAGCAACACTCAAAGCAATGGCTGATGCAAAACAGCCGATTGGCGAGTACACTTCCAAAGGCGGAAATCTTCACCAGCTCTACCGCGTGGACGCAGAAGAAGAGGTCGCAAAGATTACTGAGATGTTCTCTGCAATCCCGAACCTCTACATCGCAGACGGTCACCACCGTGCAAAGTCCTCTGCAAATGTCTACGACAGACGCCTTGCGGAAAACCGCGTAACTCCGGATGCAGAACGCTTCATGAGTGTGCTCTTCGCCCATGATTCGGTTACCATCTACGGATACCACCGCTTAATCCGCGACCTTGCCGGACTGAACGCAGACCAGTTCTTATCCGACTTACGTCTCCGCTTCGATGTTACGCAGATTAAGAAGGTCGATGTGAAGAAGAACGCTGTTCCGGCACTCGAGAAAGGAGAGGACATGCACGTTATCCACCTCTATCTTGAGAGCAACTGGTATGAACTTACCCGCAAGGCTGATGAGAATGCCGATGCAATCGAGAGACTTGACGTCTCCGTTCTCCAGAACCTTGTCTTAGATGACATGCTTGCTATCTTTGATCCGAGAGGAGACCCGAGAATCTCCTTTGTCGGCGGAATTGTGCCGCTTGCAGATGTTATCAAGGATGTTGACAGCGGCGAGTTCTCTGCTGCCTTTATCATGCAGCCGGTAACTGCCCAGCAGGTAATCGATGTGGCAGACGCAGGTCTTATCATGCCGCCGAAATCCACCTGGTTTGAACCAAAGCTTCTCTCCGGAATGGTAATCCACGAGATTCACTAACCGGATTATCTCCGGTTCTTTTTTATATCTGGTTGTTGTATTCGTCCACAATTTCTCTGGTTGATTAATTGTCTTGAGAAATTAGTGCTAAAATATTATCAAATAATCATTATTGATTATAATTGGGTGTTTAGGTGTGGTTGTGGTGTTTAAAAAGATTCAATTTGACAGTATTTACAAAATAAGTCAACAATTAATCTCTATTTGAACCTCAAAACACTGTTAAATGTTGACAGCATATAATATGACTATGGAAGAAAATGTCATTATCCCGTCAAAACAGAGAGTGACTTTCTACGCGCCGAAAACTGTCCTGGATATTATTGAGCAGGTAAAACTTGAGCGCGGTGATGACAGTATCACTGATGCAGTTTGTCAGATTATTATCGAGTATGGTACTCACAAACAGCTTCGCCGGATTGAGAATCTTATTGATGACAAGTTTTCCCTGACGATTGAGGAAATCAATGCACTGAAGGTTCAGAATGATACCCTTCGCGACCGTTTATCTCTTGTTGAGTCGAAATGTGCATCCGTGAACCGTACTGTTTCAGAAATGCAGAATACATACAAGAAAGAATAGGCATTTTTGATAATGCAGAATATCTGCATTTACTTTTTTTATTATTCACGCATTTTCCTGATAAATGCTGATGAGATACTGTTCCCTTCTCAGGAACCCGGTTTCTAAAAAAGAGGGGTTTATTCCCCGATGAATTTTTTAATTTCGGCGTAGAGGAACTCGTTTACCTTCTCAATCTCTTCGCGCTTTCCGCGGAAGGCCAGAAGCTCGCGTTCATCATTTACCATATTAGCGAAGTTGAGCGGTCTGGTAACAGAAACCAGTTCAACATCGAACTTCAGCGCAGCATCGCGGATGGCGGCCCTTGGAGTTCCCGGTGGGATGACAAGGTCAAATTCGTCCTGGATATTTTCGGTCATAATTACTTACCAATTTTTTGTCTCTTCGCCATAATACACTTTCCGCCCCGAACACCGCCAATCGGGCATTTCGGCTGACCGATACTGTTCATACAGCGGCCCATCAGAGCAGAACCGCGGGCAAGACCGTCATCAACGAAGACTAAGTGGTTAATCGGCTCGTCGTAGAGTCCGCGCTTGGTAACGCCCTCTAAGATGTACTGCGGTTTGTTTCCGGAGATGATTGCACGTCCGGTAAATCCGATGGAACTGTTCTTTGGAAGCAGGTTTTTCTCCGCACAGATGTCGATAATCTGCAGTGCAATATCTGCACAGACGCGGTCAACAACTTCCTTGATGACAGCTTTGTTTTCCTTCTGTGCCATCTCGGCGCCAATTGCCTCAAGCTCCGGAATTTTATCGCCGTTGACGCCTGCGTCAACACCGATTAAGGCGATGCCGGACTCTTTTGCAACGTCTGCACAGACCGGAACTTTTCCAAAGCGGGTCCTGTCTGCCGGAACTTCGCACACTTCAATAATGGAAAGACAGCGGTCAATATACGGCTGGGCTTTCTTCGTTGCACGCGTGGATGCCGGTCCGCAGTGCTCGCCGAATAAATCAAGAGCCGTTCCTTTCTTCTTGTCGACTAAGCCGGTTCCGCGGATGATGGCGTCAGGAATAGCTCCTGCAAGACCGCAGAAGTTTCCAATCGTCTTGGCGAACGGAGACTCTGCGTTCGGATCAACGTCGCTCGTGATTCTTCCGTCCAGCGTTGTTCCAAAGTCCATGGAGATACACGGGTTTCTGAAATCAACCGGAGTCCACTTTGCTCCTTCCTTGATTCCAGCCATGGCGAGTTCTCCTTCCATCTCGTTTGCGACCATTTCAACACCGGTCGTTCCGGACGGCGGAGTAACGCCTGCGACAGCGCCGGTAAAGACTAAGCGGTCTGCGAAACTGTGCGGGCGAAGCTTCGGCGGAAGACTGCCGATACCCATCGGGGGTGTCATCTTCTTTGGCGGAACTCCGGCAAGCAGACATCCGTCTGCTAAAGCTTTGATGAACTCACCAACCTGGTCCGGAGAATCCATGGCTGCAACAACACCGGTACTTCTCACAACGAAGTCGAGGTCGTCTTTGATGCTTAAGTCCGCCTGCTTGTGGCATTTCACCAGCGTGTCGCGGACAAGCTCGGTAACTGACTCGCGGGTAAGTTCTGTTCCGTCGAGCGTTGCACCAAAGACCGTCTCTCCCGGCTTTGGCGGGCGGACATCACGACTCATTGATACTGTTTTTCCGAGAATGTATGACTGTCCGGTTTCCAAATCCGTTCCTGTCAGAATGCATTTGGTGGTAGTATTTCCCATCTCGACAGAAGCGACGATAAAGTATGGTTTGGACTTATATTCCGGAACCTGCATACCTGCACCATGGCCTGTTGCTGGCGGGGCAACGCTCTCAACAACCCATGGTTTCTTCGAAGTAAAGCGGTCAAAAAAACCTGCCGACATAATACTAGACAATATCTCGTATTGGGGTAAATAGGTTTCTGTTTAAAAAAGGATGGTTTGGTTATTCCATTTCTGCGAAGACCAGTTCATAAATCCAGTCTTCCAGCATTTTACAGGACGGAACATCGCACTCTTCGGTACAGGCAACACATGGAAGAAGGGCATCTCCGGCCATAAAGAGCATCGGGTCAACCTTCTTCTCTGATTTTACCCAGGTAACAAGGTAAGAACTGCCCTTACATGCCTGACGGGTGATTTTTCCCTCATCCTCAAGCTGCTTTAAGATGCGTGAGCAGGTACGGCTGTCCATTCCGAGCTCTTTCCACAGCTCGCTCTGAATAATTCCGTCCGGGTGATTTTTAATGAATGTTAGCGCTCTTTCCACTTTCTGCGCTAAGTCCTCTGTACTGTTTGTCATGAATGATTAGTTGAGCGGTGCAATGCTCAGAATGTTGTTTCCGCGGATGACGACGGTTCCAAGATCTCTTCTGCCGTTTGCAGTAATCTCAACGGCATTCTCGAGGTGGAGGTTAAGATATTCGTCCATTGCGACAAGAAGTCCCTCGAATTTGCATCCTTCATCTTTAATCTCAACGATAATGTTCGAGTCAACGAGAGAATTGACCTTCTTTATTGGGAGAACGATACCAGATACCATATCTCTATAGGTTTGCTTTGTGAACTAATTAAGTTGCTTATTTGAATCCCGGAAGAGATTTTCTCATGGAATTGTGAAAGGTGCAGGATTCTTGTTGATTAATCAAAGAAACAAAGAAAAACAGTGCGAGGGATGGGATTCGAACCCAAGAACTCCTATGAGACTAGCCCCTCAAGCTAGCGCCGTTGACCTGGCTTGGCTACCCTCGCCTTATGACCTATACATATTAGACAGTGTAGGATATAAATCCTCCGAATTGATTTTCGCGTCAGGACGATGTCTTTATCTGATTAAACTCCACACGTTTAGATAATGTGGCAGCGAATTCTTGAGCTTTTTGCGGACTCTCCGTCCCAGCAGAAGGTTGTACGCTTCCTTTTGGAAAACGGATTCGGAATTTCCCGCGAAGGAAAGGTCGTGGTAAACGATATTGAGATAACAGCTTCCGCCCTTTCGCGCGCGGTAAAAGTTGACCGGCGGGTTGTTGATACAACCATCAGGCGCATTTCTGAGTTTTCCGAACTTGAGCCGGTATTTACCCGTCTGCGGGTTACGCCGGACTTTACGGATGTTGCCAAATATCTGGGACTCTCTGTAATTACTATCCTGCCGAAGAATGCCGGCGACAAAAATATTGTATCCTCTGCGGTTTCTGTTCTTGCGGAGTATGATCTGCCGCTCAGACAGATTTTCGTAACCGATCCTTATGCAGCAGAAAACCCGCGGCTTGTCATTATTATAGATGGTCAGCTTCCGGGAGATGCTCTTCAGGAACTCAAGAGCCTGCCTGCAGTGGATTCCATCATCCTCTGATTTTCCCCATACCTATATATGCCAATAATGCACATTATTGTACATCAAAGTACAATAATGTGACACATCATGCTCAACATAACCACCTTCCTTGATGCAAACGCCTGCCGTTTGGACAAAACCGTCTTTTACTGCCCGGAAAGGGATGTAAGCTACACCTCCAAAGAGATACTTGCCATCTCATCAGAGATTGCGCGGCAGATTCAGGCGCTTGGTGTGGAGAAGGGAGACCGTGTTATGCTGTACATGAACAGCACCCCCGAATATCTGTTCTCCTACTTTGCTGTCTGGCGCCTTGGAGCCGTGGCTATTCCGACCAACCGCGTCTATACGCCAAGCGAACTCGCCTATATGGTAGAGAACTCCGGTGCAAAGGTAATTATCACCGATGCGGAGGGTGTGTCCTCAGCAGAAGGTCTTGGAATCTCTGTGTATGTTCCGGAAAATATCGAAGAGTTCCGCGATGCCGCAGTGCTTCCGCCGGCAAAGACGGACTTCAATGATTTATGTCAGCTCCAGTATACTTCCGGCACCACCGGAAAACCGAAAGGCGCGATGCTGACGCACGGAAACTGGCTCGCCGCAATTCACAACGAGTGTGATGTGCTGACGCTGAAACAGGATGATGTGTACTTAGGCATCTACCCAATGGGGCATGTAGGACTGTCCTGGGGAATTGCCGCGATGCGGGCAGGAGCACTCTACGTGATGATGGAGAGATACGAACCAACCCGCTATCTTGAACTCTGCAAACAGTTCGGCGTCACTGTGCTCGCAGGAATGCCGCCGGTAATCCACTCTTTAACCGAAGCACCGGAGAACGCCGGAACGGAAGAGGCACTTGCAACGGTTCGCGAAATCATCTCCGGCGGCGGTCCTCTTCACCATGAAATCTGGAAGAAGTTCCACTACCGCTACAACATCCCGGTGATTAACGCATACGGTCTTTCCGAGACGGTTGTTATCGGCACCGGAACAGTCATCCGCCCCGAAGACTACGCATCCGCAGACCGTTTCCAGAGTGTGGGACATCCGGTCTGCTTCTCGGAAGTGAAAATCGTTGACGAAGCAGACTCTTCAATAGAGATGCCGGTTGGAACTCCGGGAGAGATTGCTCTCAGAGGCCCTGCGGTAGCTCTTGGATACTGGAATATGGAAGCGGAAACCAAAGCCGCATTCCTTGAGGACGGATGGTTCTTAACCGGCGATGTCGGATATCTGGATTCCGACAACCGTCTCTGCATTACCGACCGCAAAAAGGACATGATTGTCATGTCCGGCTGGAAGATTTACCCGACCGAAGTAGAAGATGCCTTAATCCGCTTCGAAGGAATTGCCGAGATTGCCGTATTCGGCGTTCCGCATGAACATCGCGGAGAAATTCCGGCAGCCGCTGTTGTCTGGCGGGAGGGCTGGGACAGCTCTAATGAATCCCAGCTCATGGAATTTGCCCGTGAGCATCTTGCCGGATATAAAGTTCCGCGCAAAATCATATCTGTCGAAGCACTGCCGCGGGTAAACGGATGGAAACTCCTCCGCCGCGAGCTTCGGGAACAATACTCATAATCCATACATCAATATCATGAAATCCCGTGACATCGCTCTTGTCGGCATTCTTCTTGCCGCAGGAG
The DNA here is from genome assembly GCA_017399555.1 of Methanocorpusculum sp. Classification (GTDB taxonomy): domain Archaea; phylum Halobacteriota; class Methanomicrobia; order Methanomicrobiales; family Methanocorpusculaceae; genus Methanocorpusculum. The sequence continues at coordinate 73,469 of JAFQBW010000004.1, forward strand.
CTATAGCCAGATACATTTCGTTATTTGTTCCTGGCGCAATCGTTGCAAATCTGACGATTGCATTCTACTGTTTAGCAATCATCCTCGTCAATCCGACGTTCAGAGAAGCGCTCGGCATCGGTCTTGTGGCAGGAATTATCTGTGCGGTCTTCTCGCACTCCGTATTCCCGCTGGGAAACCTCATCACCGAACCAATCGGCGCGGTGGTCTGTCTTGCCGTTTACCGGCTGGTTAAAGACAAAACAAAACTCGCTCCGGCAGTAGCAACAGCTGTTGCCACTCCGGCATCCGGTCTGACCTTTGTCGCAGTAGTCTGTGCAGTAATGTTTGTTACAACCGGCGCCTCCGCGGCAAGTCTTGCGGCATATGCAGTTGCCCTTCTGCCGATTGTGCTCTCCGCTCTTGCGGTAAACACTATCATTGCACAGATTATCGCCTTCCCGGCAATGTCTGTTATGCAGAAGACCGCAGTCTCCAAAGTCCGCAAACATGAAACTCCGGCAGCAGATGACGCATACGTTGTCCTCGACAACCTCTCGTTTACCTACAGCACCGCAGACAAACCGGCAGTCTCCAACGTCTCGGTGAAAATCAAAAAAGGAGAGTTCGTGGTGGTAAACGGCCCATCCGGCTCTGGAAAAACCACCTTTGCCCGGGCAGTTGCAGGAATTCTTCCGCACGCTTACGGAGGAACACTTTCCGGCTCGATTTCGGTGGACGGAAAGTATGCGGATGGATATGCAAGCGTTACCGACCTTTCGAAGAAGGCCGGAATGGTGTTCGATGATGCGGATGCACAGCTTATCTTCACCACAACCGAGGAGGAAATCTTAACCGGTCTTGAAACACTCGGTCTTTCCTCTGAGGAAATCTCACAGCGTCTGGCAGAGATTTATGCCGAGACCAAAACCGGACATCTGAAAGACAGAGCTCCGCACACCCTTTCCGGCGGACAGAAACAGCGGGTCGCGTTAGCCGCCGCTCTTTCCCGCAGTACGCCGCTTCTGGTGCTGGACGAAGCAGCATCCGAACTTGACTCCGCAGCCAGACGTGAGGTGTACACCCTTCTTTCAGAGTTACGAAAGAAAGGTGCGGCAGTTGTTCTCATCGAACACATGACCGCAGAAACTCTTGGATTTGCAACCCGCATGATTACCCTTCGCGAGGGAAAGATTGTCTATGACGGAGAGCCGTTCGACGAACATGATGAGGACCTGTTCGTTCCGCTTGAGCGGGAAGGCAGTTCGAAGGAGGTCATTCTTGAAGCAGAGAACATCTCCCACACCTTCGGCGGAGTAAAAGCGCTTGACGGCGTCTCAGTATCCTTTATGAAAGGCGAGATTTCCGCCATTGTCGGCGAGAACGGCTCGGGAAAGACCACGCTGATGAAGCACTTAAACGGTCTGCTCCGTCCGGATTCGGGAGCGGTCAGACTGAATGGAGCAGACATCGCAGAAATGCCGGTCTCAGATATTGCAAAAACCGTAGGTCTCGTCTTCCAGAATCCGGATACCATGATCTTTGCGGGCACCTGTGAAAAGGAGATTCTCTTCGGAATTAAAAATGTCGGCGGCAGTATGACGCCGGAAGAAGCTCTCGCGGCGGTCGGCCTTTCCGGAAAGGCTCATGTTAACCCGCGTCATTTAAGCCGCGGAGAACGCCAGAAGCTGGCGCTTGCCTGCGTAATGGCAACGAACCAGGAGGTTATCATCATGGATGAGCCGACAACCGGTCTTGATGCCCGCGAATCCTTCGAGGTCATGAAGGTATTAACTGCCATGCGGAATGCCGGAAAGACCATTCTCATGGTTACCCACAACCCGGTAATGGCAGAGCGCTATGCAGACAGAATCTACAGAATGGACAGCGGACATGCAGAGGAGGTGTTCTAAGATGGAAGACATTTTACAGTACATCCCGGGAAACAGTCTGTTCCACCGTTTATCTCCGCTGACGAAGATTTTCTTCGCCGTTGTCATGATGTTTGCGGCGGTTATTACAACCGACCCGCTGCTTCTGTCGCTGATGGTGCTGTTTGTACTGTTCCTTGCAGGAATTTCCAAACTGCTTCGCCCGCTCCTTCGCCAGCTTCCGCTTCTGCTGATGCTTGCGGCAGCACTTCTCATCCTGACCGTGCTTACCATGGCCTCCGGAGACGTGCTGTTCTGTCTCCTGCCGAATGGAATGTTCCCCATCACCACGGGAGCTATCCTCTTTGCTGTCGAGATGGCTCTGCGGTTTACTGTACTTATATTCGCATTCCAGATGCTTGTTATCTCCACCCAGCCGCGTGATTTGGTAAACGCGCTCTACACCCTGAAGATTCCGGCAGACTATGCCCTGATGTTCCTGATTGCCGTGCGGTTCATCCCGACACTCCAGCGTGAGGGTGTGCGGATTAACGAAGCACAGCTTTCCCGCGGATACTATCCGGGAGGAGGGGTACTTGGAAAAGTGAAACAGTTAGGCCCGGTTATGCTTCCGCTGATGCTGAATTCTCTTGCCAAAGCAGACACTCTTGGACTTACCATTGATATGCGGGGATACCGCCTTGCCGGCAAAAACCCGCGAAAGATGCACTTTGGCGCATCGGATGCAGTGCTGTTTGTCCTGACTGTTCTGGTATTTGCCGGAGTGATTCTTCTCACGGTATAAAAAAAGAAGCTGATGACCTCAGTCATCCAGCTCTTTCAGACTCTTTTTTACAACAAATGCTTCGATAAGGGAAAGTACGGCATTTACTACTAATCCGATTCCAAGTACAAGTACCAGAACCTCAGCACCGAGTCCGGGGTTTACGAGGAAAATAATACCCACGATTCCTTCCACGAGACCGAGAAGGATGGTTAAGATTCTCATTCCCATAGATACGTCATGTCCGAATGCGAGAACAATATCTGCAACGCCGGCGATGATAGCGAGGAGTCCCACAGCGATAGTTGCGAATGAGACCATAAATGCCGGATTGATGAACGAGTAAATGGCGAGGATGATTCCGACGATTCCCAGAATTACCAGCAGCCAGTTTCTGCGGAAGAATCCGAATGCGGAAAATCCGGAAAAGATGAGGGCGATAGAGACAATCAGCAGGATGATTCCGATAAGGTATGCGCTTACATTCATCACGGCAAAGGGAAATGCCAGACAGAAGATACCAAGGACGACGAAAATAATTGCCTTGATAATCATGGCTTTCCAGACTCCGTCAGCGGAAGCCTCACTGAATACAGCAAAAGAATTCATGATAATACACTCCTTTGGTATTTCCAAGATACTCAGCTATCGTCTATAAGGGTGTGCCTTGCGGCAGATTATAACACTGAAATAGTATTTTAACCTCGGTATCGGGGAAAAATATGTATTTTTGGTTGCGGCAAATTTTGCCGCAAACGCGGGAAAAAGAGTATTGGTTTAAGCCTTCTTTGCCGCAGAGCGGGCAACGAATGCTTCAATGATTGCGACGATTCCAAATGCCGCGAGGAACATTCCGCTGACATCAAGGATGGTGAATGCGGAGATGAGCGGCTGGGCAAGGAAGAGGATACCTAAGAGAATTCCAAGTACACCGGTGATTCCGGAAAGCACTCTGTTTGCGGTTTCAATCTTCTTGGTAAATGCAATTACTAAATCAGTAACACCGCTGATGAGTGCGGAGATGGCTGCAAGGTAGACCAGATATACGGTAAACATTACCGGGAAGAGAATGCCGAGAATTCCGCCGATGATAACTAAGATACCAAGTACAATCATCCACCAGGTACGCTTCTCAATGCCGAAGAATGCCGGTCCTGCGGTAAGGATAGAGATGCCGAGGAAAATCATCAGGACTGCAGTCAGCATGTCTGCAACAAGGATGGATGCGAAGGTGAATACAATCATCAGGATACCAAGGATGGTAACGAGAATTCCCCTTCCAAGGAGCGCACCAAAGGACGGTGCGTGAGCTTCTGCAAATTCAGACATAAAGAACTATTCGACAGCAGGAATTATAAAAACTCTCTTTGAGAGAAAAAAAGATTAGGGGGCGATGTATGAGAATGCCCAGTCTGGAAGACCAATGCTCATACCGAAGATGTTCAGCACGAAGGTGAACATAAACACGGTAAAGAGAATGATACCAATCATGTTCAGGACACCTCCTGCACTTACCATGTCCTTCATGGTGACATATTCAGTACCGTATGCAACCGCATTCGGCGGGGTTGCGACAGGCAGCATGAATGCCAGAGATGATGCAACGGCTACGGTCATCATCATAATCATCGGATTGACCGCAAGGGCGGTAACTGAAATTCCTGCGAGTACTGGAATCATGATGTTTGCAACCGCAGTGTTCGAGGTGAACTCGGTTAAAATCATCACAACAATTGCTAAGATGAATACTAAGAGCACGATTGGGACGCCGTTTAAGAATCCGAAGTACTCTGCGATACACTCTGAAAGTCCGCTTGCCTTGAATGCATTGGATAATGCCATACCGCCACCGAAGAGCAGCAGAATTCCCCACGGGATTCTGACAGCCCACTGCCAGTTTAAGGTGAATTCATGTCTCTTCCAGGAGACTGGAAGCATGAACAGAAGCACAGCTCCAAGGATTGCGATTGTGCAGTCCTCGATTCCCGGGAAGATCATGTCAAGACCCGGGATGACAAATCCTCCAATGTCTTTGGATGCACGGAAAATCCATGCAATTGCAACGAGGATAAAGACGAAGAGTGTGTTCTTTTCTCCGCGGCTCATTGGTCCCATGGATTCGATTTCGCGTTGAAGAGCTTCTTTGGTATTATCTAACGTCTTCGGCATCTTTCTGTACGGGACTTTGGTAAGCCAGAGCCACATAATCGGAAGCATGAGGGCGACAAATGGAACTCCGAAGAGCATCCACTGGAAGAAGTCAATAGCCGGTGCTCCCGGGAAGAGTTTTGCAAGCTGAGCTACTAAAATTCCGTTTGCCGGTGTTCCAATCAGTGTTCCGATACCGCCAAGACCTGCAGCATATGCAATACCCAAGACTAAACATCCGGAGAATGCCTTCTGCGATTCATCCATATCCTTATAGTTTTTAGTCGGCAGAACGGTTGCAATAATTGCGATTGCGATTGGAACCATCATCATTGCGGTTGCAGAATTGGACATCCACATAGAGAGGAATGCTGTTGCAATCATGAATCCGAGAATCAGTCTGGATGGACTGGTGCCGGTGATGGAGATAATTTTCAGTGCCATGCGCTTATGCAGATTCCATCTCTGCATAGCCATTGCAATCATAAAGCCTCCCATAAAGAGGAAAATCACATTGTCCGCGTAGGAAACACCTACCTGAGATGGTGATAAAATTCCGAGAACCGGGAATGCTACCAGCGGAATAAGAGACGTTGCCTCAATTGGAATCGGCTGAGTGATCCAGAAAATGACCATCATTGCGGTGACTGCCGCGGTGATGCGGGCTGCTTCCGGCATGATGGATGGATCGATGGGGGCGAGCAGCAGAATGAAGAATGCTGCAAGACCTGCTATTAGCCCATAACCCTTATTCATAACGTATTATATTGGATTGGAGAATTTATGAGTGTTACTGTTTATAGAAAAATGGATTTTGGCGGTATTATGTACGTAAATCTTCTATTTACGTAAGGAGTGGTGATATTTACTTCCGAGGGATGATTTCCTCTCTCCTGTCTCCTCTGCATTCTTCGCTAACACTATATTTAATGTTCTTGCCCGTCTAATAATATACAACATTTTGCCCGCCGCATATATCGGGCAAACAGGTTGTACAAATATGGCAGGAGAATATTCCCAAAACGAAGTCGAAAAAGACGAAGCCCGTAAGCGGTATGAGTTCAAGAAAGCTCTTGAACGCCTCGAGGAGAAGGAAGGTTCCGGAACTGAACTGATTTCCCTCTACATCCCGCCGGACAAGCAGATTTACGACGTAACTGCTCACCTCCGTGACGAATACGGACAGTGCGCAAACATCAAGAGCAAGCAGACCAGAACCAATGTGCAGAGTGCAATCTCCTCCATCCTTGCACGTCTGAAGTACTACAAGGCACCGCCGGAGAATGGAATGGCTGTTTTCTGCGGAGCGGTCAACATCGGCGGAGACAAGACTGACCTTGAATCCATCATCGTCGAGCCGCCGGAGCCGATTAGAACGTACAGCTACCGCTGCAGTTCCTCCTTCGAACTCGAGACCTTAAAGGACATGCTCGACGACAAGTTCGTCTACGGTCTTTTAGTTATCGACCGCCGCGAAGCACACTGGGGATTCCTGCGCGGAACCAGAATCGAGTCCTTAGGCGGAACCCATTCCACTGTTCCCGGAAAGCAGAGAAAGGGAGGTCAGTCCAGTATTCGTTTCGAGCGTCTGCGTTTAATCGCAATCCACGACTTCTACACCAAGGTCGGAGAGCGTGCATCCGAAGCATTCCTTGCCGAGCCGAACTTCTTTGACAAGTTCAAGGGTCTCTTAATTGGCGGACCAATGCCGACCAAGGAAGAATTCGCCGAAGGAGACTTCCTCCACCACGAAATCAAACGCAGAATTATTGGTCTCTTTGATGCATCCTACACCAATGAGTTCGGTCTCAAAGAACTCGTTGACAACGCACAGGATGCACTGCGCGGTGTTGACATCGCAGATGAGAAGTGGGAGATGGCAAGATTCTTCAAGGAACTCGTAAAAGACAATGGGGCAGCAGCATACGGAGAAGACTCTGTACGTGCAAACCTCGAAGCAGGTGCTGTTGACACCCTGCTCTTATCCGAGAAGCTGAGAAAGGCACGCTTAACCATCACCTGCGGAAACTGTGGAGCACAGGAGGTTAAGACCATGCAGATTGAGGCCGGAAAGAAGTTCAAAGACCTGCCGCTTGGACGCTGTCCGAACTGTCAGTCCTCCTTAATCCTTGAGAAGGAAGAGGATATCATTGACGAGCTGACTGCTCTTGCCGATATGTCAAACACCCGCGTTGAGATTATCTCCGACGACTTCGAAGAGGGAGGAATGCTCATGTCCGCATTCGGCGGAATCGCTGCAGTTCTCCGTTACCCAACAGGACTCTAAATATGTACCGCGAATATCTTGCAAAAACAACTGAACTCCTCCGTGAGGCAACAGGCCTTGAGGATGTTTTAATCACTGACGGCGGAGAGCACGCTGATGTCGCATCGACTGCCGCATTCGCTCTCGCCAAGCAGGAAAAGAAGAACCCTGCATTAATTGCAAAAGACATCGTTGAAAAGATTTCCGCAAACCCGAAGTCTGCCGGAATCGAGGTGACCTGCAAAGGCCCGTACATCAACTTTGTATTCGGTTCAGAATATGTCGCAGAATCCGTTGCCGCAGCCCGCAAGGAAACCTACGGACAGCTTCCGGAGAAGACCGAGAAGGTTATCATCGAGCACACCAGTGCAAATCCGAACGGACCTTTACACGTCGGACACATCAGAAACACGGTTATCGGTGACACACTGGTTCGCGTCTTCCGCAAGGCAGGCTACCCGGTTGAGGCTCAGTACTACTTAAACGATATGGGCCGCCAGATCGCAATCGTTGCCTGGGGTGTTAAGAACCTCCACTACGAGCGCGAGGAAGGAGAGAAGGGAGACGAGTTTATCGTCAGACACTATGTCGAGGCAAACAAGATCGCCAAGGAAAAGCCGGAGATTGAGCCTGAGTTCGATTTAATGATGGAGAAAATCGAGGCAGGAGATGAAGAAACCGTCAAGCTCTTCCACGATTCCGTTGACATCTGTGCAGAAGGTATCAAGGAAACCCTTGCCTCCATGAACGTCCACCACGACAGATTTGTCCGCGAGACCACTTTCCTCTGGGACGGTTCGATGGCAGAGGTTCTTGGAAGAATCGAGAAGATGCCGGATACGCAGTTTGACGGAAAGATGATGTACCTTGACCTCTCCAAGCAGGGATTCGGCAACCGCTACGTCCTTCGCAGAAGCAACGGCACTTCCGTCTATGCAGCCCGCGACCTTGCTTTCCACCTCTGGAAGAACACCCAGTGCGACAGAAGCATTGATGTCCTTGGTGCAGACCACAAGTTAATCGGCTCCCAGCTTCAGACAACCCTCTCTCTTATCGGCGAGAGACCGCCGGAGATTGTAAACTTCGAGTTCGTCTCTCTGCCGGAAGGTTCGATGACCACCAGAGGCGGTGTGTTCATCACAGCAGATGAGTTAATCGCCGAGACCAAGAAGCGTGCATTAGAGGAAGTGACAATCCGCCGTCCGGAACTTTCCGAAGAAGAGCGGGCAAAAATCGCAAACGCAGTCGCTGTCGGTGCAGTCCGCTATGATATCGTAAAGGTCTCTGCAGAGAAGTCCACCGTCTTTGACTGGAAGGAAGCTCTTGACTTCGAGCGCCAGAGTGCTCCGTATGCACAGTACGCACACGCAAGAGCCTGCTCTATCTTAGAGAAGGCAAAAGAGGAAGGCGGATTTGAAGAATGCTATGAGTTCTCCGACTCTTACGAGATTGCTCTTGCAAAACACATCGCACAGTTCCCGTATGTTATCGAGAAGGTCGTAGTCGAGCTTCGCCCGCATCTCCTTGCAACCTATGTCCGCGACCTTGCAGACCTCTTCAACTCCTTCTACCGCTTCGATCCGGTCTTAAAGGCAGAGGGCAAAGTCCGCGATGCACGGTTAACTTTAGTTGACGCATGCAGAAACACACTCCACCAGGCTCTCGATGTCTTAGGTATCGAGGCTCTGGAAAGTATGTGAATCGCCCCCTCCCTCTTTTTTACTCTGTCTTCTTCCAAAAGGATATAGTCTCAGCACTCATACGTACACTAACGCATGAATCCCACTATAATATACTACTTCACCGGCACCGGCAACTCGCTTGCTGTCGCCAGAAAAATAGCGGAAGATACGAATGCTGAATTAATCGGAATCCCTGCAGCTCTCAAAAACCCGCGCCCAATCCCCAAAGGAGCTTCTGTCGGCATCGTCTATCCGCTCTATGCAGGCGGTCTTCCGGGCATCGTCGTCCGCTTCCTCAAATCCATCAGCCTTGCAGACGCCGGATATGTATTCTTCGTTGCGACCGAAGGAGGAAGAATGGGCGCTCCGACATCCCAGATATCCCGTCTTGCAAAAGCTGCAGGACATGAACTCAATGCCTCCTGGTGGATACAGATGCCGGACAATTACATCCCGCTCTCCGCTCCTCCTGCAGTTCCGGAACAGAAAAAGATGTTCGAGGATGCAAAAAACAAAGCCGCGGCAATCGCTCAGGCCGTAAACAACCGGCAGGAACACAAAGAAGGCATGTGTTTCTCCGGCAAACTTATGGGGCTTGCTTACGGTCCGTTCATCAAATCCCTGCCTGCATCGGACAAAAAATTCACCGTCTCGGCAAACTGTACCAAGTGTGGAATCTGTGTCTCCGTCTGCCCGGCAGACAACATCCGGCTTCATGAACATGGAAAACACGAATGGCTTCACCAGTGCGAAGGCTGTCTTGCCTGTCTCCACTACTGTCCCGAAGAAGCGATTAACATCGGAAAGAAAACCGAACTGCGCCCCCGCTATCGTCATCCGAAGTCTGCTGTCTCTGACATGAAACAGCAGAAAGGGGACTGAACTGCCGCAACTATTAATATCTCACAGCACCCATATGTAAGAAGCACTCATCCGAGGGTTTGAATCCCGGATTTCGGTGCTGACTGGAGTAAGTCCGACGTGTTTCAACGACACTGCCTATCATGGCTTAGGGATTACGGCGAGTCAGCATAATCATTACTCTAACGTGTAATGCATGCTGCTCTTTTCGTGACTTACGCAAATCTCTGAACAACAGCGATACACAGGGATTTGTTCGACAGGATGTACGGTCCTTTCGCAGTCAACAATTCGCAACGGTGAAAAACTATGGCACGAATGCACGCTAGAAGAAGAGGTATTGCCTCCTCTGTTCGCCCATTCAGAACTGAAGCTCCTGAGTGGTCCAACACTGACGCAAAAGAAATCGAGGCAAAAGTTGTCGAGCTCCGTAAAACCGGTATGACCTGTGCCCAGATTGGTCTCGTACTCCGTGACAAACACGGTGTCCCAAGCGTTAAACTTGCAACCGGCAAGAGAGTCAACGCAATCATCCGCGAGAACAACATGGACAACGAACTCCCGGAGGACTTAAGAAACCTCATGCACAAAGCACTTGGCATGAGAAAACACTTAGCAAACAACAAGCACGACCTGCACAACAAGCGCCAGCTCCAGCTGACCGAAGCAAAGGTTAGAAGACTTGTAAAATACTACGTGGGCACTGGCCGCCTCCCGGCAGGCTGGGCATACTCCCCGGAGACCGCAGAGATTATCCTCTCCAGATAAATTCGTCAATAGTCAATGTCGCTCGAAGAAGCAGCCGCAAAAATTGCCTCTTACCTGCGTTCGAAGGATTATGTGGAGGTATACTCCCACCACGACGCAGACGGCATCGCCGCGGCTGCCATTCTCACAGTTGCACTCCGCCGCGCCGACATCGCCTTCCGGCTGAGGTTCGTACCTCACCTGAACAAAGACGATGTCGAGCGGCCTGAGCTGTCTGTGCTTTGCGACCTTGGCGCATCGGTTCCGGATTTTCCTGAATCGATTGTAATCATTGACCACCATGTGCCCTACGCCGCTGTACCGTTCCACATAAACCCGCGGCTCGAAGGCATTGACGGTGAATCCGAACTGTCCGCTGCCGGATGTGCGTATCTGGTTGCCAATGCACTTGGCGACAACCGCGACTTAGCAGGTCTCGTGATGGTTGGAATCATCGGCGACAGTCAGAAACTCTCCGGAATGAATCAGAAAATCATCGGAGATGCTGTCGGCAACAATCTCATTGAAGTCGGAAAAGGAGTTCTTCTTCCCGGCAGAACCACCAAAGAACAGATTGCATCCGCAGTTCTTCCCTACCTTGGAAACTTATCCGGGGATGAGGAGACCGCAGAGAAAATCGCGTCTCTTTGCATGAACACTGCCTCAGATGAAGCATACACCGCTCTCCTGCTCTCCGAGATTATTGTCCGCTCAGACGCATCCTACCATGATTTGATGAGCATGTACGGAGAATCCTGGAAGCTTCTCCGCGAAGCAGTCCAGGATGCCTATGCAATGACAGCCGTCATTGATGCATGCGGCAAAGCAGGAAGACCTGATTTAGGCTATGCTGTTGCCGCAGGAGATATGACACAGACTGACGCTGCATGGGAGACTGCAAATGCCTTCCGCCGGAAAATCATCGCATCCGCTGCCGCCGCAGAAGCGGTTGCAGAGAATGTCTGGCTTTCCGACTTGGTTGAAACGGCATCTGATGTGGCAGACATCTTTGTCCGCTCCAAACAGATGCCGGTTGTGGTTCTCGCACGCGGAACGGAATATCTCAAAGTTTCCGCCCGTGCACCGGCTGACAGCAGTGTTGATTTCGAACAGATGATGAAAACCTCTGCCGAAAAGTTCGGCGGAGCAGGCGGCGGACATAAAACCCGTGCGGGCGGCGAACTGCCTCTTGCATGTGAGTCTGAGTTTATCGCCTCAGTTAAGGAATATCTATGAAGATTTTCGGCACTATCATCTCAAAACTCGAATCAGCAGACATCATCGAAGGTGCTCTGTCTCCTGACAACTGCGGATACATGGAATGCGTATCGGATGGAAACACGCTTACTGCCTCTGTTTCCGGCGAATCGGTAAAAACGGTTCTCGCAACGGTCGATGACTATCTGATGAATTTATCTGTTGCATGCAAAACTCATGAAGCATGCAGTAAACAACTCAACAAATAAGGTGAATTATTATGGCAAGAAAGAAAGCAAGTGGCGGACGCAAGCTTGAGGGATGGAAAGCAAAGAGCTGGTTCAAGGTCTACGCACCGGAATTCCTCGGCAAGCAGTTAATCGGAGAAATCGTTTCCTCCAACCCAGAGAACATCCCAGGCCGTGTTATGACCGTCAGCCTTGGTGAATTAATCCAGGACTACTCCAAGATGAACGTCCGTGCATCCTTCAAGATCAACGAGGTTGCAGGCGACGCAGCATACACTCAGTTCCACGGACACGAGATGGCAAAGGAGTTCGTTCGCGCAATGGTTAAGAGAAGAGCAACCAGAATCGACTCTACTTTAACCGTCAAGCCGCTCGGCTCTGCACGCGAGATTCAGGTCACTGTTACCGCATTTACTATCTCCCACGCAAGACTCTCCCAGGCACAGGAAATCCGTGCAACTATGGTTAAGACCATCGAAGACTTCGCAAAGGAAGCAGACTTCGAGTCCTTTACCTCTGCAATGCTCAAGGGTGAGCTCTCCAAGAAGATGTTCGAGGTTTGCAAACCGATTTTCCCAGTCAAGAGAATCGAAGTTATCAAATCCGAGTCCGTCTCCTCTGCTGCAGACCGTGCAGCAGCATTAAGAAAATAAGGCTGACAAAGTCTTTCCGGGATTTTTCCCGGTTTTACCATTGTTCTTTTTTAATTGAGTTTTTTGTTGGTTTTTCCAAATCACTGCAGGAAATGCGCTCCTACACAGCCTCGTGAAAATCCACCGTCAAATTAAAAAAAGGAGATCTTTTCAAAGCCCCTTCAGCGGAACTTTTGCTTTCACTGCTGCAAACATCAGCACTGCAGCGGCAACCCCTGCAAACAGACTGCAGATACCAAGCCCGATGATGTAGGTAGGCCAGGGAAGCGTTCCGGCAGCCATTCCAAGGCATCCGATGAAGACCAGCGTGAAGTTAAAGACCGAAGAGACTGAACCGGTGTCTCCGTCAAACTGGTTCATCAGAATTGCCAGGGCATACGGACGTGCGGCAAAAGCGGCGACCACGCAGAAGGTCATACCGATGAAGCAGACTGCAGGATTCAGGTATCCAACGCTCAGCATAATCAAACTGCTGACCAGAGAGAGAATGATAACCACCACGCCCATGGACTTGTTCGAACCGCCTTTGGTGAGTCTCTGTAAGATGAGCATACCGACCGTTCCAAGCACCGCGTTTGTTGCGAGCAGATAACTGTAGGTCGTGCCGGCAAGTCCGAAACCTTCCACAAAGATATAGGAGGATACCGCAAGGTATGCCATAAACGGCAGGGAAAACATTCCCATCGAAAGCAGGAACGCCATGAAGCTCTTGTGTTTGCAGATGCCAATCATCCGCTTAAAGACAGAGGGAATGCTGCCGGAAAGCTTCTCCTCCGCCGGCAGGGATTCGGTAAACAGAAGGGTGATTATCAGACAGAGAATCGTCAGCACTCCCGGGAATGCAAGTGTTGACTGCCAGTTTACCGCCTCGATTAAGTATGCACCAAGAACCGGTGATGCCACAGGACCGATAACTCCAAGTACCACTGAGAGCGTCAGCACGGTGTTTCTGACTTTTTCCTCGAAACAGTCCTTAATCAGCGCGATGGAGATAACCATCATACCGCCGCTTGCTGCTCCCTGAATCATGCGGGCAAGGATGAACAGTTCAATGGTCGGTGCGGCGGCGGCAAAGAAACTGCTTATAATATAGATGATGATGCTGACGGCAAGAACCGGCTTTCTTCCGTACTTGTCGCTGATAGGGCCCAAGGCAAGCATGGCGACTGCCTGGAAGAACATGAAGCCGTACAAGGTCATGTTCAGGATTGCATCTGTGGTCCCGAAGTATGCCACCATCTCCGGCAGTGCCGGCAGATACATATCTGTTGAAAACGGCGGAATGGTGGTGAGAATTACAATAAGGAGTACGATTGCCCATGCGGGGAGATATTTCTGGGGGTTCATTTGCTGATATTGGATAGTTCATAATTCGTATTAAGCCCTGCTTATTTTTCAGAGTAAAGAGAAGAGGTATGTTTAAGTCCAATTCAGACCAATCACACTATATGATTCCGCTGATGCTCGACCTCTCCGCGTCCTCTGTATTAGTTGTCGGAAGCGGTGCTGTCGGTCAGCGGAAAGCCGGATATTTTGCGGACTCCTGCCGGGAAGTTCGCCTGATAGATGAACTCCCCAAAAACCCGGAGGAACTGATTTCCCGCTATGATATTATTGTCGCGGCAACCGCGTCGGAATCGGTAAACGCGACCATCTGCACTCTTGCCCGCTCTCTGAATAAATGGTACAACAGCGCAACGGGCATTGGAAACTTCCTCATCCCCGCGGCATTTTCAGAAGAGAACTTCACGCTTGCAGTTTCCACCGGCGGAAAAGCGCCGGCGGTCTCGGCATATCTTCGCGATTACATCGGAGAAAATCTCCCTGCACTTTCGCCGATGATTTCCCTGCAGGAGACGCTTCGCGCTGAACTGAAAACCGTCGTCCCTGAACAGAAACGCCGGGCTGAAATTCTCCGCGCTGTTCTCGATGACTCTGCGGTCTGGCAGGCTCTGGAGGCAGGCGATGACGAGACAGCCCTCGCACTTTCCCGGAGGCATATATGAACACCAGCCTTGCCTTAGCGGTTTTCTCGCATGCAAAGCACAGCAGTGCAGAGCTTGCCGCCTGCCGCTTTGCTGAGGAGAGCGACTTTTACGCATCCGCTCCCTTTTCCGGCTGTATGATTCTGCAGACCTGCAACCGTGTAGAAATCCTCATTCACGGCGGGGCAGATGCCCTTTCTGCCTATCTTGCCGAGGCGGGCAAAGAGGGCTTTGCTGTTCTCGAAGGAGAAGTGGTTCTCAGCCATCTGTTAGAGCTTGCCGCTGGTACTCAGTCTCTTATCGTTGGCGAAGACCAGATATTAGGGCAGATGAAGAAGGCACTTTCCGCCGCAGAGGAAGCAGGGGCGGCTGATGCTGTAATCTCTGCCTGTGTTTCCAACGCTGTCCGCTTCGGTGTGTCCGTCCGGCAGAAAACCGCCATCAACCGGGGGGCAGTATCCATCGGTTCAGCCGCTGTTCTGCTGGCGGAAGAAGAGCTTGGAACACTTGACGGCAGAAATATCTTGGTTGTCGGAGGCGGCGAGACAGGAAGGCTCGTTGCCAAAGCGCTTTCCGAAAAGGACATCCGGGCAATCTATGTGGCAAACAGAAGCTTCGAAAACGCGGTCGCCCTCGCCGAAGAAATCGGCGGCCGCGCCATGCGGCTTGACCAGCTTTACTCCTGCCTTGCGGAAGCGGATGTTGTCATCTCCTGTACCGCAGCCCCGCATGAAATCATCCGGGCAGAACCGCTTTCCGCTCTCATGAAAACCCGTCTCTGGCCGCTCGACGAGTCTCCGCGAAAGCTTCTCATGATTGACATCGCCTCTCCGCCGGACATTGAGTATGCCTGTGCGGACATTTCCGGCGTCTCGCTTTATACCATCGATGACCTGGAGGGAATCTCGAAGCGGAATATGGAGTCCAGACGCCGCGAGATTCAGAGTGCCGAAGATCTCATCTCCGCATACCTTCCGGAGTTTGTGCGGATTATCAACCGCACTGCCGCAGGCGATGTTTTGGCAGAACTCTACTCATGGGCGGAAGACATCCGCTGCCGCGAGGCGGAAAAAGCCGTCCGGGCAATCCGCTTAGGCGGCGATGCAAAAGAGATTATTGAAAAACTGACTTTGTCGCTGACAAAGAAACTCCTGGATGACGCAGGGGCTGCGATCCGCCGTTCCGCAGAAGAGTGCCGCATCGACCAGGCAAAGTCCTTAGTGACAGCCATTACCGCGAGGAAACCATAAATGTACCCGAAAACCCGTTTACGCCGTCTGAGACGCGATATTCTCCGTCCGATATTCACCGAGACCAGACTCTCTCCCGAAGCATTCTGCCTCCCGCTCTTCTTTGACGAAGCAGCAGAAGAGGAGATTCCAATCTCTTCCATGCCCGGACAGGTTCGCTATCCGCTCTCTGCGGCAGGAAAACTTGCCCGCGAGCTGTTTGCCGAAGGTGTTCGGTCCGTTGTTCTCTTCGGCATCCCGAAGGAAAAGGACGCCGCGGCTTCTCAGGCGTTTGCTCGCGACGGTGTCATCCAGAAAGCGGTCTCTGCCATGAAGGCCGCAGAGCCAAAACTTGTGGTCATCACTGACCTCTGTGCCTGCGAGTACACTTCCCACGGGCACTGCGGAATCATTAAAGAGACCTGCGGCGGCTTTGAACTCGATAATGATGCGTCTCTTGTTCTCATGCAGAAGATTGCGGTCTCGCAGGCAGAGGCAGGAGCGGATATGGTCGCTCCTTCCTGTATGCTCGACGGCATGGTTTCTGCCATCCGCGATGCACTCGATGCGGCAGGATACTCTCACATCCCGATTATGTCCTACAGCACAAAGTTTGCGTCCTCACTCTACGGACCATTCCGGGAGGCCGCGGATTCCGGATTCTCCTTCGGGGATAGAAAAAGCTACCAGATGAATCCGGCAAATGTCCGTGAGGCATTCCGCGAGAGTGAACTCGACGCGGCAGAAGGGGCTGACGTGCTGATGGTAAAGCCGGCAACCTTCTATCTGGATGTCTTATCCGATATCCGCTCTCTGGGACTTCCGGTTGCCGCATATCATGTTTCCGGCGAGTATGCAATGATTAAAGCCGCGGCACTAAACGGCTGGCTGGATGAGAAAGCGGTCGTTCTTGAGGCTATGACTTCGCTGAAACGGGCAGGCGCGGATTTGATTATCACCTATTATACCCGCGATATTCTGAGGTGGCTCAATGAATGATGCTGTCTGCGGAAAGCGCAGCCGCGAACTTTTCGCTGAAGCAAAGACGCTTCTTCCCGGCGGCGTTGCAAGTCCGGTCAGAGCAATACAGCCCTATCCGTTCTATACGGCCTCAGCTTCCGGCTGCCGGCTGAAGACGGTTGACGGCGCAGAGTACATCGACTGCTGTTTAGGGTATGGTCCGCTTCTGTTAGGCCACGCCCACTCCGCGGTTGCCGAAGCTGTGGCAGATCAGCTTTCCCGTGGAACACTGTTCGGCACACCGTCGGAACTTGAGCTCGACCTTGCCCGCATAATTACCGCAGACTATCCGTCTATTGATATGCTCCGGTTTGTCTCGACCGGAACTGAGGCAACGCTGTCTGCTCTGCGGCTTGCCCGCGGGTTTACGGGAAAGACGGAGATTGTCAAAGTCGAAGGGGGCTTTCACGGAGCGCATGAATCGGTTCTGGTTGCCGCCGGAAGCGGAGCGCTCACGCATGGAACGCCTGACTCTGCCGGCGTTCCGGCGGAGTTTGCGGCGGCAACCAGGCAGGTTGCCTATAATGATGCAGAAGCCCTTGAAGAGCTTCTCGCCAAAAATGACAACATTGCCGCATTCATCATCGAACCGGTGCTGGGAAATGTCGGTCCTGTCCTTCCGGAGGCTGGATATCTGGAAGCGGTCCGCGAGATTACCCGCGCTCATGATGTCCTCTTAATCTTCGATGAGGTCATCACCGGCTACCGCTTGGGTCTGAGCGGTGCGCAGGGGAAATTCGGCGTCACGCCGGACATCACAACGCTTGGAAAAATCGTCGGCGGCGGTCTTCCGGTCGGTGTTTTCGGGGCACGCCGCGAGATTATGGAGATGGTATCGCCTTCGGGTGCTGTGTACAACGCTGGAACGTTCAACGCCAATCCGCTTTCTATGGCGGCAGGAATTGCGGCGCTCCGCTTCCTGCATGAGAATGCAGGACTCTACGGCAAAGTGGAGGCTTCTGTCTCCCGCATCCGGGAAAGCATCCGCGGAAACACGGATTCTTTTGTCTCCTGCGGTTCGATGTTCAAATACTTCTTCCGCGAGACTGCACCGAAGAATTACCGCGAGGCAAAGGAGTCTGATACTGCCGCTTTCCGGTCGTTCTGGGAGTCCGCACTTGGTGCAGGTGTCTTCCTTCCGCCGTCGCAGTTTGAGACGAACTTCCTCTCTTTCGCCCATGACGCGACGGCAGTGGACAAACTCTGCGAGGTGTACGGATGTCTGTAATCAGAATCGGAACAAGGGGAAGCAAACTCGCGCTTGCCCAGACAAACCGGGTTGCGGCTCTCTTGGATGAGCAGGGAGTCAGGACGGAGATTGAGATTATCTCCACCCGCGGCGACCGCGTGACCGACCGCGCACTGCATGAAGCAGGAGGCTATGGTCTGTTCGTCCGCGAGCTCGACAACGCGATTCTGGATGGAAGAATCGATGCGGCTGTCCACAGCATGAAGGACATACCGGCAGAACGTCCGGCAGGACTTGTGCTTTCTGCGGTTCTCAGACGCGACCCGCCGTTTGATTTCCTCGCAGTGGAAAAACCGATGGAGGAGGTGTCAACTATTGGAACCTCCTCCCTTCGCAGGCGGGCACAGCTTCTCCGTTACTATCATCAGTATCCGGAGATGCATGTCGCAAACCTCCGCGGAAACATTGACACGCGTCTTGCAAAACTTGAAGCCGGCGAGTATGATGCTATTGTCTTAGCCGAGGCGGCGCTGATTCGTCTTGGACTGCATGTCCACGGTTTCCGGCTTTCTGCAGACTCCTTTGTTCCTGCCCCCAATCAGGGAACTATTGCGGTGGTTTCCCGCGATACCGCAGAACTTCGTGCGGCTTTTGCCCCGCTGAATGATTCCCAGACCGCGTTTGATACCGCGGCAGAGCGGGCGGTCATGGAGGAGATTGGCGGCGGATGTTTTACTCCGCAGGGAGTGTACTGTCAGGGCGGAAAGATTCTTGCCGAGATTTTATCACTTGACGGCACGAAATCCTGCCGGGTCGAGGGGATGATTTCCTCAATCGAGGAAGCACATGCAATCGGCCGCGAGTTAAAGGAGCGTGCGGCGGATTTAATCGCCGCTGCCCGCAGGGTTGTGGAGGGAGAATGACCGGAAAAGTCTATCTGGTCGGTTCCGGTCCGGGAGGTCTTGGTCTTTTGACCTTCCGCGCCCGCGAGGTGATTGATTCTGCAGATGTCATTCTCTACGACCAGCTTCCGGGAGAGGAGATTATCTCCTCCCTTCCGGCGGCGGCAGAGAAGATTGATGTCGGTAAATACGGCGGACACCATACGATGCGGCAGGAGGATATCGAGTCTCTGCTGGTCCATCTTGCATCAGAGGGCAAGACGGTTGTCCGGCTCAAAGGGGGAGACCCCTTTGTCTTTGGACGCGGAGGCGAGGAGATGGAAACGCTTCGCGCCGCAGGAATTCCGGTAGAAGCTGTTCCCGGAATCACAAGCGGGATTGCCGTTCCGGAATCAGTCGGCATTCCGGTAACGCACCGCGAGTATGCAAGTTCTGTAACACTGATTACCGGTCACGAGGACCCGAAAAAGGAGGTATCTTCGATTAACTGGGAGTGGCTTGCACAGTCTCCCGGGACAATTGTAATCTACATGGGTGTCAAAAACATCCCGGTGATTGCGGAAAAACTCATAGGGCATGGGATGGCGGAAGTGACCAAGGTTGCGGTCATCGAAAACGGCTTTCGGGAAAACCAGCGGGTAACCTGCACTACGCTTGCAGAACTGCCGGCGGCAGCAGCCGTGGTCGGCTTCAAAGCACCGGCAGTGATTATCATCGGCGAAGTGGTCTCGCTGTATCGCCGATAAGATAAACTAAATACTGCCGCGGCACATTTTCTATCATGAAAAATGCCGATGCGTATTACCTGTACGATGAAGCAGTGATTCTGGAAAATCTCCAGATTCTCCGGAAGACATTTCCGGATTTCCGCTTCTTCTACTCCGCAAAAACCAATCCCAACAGACATATTCTGGAAACACTTCTTGCAAACGGGTGCGGAATTGACGCGGCATCGGCAGGGGAAGTCCGCCTTGCAGAAAGTTTCGGCGTTGCAAAAGAGAACATCAGCTATTCCGCTCCCGGAAAAACTGATGATGACATCCGCTCATCCCTTCCGCACTGCCGTCTCATCGCAGACAGCGTGGGCGAACTTTCCCGCATTGACAAAATTGCCGGAGAGCTTGGCGGCGGATTTGAAATCGGTATCCGCATCAACCCAGCATTCGGCATGGATACAGAAGCAGGGGGGCCTTCACAGTTCGGCATTGACTATGAACTTCTGGAAAGCCTTCCGAAACTGCAGAACGCAGAAATTACCAGCATCCACATCCACATTCAGTCCCAGAATCTGGGATGGGAAACCCTTGCCCGCTACTATGAAAACGTATTCTCCCTTGCCGCAGAACTGAAAACCCGCGGATTTGCTATTCGCATCATCAACTTCGGCAGCGGATGCGGCATTGTCTATGATGAATCCTGCCAGACGCCGCTTGATATGGCGGCGTTAGGTACGGCAGTACGCGAGCTTACTTCCCGCTATGCCGGAATCGCAGACGAGCTTATCATTGAGCCGGGACGTTATCTGGTTGGAAATGCCGGTGTATTCCGAACCCGCATCATCGACAGGAAAGTTTCCCGCGGCAAAACCTATCTGATTGCCTCCGGCGGTATGAATGGATTCCTGCGTCCGGCAGCCGCCAACATCGCAAAACTCTACGGTCCTGTCTCCCGCGGGGCAGAACCTCTTATCTCCTGCGAACATCCCTGCAGGATATCGGTTCAGAACAACTCTTCCGAAACTGAAGAGGTTACCGTTACCGGAAATCTCTGTTCCGGCTTTGACGTCTTTGCCCGCGACATTGTTCTGCCGAAGGCAGAGGTGGGAGACTATCTGGAGTTCTCGAACGCCGGAAGTTATGCCTGCACACTCTCGCTTCGGGAGTTTGCCTCCCAGCCGAAGGTTCGTGAGTTCTTCCAGACTGTATCCGGCGAGGTGCGTGAGTAAATGGGCGAGCGGTACTATGAGGTGGATGCAGTTCGCGGAACTGCCCTTCTCCTTATGGTACTCTATCACACCCTCTTTTGTCTCTCTTTATTCAGCATCATCACCTGGTTCGACCCGCAGGTAATCAGCGGGGCGGCAGGGGCTGCGGTTTTCATTTTTATTGCGGGACTCTCGTTAATTCTTGCCGGAAGACGCCCATCCGGTGTTGTCAGGCGCGGGGTTCAGCTTTTGCTCCTCGGCCTGATTATCACGGCTGTCACGGCAGTTGTCTATCCGCAGGGCTGTGTTGTCTTCGGCATCCTGCATCTTATCGGATGCGGAACGATTCTCTCGATACCGTTCCTTTCTGAAACGGTGAAATGGTATGTTCCGGCGGCGGCAGGACTTGGTATCATCATTCTCTCCTGCTTTCTGCAGGGGATTTCCGGAAATTTGCTGCTTCTGCCTTTTGGAATGCCGTATCCCGGATTTACTTCAATAGACTACGAACCTCTTATCCCCTGGTTCGGGGTGATGCTTCTTGGAATTTCCGCAGGGAAGATACTCTATCCGTCAGGAAAACGCGGAGCTTTGGCTTCCCGCATCCCGCCAATGCCTGCGGCACTTTCTCCGCTGTGTTTTGTCGGGCGGCATACACTTCTTATCTATATGCTCCATATCCCGGTGATTATCCTTCTCATCTTCCTCATCTTTCCGGATGCGGTCTTTGCGTTTCTGTTTTGAAACATACCTTAATATCCTGTGAAGGAAAATAGAGAAACCATAGGAGAAGATACAAATGACTGAATTATTAGCAGGAAAGGTTGCTGTCGTCACCGGCGGAACACGCGGAATCGGACTTGCGACGGTGAAAAAGTTCTTGGAAAACGGAGCAAAGGTTGTCCTTTTCGGCTCGCGCCAGGAAAGTGTGGACAAGGCGTTATCTCAGCTGAAAGCAGAAAACCCTGCCTGGAATGTTGACGGCGACTGGCCGGACTTAAACAGCGGAGAGGCTGTTCGTGCGGCATTTGCAAAGATTAAGGATGCCTATGGAAAAATCGACATTCTGGTAAACAATGCCGGCGTTTCCGACAGCACGCCGATTGGAAATTACGAGGACGGTCAGTTCGAGAAGGTCATCAACTTAAATGTCAATGCAATTGCTGTGGCTGTCCGCGCAGTGGTTCCGATTATGCGTGAGCAGGGCGGAGGCGTTATCTTAAACACGAGTTCCATGGTTTCCATCTCCGGCCAGCCGTCCGGTGTCGCCTATCCGGCAAGCAAGTTTGCGGTAAACGGTCTGACGCTTTCCTTAGCCCGTGAGCTTGGCCCGTCGAACATCCGTGTAAATGCAGTCGCTCCGGGAATTACGAATACGGATATGGTTGCCGCTCTTCCGGAACAGATGATTGCCCCGATGATCCAGGCAATCCCGCTTCGGAGAATCGGTGAGCCGGAGGACATCGCAAACGGATTCCTCTTCCTTGCTTCTGACCTCGCAAGTTACGTTACCGGTGAGATTCTCTCGGTTGACGGGGCAATGAGATCCTAAACCATTTCACTATTTTTTTGTGCGCACCGGTATTTTTCCAAAATTCTGCATTTTTCAAAAACCTCTAGAATATCTTATTTTTGAAAAATAAGCGTTTAATAACTGCGAAATTTTTCGTAACTTAAACCAAGTATATATGCTCCAAGGTGCAATGATGTAGTATGAGAAAGACAGCACTTGTCGTTTTAGCAGTTGCCCTTGTGGGCATCGTTGCTGCTGCCGGCTGTATCAGCTCGGCTGCAAACTCCGACTCTCCGGTCGGAGAATGGACCATCAGCGGAACAGACGTAACCCTCTCCCTTAAGGCAGACGGTACTTTTGCCGGTCAGTCTTATGTAAACCGTTACTTCGGTGAGTACACCCTTGACGGAAACAAGATTGTCTTCACCCAGATGGGAAACACTCTGATGTTCGGTCCGGAAATCGAGAAGGAAGATGCATTCTTTGCAGCCCTTGCAGGCGAGCAGACCTATGAAATCGTTGACGGCAAACTCGTCCTTGAAAACGGACTCACCTTCACCGAAGCACCGAAGAGCGTTGTCGGCTCCTGGGAAACCGCTGACGGTGTTACCATCATCTTCAACGAAGACGGCACCTTTGCAGGAAAGGGTCCTGTTAACAACTACTTCGGAAACTATGTTCAGGATGGCGAGTCCTTAACCTTTGAGCAGGTTGGAAACACTCAGATGTACGGTCCGGAAATTGAGGCAGAAGATGCATACTTCGCATCCTTAAAGACCGTTACCGGCTTCACCGTAACTGATGCAGGACTCACCTTAACTGACGCAAACGGAAAGGCAGTTGTCTCCTTTGCAGTCATGTCCTTCGTCGAAGAGTAAGAAGATACTTCTCAAAGAAACTAAATCCATAAAAAATACCTCCCAATCCAATCTTTTTTACTCTTCTTTCAGAAATTCTTCAACTGCCCTGTTGAACGCATCCGCTTTTTTCATCGGCAGGAAATGATCTCCTTCAAGGAACACGAGTTTGGCCTGTGGAATTGTTTCAGCAATCCTTTTCGTATGGCTTTCCCGAATCATGTCCTTTGTTCCGGCAAGAACAAGCGTTTCTGCCTGAATCATTCTCAGGTGTTCTTCGCGGATGCCGAAATCCTTTACCATAAGTCCTAAGATTTCCGCATTCCGCTGTGCTTCCGGATTTTTGAAGCGGGATGCGACTGCATAGCCAAGGGTTATTGGAATCTGTACGGAACGCTTCACTGCTTTCGGCGTAATACATGCTCCGCAGAGGACGAGCCTGTGTACCCGTGTTGGATATTTTGCGGCAAAGAGGATTGCTGTGTTTGCTCCGTCGGAAAATCCGATAATGTCTGCTTTTTCGATTTTCTGTTCGTTGAAGAAAGCGAGCAGGTCTTCTGCAAACTGCGGAAACGACAGAGGCTTTGTTCCGCGGGGGGATTTTCCGTGTCCGCGGGTATCTACCGCAAATACCTGGAAGTTGGAGGAAAAATAGTCAGTCTGGTGTTCAAAGTCAGTGCTTTCTCCGCCGTTTCCGTGGAGAAGAATAAGAGTTTCTCCACTGCCTGCTTTTTTGCAGGCAAGAGATATCATCCGCAGCCTCCGCCCATCTCATAGAGTGCATAGAGTTCGTTTGCGGCGGCCATATCGCCTTTTTTCATCGTCTCGCTGATGAGAACTTCCGCACACTCAACCGGCAGGCATCCGATACTTTCCGCACCGGAACGGATGAGGGCTACAATTCCGAAGAACTCCTCATCGGTGAGCAGCTGCAGACGGGATGCGAAATCGTCTGCATCCTTTGCGAAATGATTTGCAACGGGCGCTAAAATTGAACGGTACTCTGCAGCGGATTTGGTGCAGGTAAGGCTTGTGCACTCGGGGGCGAGTTTTTCCAAAAGGCGAATGTCTTCTTCGGTTAAGGTTCTGCTCATAAAAAAGATTAGAGAAGAGTTGCTTCAACAATGACAACATCTTCGAGCGGTCTGTCGCTGTAGTTGGTCTTGACCTTTCCAATCTTCTCGACAACCTCCATGCCTTCGACAACGTGACCAAATGCCGGGTGGGCTTTGTCAAGGTAGTTGTTGTTGACGAGGTTGATGAAGAACTGGCTTCCTCCGGTGTTCGGTCCGGCGTTTGCCATGGAGATGGTTCCCTTGTTGTTCTTGTTGTCCGGCATGAACTCATCTTTAATCTGGTATCCGGGACCTCCTCTGCCGGTTCCGGTCGGGTCTCCTCCCTGAATCATGAATCCGTCAATTACGCGGTGGAAGATGACTCCGTTGTAGAATCCTTCGCCGACGAGTTTTGCGAAGTTGCCGGCTGTAATCGGCATGTCTTCGCGAAGTTCCAGAGTGATATCTCCCATGTTGGTTTTGAGAAGAACTTTCTGTGGTGTCATATAGTAGAATTCGTCTGCTTTGGTAATAAACATGGGGGTTTGAAACAGTAATCATGAATATCCGTCCTGCCCAATATATTCTCATTCATGAAAAATCCCTTCCATGTAATGATTATCCCCACCCTCGGCTGTCCGGGAAAGTGTAAATACTGCTGGAGTTCGGATGAGAACTCGCCGAAGATGAGTCTTGATACGGTCCGCGATATTGTTGAGTGGTTAAAGCCGGTTGAAGAGGAGCATGTGACGTTCACCTTCCACGGAGGAGAGCCGCTTTTAGCCGGTGCTTCCTTCTACCGCGAGGCACTGCCGATGCTTTCCAAAGAGCTTTCGCACATGCATCCGGAGTTTGCGATGCAGACGAATCTCTGGCTGATGGATGATGAGCTGGCGGAGATTCTTGCGGAATATCAGGTGCCGCTTGGTTCTTCCATCGACGGTCCGGAGGATCTGACGGATTATCAGAGAGGGGATGAATACTATACCCGATGCATGGAAGGGTACCGCATCGCAGTAGAGCACGGGCTTCTGGTGCGGTTTATCTGTACGTTTACGAACTCGTCGGTTCTGCGAAAAGAGGATATTGTGGAGTTCTTCAAGAGTCAGGGATGGGTTATGAAGCTCCATCCGGCACTTCCGTCCTTGAAAGGGGACAATCCGAATGCATGGACACTGTCTCCGGAGGAGTACGGAGAGCTTCTGGTCTGGCTTTTGGATTATGCGATTACGCATCCGAACTTTGAGATTATGAATGTCAACGATCTCTGCCGCTGTGTGTTTACGCGCTCGGGTGCGGTCTGTACGTATGCGGACTGTATGGGTTCTACTTTTGCGATTGGACCTGACGGAGCGATTTATCCGTGCTATCGGTTTATCGGTATGCCGGAGTGGGTGATGGGGTATGTGCAGGATAAGCCGTCGATTGCAAATCTGATGGAAAGTCCGGCAGGCAAGCGGATGACGGCATTTAAGGAGCATGTGGATTCTGCCTGCCGCGACTGTGCACACATTACCTACTGCAGAGGCGGCTGTCCGTACAATGCGATTGCTCCAACCGGCGGAGAGCTCGAAGGTGTTGACCCGCACTGTACGGCATACAAGCGGGCATTTGATGAGATTGTGTCCCGGATGGAAAAGGAAATGGAAGCACCTGTTCTTTCCGCGGGGCCTGCTGCGCGGAGGTCGCGGGTAAAGCGGATGGAAAAGCCGCCGGTGATGCCGCTGATTAAGCGGATTATTGAAAAATAACTCTGAGGATTTCTAATACTTCTATTTTTTGAAAAACACCGCAAAGCAATACGATAGGCGATGGAACGGAAGCGACCAAGCCTGTTGGAAATTGATATTTTAAAACGTATTGGGGCTAAGGCGAAGCCGCACGCCCCTTAGGCGTCGCGGGGATATGGGCGCTCATTAAACCGGGGTGCAATGCACCCCTGTTCAATCCAAAAGAAAAAATGGTTATGAGTAAATCAGATTTACTCTGGCTTGCTGATGAGTGCAGTCTTGGAGACGATCTCACCAGTCTTCTTGTGCGGCATGCGGATAACGCCGTCGCATCCTTTCTCAATCTCACGTGCTTCGTCACAGAGTGCTGCTGCCTGGCGCATGACTTCGTGTGCAGATGCAACGATTGGGATGTAGTCTTCCCATGCTTTGGTCATGAAGCAACCCTTAACGTTGATGTTTGCAACAGACTGTGCCATCTCGTATGCTGCGCGTGCTTTTGCGTGTGCGTACGGGTTGGTGAATTCGCCCTTGGTTGCGTTGTCAGAGTTGACGACGAGTTTCGGGAGAACGAGCTCTTCGCCCTTCTTGCCTTCCTTAACCTGGTCGATAACTTTGTCAAGCTCGAGCTGGAGCTTGCGGAATGCACCGGTGGTTGCGAGGACCTTGATGAGGTTTCCGTTGTAGTCTGCCATCTCAACTGGGTCGAGGAACTCGCGGCGTGCACCGATCATTGCGTCTGCCTTCATGATGATGTATCCGAAGCCGGATGCCTTGAGTGCTTCCCATCCCTCTTTCTTGGTGGTGACGTCGTCAGTGATGACAACGACCGGGATGCCTGCTGCCTTGAGTTCTTCTCGTGCACCAACTGGGCCTTCGAGGACGCCGTTCGGGGAAACGACAATTGCGAAGTCCGGCTGCCATGCTTTCAGGTTGGAAACGACGCGGTCAACGTCTTCCTTCTGCAGTTTGGTTCCAGAGGTTGCCATGAAGGTCATCATGTCTTCACGGTCTGCACGCTCATCTAAAAGAAGCTCTGCCATAACACCTGCTGCGATGTTGCCGAGCTTTGCAACTCCTACCTTTACTACCATATTTAATACACCTCTCATTTGTTGAATGAGAACATCAAATATTTTGACGAGAATCAATATAAGGCTTGTGAATGATTATATCACTCCTGAAAACACCGGAAAATTCTTTCTGTTTTTGCTTCGCTCAAAGAGATTTGCCGGATAATTCCAGCAGTGCCTGATGCACACTGCTGATTTCTGCAGTTTTTCTGCACACAGACTTCTCAGACGCCGGTCAATGCGGAATTTCCTGTGCGCGTTTTTGTCCGTCGTTCAACCAATGTATTTATTGTTAATGGCGTTCAATTAATCTGTATGAAAGATACCCTTCTCACCGACAGACAGAAGGAAGTTATCCGTCTCCGAAAGCAGGGAATGACTCAGCAGCAGATTGCTGACCGTCTTGGTACGTCGAAGGCAAACATCTGTACTATAGAGAAGTCTGCAAACGAAAACATCCGCCGGGCAAAAGAGACGTTGGAGTTCCTCTATACTCTTGACGCCTCTGAGCTTTGCACGATTCCGGCAGGCACGGATTTGATGGATGCGCCAAAGCTTATCTATGCGGCAGCGGCTCCGACGAATGTGAAGATTATCTATGATACGCTGGCGTTAATCAACCGTTTATCCTCGTACATCCCGGAGAAGTTCCGCGGACGGCAGGTCAAAGAGGATATCTGCGTATATCTGAATAAAGAGGGCGACCTCTACTTCAGCTGACTTTTTTTCCAAAACCATGCAAGGTTTTATTATATATTAGAACCAATGATATAGAGCCTTTAATTAGGCTGATATCAGCGATTCTGCTGAAATGAGGATATCCAGTTGGTACAAAACAGCGCATTTCGCGTCTGGTTTTGTAATTGTGTAACCCGGAGCGGTTTTCCGCGGCCGGTGTTAAGACCTTCATAGGTCTGATGATACGCGCAGGGCGAACGTCTCTGATGTGCCCATCCTGAAATGCAGGAGCGCGTCGATGTCAGGTTCTCTTCCGTGAGACTTGGAAAATTACTGTCTGCCGAACTTACGAGCAGACGCACCGCGGTTTATACCGGGTGATCGGGCTTTGAACAGATAAGACGTTATCGTGTTCAGTTTGGATATCCAGTTAGAGGATTTACAAAGTACAACCCGTCTTTTCAGTCCACCTGCGAAGCAGGAGACCAAGACAACAGTGTCCCGCGGGTCGATTCCGAAAAGGAAGCCGGCGGTGAAAAAGATAGGCTGTCACATCTGATGACAACCAGCAGAACTAGTTTGAAGCGCTTGAAAAAGCAGATTCAGACATTATCACAGGATTGATGAAAAAATGAGAACA
This sequence comes from Methanocorpusculum sp., assembly GCA_017399555.1. Taxonomy (GTDB): domain Archaea; phylum Halobacteriota; class Methanomicrobia; order Methanomicrobiales; family Methanocorpusculaceae; genus Methanocorpusculum. The sequence continues at coordinate 101,700 of JAFQBW010000004.1, forward strand.
GTGAGACCCAGAGCAGGTTCACTCGCATACTATCCGCGCAAGCGCGCCAAGGACATTATTCCAAAGTACCAGTCCTGGCCGCAGTACGACGGACAGCCAATGCTCCAGGGCTTTGCAGGCTACAAGGCAGGCATGACCCACGTGATCATGATCGATGATCACAAAAAGAGTCCGACAGAGGGCAAGGAAATTATGGTCCCAGTGACTGTAATTGAAATCCCGCCAATGACCGTTGCCGCAATCCGCGTCTACGTCAAAGACACCTACGGAAAGCACCCGCTTACCGAGGTCTGGGCAGAAAACACCGAAGCACTCTCCGGCAGAATCACCAAAGCAAAGACCAACAACGCAGCAAAAGCAACCGAGAAGATCAACGCTGCAATTGAAGACGTTGTTGAAGTTATGGTCTTAATGTACACCAAGCCAACCGCACTTACCGGTGTTCCAAAGAAAGTCCCGGACTTAATGGAAATCCGTGTTGCAGGCGGCAGTGCAGCAGACCGCTTTGCATACGCTCTTTCTATTCTCGGAACCGAGATTGAAATGTCCTCTCTCTTCGCAGACGGTCAGTTTGCAGACATTACCGGAATCACCAAAGGTAAGGGATTCAACGGTGCAGTCAAGAGATTCGGTATCACTCTCCGTAAGAGAAAGCACTCCAGAGCAAAGAAGACAAGACACATCGGTACCCTCGGTCCATGGCATCCTCACCACGTCAGATGGCAGGTCCCAATGGCAGGTCAGATGGGATTCCAGCAGAGAACCGAATTTAACAAGCGCATCATCAAGATCGGCGACAACCCAGACGAGATTAACCCGGCTGGCGGTTTCCTCCACTACGGTCTTGTCCGTGGAAACTACGTCCTGATTAAGGGAAGCATTCCAGGACCGGCAAAACGCTTAGTCCGTATCCGCTCTGCAACCCGCATGGGTGAACAGAAGGTTCAGACTCCGGTTGTTGAGTTTGTCAGTCTCCAGAGCAAGCAGGGGTAAATGAGCATGAAAGCAAACGTAAAAGCAATTAACGGCTCAGTTCTCCGCGAAATCGAGCTCCCGGCAGTCTTCGATGAAGCATACCGCCCGGACCTTATCAAGAGAGCTGTCCTCGCATACCAGAGCGAAAACTATCAGGCATACGGTGCAGACAAGTACGCAGGTCTCAGAACCTCCGCAGAAGGCTGGGGATCCAAGCGCGGCGAATCCAAGATTCCGCGTATCAAGAACGGCAGCCGCGGTGCAAAAGTTCCGCAGACCAAGGGTGGTCACCCGGCACACGCACCAAAAGTCGAGAAAGTCTTCGTTGAGAAGATCAACAAGAAGGAGAAGGCAAAGGCAATCCGCTCCGCAATTGCAGCAACCGCAAACACCGAACTCGTCGCAGCACGCGGACACAAGTTCGAGGGTGACGCAGCAATCGTCGTTGAGGATGCATTTGAAGCAATCGCAAAGACTGCAGAAGTCATCAAGGCACTCGTTGCACTTGGTGTCGGCGCAGACTTAGAGCGTGCAAAACTCTCCAAGAAGATCCGTGCAGGACGCGGAAAGACCCGTGGACGCAAGTACAAGCAGGCAGTCTCTGTCTTAATCGTCACCGCAGGCGAATTCGTTGCAGCAAACAACATCGCAGGTGTTGACTGTGTACCGGTCACCGCACTGAACGCAAACCTCCTTGCACCGGGATGTGACGCAGGCAGACTTACCGTCTGGACTGAAGCAGCTGTAAAGAAACTCGGGGAGGCATAAATATGACACTTGCATACCCGATTGTTACTGAAAAGGCAATGGTCATCCTTGAAAACGTCAACCAGCTCTCCTTCATCGTAGCAAAGGAAGCAAAGAAGGCAGACATCAAGGCAGCAGTCGAGAAGACCTTCGGCAAGAAGATTGTCGCAGTCAACACGATGATGACCACCAAAGGAACGAAGAAGGCAATCATTACCTTCGAAGAGAAGAACGCCGCTGAAGAGATTCTCTCTCAGCTTGGAATCGTGTAAGGTGAGATAAATGGGACACAGAATTAGTACACAGGCTCGCGGAAAGGGCGGTTCAACCTACCGTGCACCGTCACACCAGTACAAAGCAGAACTGAAGCACTTCGGATCTGCAACCAAGACTGTCCGTGCCATTGTCGCTGACATCGAACACGACCCGGCACGTCACACCCCGATTGCAGTCGTTTACATCGACGGCAAGAAGGAATATGCACTCGTAACCGAGGGCGTTGGAATCGGCAAGGAGCTCGTCTGGGGTCCGGAAGCAACCGTTGAGAACGGAAACTCCCTCCCGCTTGCAGCAATTCCGACCGGAGTTGCAGTCTGCAACATCGAGGCACGCCCGGGAGACGGCGGCAAGTTCGTCCGCGCAAGCGGTGTTCAGGCAGTCGTCATCGGAAAGTCCGATGGAAAGGTCGGCGTCAAGATGCCGTCCGGAAAGCCGAAATGGTTCAACGAGAACTGTCTCGCAACCGTTGGTCTCGTTGCCGGCGGAGGACGCGGCGAAAAGCCAATCCTCAAGGCAGGTAAGCAGTACCACAAGATGAAGAGCTCCGCAACCCGCTGGCCAAGAGTCCGTGGTGTTGCAATGAACGTTATCGACCACCCGTTCGGTGGTGGAGGACACCAGCACCCAGGTAAGCCGAAGACTGTTGCCCGCGGAACCTCTCCGGGTAAGAAGGTCGGACACGTTGCTGCACGCAGAACTGGATGCCGGAGGTGAAGTTAGATGGCAAAGAAAACTACTAAGAGAATGCCGAAACGGCGTGAGGAGTACACCTACCACGGCTACAACCTCGAAGCACTCCAGGCAATGTCCATGGAAGAACTTCTTCCGCTCATGCCATCCGGTGCACGCAGAAAGGTCCTTCGCGGCTTTACCGCTGGCGAAGAGGACGTTCGCGCCAAGATTGCAGCAGGTGACGGTGTAAGAACCCACATTCGTTCAATGATTATCCTTCCGGAAATGGTCGGCAAGAAAGTTGCTATCTACTCCGGTAAAGAGTTCGTTGAGGTTGAGATTCCGGTCGAGGGAATTTTCCACTACTTCGGAGAATTCGCACTGACCCGCAAGAAGGTTAGCCACGGAAGCGCCGGTGTCGGTGCAACCCGGTCGAGCAAATACGTCCCGCTGAAGTGATTGTCATGGCAAGAACAGAATACAGCAACAAAACGACCGGCGACAACATCGCCCGCGCAAAGGCAAACGAACTTGGATGCTCTCCGAAACACGCTGTTGAGATTGCTTCCCTCATCCGCAACATGATGGCAGATGACGCAGTTGCATACCTCGAACAGGTTGTTGCATTAAAGCGTGCAGTCCCGTTCAAACGCTACAACAGAAACGTCGCTCACCAGAAGAGCTTAAACGGAAAGACCTTCGGCACTGCATCCGGAAGATACCCGGTCAAGGCAGCAGCAGAATACATCCGCTTAATCCGCTCCGCACAGAAGAACGCTGAATACGCAGGTCTCGCACCGGAAAAGATGGTCATCGTCCACGCCGCTGCAAACAAGGGACGCTGCATGAAGGCAATCTTCCCGCGTGCAATGGGAAGAGCAACTCCGAAACACAGAGACTCTGTAAACGTCGAGATTATCCTCCGCGAGGTGCAGTAAGATGACTATCGAGAAGAAATTTGTCGCAGACGGTGTTAGAAAAGTCCGTGTCGAGCAGTACTTAAACAAAGAGCTTAAGCGCGCAGGATACGGAGGAATGGACATTGTCCGCACTCCAGTCGGAACTCAGGTCACCATCTTCGCAGAGAAGCCGGGTATCGTTATCGGTAAGGGCGGTAAACTGGTTCGCCAGCTCACCACCGACTTATCCAACGTCTACGGCATCGACGCACCGCAGGTCGAAGTCCAGCAGGTTGCAAACCCGAACCTCAACGCTCAGATCATGGCAGAACGCCTTGCAAACGCACTTGAGCGCGGATGGTACTTCAGAAAGGCAGGAACCTCTGTAATCCGCCGTGTCATGGACTCCGGAGCACTTGGATGCGAAGTCATCATTGCAGGTAAGCTCACCGGTGCACGTGCACGTGTTCAGAAGTTCGTCGAAGGCTACATCAAGCACTCCGGAGAACCGGCAGAGTCTGTCGTCGAGACCGGATACGCAACCGCAGTCAAGAAGCTCGGTATCATTGGTGTTCAGGTTAAGATTGTCCCACCAGGAGCAGTCCTTCCGGACCACTTCGAGATTCGTGCAGATGCCAACCCAGCACCGGCACGTGTCGAGACTGATGTCTTCGATGACTTTGATGCAGAACTTGCAGCAGAACCGGACGTACCAGAACAGGAGGTCCAGTAATGGCAATCTTCAGAGCAAAAGAAATCGCCCAGTTTTCCGATGCTGAACTCGTCGAGAACGAGGAAAAACTCCAGCTTGAGTTAATTCAGCACTACGGAAAAGTCAGCGCCGGTGGTGCACCGGAAAACCCTGGAAAGATCCAGGAAGTTCGCAGAACTATCGCACGTATCAAGACTGAACAGACCAAACGTCAGGCATAAAACTGTCTATGATTACTCCACAGAACATCCTCCGGCATGAGCTAATCGGTCTCGAGGTGACTGTGGAGGAATCACCGAACACCTGCGAGGTAGGTATGTCTGGAATCATCGTCGATGAGACCAGACATATGCTTCGTATACAAACCGGGCGAGGTATTAAGACCTTAGAGAAACAATATAAGTTACTCCGGGTGACCCTCCCGGATAGTGTTCGAGTCAAAATAGACGGCAATGCTTTGTCTGTTTCTCCAACGCGGCGCGTTAGTATGCGCGTAAGATGAGGGTTATTATGGCAAAAAATATCGGCTTAAATGTTGCAGTCCCAGAGAAAGACTGTGACGATGTAAATTGTCCGTTCCACGGCAGCTTATCGGTGCGCGGCCAGGTGATTACCGGTAAGGTCGTGAGCGAACGTATGCAGGGAACCGTTGTTGTTGAGCGGAACTTCCTTCACAAGGTCCAGAAGTACGACCGTTACGAGAAGAGAAGCACCAGAATTCACGCACACATGGCTCCATGCCTCGACGCAAAAATTGGCGACGAGGTTAAAATTGCAGAGTGCAGACCACTGAACAAGACCACTTCCTACGTAGTCGTTGAGGTGAACAAGGCATGAAGGGATTAACTTCCAAGATTCCGCGCGCACTTCAGACCGGTTCTAAGATGGTCTGTGCAGACAACACTGGTGCACGTGTTGTCCAGATTGTTTCCGTCTTCGGATACCACGGTGTCAAGAACCGTCAGCCGAAGATGGGTATCGGAGACCTCGCAACTGTTTCAGTTAAGAAGGGAACTCCGGACATGAAGAGAAAGCTTGTCAAAGCAGTTGTTGTTCGTCAGAAGAAAGAGTTCCGCCGTCCGAACGGACTTCGCGTCTCCTTCGAAGAGAACGCAATGATTCTCTTAAACGACAATGGCGATCCGCGTGGAACTGACATCAAGGGTCCGGTTGCACGTGAAGTCGCAGAGCGTTTCCCGAAAGTAGGGTCCATGGCGACCATTATTATCTAAGGTGATTAAACATGGCACGTATTTCAAGCATTCAGCCGAGAAAGCAGCGGAAGTACCGTTACAATGCCCCGATTCACGTTCGTGGAGCATTCTTACACTCTCCTCTCGCAGGCGATCTCCGTGAAAAGTATGGAAAGCGCAGCTTCCGTGTTGTCACCGGCGACACCGTTAAAGTTCTCCGCGGCGAGTTCGCAGGAACTGAAGGAGTCGTTGACAAAGTCGACGTTAAGAACACCAAAGTCCTCGTCCACGGCGTAACCGTTAAGAAAGCAAACGGCGAAGACGTTCCAAGACCGCTCGACCCGTCAAAGGTAATGATCACCAAGCTGAACACAAAAGACGCAAAGCGCATGGCACGTCTTGAGGTGAAGGCATGACCAGAACAAAACGTATGGCAGCCCCTACTGAGTGGCAGCTCGCAAAGAAAGAAAAGAAGTATGTTGTAAGCACTGCAGCAGGTCCGCACAACGGTGCAGCACTCCCGATTGGGGTCTGGCTCCGCGACCACATGCACCTTGCAGAGAACACCAAAGAAGCAAAGAAGATTCTGCACGACCGCCAGGTTGTCTTAAACGGCCACATTGTTACCGATGAACACATCGGAATCGACGTTTTCGACATCATCAGCTTCCCGAAGATCAACAAGCACTATCTTATCCTTGTTGACGCAAAGGGACGCCAGGTTGAGCACGAAATCACCGAGGAAGCAGCAAAAGTCAGACTCGTCAAGGTCGCAAACAAGACCACCATCCGTGGCGGCAAGACCCAGATTAACCTGACCTGCGGTGCAAACTTCATCGGCGACAACTCCTGCAAAGGAAAGGACACCCTCATCGTTGGCCTTACTGGAGAGGAGCGCTTTGCAGTTAAGGAACACTTCCCGTATGCAGTTGGAAGCCTTGCAATCATCATCGGCGGACAGCACACCATGAAAGTCGGAAAGATCTCCAAGATTTACGTCCAGGCATCTTCCCTTCCAAACCGTGTTATCCTTGAGGATGCAGAAGGCAACCAGCTTGAGACCATTGAGGACTACATCTACGTTATCGGTACCGAGGAGTCCTACCTGAAGACCTGGGGTGTTGAAGCATGACCGACATGCAGACTCCGTACGTCGCAAAAGTCATCGTCCACATGGGCGTTGGCGAAGCAGGTGAACGCCTTGTCAATGCTGAAAACATTATGGCAGACCTGACCAACGGCTCCAAGCCAATCCGCTCCTACGCTAAGAACACCCTTCCTGCATTTGGTGTCCGCCGCGGACAGCCAATCGGCTGTAAGGTTACCCTCCGCGGTCAGAAGGCAATCGACTTCCTTACTGTTGCACTGAAGACCTACTCTATCGAGCACGTCCTTCACGCACGCCAGTTCGACGCAACCGGAAACTTCGGTTTCGGTATCGAAGAACACACCGACTTCCCGGGACAGGCATACGATCCGAAGATTGGTATCTACGGAATGGATGTCATTGCAGTCATCGAGAAGAAAGGAACCAGAACCGCACGCAGAAAAATCCAGCAGAAGAAGCTCAACAGCAAACTTCATGTCACTCGTGAAGAGTCCATGAAGTTCGTTACCGAAACCTTCGGAATCGAGGTGGAGTAAAATGGCAGCAAAAGACAACGGCAAAGTCCAGCAGAAAAAGTATGGCCGTGGTGCAAACCAGTGTCAGCTTTGCGGACGTGAGCAGGGACTTGTGCGCAGATACAACATTTACCTCTGCCGTCAGTGCTTCCGCGAATGGGCACCCACCATGGGCTTTAAGAAGATGAACTAAGAGGAGGACAAGGACAATGACACAACAGAATCCTATCGCAGACGCAATGAGCGCCATTAAGAATGCCGGTGACACCGGTAAGCTTAAAGTGACCGTTGAGCCGGCAAGCCGCCTCTTTGGTGACATGCTTAAGGTCATGCAGGAATACGGATACATCACCGGATTTGAAAAGATTGAAGACGGAAGAGGAGGCCAGTATGAGGTCGCACTCTCCGGAGGAATCAACAAATGTGGTGTTATCACTCCGCGTTTCTCAGTGAAAGTCGAGGACCTTGAGTCCTGGGAAATCAGATACCTTCCGGGAAAGGGATTCGGAATTATCATTCTGACCACTTCCAAGGGAGTTATGTCCCACGAACAGGCACGTAAGCTCGGTATCGGAGGAGAGCTTTTAGCATACGTCTTCTAAGGAGTTGAAAAATAATGTACGAAATTATTTTTGAAATTCCGGCAGGCGTAACCGTTGCACGCGAAGGCGACAACTTTGTCGTCAAGGGTGCAAAGGGTGAGCTCACCCGCAGAATGTACCACCCGGCAATTGCATTCGCAGTTGAAGATGGTGCAGTCACCATTTCCACTGAGTCTACCAGACGCAGTGTCCGTGCATTAATCGGAACCTACAACGCACTTCTCAAAGTCATGAGCAAGGGTGTAACCGAAGGTTACGAGTACCGCATGAAGGTTGTCTTCAACCACTTCCCGATTCAGGTTAAGGTTGCAGGCGACAAAGTTGAGATCGGTAACTTCCTTGGTGAGAAGCAGGCTCGTGTCGCAGCAATCGTACCGGGCGTAACTGTTAAAGTCCAGGGTGATGAACTCGTTCTTACTGGTATCAACCGTGAGACTGTCGGCAACACTGCCGCAAACATCGAACAGGCATGCAAAGTCAGAAACCGTGACCCGCGTGTCTTCCAGGATGGTATCTACATTACCAGCAGAGGTAACTAAACATGGCATCTGAAATTAAGAGACTTCTCCGCGCTCGTGCAGCAAAGAGAGCAACATTCAACCGTCAGTGCCTGCACTCCAAAGTATGTCTTAAGGATACCTGGAGAAGACCGCGTGGACTTCACTCCAAGCAGCGCAAAGACTACCGTGCAAAGGGTGCACACCCGGAGGCAGGATTCGGATCTCCGAAGGCAGTTCGCGGATTCCACCCAAGCGGATACCGCGAAGTCAGAGTCTTCACTGTCGCTGAACTTGAAGGAATCGACGCAGCAACCACTGCTGTCCGTATCGGCGGCTCTGTCGGCGGTGCAAAGCGCGCTGTCATTCAGAACAAAGCAGCTGAACTCGGCATCAAAGTCCTGAACGCAAAAGAGGCAAAAGTTGCCGCTGTTGTTGAGGAGGTGCAGTCCAATGACTAACCTTTCCGCACAGCGCCGCATTGCAGCTCTCGTCTTAGGCTGTGGTGAGAACCGTGTCTGGATCAACCCGGAGAGAATTGCAGACGTTGAGAATGCAATGTCCCGAGAAGACATCCGCAACCTCATTGAAGAGGGTGCAATCTCTACCCACCAGAAGAAAGGAATTTCCCGCGGACGTGTTCGCGCACGCATCGCAAAGCGCTCCTACGGTCACAAGAAGGGCCACGGACGCAGAAGCGGTTCCAAGGGTGCACGCACTCCGTCCAAGGAAGCATGGATTAAGAAGATCCGCGCACAGCGCAAAGAGCTCCGTGCTCAGCGCGAGGCAGGAACTATTACTCCGACCGAATACCGCAGACTTTACCGCCGCGCAGCCGGTGGTCAGTTCCGTAACGTCGCTCACCTGAAGACTCAGATTGAGCTTGTTACTGCCAAGAGGGAGAACTAAACATGGCAACTAATGGAAGATATTTCGTTCAGTTCAGAAGACGCCGCGAAGGCAGAACTGATTACTACCAGCGCCAGCGTTTAATTGTCTCTGGCAGAAACCGTATGGTCATCAGAAAGACCAACCGCCACATCATCATTCAGCTTGTTGCTGCAGCGATGGAGGGCGACTACACCTTAGTCCACGTAAACAGCAAAGAGTTACTGGACTTTGGATACAAGGGATACCTTGGAAACACCCCGGCAGCATACTTAACCGGTATGCTCTTCGCAGTCCGCGCCCAGAAGGCAGGATACGAAGGCGGAATCGCTGACATCGGTCTCCAGGTTGCATCCGCAGGTGCACGTGTCTTTGCAGCAGTCAAAGGCGCAGTCGAAGCAGGCTTCGACGTCCCGTGCGGAGAGAGCATCCTTCCGGATGACGACCGTTGCAACGGAACCGTAATTGCAGAATACGACGAGCGCTACGCAGACCTCGCAGAAAACGTTGAGGCTGTTAAGAACGCAATCATGAAGGAGCTGGAGTAATATGGCTTACGAGCAGGAAGAATGGGTCCCAATCACCGGTCTTGGCAAGAAAGTCATGGCAGGCGAGTTTGCAAACTTCGATGAAGTCCTTGCAAGCGGCTACCCAATCAAAGAGGAAGGTATTGTTGACGCAATGCTTCCGGATCTTGTTGACGAAGTCCTCTGCATTGACATGATGCAGCGCATGACTGACTCCGGACGCCGTATTAAGTTCAGAGCTGTCGTCGTTATCGGCAACAAGGATGGTTACATCGGTTTCGGCCAGGGCAAGGATGTCCAGGTTGGAACTGCAATCAAGAAGGCAATCACCGCTGCAAAGCTGTCCATTGTCAAGGTTCGCCGTGGATGCGGATCCTGGGAATGCGGCTGCGGTCAGAAGCACTCTGTCCCGATGGAAGTTACTGGTAAAGCAGGCTCCGTCACTGTCACCTTAAAGCCGGCCCCGAAGGGAATCGGACTTGTTACTGGTGACGTCGGAAAGAAGGTACTGACTCTCGCCGGTATCCACGATGTGTGGGTAGACACCAGCGGTCAGACCAGAACCACCTTAAACTACGCAAAGGCAACTTTCAACGCACTGCGTGAAACTAACCTTATCCGCATCGGAGGTCGTCAGTAATGTACGCATTAGTTCAGGTTAGAGGTATTGTCAACACCCGCCGTGAAATCAAGGAGACTTTAAAGATGCTCCGTCTTCACCACATCAACCACTGTGTTCTTGTCCCGGAGACCCCTGAGTACCTCGGTATGGTCAGAAAGGTTAAGGACTACGTTGCATTCGGTGAAATCAACGCAGAGACTCTTGCAACCATCCTTGCAACCCGCGGAAGACTTACCGGCAACAAGCCGCTCACTGATGAGTACGTGAAATCTGTAACCAAATACGCTGACATTGCAGAGCTTGCAGCAGCAATCGTCAACGGCGAAATCCGCATGAAGGACGTTCCGGAACTCAAGCCGGTTCTCCGTATGCACCCGCCGCGTAAGGGATACAAGACCACCAAGCGCACCTACAACCAGGGCGGAGCTCTCGGTTACTACGGTGCAGAGATCAACGATCTCCTTATCAAGATGAGGTAAATAACATGCCAGTAAACAAGCGTTCAAAGTACAGAGGTTCCCGCACCTGTGGTGGAGGAACCCACAAGAACCGCCGTGGTGCAGGTAACCGTGGAGGTCGTGGAGCAGCCGGATGGCGTGACCACAACTTTACCCGCTTCTATCTTCTTGGCAAGACCGAAGGAAAGCACGGCTTCGTCTGCAAGACTTCCTATTCCTGGGAAGTTATGGACATCGGAGACATCGACCAGATGGTCCCCGAGCTTGTTGCACGCGGAATTGCAGTTCAGGAAGGAGATGTAATCACTCTTGATGCTGCACAGATTGGTGTCGAGAAAGTCTTAGGCGGAGGCCAGGTTAACCACAAACTTGCCATCACCGCAGAAGCATTCTCTGCCAGCGCAGTTGCAAAAATCGAGGAGAAAGGCGGAAACGCCATCTCCTCCGAATAAATTTTCGGAGTTACTAACTCATGGGAGAACTGTTGGATCGAATGGAACCGCTGCTGTCGCGTATGCCGGCAGTTAAGCCACCGGAGGGTCACGTTCACTTCAAAAACAAACTGATGTGGACTGCCGCGGTGCTGCTTCTGTATTTTATTTTAACGAATATTCCTGTATTCGGACTTGCTTCCAATTCTGTGGATATTTTTGAGTACTACCGTGCACTCTTAGCCGGAGCTCAGGGAACTATCCTCCACCTTGGTATCGGTCCGATCGTTACAGCATCTATCGTTTTACAGCTGCTGCGCGGTGCTGATCTGATTAAGATTAACACCTCCGATCAGCGCGGTCAGGTTCTCTATATGGGTCTGCAGAAGCTGCTTATCTTCGTGATGATCTTCATTGAAGCTCTTCCGAATGTATTCGGCGGATGGATGACTGCAGATGCAGGTGTTGCTGCAATCTTTGGCGGAAACACCGCTATTGTCATGATTCTTATCTTCCTGCAGATCTGTCTTGGAGGAGTTCTCGTCATGTTCATGGACGAGGTCGTATCCAAATGGGGTATCGGCTCCGGTGTTGGTCTCTTCATCGTTGCCGGTGTCGCTCAGGGTCTGGTTAACGGTCTGTTTAACTGGTCTGCAGCAGGATCTACTGATTCATTTGCAAGCGGATTCTTCCCGAGACTCTTCCAGGTCATTGCAGAGGGTGCAAACTTCATTGACTACTTCGGTCTTCAGATTTTAGCACTTATCACGACGATTGTCTTATTCTTCGTCATCGTCTTTGTCGAGTCGACGAGAATTGAAATCCCGCTCGCACATGCAAATGTTCGCGGTGCACGTTCAAGATTCCCGGTGAAACTTGTTTACGCAAGTGTTCTTCCGATGATCTTAGTCCGTGTTCTTCAGGCAAACGTCCAGATGATTGGAATGATTCTCTCCAACTTCGGAATCAACATCCTTGGTGAGTTCAACGGAACCACCCCGGTCAGCGGCCTGATGTGGTACCTTGCACCAATCAACCAGCCGCAGGACTGGATGTGGTGGCTCTCCAACTTCACCGGTGCAGGACATGCCGTATGGGAAGTTCTTATCCGTATTGGTATTGACTGTCTGGTTATGATTCTCGGCGGTGCACTGTTCGCAATCTTCTGGGTTAAGACTGCTGGTCTTGACTCCAAGCACGTTGCCCGTCAGATTCAGAACTCCGGCATGCAGATTCCGGGATACCGCAGAAGCCCTGCAGTCCTTGAGAGATATCTCGACAGATACATCCCCAGAGTCACCGTTATCGGCGGAGTGTTCATCGGTCTCCTTTCCGTTGTTGCCAACATGCTTGGTATCATCGGTTTCGTCGGAGGTACCGGTCTTCTGCTTACGGTTTCCATCATTTACCGTCTGTATGAACAGATTGCAAATGAACAGATGATGGAAATGTATCCGTTCATGCGTGGATTCTTCAACAAAGAATAATCCACCACCCCATTTTCACATATTCGTCTCTTTTCCCGCCCTTTTACAGAAAACTCTTAATCTTCTTCCCGCGATATAGAAGAGTATGTTCCTGTCCGCAGATATCATTGATATTACTGCTCCCATCCTTCTCCTCAATACTGCTGATGCAGAATCTCTCGGTGTCCAGGAAGGTGACCGTCTATTCGTCTCCAATAAGGATACAAAACAGTCCAGAATTATTCCGGTAACCATATCTGATACTCTTGCCCCTCGCGGCTCTGCTCTGCTGACTGCCGGGGCAAACCGCGACCTTGGTGTTCTCCCAGGCGGAAATGTCGAGATTTTCCCTGCAAAACGTCCGGCATCAATGGATTTCATCCGCAAGAAAATTGACGGCGGAAAACTTACCCGCCCGGAAACCGCGGCTATTGTTTCTGACATAACCAATCATGTCCTCTCCGATGCCGAAGTCACCTCCTATATCACGGCATCCTACATCAACGGCATGGACATGGACGAGGTGGAATACCTCACCAGAGAAATGATTGCTTCCGGGGAAACCATCTCATTTTCCAGAAAGCCGGTCGTTGACAAACACTCCATCGGCGGTGTGCCGGGAAATAAGATTACCCTTCTTGTCGTTCCGGTGGTTGCGGCATCAGGTTTGTTAATCCCGAAAACCAGTTCCCGCGCTATCACCGGTGCCGGCGGTACTGCGGATTTAATGGAAGCCTTAGCGCCTGTTGCCTTCTCGGCCTCTGAGGTTCGGCAGATGACTGAAAAAGCTGGAGGAGTCATCGTCTGGGGCGGAGCAACGAACATCGTCCCGGCTGATGACATCATGATTTCCTGCGAGTATCCGCTCAAAATTAACGGCCGCGGAAAAATGCTTGCAAGCATTATCGCGAAAAAGGCCGCTGTCGGTTCAGACACCTGCGTGATTGATATTCCGGCAGGTCCGGGCACAAAAATTGCGGATGAAGCAGAAGGCAGAGTACTTGCCGGTCAGCTGATTGAGCTTGGCAAACGCTTGGGCATCAAAGTTGAATGTGCCGTCACCTTCGGCGGAGCGCCGGTTGGAAGAAACATCGGTGTCAACCTTGAGGTCTCCGAAGCACTTCATATCCTGGAAAACAAAGATGGTGCAGGCTCTCTGGTCCAGAAGAGCTGTGCGATTGCCGGCATTGCTTTGGAGATGACCGGCAAAGCCGCTGCCGGAAACGGCGCGGACGCGGCCATGACTCTTATTCGAAACGGCAAAGCACTTTCCAAGATGCGGGAAATTATTGAGATTCAGGGAGGCGACCCGAACGTGAAAGCAGACGACCTCACGTTTGGACCGTTCACCTATGATGTCCCGGCACCGGCTGACGGTGCGGTAATCTCTGTCAAGAACCGTGCGTTAATCGACATCGCCCGAACAGCCGGCTCTCCGGCAGACCATGGGGCAGGTCTTACTCTCCACAAAAAACCGGGAGAGACCGTCCGCAAAGGTGAACCGCTTCTCACCATTTATGCCGAGAAGGAATGGCGTCTCAGCGAAGCCATCGAACTCTGCCGCACTGCAAAGCCGGTTGCGGTCTCCGGCATGCTTCTCTCCCGCATCGGTTCCGAGTGACCGATGCACTAATGGTCTTGTACGCGCAAATAATACATATCTATGAAGCGCGTATTCATCATTCTGCTGGCATCCCTTCTCCTCTTCTGCGGAGCGGGAGCGGCAGATGTTTCTCCCTTCTCGGTCAACGTCTTTGATGCCTCCGCGGGAAACAACCCCGTCTCTCTGGCATCCGTGACGCTTACCGGAACATCTTCTTCTACACTCTATACTACAGCTGACGGTATTGCTGAGTTCAAAGACGTCACCTATCCGGAAACCTATACGGTAAAAGTAGCCAAGACTGGTTACATCACGCAGACCCGAACGATTAGTATCGTCTCTGCAAACTCCGCAGAACCGTTCTATCTTATGCCGGAATCGCCAATCTTAATCACCGTCTCCTCCTCTGAAGGAAAGCCGGTATCCGGAGCGGAAGTCACGGTTAACAAAGTCTCTGTCGGAAAGACCGATGCCAACGGAAGACTGCATGCAGCAATGAACCGCGGATCATACAATACCGTTGAGGTCTCTGCACCATCCTATGTTTCATATACCGCGGAAGAATACCTGAGAAACGATGCAACCTCTCTGCCAATCGTTCTCTCTCTTTCCCGTGTCAACCCGCTGATTCTGGTCTACGCAGAAGACAAAGAACCGGTTTCCGGTGCAGCAGTATATGTCAACGGAGAACTTACCGCCTACACCGATGCATACGGAAAGGCACAGCTTTCCTCCTATGTTTCCGGAAAGTACACCTTAACCGTTGACGCAAAGAACTTCGTTGCCGAGACCAAGGCAGTCAACTTCACAGAAGACGAGTCCGCGGTAACGGTTGAACTCAAATACGCAACATCTACTCTTACCGTAAAAACCCTCGCGGCTGGAAAACCGATTCCGGATACCATCATCTACTTTGACGGAGATGTAAAGGGAATTACCAATGCGCAGGGAATCTACACAACCGCATCCGCTCCGGACACGAAAATCTATATCTCTGCATCCCATGACGGATACTCTGCAGAAAGCATCACCTATACTGTTGCTGCCGGTGCCGACAACACGGTAATTATCGAGATGCAGAAGAACGTCCCGGTTGTGTTAATCGGAATTGGAATCCTTGCGGTTGTTATCCTGATTTTAATTCTGGCTCTTGTCATCTCCGGCAGGAGAAGAAAGCCGATTAAGTCTCCGGCAAAATCCTATCCGCCAACCCAGAAGAGAGATTCCTTCTAATCTCTCACTGAACCCTTATATTTTTTAAACGCCAAATAGTACAGTAGAATACATGCGGGCATTACTGGTAGGTATCGGCGGTGCAGGCTGCCGGATTGTGGAGACCTTAAACTCTCACGACGAGCGAAGTAAAGTAAAGAGTGTACGCTCATTTGTTTTCGATGCTGATACCGAAGTAATCCACTCTATGAAATCCCTCGAGGTAAAGCGCCGCATTGTCCTCTCTCCTTCCGACCCGACAAAGGGAGGATACACCTGCGGGGATGATTTTGACTTAACCAGCATCACCGACTGTTTCCAGGAAGAAGGTTTCAGCGAGATTGACGGCATTTTCCTCTGTGCAGGCCTTGGCGGCCGGATGGCTGATCTTGTCCCGCGTTTCATGGAAGAGCTGGAAAACGCCTTCCCTGACCCAGTGTTTACGATTCTGACTCTCCCCTGCCGTTTCGAAGGAGCAAAAGTATCTGCCCGTGCGGCAGAACAGCTTGCCGCAATTCGTGCCATGGGAAGCGCTTCCATTGTTTTCGACAACGAGACCTGGTCGGGAAGAATTGAATCCGAGGCTGCCGCATCCGCCGCCGAACTGAAGGAAACAGAAACCCCGCACTCAGTAACCCGCCGTGAGGCAGCAAAACTCTATGATGACTTAAACGAGATGCTCGCCCGCCGTGTCGGTCTCCTGCTTCGGGCAGGAGAGGTCACGCACAACGGTGTTGAGTCTGCGGAAGTTGTTCTTGATGCAGGTGAAGTCTTAAACACCTTAACCGGAATGGACATCGTCTCCATTGGATACGCAACCGAAGCCCTTCCAACCAACATCACCGGCATGTTCAAGAAGATGTTTGTCGAGAAGTATATGCTCGACGAAGGTCACAAACGAACATCACGTATCATCGACCTTGCAAAACAGGCGGTTTACGAAGAAGTCTCCGTTCCCTGTGATCTGACCTCTGCCGAGAAAGCGCTTGTCTTAATTGCCGGTCCTTCCGAAGAACTTTCCATGAAAGGATTCCAGATGGTCCGCAAGTGGATTGACAACAGCATCCGCGGTCTGGAGATGCGTGCCGGAGATTACCCGGTAAAATCCACCAAGTATGTGGGAGTCATTATTGTCCTTGCCGGAATCCAGAATGTTCCGCGGGTGACCGAGCTTGAGGAGATTTATGAATCCTACCACACCGAGGTTGAGAAGGTTTACGGATTCGAAGCTGCGGAAGAGGATATCCCGCTGATTTCTGTTGCCTCCGATGATACGATTTTTGAACCCGGAGAGGTTCTGCCTCTGGGTGAGTATGTGTATGCCCTGCCTGATGCGGTTTTTGAGGATGAGGCAGAAGAACCTGTTGTTGAATACAGCTCTATTGAATATACTTCTGAAGATATGACCGAATACGATTACCAGGATGACGACCTCTTCGAGGATGAACCAATAACAACCCGTGCGGAGGAAAAGAGAGTACAGACATCCGCTCCATCCCCTGCCCCGAAACAGCCCCGCAAACGCGACCCGCAGATTTCCTTAGGCGGGGCAAAGCGTGCCGAGCGGCCTCTATCTTCCAACATTGCCCTTCCGAAACGGGAGAAGCACGAGGACATGGTGCTCTCCGGCATGGCAGACCTTGGACGAAAGGATATGCCGAAGGATTCTGAATCCGCAGTTCACATCGGCGGCGTTCAGCGTCCGAAGGAAAATGATGATGTGCAGATTGCCAAAGTCCAGCGTCCGCGGGATATTGACCGTGCGGTTAAGATTGGCAGTACTCAGCGTCCGAAGGATTCCGACGGAAACATCTCTGCCGGAAGCCGTCAGAGACCAAAGGATGATGACGGCAGAATCCGCGTAACCCGTGTTCCGATGCCGAAGGATTACGGCGAGCAGGTGAAGCTTTCTGCGAAGAAGAAGTCGAACGAAGAGGACACGCACAAGAAGTCAGAGTTCAGGTGGCTCTGATGGCAAAGCAGATTAAAGATCCTGTTCACGGCTATATTGAAGTTCCTGACGAACTCATTCCTCTTTTAGATTCTCCTGTCCTCCAGCGTCTGCATTACATCAAACAGCTGGGTTTTGCGTATCTGGTGTATCCGGGAGCAAACCACACGCGGTTTGAACATTCCTTAGGGGCCATGGCTCTGGCGGATAAGGTCTGCAAAACGGTTGACCTTGCAGACGATGAACGGATTATGGTCTGTTCGGCGGCTCTTCTGCATGACATCGGTCACGGCCCGTATTCGCATGCTTCCGAGCGGCTTCGTGCTGAGTACGGAGAGTTTTCGCATGATGATATTCTGCCGTTTGCCGATATTATCCAGCCGCACCTGGAGGAAATCGGCTGTGATATCCGCGAGGTTGCCGGAATTGTTTCTGGTACACATCGGCTTGCGTCGATTATCCATGGGGATCTGGATGTTGACCGGATGGATTATCTTCTGCGGGATGCGCATTATTCCGGCGTGCCGTATGGAACGCTTGATGCAAACCGCCTGATTCAGTCTCTCTTTATGGATGATGAGCACGGGTTAATCCTGAAGGATTCGGGAATTGCAGCGGCAGAGTCGCTTTTAATTGCCCGCACGCTGATGGGACCATCCGTGTATTATCATCATGTAAGCAGAATCGCTGAGGAGATGTTCCTTGCGGCAGGCCGTCTGCATTTTACCAAAGACACGATTGACGCGTTCATGCGGATGGATGATGCAGAAGGGACGATGACGCTTTTGTCTTCGCCGAATGTAGCCGCCCGCGATTTGATGATGCGGATTCGAAGCCGCCGGCTTTTCAAGCGTGCGCTCTATGTAGGCCGCGACCTGGTTGATATGCCGCGTCTGACCCGGCTTGACGCATCTTCTTACCGAAGACTCCATGCAGAGATTGCAGAAACCGCAGGGGTAGAGCCGCATGAAGTGATTCTGGATATTCCGCCGCTGAGGAAGGACATGCAGATGCAGGTGAAGGTAAAGACGATGCATGATTATGTGCCGTTCGAGGATCTTGTGCCGCTTCTGCCGCTGATGAACAAGACCCGTCAGGAGCAGTGGCGGCTTGGCGTGTATTCTGCGGCTGAGGATGTTGAGGCAGTGCGGGCTGCGGCATCTGCGGTTCTTGGAGTGAGCAGGCCGACGAAGCAGGAACGGCTGATTGGGGATTTCTGAATCTTCTCTTTTTTTCTTGTTGTTTTCGCGTAGGAAAGTCGCTCCTACGGTGATTTGCAAAAAGATAGAATAAACACAAACACACCCCAAAGAGAAAACCCGCTCCAAATCTTTTCCAAGGTGTCCCCCAACTACATAACCTATCAGCGCCAATATATACCATAGAATGAAACGGATTGTTGTCGGTATTACCGGAGCATCGGGAATCCTCTATGCCAAACGCTTACTGGATGCCCTCTCCGGCAAAGCGGAGATACATATCATCATCTCCGATGCCGCAAAAACGGTTGCCGCATACGAAGGAATCTCTCTTGACGGATACCCTGCCGTCTATGAGGACAACGCACGCCTGGAGGCGGATGTTGCAAGCGGCTCTTTTCTTTATGACTGCATGGTCATTGTCCCCTGCAGTATGAAAACACTCTCTGCCGTTGCCAATGGATATGCGGACACGCTTATCGCCCGTGCGGCAGATGTCTGCCTTAAAGAACGCAGACGCTTAATCCTCGTCCCCCGCGAAACACCGTACAACCGCATTCACTTAACCAACATGCTCGCGGCTCATGATGCAGGCGCTGTCATCATGCCCGCATCCCCGCCGATGTATACCAACCCGCAGTCCGTAACAGAATTAGCCGACATGATTGTTGCCCGCATCCTTGACCACTGCGGAATCGAACATCAGATAGGAAAACGGTGGCAGTAAATGAGAGACTTTATCTGGAACATGCAGGAGGCAGGTCTGGCGGATGTGATTTCCCGTCCGGTATCTGCCAATCTGGAAGCCGCAGAGCTCGCCTTCCATGCAGACAAAATGCTCGTCTTCGAAAATCTCGAAGGACACAAAGCAGTCATGAACACAGTTACCGACCGCAAATCGCTTTCGGTTGCCTTAGGGATTCCCGAAGGAGAACTGGTAAAACGGCTTGCTGCCTGTACCTTCTCCGGAACGGTTACTGACGGCGGCGCTCTGGAATTTGAAGCGGCAGATTTGTCCCGCATCCCGATTCTCAAACACTTCCCGAAAGACGCTGGACTGTATCTGACAACAGGTATTGTCTTCTCCGCATTCGGCGGGGTTGAGAACGCCTCGATTCACCGACTGCTCGTCAAAGATGACACGCACTTAGTCGGCAGAATTGTTGAGGGAAGACACACCTACAAACTCCTGCAGGCAGCACTTACCAAAGGCGAAAAACTTCCCATCGCCATAACGATTGGAACGCATCCTGCTGTCACTTTTGCCGCCTGCACCCGCGTGCCGGAAGGAAAAGAGATGGCCTATGCCGCAGAAATCTGCGGAAAAGAACTTCCGCTCTACACCTGTCCAAACGGTGTTCGGGTGCCGGATGCGGAAATCATCCTCTATGGATGGATGACCGGCGAGCTTGCAGAGGAAGGGCCGTTTGTTGACATCAGCGGAACGTATGATCCAATCCGCATGCAGCCGGTAATCGAACTTGCCGGCATGCATCTCAAAGAAGACTTCATCTACCACGCTCTTGTTCCTGCAGGTGCGGAGCACAAGATGCTCATGGGTGCTCCCTATGAGCCGAAGATTTATGCCGCGGTTGCCGGTGTTACCAGTGTCCGCGATGTTTACCTCACCAAAGGCGGGGCTGGATACTTCCACGCGGTTGTACAGATTCAGAAAATGACCGAAGGTGACGGCAAAAATGCTATCATGGCAGCCTTTGCCGCTCATACGAGTCTCAAGCATGTGGTCGTGGTTGACTCGGACATCAACATCTACAGCCCGGAAGATGTCGAGTTTGCCGTTGCCACACGGGTTCGGGCTGACGAAGATGTCATGATTATCTCCGGCGTCCGCGGCTCATCTCTTGACCCCTGCAGAATCGGCGACGGACTGAACGTAAAAGCAGGAGTTGATGCCACCATCCCGCTTGGATTCGAGGATGAATTTATACGGGCTGACTGGCAGAATAATAAGGAGGAATAAATAATGCAGCTAGATAAATACGACCAGGCTCTTCTTGACGGAGAGTATGGCGAAACAAAGCAGAAAATGATGGAAATCCTCGTTTCTCTCGGCAAAATATATGATGCCGAGCGGCTTATCGAGGTCAAAAATGTACAGGTTTCCGGCGCGTCCTTTAAAACCATTGGAGACGCTGGTCTTGAGTGGCTCAACTCCTTATCTGGCAAGGCAGTTGTTCCCTCATTCTTAAACCCGATCGGCATGCCGCGTGAGGGATGGGAAAGCCTCGGCATTCCGGGAGAGTTCGGCAGAAAACAGCTCGAGGTAAATGCCGCCTATACCAGACTCGGCATCAGACCATCGTGTACCTGCACTCCGTACTACTTCACCTTAATCGAACGCGGAGACCATCTTGCATGGTCTGAGTCCTCTGCTGTGGTGTATGCAAACTCTGTCCTTGGCGCACGCACTAACCGCGAAGGCGGACCGTCTGCCCTTGCATCCGCATTAACCGGAAAGACTCCGGAGTATGGTCTGCATATTGTCAAGAACAGACTTCCGGAAATCGAGTTCCGGTTAGCAGACCCGGAGGCAGCAAAATCCTGGACTCAGGCAGAATACGGTGCACTCGGAATTATCGCAGGCGCTATCTCCGGAAACAAAATCCCGCTCTTCAAGGGAATCCGCCCGAAGGCAGACATGCTCAAAAGCATGGGGGCAGCCATGGCCGCATCCGGTGCTGTTGCGCTCTTCCACGTCGAAGACATCACGCCGGAAGCACGCTTCCCCTTCTTCAAGAAACACTTTGCAGAAGACGAGCGCGAGGTCATCACCATCGAGAACGAGGAAATCAAGGAACTCTTCAGTGAACTTGAACCGGAAGCAGTCGCTGTTGGATGCCCGCACTTATCCCGCGATGAGCTGCAGGAGCTTGCAGACCTCCTTGACGGAAGAACTGTGAAGATGCCGTTCTATGTCTTTGCCGCCGCAGAGATGAAGTCCTCCTGTGCGGATGCAGTCTCCCGCATTCAGAAAAGCGGAGCACGGGTTATTCCTGACACCTGCATGATTGTCTCTCCGCTCTTCGAGAAGAGAGGATGTGTTATGACCAACTCCGGCAAAGCATTCACCTATCTGCCGGGAATGTGCGACACCGTTCCGCGCCTGGGAAGCCTTGAGGATTGTGTCCGCGTTGCTTGCGGGGAGTAATCTATGAAGTTCAAATTATCACCATTCGAAAAGAAAGATTTAGTCATCGCATGGCTTGCCTTAGCTGCCGCATTCACCCTTGGCGCAAGCGGCATCCTTGCGGTCTTTATGCAGGGCTTCTCCGCACTTTCTCCGGAGAAGATGCTGCTTACTTTCGTCATCGCCTTAATCACCGTTGGACTTTCCTTTGTCCTCCACGAACTTGCCCACAAGTTTGCGGCAATTAAGTTCGGCTACTGGGCAGAGTTTAGAAAGAGTCCGCAGATGCTGGTAATCGCCGTTGCTGTTGCGGTTATCACGGGAATTGTCTTTGCCGCTCCGGGGGCTACGGTTATCAACACTGCAGGCCGTCCGCTTTCCAAACGCGAAAACGGTATCATCTCCGTCTCCGGTCCGCTGGTAAACGTCCTCTTAATCATCCCGTTTGCCGTAATCATGTTCGTCGGTATTTTCCTCGGCGGCGTTGATGCTGTTGCCGGAGGATTATTCTTCAATCCGTTCACCGTACCGGGATTCCTGTTCTACCTGGGATTAATCGGCTGTCAGATTAACGCCATGCTTGCATTCTTCAACATGCTGCCGGTAGGTCCGCTCGACGGAAAGAAGATTCTTGCCTGGAAACCGGTTATCTTTGCGGTCATCTTTGTTATCTCGCTGTTCCTCGTCTACTTCGCAGTTGACCCGGTTGTATTAGTTAATCTCTTAACCCCGATACTCTAATGTCAATAATGATTCTCGGCTCTTCCTCGCATGCGGGGAAGAGCACTATTGTTGCCGGAATCTGCCGGATTTTCAGCAACCGAGGCATTGCCTCCGCTCCTTTTAAGTCACAGAATATGAGCCTGAACTCGTATGTGACAGAACTTGGAAAAGAAATCGGTATCGCCCAGGCGGTTCAGGCATTCGCGGCCCGCACTGCTCCAACAGAGCTGATGAATCCGATTCTCTTAAAGCCGAAAGCAAACGGTGTCTCGCAGGTGGTTTTACTTGGTGAACCCTACAAGGATGTAAAAATCAAGGATTACTACTGTGAAACCGATGCGCTCCTGGAAAAAGCCGTTGCCGCATACGAGGAGCTTTCTGCCCTGCATGAAACGGTTGTTATCGAAGGGGCAGGCGGCGCTGCCGAGGTGAATCTCTATAGAAAAGATATCGCAAACATTCTGCTTGCGAAGCGTCTGCGCCTGCCGATAATTCTGGTGGCAGACATCGAGAGGGGCGGCGTTTTTGCACAGGTGTACGGCACAATCTCGCTTCTCCCTGAGGATGTGCGCCCGCTCGTCAAAGGGGTTATCATCAATAAGTTCAGAGGAGATGTCAGCCTCTTTGACGAGGGACGGAAAATCCTCGAGGAACTGACCGGCGTTCCGGTTTTAGGTGTTGTTCCCTATGCCGATATCGACATTCCGGATGAGGACTCGCTCTCCCTTGGAGACAAGAAAGCATCCGACTCCCCAATCAAAATCGCCATTCTCCGCTACAGCCATATCGCAAACTTTACGGACTTCGCGCTTCTGGAACGTGCGGCGGCTGTTTCCTATGTTGATTTATCAACAGACCTTTCCGGCTTTGACTGCGTAATTCTTCCCGGCTCAAAGAACACGGTTGCTGACCTTGAGGAACTGAAAGCCGCAGGGGCTGATGTACGCATCAAAGAGTTTGCCGCCTCAGGAAAGCCGGTAATCGGCATCTGCGGTGGATACCAGATGATGGGCGAGACCATCTTTGATGATGCCTTCGAAGGAACGGTGTCGAAGGAGTATGCAGGACTTGGTCTGATTCCGATTCGCACCGAGTTCCTGACGGATAAGAAAATCACCATTCAGAAAACCCGCACGGCACAGCCGAACGGTCCAATCCTCTCCCGCATGGGAACTGTGCACGGCTATGAAATTCATGCAGGAGTCTCGGAGATTTTCGGCGACACTGCATTCGGGGATGAAGGGGCAGTTGCAGACGGCGGACTTGTCTTCGGCACATACCTGCACGGGCTTTTCGACAACGCATCAGCAGTGGATGCTCTGGTGTCTTACCTCTCGGATGTGCGTGGACTTCCCTATGAACCGGTTGCGGAAAAGGGAGATCCGTATGACAATCTGGCACGGCATCTGGAAAACTGTCTGGATGTGGAAAAGCTGATGGAAATCTGCGGGCTCTAACCGCCCTTCTTTTTTCTCTACTCATAGATAAATACGAATGATTAATAGTGATAAATACCATATCATAACTCAGTGATACATATGTATTCGCCGGAACTGATTATGATTACCCTGCTTCTGCTGGTGCCGGTAGCAGCCGCTGTTCTTCTTGCGCTGTTTAAGCCTGACATCATCAGAAACATCATAGTAACTGTATCTGCCGTTGTCTTAATCGGCACCTCGGTTGCATTAGCAGCTTCTGCATGGAGCAACGGCATTACCGTTGTGCATGCCGCAATACCATGGCTGTGGACAGTCTTATTCCTCGTTGAGTTCGCTGTTGCGGTCATTATTCTCTGCCTTGCCGTAAAATACAAGAAACCGCTGGCAATTATTCTTGCCGTGGTGCAGGCAGTCCTCCTGCTGATTCTTGAGTTCTCCGGAATCGTTCACCCGCAGGCAGAAATTGTACTGACCTTATCCAACCTGTCGCTCATCATGGTGCTGATTATCGGCATCATCGGTTCACTTATCTGTGTCTATGCATTAGGCTACATGAAAGACTATGCCGCACACAGCCATGACGTGCCGGACAGACGCCGCTACTTCTTTGCGATTCTGTTCTTATTCTTAACCGCAATGTTTGGTATCGTGCTCTCCTCGCACCTGATGATGCTGCTTGCCTTCTGGGAAGTTACCACCCTTTGTTCCTTCCTGTTAATCGGATACTCCAGAACATCTGAAGCCATCACCAACTCCTTTAGAGCAGTCTGGATGAACTTAATCGGCGGAATTGCATTCACTGGTGCAGTAATCTACCTCGCACAGATGAATCCTGAGGCAAGCCTGCTTTCGATTCCAAACCTGCTTGCAGTCGATAACGTCGGTCTTGTCACCATCCCGCTTGCATTAATCGCTCTTGCCGGAATCACGAAGGCCGCACAGATGCCGTTTTCAACCTGGCTTACCGGAGCAATGGTCGCACCGACACCGGTTTCCGCCCTTCTCCACTCGTCCACCATGGTTAAGGCTGGTGTCTTCCTGTTAATCGTCTTCGCCCCGCTGTTCTCGCAGACATGGGTTGGAATCGCACTCGCATTCGTTGGAGCGTTCACCTTCCTGATGACCTCTGCTCTTGCAATTTCCCAGAGCAACGCAAAGAAGGTTCTTGCATACTCCACCATAGCAAACCTCGGTTTAATCACTGCCTGTGCCGGAATCGGAACTCCCGCCGCAATCGTTGCCGCAATCCTGCTTACCATCTTCCACGCAGTTGCAAAGTGTCTGCTCTTCCTCTGTGTCGGCGCAGTCGAGCACAAGATTGGAAGCCGCGACATCGAAGACATGGACTCTCTCTTAGTCCGCCAGCCGGTCTTAGCAGTCATGATGGTTGTCGGAATTGCCGGAATGTACCTTGCACCGTTTGGTATGCTGATTTCCAAGTGGGCAGCCATTGAGGCATTCATCAACGCACCGCTCGGCTATGTATTCATCGCAATCCTTGCCTTCGGCAGTGCCTTTACCGTCTTCTTCTGGACCAAGTGGCTTGGAAAACTCTTCATGCGTATGGCAAAGCCGACCGGAGAGGACTCCCGTCTCAATCCGTCAGAGAAGATTTCGATTGTTGTCATCGGCATTCTGGTACTGCTTGCCTGCATCGGCTTCCCGGTAATCACCGGTCTGGTCATTGTCCCCTATGCGGCAGCATTCTATCCGGGATACCTTGGCGCATCCGGTCTCTTTGCCGCAGACACCATTCTGATGTGCGGCCTGATGTTTGTCATCCTTGCAGTCTTAGTGATTGCAGCCGCTGCCGGCAGTAAAGCTGGAAGACAGCTCAAGCCGTATGTAAACGGCAGAGCAGTCAATGCAGAAGGAAAGTTCTTAGGTTCTCTTGGCGTCTACAAAGAAGCAAAGACGGCAAACTATTATCTTGAGGCATACACCGGCGAATCCAAACTCCTCAAGCCGTCGCAGATTATCGCACTCATCATCATTGTCGTGATGTTTGTCCTTGGAATCATGGGGGTGCTCGTATGAATGTAATTATGGCAATCCTTGGAGCCGTCATCTTCCTGATTGCGGCACCGCTCTTAGGCGGTCTGCTTTCCGGAATTGACCGCATTATCACCGCACGCATGCAGAGCAGAAGAGGTCCGCCTCTTCTCCAGCCGTTCTATGATATCGCAAAGCTCTGGCACAAGGAAAAGGTGTTCGCAAATCCGGTTGAGATGATTTTCACGACCGCTTACCTTGTCTTAACCGCGGTTTCCGGCGCAATGTTCTTCGGCGGACTCAACCTCTTACTGGTGGTCTTCTGTTTAGCACTTGCCCACACCTTCTTAATCCTCGCAGCCTATGCGGCAAACGCACCCTACTCCCATATCGGAGCAGAGCGTGAGCTTATCGCCATCATGGTCGCAGAGCCGATTTTAATTCTGCTTGGTGTCGGATTCTTTATGGTAACCGGAACCTTCCTGGTATCCGAAATCATGGGTGCAGGAGTTCCGGCCATCTGTTACCTTCCAGGCGTCTTCCTTGCACTCTTTGCGGTGCTGACCTTAAAGCTGAGAAAGTCTCCGTTTGACATCTCTACGTCTCACCACGCACACCAGGAGTTAGTCAAGGGAGTTACCTCTTCCTTTGCCGGAAAGACTCTCGCAAAGGTTGAGCTTGCCCACTGGTACGAAACCATCCTGCTTCTTGGAATGATTTTCCTGTTCTTTGCAGGACACCCGGTTATCGGAATTATTGTTGTCATTGTCGGATACTTCCTGGAAATTCTGATTGACAACATCTTCCCGCGGGTGACCTGGCAGATGACGGTCAAGAGCTTATGGCTTGTCACTCTCATCCTTGGTGTGGTAAACATTATTCTTCTTGGAATCTTTGGAGGTATCCTCGCATGACATCCGCTGCAAAATCCCCCTGGCTTCTGCACTACAATGCATCAAGCTGCAACGGCTGCGATATTGAAATTCTCGCAGCTTTAACTCCGCTGTATGATGTCGAGCGTTTCGGCATCATCAACACCGGAAATCCTGCCCACGCAGATATTTTTGTTGTTACCGGCGGCGTAAACGAACAGAATAAGGAGGTTTTAAAGAACCTCTACGACCAGATTCCGGAGCCGAAGGTTGTCATGGCAGTAGGTATCTGCGCCTCTTCCGGCGGTGTTTTCCGCGACTGCTACAATGTCTCAGGCGGCGTTGATACGATTATTCCGGTTGATGTCTATGTGCCGGGATGTTCGGTCAGACCGGAGGCATTAATCGAAGGTGTTGTCAAGGCGATTGGTGTCCTGGAAGAGAAGCGTGCAAAGATGGAGGCTGAAAAATGAATATGGAAGTAACACAGATTAGCGTCTCTGATGTGGAAAAGACCGCTGAGGAGATGAAGCGTCAGGGATACCGTCTGGTTGTTATGACCTGTACGCCTGCAGTCGGCGGCGGCTTTGATATCACCTATTCCTTTGACAAGGAGTTATCCCTGAAGCACTTCAGAATCACCATGCCGGCAGAGTCTGACATTCCGTCAATCTGCAAGTCCTACAGCGGGGCATTCGTGTATGAGAATGAAATCCACGACCTCTACGGATTTGTTTTCCACGGTATGACGATTGATTTCAAGGGTACGTTTATCAGAACGTCTGTTCCGTATCCGTTCAAGAAGGAGATTCCTGAACCGACTGTTACCAAGGTTAAGAAGGAGGATGCAGCATGAGCAACAGAAGAACCGTTATTCCATTCGGTCCGCAGCATCCGGTTTTACCGGAGCCGATTCATCTCGATTTGGTGGTCGAGGATGAGCATGTGGTCGAAGCAATTCCATCCATTGGATATGTTCACCGCGGATTAGAGAGTCTTGTCGACCGCCGTGACTACTCGGACTTTGTGTTCCTTGCAGAGCGTATCTGCGGTATCTGCAGTTTTACGCACTCTTCGACCTTCTGTCAGGGTATTGAAGGCTTAATGGGTATTGAGATTCCGGACAGAGCACGCTATCTGCGTACCCTTTGGGGCGAGTACTCGCGTATCCACAGCCACCTGTTATGGCTTGGTCTGTTTGCGGATGCACTCGGTTTCGAGAGTCTGTTCTACAATGCCTGGAAGATTCGCGAGTCCATCTTAAATGAGATGGAGGCAACGACCGGCGGCCGAGTTATTCAGGGTGTCTGTAAGGTCGGCGGTGTCAGACGCGACATTTCCAATGATTTCCTGTCCTGTATGGATTCCCGTCTGGATGCAGTAGAGGATGAGATGCAGGAGTTAGTGAAGGTCTTCTTAAACGATTACACGTTGAAGAAGAGAGTCTGCGGCAAGGGTGTTCTTTCCGCAGAGGATGCCTATGCACTCGGTGCAGTGGGTCCTGTTGCCCGCGGAAGCGGTGTTGCGCAGGATGTTCGTATGACAGATTACCTTGCATACAAGGACTTAGGTTTCAAGCCGATTGTTGCAAACTCCTGTGACGGATATGGACGCTGTGAGGTCAGATGCAAGGAGCTGTTCCAGTCTGTGGATTTAATCCGCAGAATTATCACGGATATTCCGGACGGCGATGTGTCTGTTGCGGTGAAGGGCAACCCTGACGGTGAGTACTTCAGCCGCTCGGAGCAGCCGAGAGGAGAGGTTATTCACTATATCCGCGGAAACGGTACGAAGAACTTAACGCAGTTCCGCGTTAGAACGCCGACATTAACGAACGTCCCGGCACTTGTTGCGATGCTTGCAGGTGCTGAGCTTGCTGACGTTCCGCAGATTGTCTTAACGATTGATCCGTGCATCGGATGTATGGAGCGGTGATTGTCATGAAGATGCTCAAGACTATCATCAAACAGTTCACCCACAAACCGGTGACGACGAAGTTCCCTGCAGAGCCGGCAAAGAAGTTCGAGGCAACCAGAGGCCACATCGTCTTTGACCCGTCAA
The DNA here is from genome assembly GCA_017399555.1 of Methanocorpusculum sp. Classification (GTDB taxonomy): domain Archaea; phylum Halobacteriota; class Methanomicrobia; order Methanomicrobiales; family Methanocorpusculaceae; genus Methanocorpusculum. Next base: position 130,491 of record JAFQBW010000004.1, read on the forward strand.
AGTGCACTTCATGTACTATCTGTATGAAGCGCTGTCCGTCTCAGGCTATCACGGTTGACCGTGCAAACAAAATCTGGACCATCGACCGCTTCAAGTGTGTTATCTGCGGCGGATGTATTGAGATGTGCAAGTTCAAGTGCCTCTCGATGGAGAATACGTATTCTGCCGCGGCAACGCCTGCAGAGCGCGGTATTGACGAGTATGTGATTACGTACGTCAAGCCGGAGAGACCAAAGAAGGAAGAGCCGAAGGCTGAATAACTTCCTTTTTCTATTTTATCCGAAGGGTAACTTCTCCGGAGACCAGTGTTTTAGAGATGCCGTTTTCCAAAACGACCAGCCCGCCGTTTTCATCAATCCCTGTTGCCTCTGCATCATGCCGTACGCCTGCTTCCAGATAGCGAATCGGTTTTCCGATAACTGCTGAACGCATCCGGTAGTCCTCGATGAACTTCCGGGATGCAAGGTCTTTTGTTTCTTCGAGAAGATTTTTCAGAATCTCTGCAGTCAGCACATTGCGGGAGACGGGAGGTTTTGAAAACAGCACACCTGCAGTGTCCTGCAGTTCTTTTGGAAACTCCTGTGCGGAAAAGTTGATGCCGATTCCAAGAATAACGGCATCTATTGTCTCTCCTGCAGACACTGCCTCGCAGGAGATGCCGCAGACTTTTTTTCCGTCAACAAGGATATCATTCACCCACTTAATCTGCGGCCGCACAGAAGAGACTGCCTCAACTGCTTTGCAGACCGCAACCGATGCGGCAGTGGTGATAAGGACTGCATCGGAAAATGCGAGATTCAGCCGGAGAATCATACTCATGTAGATGCCGCCCGAGGGAGCAAAGAAACTTCGCCCCAGCCGTCCTCTTCCGGCGGTCTGCGCGTCTGCAAGTATTGTTGTTCCATGCGGGGCTGTCTTTACAATTTTTGCGGCATCCAGATTGGTCGATTCCGTAACTTCAAGGACAATGAGGTCTCCGGAAAAATCTGCAGGAAGGAGGGATTTTATCGCATCCGCTGATAATATGTCGGTATTTTTCTTTTCGGATGCGGGGGCGTTTTTCATGAACGTATATCAGAGTACGCTATCTTCGGCAATAAGGATTCGCCCTTGCCTGCCAGATCAAAGAGTAAGCCTCATTATAAATCGTGACAAATAAATACTGATTTCATGACGGAAATACCGAAAGAAGAGATGCTCTTAAAGTGTCCCTCAACCTGTGCAGGCTGCGGTTCACTCTTAGCTCTCCGCTATATCTTAAAGGCAGCAGGAAAAGATACTGTCTTAGTCATTCCTGCATGCTGTAACAGTGTCATTCAGGGTGTGTACCCATACATGCTCCACACTGTGCCTGTATATAACATCGCCTTTGCTGCAGCTGCCGCCTGTGCATCCGGTATGAGCGAAGCACTTCGTGCGAAAGGACAGAAGACCAACGTTATCGTCTACGCCGGAGACGGAGGAACTGCAGATATCGGAATTCAGGCCCTCTCCGGAGCGCTTGAGCGTGGAGAAGACTTCCTCTACATCTGCTACGACAACGAAGCATACGGAAACACCGGAATGCAGCGCTCGGGAGCAACCCCGCTTGGTGCAATCACCACCACCACTCCAAATGGAAAGCGTGTTGTCAAGAAGGATCTCGACAGAATTATCGAGGCACACAACCTGCCGTATCAGGCAACTGCCTGCGCATCCTACCCGGCAGACATCTACAACAAGGTTAAGAAGGCATTATCTATTCCGGGACCGAAGTTCATCCACATCTTAGCACCATGCCCGCCGGGATGGAGAACTCCGTCTGAGAAGACCGTCGAGATTGGAAAGATGGCTGTCAAGAGCGGAATCTGGGTGCTCTGGGAGAAGGAATACGATAAACTCACCATCAGCGCACCATCCAGAGCTGCTATGAAGAAGCCGATGCCGGTAATCGACTACCTGAAAGCTCAGGGAAGATTCAAGAAGGTTGACGAAGAGACCGCAGCCCAGATTCAGGCAAACGTTGACAAGAACCTCAAAAAGATTGCCGCTGAAGTCAGAATTCAGGAGGAAACCGCATGAGTGATAAACTTGTAATGTCCACCGGAAACAAAGCAGTCGCAGCCGCAGTCAAGATGGCTCAACCGACCGTTGTTGCCGCATACCCGATTACCCCGCAGACGGAAGTTATCGAAGCAATCGCAGACTACGTCGAAAGCGGCGAGATGACTGCCCGCTACATTCCGGTTGAGTCCGAGCACTCCGCAATGACTGCCTGTATCGGTGCTGCAATCACTGGTGTCCGCGTCTTTACCGCAACCAGTTCCCATGGTCTGTTATACATGCACGAGATGCTCCACTGGGCAGCAGGTGCAAGACTTCCAATCGTTATGGGCCAGGTTAACAGAACCATCGCTCCGGGATGGAACATCTGGGCAGAACACTCAGACTCCCTTTCCCAGAGAGATACCGGATGGCTGCAGATTTACGTCTCGACTGTTCAGGAAGCATACGATGCAACCTTAATGGCATTCCGCATCGCAGAAGACAACAGAGTCCTTCTACCCGTCATGATCAATATGGATGGATTCTTACTGTCCCACATCATGCAGCCGTTCGAGATGACCGAACCGGGAGATTTCATCCCGCCAATCCACCTGCCGCATGCAATTGATGTCAACGACCCGCACGGATACGGAGCTATGAGTCCGGCAAACGTCCACTATCAGTTCAGATTTGATATGGAAAAGTCCATGCGTGCCGCACGCGAAGTCATCGCAGAAACTGAAGCAGAGTTTGCAAAGCGTTTCGGCAGAAGCTATGCACCAGTTGAGGAGTACCGCTGTGAGGATGCAGATGTTGTCATCGTCGCGATGGGAACCATGGGTAAGGAAGCAGAAGTCGCAGCCGACCTCTTACGCGAAGAGGGAGTTAAGGCAGGCGTTATGCGCATCCGCTGGCTTAGACCGTTCCCGGAGTTAAACATCGCCGGAAAAGAGCTGGTCGTCATTGACCGCGACTACTCCTTTGGATTCGGCGGCGTTATCGCCGGTGAAATCCAGGCACGCTATCCGGAAGCAAAGATTGCCCGCGTAATTGCAGGTCTCGGCGGTCAGGAAGTCACCTTCGAGGATATGGCTGAGTTTGTCCGCTCGAGAAAGATTGGAACCGAGTTCTGGTTCGGTATTCCGGAGGAGGAGCAGTAATGTACGAGATTCGCATTCACTCAAGAGGCGGTCAGGGAGGAGTTACTGCTGCCCGCATGATGGCATCCGCTGCTGTCAAGGACGGAAAGTTCGCAACCGCCTGCCCGTTCTACGGAGCAGAGAGACGTGGAGCACCAATCGTTTCCTTTGTCAGAATCGATGATGCACCGGTCAGAATCTACTCTCAGATTCAGAAGCCGGATATGATTATTGTCCTCGACCCGACAGTCATGGAGACGGTTGATGTGCTGCATGGCTTAAAGGAAGGAGGTTCTATCTTCATCAACACTCACGAAGACATCGAGTTCCCGCCGCAGTACAAAGTGTACAAGGCAGACTTAACCGGAATCGCTCTTTCCAAGAACCTTGTTGTCGCAGGAAGCCCAATCTTAAACACCCCGGTTATCGGCGCACTTGCAAAGCTTGGTCTCTTCACTCACGAGTCCGGAAAGAAGGCAATCGAAGAAACCTTTGCCGATGTCAGAAACATTGAGGTTGCAGAGAAAGCATTCGAGGAGGTCACCGCATGATGCCGAAGATTACTATCAGCACGCCCAAAGAGGCAGCCATGGGCTTAACCGGTTCATGGAGAACCTTCCGCCCGGTTGTAAACCGCGAGGCATGCAACCGCTGCGGAATCTGTGCAATGTACTGCCCGGATGCAGTCATTGACCAGGATACTATGGAGATTGATTTAGTGTACTGCAAGGGATGCGGTATCTGCTCCAACGAGTGTCCGAAAAAGTGTATCGAGATGGTCAGAGAAGAGCACTAAGGCTCTCTCCCACATCTTTTATCTCGTAAACAATTCATGAAGCAATGCGATAGCATTGCTTAACAAGCGATGGTGCGATGAGCACCGAAGTGACTACACCTTTTTTGTTGTAAACTCCTGATTTGCGTTGATTCGCGTGTTCTTTTTTGGCAGTTTGATTTGAACAATACAAACACGCGAATCAACGCGAATAAATGTCAAAAACTTGGATAAATGTTTGGTCGTTCCGGTGCTCATCGCACCTTCGCTTGATACGCAACACTATCGCGTTTCTTTTACTAGATGATAGTCACCTTCAAAAAATTATGCGGACTTGCCGTTTCCGGCAGTCCATGAGAGAATAATCGCCACAACCAGCACAATAATCGAGGCAATTACAACGCCGTCTAACATCTGCAGGAACGCAGATGAGTATCCTGCGGCGTCTCCGGAGAGGAAGACATTCTTTAAGATATTCACGATTCCAATTGAGATAGCCATTCCAAGCATACGGGTTGTGGAAAGCGTACCTGATGCCATACCATACTCAGCGGCAGTTACCGAGTTCATAATTGCCGTGCTGTTCGGGGTGACAAAAATGGCGATTCCCAGACCAAACAGTGCCTGAACCGCAATCATACTCCAGACAGCCACATTTTCTCCGCAGGTCAGAAGCACAATCATACCGAGCGTGATAATCACCAGACCGGTAGTCGTTGCAATCTTCGGCGGAGCATTCTTCATCACGCGGTCAACGATTGTCAGAATCAGTGAACCGACACCGAATGCCGCAATACTTGCAAAGATTACTGCCGCGGCAAGCCACAGCGGGTCAGTGGATGCAGAACCAACGATGAAGCATCCTGCCGCTCCGACAACTGTCAGCACTGCTCCCACTGCCATCAGCGGTTTTGGCAGAAGGTGGTCATAGAACTTTCCGGCAACAATCGTAAACAGAACCAGAATCAGACCCTGCGTCGTTACAATAATTGCTCTTGGCAGAGCGTCGGTGATTCCCCAGACGTTGGTCATGTAGAGGGAGACCAGAGAGCCCATCGAATAAATTGCTACATAGTAGAGCAGGTTTGCCCCGTTGTTGAAGGTAAATGCCCGGTTGTGCAGAATTAAGTGGACCGGAATTAACGGATTCTTGTTCTTCGTCTCGTAGAAGAGGAAAACGCCGAGAAGGACAATTCCTGCAATCAGAATGAACAGCGCGTCGGTGTTCGGCTGCTTGGAGAATCCGTAGAGGGCAAGCGCCATTCCGACGATGAAAAGCAGTGCACCAATCCAGTCATACTTTCCTTTGTCGGTTGGCTCATCCTTCGGGATGAATGGAAGGGCTAAGATAAACGAAACAAGGGCAATCGGGCAGAGAATAATATACACTGCCTGCCATCCGACAACATCAGTGAGCGCTCCTGCAAGCAGCGGACCTGCAAGCTGTCCCATGAAAACGCCGGTCATGGCCACACCGATAGCTGTGCCGCGAAGCTCGACTTTTACCGCCGATGCAACTAACGCAACGGCTGTTCCAAACATCAGCGCATTTCCGATTCCCTCAATGGCCCGCATAATTAAGACCATCTCACCTGTCGTTGAAAAACCGATACCAAGAGAACCGAATCCAAGCAGAAGAACACCGATACAGAAGAACAGCCTCTTACTGAACTTATCCGCTAAGCGTGCTGCCGGAATCAGGAAAATTGTTGAGGTCAGAAGATAGACGGTAAGCACCCATCCGTAGAGCGACCAGTAGTCAGGACCAAGTGATAACCCCAGACCGCTGAGCATGTTTGGAAGGGCGATGTTTGTCGCCTCACCGATAAACGGCGGAAGGAAACAGGCGATAGCCACGGTGATTGCAATAATATACTGCCGCGGCGATAAACGCAGTTCACTCATACTATGATAGTAGTCTGCAGAGGTATATATGTCTCACGTTTGGTGTTGAGACCTAAAAATGAGTGGTGGTGATTTACCCAATGATATATTTGTAGAGGGGGAATTTGCGGACAATATATACAAACACCATACTAAGTACCAGAACCACTGCAAATACAAGTGGATAATAAATCACCGTTTCAGTGGTGATTCCAAATATTTTGATAACATAAGTGAATCCTGTCTGGAAGAATGGGTGAATCAGATAGATTCCAAATGAATAGAGACTGATTATCGACAACCATTTGAAGTTGTGTTTTGCATTCACCATCTTATTACTCAGGTAGAATAAGAACGCGAAAGTGAACAGATAAAAGAATGGTTGAAGCAGAGATTCATAGAATACAAATGAACCTCCTGGGATTGCATTGTATGAACCATAGATGGAAATTCCTGTTAACCAGAGAGAGCTTCCAATTATTGTACAGATAAGTGTTGGAATTGCAAATACCCAGATTGATTTTTTCAGAATCCATTCTTTGATTACTGGATAGTGACTGCAAATGTAGATTCCAAGTGCGAAGTAGAAGAATCTGCACAGGAAAATTTTGTTAGTTATTGACAAGTCATATCCAAGAAGATGAAGCTGGAAGTTTGCTCCAAAAACCTGCCAACCAAGCTGAAGGATTAAGGAAATAATCAGGAATAAAAATCCTAACTTCCTGTCTGCAAAGAAATTGTATATCTTTACGATAAGAGGGTAGAGCAGGTAGAGTTCTATGATTATCAGGAAGAACCAGAGGTGGTAATATCCTCCTGCCGCAAAGTAGGCATAGAGAATTTGTAAGATTGATGGGAAGGTAATCACACCTGACTTAATCGTTGCAATTCCTGCATTGAATGCCAGATAAAATGTGGTGAATACAAGATACGGCGGAATAATTCTCCAGAAACGTTTCTGGTAAAATTCTTTGAGAGAGTAATTTTTGTTATATTTTAGATAAAGCAGGAATCCTGATATGAAAATGAACAAAGGTACGGCGAAGTGTGTGAAGATATCAATTCCAACATTGATGACCATGAGTGCATTAATCTGGGGAATTGATGTAAATCCGGCAGATACATGAATCGCGAGTACTGCCAGAATCGCAAATGCCCGGAGAACATCCATCTCTGGGACATGTTTTTGCTGTTCTTTCATGCAATAATATAAGACATTGTCTTACAATTAATCTTTCGTGGGCTTACTTAAGGTAATACATATGTATTGAAAAAATGTATTACAAGAAATGGCAAGGTCAAAAAGAAACCCATCAACATCAGTGACATTCAGAATGCCAGATGAGTGTCTGCAAAGTATTGATGAGCTTGCCGCGAAAAATTCGCATGACAGAACTTCTGAAATAATCGGGGCATGTAAGCACTGGGTTGAGATTGATGGTGCAGTTGGTGTTGATGTTTCTACAAAGGAACGTATTTCAGAAATTCAGGAACATATCGCATCTCTCGAAGAAAGCATTCGGAAGATAGAATCTGCTGTTCGTCAGATTGAAGAGAATAATACTATCCTTCTGAGAATTATTGAGACAATGGCAAAGAAATAGTTTCAAAAATTCTTTTGTCTTGTTGTGCTGTCCTTTTTAGCAACGCCAAAGCGGCTGCGAAGCAGGTTTTGCCGTAGGCAAAACAGCGACGCGTTGCGCAGGCGTAGCCTGCATCTGTGTTATCTGCGGTAATTATCAATTATGCCTAAAGCCATGATAATCCGTCCAAAAAATATTCTCTGAGATAGAAATCTCAGAAATTTATTCGGTTAATTTTTTACCGAATGCCTTTGCCTCAGCAATTGCCTCCGGGTTTCCGGCAACTGCCTTTCTGTCGTGCATCATGTTCTTCCAGAGGAAGCCGCAGTCAGTCCAGCCGAACATGCCGCCGAAGATTCCAGCGAGGGTTGCATGGTTTGCCTCGACAACATCAAGGCCGCCGCCGCCAAGCGTGATAACGGTTGCAAACTTCTTGTCCTTTGGAAGACGCGGGGAGAAGTCCGGGTTTGCCATTGCGTACATACGGTCAATGAATCCAAGGAATGGTGCGTTCGGGCGCCCGAAGTAAATCGGCATGCCGAAAATAACAGCATCTGCCGCCTCGAGTTTTGCGTAGATGTCTGCCATGGCATCCTTCTGCATACAGGTGGTGTTTCCCTCCTTCTTGCAGAATCCGCAGTCAAGGCACGGCTTGATTTCCACATCAGTTAAGCGGATGAGTTCAGTTTCTGCACCGTTCTCTGCAGCGCCTGCTAAAATATTCTCGACTAAGGTGTGACCGTTTCCGCCTTTTCTTGGAGATGAAACAAGACCTAATACTTTCATACATCTTTATTGTACAGCATTCTTAATAAACAAGTTCCTCAAAACATAACAACTGCATGCCGTCTGCACTGGAATACTTTGAAGAGATTGCAAAAATCCCGCGTCCGTCGGGACATGAAGAGAAAATCCGCGAATATCTGAAGTTGTTTGCCGCAAAGCATTCACTCGAATGCATCGAGGATGCCGCAGGAAATATCATCATCCGCCGCGGCTCTCCCTCCATCACTTTGCAGGGGCACATGGATATGGTTCCGGAATCGGTTGCGCCGTTTGATTTTCTTTCCTGCGGGATTTCGACCTGCATCAAAGACGGCTGGGTTTGTGCAGACGGCACAACTCTTGGAGCAGACAACGGAGCAGGCGTTGCTCTGATGCTTTCGGCTCTCACCAATCTCCCGGATACTCCGCTCGAATGCCTCTTCACGGTGGATGAAGAAGCAGGCATGACTGGAGTTGAAGCACTTTCCCCCACTGTTCTGAAAGGAAAAACGCTCATCAATCTTGACCATGAAAACGGGAACTCGCTTCTTATCGGCTGTGCCGGCGGCGTAAATACCGAAGCGGTCTTCCCGAAAATCCGCACTGTTCCAAACGAACAGTGGTACACTCTGCACATCAGCGGTCTTGCAAGCGGACATTCCGGAATCGAGATTGGATGCGGCAGGGCAAACGCGGTAAAGCTTGCGGCAGAGTTTCTTACCCGCATCAAAGCAGAGCAGATCTCTGCATTCTCTGCCGGAACGAAATGCAATGTAATCCCGAAAGAGGCCGCGGTTACCTTCTCAGCCGAAGGGGATGCTGCATCCTGCTTTGCGGAGTATTATGCAGAGGTAAAATCCCTCTATGCGAAAACCGATCCGGAAATCTGCATGACCTTGAGAGCGGCAGAAATTCCTGCAGTTGCCTACACCGCAGACTTTGTTCAGGCTCTATCTGAATGCAGAAACGGCGTGGTGGAAGAAGATTCCCGCGGAGTTATCACTTCCTCCAATCTTGCGGCTGTGGTTGACGAGCCGGAGGGTTTCCGGATTATCACCCTTCAGCGCAGTGCCAAAAATGTATCCCGCGATGCACTTTCTGCAGAGATTGCCTTTGTCTTCCGCGAAGCAGGAGCAGAGGTCTTTTCCCACAGCAGTTTTTCCGGATGGCTTCTTGCCAAAGACTCTCCGCTTGTTCTGCGGGCGGCAGAACTCTATGAACGGCTGTTTGGCAGAAAACCGGAGATTGAGACCACACACGGCGGCGTTGAGTGCGGCATGATTCAGGAAAAGTATCCGGAGATGCAGATAATATCCCTCGGCCCTACGATTGAGGCGTGCCATACCGTACAGGAGCGGATGTCGGTTCAGTCTCTGGAAGAGACCGAGCGGTTTTTGTTTGCGCTGATTGCAGAACTGCAGGAGTAATTACTCCTCAGCCAGCTTCCGCAGCGCGTCTCCGGTCACGCGGTAGGTGGTCCACTCACTCATTGGTTCCGCGCCAAGCGAGAGATAGAAGTCAATGCTTGGACGGTTCCAGTCCAGACACCACCACTCAAACCTGCCGCAGTTTCTCTCAACCGCGATTTGTGCAAGCTTCTTCAGCGTTGCCTTGCCGTATCCTTTTCCGCGGAATTCCGGCTTCACAAACAAATCCTCCAGATACAGTCCGGAACGCCCGAGGAAGGTCGAGAAGTTGTGGAAGAAGAGGGCAAAGCCGACCTCCTTTCCGTCTTCCAGAACAAAAAGCACCTCGGCTTTCTTTCTCTCGAAAATCTCCTCCTCCAGCATTGCAGGCGTTGCCACAACCTGGTCTGCCATCTTCTCATACTCGGCCAAGTCTGCAATAAACTGCAGAATCAGCGCACAGTCCTTTCTTTCCGCAAAACGAAACTCCGGCTTCATCACACTTTCCTCTCCATTTTCCGTCTGAAAAACTCCTCTGCTGTACCTGCTTTATCTGCCGGCGGCATATAGCGGGACGGATATCCGCTTGCCCGAAGAACTCCTGCCGTCTCGTCATCCGTTCCCGAAAAACTCTTTCCCATCAGGGAAATCAGCGAGTTTGGCAGCGGCAGACCGTACAGACTGCTGAATCCGGTCATGGGAAGATTTGACTTGGCATAATTCCTAACTGAACTCCTGTTCATCTGGATACCAAGCGCTTCCATAATGGCCGCCGCATGGGAATAACTGTTTGTCCGGGATAAATTCAGTGCCAAATCCACAATCGCCGAACCGACGCGGGTGTCCGGATAGAACGGCTCTTCTGCATAGAGGAGCCTTCCGCACTCTTTGCAGAGAAACCGCCGGACCTTCACGGTCACTGTGCGGCTTCCGCCGGGCAGAAGAAGCGTTGCGTAGTTCTTTGTTTTTGTATCATACGGCATCGGACGTCCTCCGCAGTGCGGGCAGTTTCCAATCTCCTTAAACAGAGCGCCGTCCAGCGAGGCGATGCCCATACTGATGGTTGCAGAAAGCATCGGAGGAATTTTAATCAGACGGTGTGCCATTGGTGTATAAGAGTGGGTTTTCCAAGGGGATAAGGATGTGTGTATCTCAACCCCCCAGATACAAACAAGATTATCCCCTTGGAAAACCCACTCATAATCAATGATTATAAAAGGCATCACTGTGCGTATCCCTCCGCTTCTGCTGGGTCTCACCGTTCTTTTTGCCATCGTCTGTGCGATGTCATTCGCCGAATCCGGAGAATGGATTTATGTCTGGATGGGTGTTCCCTTATGTATCGTCCTGCTTGCCTTCCCGCTTCTTCTGATGTACTCGAATGAGAAGCAGGTCTTAAAGAACAAAGATGCAGTGCGTGCTGCAGCGCACCGGGTAAAAGCACACCAGATTTCCTCCTCCATGCGTGGCGTTCCGGTCATCTTCGAAGGCGAGGTTGTCAAAATCTCCGGTCTGCAGATGAACAAACCGACCTACATCATCAAAGACGGTTCCGGTCAGGTTGCCGTCCGCAGATTCGCTCTTCCGGAACGTCTCTTCGGCGTCGGCGCTCATGTCGAGGTTCTTGGAACGGTCTATGGCAAAGTCGGAAACGAGCGTTCCGTCTTCATCAACGCATTAACTATCACCCCGATCGCTGCCGCTCAGGCTGAGGTTGCGGAAGAAAAAATCCATATCAAGAAATACAACTGACATGAACCGAACCGAATTTATTGCCCATATGGAGCGTATCGCACCTCCGGAGCTTGCAGAGGAGTTTGACATCGGCAGAATCGGTCTCCTGCTTGAGGGAACAGACGAGATTGAAAAAATCGCCTGTGCTCTTGATGCAACGCCGGCAGTAGCCAAAGCCGCGGCAGACGGCGGATTCGATGCTTTGGTGGTTCACCATCCGGCATTCTGGGCACCCATGCACAGCATTGTCGGCAGAAATGCTGAAATTGCCCGTCCGCTCATCAAAGCTGATGTGAATCTCTACGCCATGCACACCAACTTTGACCACGCAGAAGGCGGCATCAACGATGCCCTGGCAGAAGAGCTTCGCTTAAAAGACCGCATTCGCATGTCTTTAGGAGTTGTCGGAACGCTGACCGCCCCGCTTTCAGAAGTTGCAGAGATTCTCGGCTGCGGTCTTCGGGTATGGGGAGATGTGGATGGAATCTCCCGCATCGCTGTTGTCGGCGGCTCTGCTTTTGACTGGGAGTTAATCGAAGAGGCGGCATCCCTTGGCGCAGAGGCATACCTTGCGTCTGAACTCAAATACAATATTGCCCTCGAATCTCCAATTCCCTGCATTGAGGCAACCCACTATGCCCTGGAAGCTCCGGGAATGCGGGCGCTTTCCAAGCGGGAAGGCTGGACCTTTATTGACGGTACACCGCTTACCAAAGTTATTGAATGATTCATCCGTTCACCGTCCTCAAACGCGAAGGCGAACTCAACGATGCTGTCCGGGAGGCATTTATCGGTGCCTACGGAAAACGCGGAGCGGAGGCTGTTGATGCAGTCCTTGAAGGACGGGTGAAAAAATACCGCGACTACTTCGTAGTTGTCGGAAACACGGATGAGTACTTCATCGAAGGAGACTTCTGCAGTTGTGCGGCATCCCGCTATGGGGTTGACTGCTGGCACACGCTGGCAGTCAAAATTGCCGAGGCAACAGGTCTCTTTGAGACGTATGATATGTGGTACTATCTGCAGGGAGTGGATGAAGAAGAAGAGGATTACTCTTCCAGCTTCGCCCCGCAGACCGAACAGTAATTATCTCCGCCTTCAACCCGGCATCCGCAAACAGGGCATCTCCTGATTTCCCGCTTCGGCAGGAAAAAGAGCGGCAGGAACAAAAACAAAAAGAAAAAGGGAAGCCCGAAGGCGAAGCATACGGCAGTTACCGCAAGAGACCCTGCAAAGAGGGCAAGAGATACTGCAGTTCTTTTTTCCATCACTCGATTTCCAGACTCACATCCGCACAGGCAACCGAGTGCGTTAAAGAACCCATGCTGATGATGTCGATGTCAAGCCCTTTGAATGCGGAAATCGTCTCTGCACGGATACCGCCGGAGATTTCGAGCATGACCTTCTCGCGAAGACCTGCCGCTTTCAGTGCGGAAATCGCCTCGGCGATTTTTTCCGGCGTCATGTTGTCGAACATGATGGTGTCTGCTCCGGCTTCTGCCGCACGGAGGGCATCCTCGACCGACTCGACTTCGCAGTCGATAACCTTCTTCGGGAATGCCGCACGGCAGCGTCTGACCGCTTCTCCCACATCAAGGAAGCTTCGGTGTGTGTCCTTAATCAGGAATGCCTCTGCCAAATCGTAGCGGTGCGGCAGTCCTCCGCCGGCAGATATTGCCTTCTTGTCAAAGTACCGAAGACCAGGCGCAGTCTTTCTCGTTCCCGCAACCCGCACATGGTCATTAATCCCGCGGGCGAGATTTCCTGCCGCATAGGCGGCAGAGGCAATTCCGCTCATTCTACCGAGCAGGTTTAAGGCTGACCGCTCAACGGCGAGAATCGAATGCACCCGTCCATGCAGGGTGAGGAGAACCTCATAGGCTTCTGCCTTCTCGCCGTCCTTTTTCTTCGGCAGTGCTGCAACGCCGGCAAGCCCGAACAGCTCCACGCACTCTTCGATTCCGGAGAGAATCATCTCTTCGCGGGCCTCGATTCTGGCGGTCACATACGTATTTTCCAGAAGCGTCCGGGAGGTGATATCATTCTCTGCCGCGTCTTCTGCAAGGAATGAGCGAAGGAGCGCCTTTTTGTCCATCAGGCTGACGCCTCAATCATCCGCTCAATGGCTTTTCTGGCGCGGTCTGCAGTCTCCTTCTCCACAACAACCTCATTCTTTCCTTCTGCTAAGGTCTCGTAGAGGTCCTTTAAGGTGATGAGCTTCATATTGTCGCAGACTGCTTCTATTCCATGGAACGCAGTTTCCGGATAGCGCTTTTTCAGCGGATGGAGGATACCGGATTCGGTAACGATAATCCACTCCTGCTTCTCTCCGCAGTTTCGAATCATGTATCCGGTAGAACCAATCATATCAGATGCCTTCTGCACCTCCGGAGCACACTCCGGATGGCAGATTACCGTTGCGTTCGGGAACTCACGGCGAAGCCGCTCAATCTCATCGACCGTTACCTTGTGGTGAATCGGACAGCCACCGTTTTCCGGAACGGTGATAACAGTTTTTTCCGGCACCTGTTCGCGAACCCAGGAGGCAAGGTTTGCATCCGGACCGAAGAGCACGGTGTCGCTTTCAAGCGAGCGGACCACATCTGCCGCATTTGCAGACGTACAGGTGATGTCGCACTCTGCCTTCGTTGCGGCAGAGGAGTTGACGTATACTACAAACGGAGCGCCTGGATGTGCGGATTTTGCCGCACGGACCATCTCCGGGGTTAACTGGTCGGCAAGCGGGCAGCCTGCATCCGGTCTCGGGATTAAGACGGTCTTTTCCGGCGAGAGAATCTTTGCAGTCTCCGCCATGAAATAGACGCCGCAGATAACAAGCGTCGAGGCTGACGCTTCCTTTGCCTTGCGGGCAAGTTCGAGAGAGTCGCCGCAGATGTCTGCAACGTCCTGAATCTCTGCCGGCTCGTAGTTGTGCACTAAAATCAGTGCGTCCTTCTCTGCGGCAAGCTTTCTGATTTCTTCTGCGTAGTTCATGCTCCTATCACCAGCGGGCTGTCAAGGTTTCGCAGAAGCGAGAGGATGGAAAGGGCGGCAAGGTAGCTCGTTGCCGGATTGTCCGGAGACGGCACATTTCTGATGCGTGCGTAAATCTCGCCGAACTCTCCTTCGAAGAAGATTTCATGCATGTTCCTGTCCTCTGCCGGGTCTGCCCAGAGTTCCACATCAATACTTCTTCCGGCAGCAAGGGAAAGAGACTGTGCGACATTGGTGTTTTTCGGGAACTCGCGGACACAGTCATGAGCTTTTCCGCCGAACAGCTGGGTCTTTTCTGTAATCGGACGGTTTAAGGATGCCGGGCTTTTGGTTGTTTTGAGGAGAATTTTGTCCACGCGGGCAATCTGTCCCACTTTGATATTGTCAAGGCCGAGTACGGCGCCGGAGGGGATGTGTATTTTTACGGAGTTTTTGCGGGCGGTCTCTATTAAATCTGCTCTGAACTCTTCATCCGCAAGAGCGCCGACGCTCATGATGATGATATCCTTTCCTGCCTCAAGCACTGCTTTTGCATGGGAGCGGGCGGCGGCAACGGATGCCGCTTCCACAATCACATCACAGGGTTCGCTGAGAAATGCGGAGAAGTCTGTGTGGGCAGCTGCGGAAAACTCTTTTCCGAAGGCATCCGCTTTCTCCTGTGCAGTATCATATACAGCCGTAATTTTGAAATTGTCCTGCCCTTTTGCGATAATCCGGCCTATATTACCGCATCCAAGAAGCCCGACATGAATCATACTATTCAGTTTACTAATGGAAGGTATTAAGGATTGCTCTCAGGCTGATGGGAGATTTGAAGTAGAAGAAGGGAGTATTTCTATGCAATGGCTTCAACGGAGTTCTGCTGTGCGGTAGATTTGGGGGCAACAAATGTTCGGTGTGCTGTTCTGGGCAGGAATGGGGAGATTTCCGGCTTTCAGCGCTCGGAGGTTTCCGGGATAGAGAATGCTTCCTGTATCACCGCAAAAATCGTGGATATGATAGAAAGCGCAGTTGAGGAAACCGGGGCGGATATTGGAGCGGTTGGAATTTCAACCGCAGGTCCGGTTGATTTGGCGCACGGTTCGGTAGTGAACTCGCCAAATATGCAGGCCGGAGAGATTTTTCTTCGAGAGCCTATCGCTGAGGCGTTTGGTGTTCCGGTCTGTATGCTGACGGACTGCAAGGCAGGAGCATACGGCGAGTACGTTTTCGGCGGGCATGGCGATGCTTCGACGCTGGTGTATCTGACGATGTCCACCGGAATTGGTTCCGGCGTGATTTCGAAGGGGGAAATTCTGCAGGGGGCTGATGGAAATGCGGGAGAGGTCGGACATTTCGTGGTGGATACAAAGTACAACATGCCCTGCGGCTGCGGGGGTTTCGGGCATTGGGAAGCATATGCAAGCGGCAGCGGCATGCCGCGGTTTTTTGCCGAGTGGCTGAGACAGCAGGGAGCGGAGTTTGAAAAGCCTCTGCTGACGTCCGGGCAGATTTTGTTTGCGGCACGGCAGGGGGAGACGCTGTGCTCTAAGTTTATCTCCGAGGTTGCAGAAATCAATGCCCGCGGGATGCACTCTCTTGTTTGTGCGTACAATCCGGACTGTATTGTGTTAGACGGTCCGCTTGCCCGTGAGTATGCGGATCTGCTGATTGGGGACTTTGGAGGATATCTGCGAATGCCTGAGGTGTGTGTAACAGAGCTTGACGGAAACGCCCCTCTGCTTGGTGCAGGGGCGTACGCGTTTGAACAGAGGAAAGCAAACTTCTAACCTCTCAACCCGCGAATAATAACACACATGACAGAAGAGTTCGACGTAATAATTATTGGAGCCGGTCCCGCCGGACTCTTTTGTGCGGCAAATCTTGCAGGGCTTCGCGTCTGCATTTTAGAAAAGATGAATCTGCCCGGAAGAAAACTGCTCCTTTCCGGTTCGGGACAGTGCAATATCACGCATGCCGGAAGCATGAGCGATTATGCGGCACATTTCGGCGAGGCATCGCATGCCGCTTTCTTAAAGCCGGCGCTTCGGGCACTTTCCAATACTGACCTTCTCGCATTTTTTGAAGCCCGCGGGATGACCTTCGAGACAACCGATGCCGGAAAAGTCTTTCCCACCTCTCGGTCAGCGGATGATGTTTTGGATACTCTTCTTGATGCCTGCGATGCGGCAGGGGTGGAGATTTTTTACGAAGAGCGTGCAGAGTCTGTTTCCGCAGTGGACGGGAGATTCTTCGTGCAGACCGCATATGCCAAGTACTCTGCTCCCTGTCTCCTGATTGCCGCGGGTGGTTCTTCGTATCCGAAGACCGGCTCATCCGGAGACGGCGTGCGTCTTTCTGAGATGCTCGGACATTCCGTTGTCCCGCCGAAGGAAGCATTAACGCCGGTCTATGCGGAAAACTTCCGGCTTGCCGACCTCTCCGGCCTCTCGTTTGAGAATGTCTCCCTTACCATCTGGCGCGACGGAAAAAAGATTGGGGCAAACACGAATGATTTACTCATCACCCGCTTCGGCTTCTCCGGCCCGTGTGTTCTGGATGCAAGCCGCTCTATGCAGGCAGGTGATGTGCTAAAGATTTCCTTTACTCAGCTCTCGGCAGAAGCAGTGGATGCTCTTCTTGTCGAGCGGTGCAGAACAGAGGGAGGCCGGCTTGTTTCCAACCTGCTCTATGGTCTGGGTGTTCCGGATCGTCTGGTGAAGGTTCTGACTGCAGACGCAGGAATTGCCGAGGATACCAAAGGCTCTCAGCTTTCCGGCTCTTCCAGAAAGGCGCTGGTGCGTCTTCTCACATCATATGAAGTAAAAATCGCCCGTCTTGGGGATTTCTCGATATCTATGGCCACCGCTGGCGGTGTCAGTCTTTCCGAGGTGAACAAGAAGACCTGCGAGTCAAAGATTCACGCAGGGCTGTTCTTCGCCGGCGAGGTTTTAGATATCGACGGAGACACAGGGGGCTACAACCTGCAGGCGGCATTCTCCACTGCATATCTTGCCGCACAGCGGATGAAGACTCTCTGCGCGTGAGGGGTATTTTCCCTCTTCCTGTATCTGCGGGTGGGTTACAGGGGCAGAAATCCAGCTTTCGTTTAGAAAGGTTTAAGTCAAATACTCTCCTATATTGTTATCGCACACTCGCCTCAGTGGCATAGGGGTATCGCGCGTCCTTGGTAAGGACGAGGTCGTGGGTTCAAATCCCACCTGAGGCTCTTGTTTTTCTGAATTTATTACACAACAGCTTACTGCATGCGTTTTTCCTGCACTGAGTAAAATGCTGATTGAGTAACCGGGCAGTGCCCGAAAAAAAAGGATTTTTACTCCTTCTTGTGGCTGTGGAGTTTTTCTGCAGCCTTACAGGATGCCTTCTCTGCAAGTACTTTGGACTTGTTGGAGACTGCACCAATCCAGACGGTGAAAAGGACTGCGAGAACTGTTACAAAGACTGCATAGCCGAGCATTGCCGGAATCGTACTCTGCTCACCGAAGATTTCTGCAAAGATTGCCTGGATTGCACCGTTCCATGCAAGAGCGGCAACAAGACCGAAAGCTGCAGTGATTAATGCTGCAAGCTTGTCAATAACATCTACTGAAAGTGCCATACAGATAGATTGGCGAAGAAACTATTTAAATCTAAACGGCTGGATGCAAAAAAAGGGCTTTGCTCCTAAATTATGTTACTATTAGTGGATTTCTAACAACCATCCAAAGCAACACGATAGTGTTGCGTGAACAGTGGAGGAGCGATAAGCGACGAAGCGACATCACCATAGGGAAATATATCTTGTAAATTCGCGTAGATTCGCGTGTAAGTTCATAAAACGCGAATTCACACGAATAACAAAAAATATGTTTTGGAGAAGCGCTGTCGCTTCGTCGCTAATCGCTCCTTCGCTGATTACGCAATGCTGTCGCATTGCTTAATGAGTTTTATGCAATTTAGGAGAAAAGCCCAAAAAAGAGAAGGTTATTCCTGCTTCGCACCGGAAACACCGGGGATGGCAAGCTTCTTCTCAAGCTTGTTCAGAGCAATGGTTGCGAAGGACACCAGAATCAGATAGAAGATACCAACCGCCGCGAATGCCTCAAAGTAGGCGAAGTATTTTGTCGCGATAATTTTTGCCGCTCCGGTCATTTCTATAACTGTTACCACATAGGCAAGAGACGAGTACTTGATGAGGTAAATGAACTCGTTGGAGACGCCCGGGAGTGCACGGCGGAATGCCTGCGGGATTACCACATGGATGATTGCCTGAATCTTGGTCATACCAAGCGAGCGTGCGGCAAGCATCTGTCCTCCCTTAATCGACTGCAGACCGCCGCGTAAGTACTCGGAGTTGTATGCCGAGTTACACAAAATGAAACCGAACAGCGCTGAAAGATACGAACCAAGCACGATTCCAATTGACGGCAGACCAAAGTACAGCAGGAACAGAAGCACCAGAAGCGGACATCCTCTAAAGAAGATGACATACAGCTTCGCTAATGCCTGCACCGGCTTTGGACCATAGACACGGCAGACGGCAATCAGGAATCCCAGAAGGAAACCAAAGGGTGCAGTCAGCGCCACCAGCTGGAGGGTTACCCACAGACCGTCAACTAACGCCGGAAGCAGAATGTCAGTCCAGAAGGGAATCTGGTCGATGATATACTGTACAATATCCATGTTACTCTTCGGTATATGCACCTATGAATGCTCTCATGCGTTCAAAGGACGGGCTGGTCGGGATGTCCTCCGGCTTTCCGCGTTCGATGATTTCTCCCTTTTCCATTAAGAGAATCTCGGAGGCAAAGGAGGTTGCAAACTTCATCTCGTGGGTTACCACAAGACAGGTCATACCCTGTGCGGCAAGCTTTCGCATTACTTCCATTACTTCGCGCTTGAGTTCCGGATCGAGAGCAGAGGTCGGCTCATCAAAGAGCATGACCTCAGGATCCATAGCTAAGGCCCGGGCAATAGAGACACGCTGTGCCTGACCGCCGGAAAGCTGTGCCGGATAGTGGTCTGCCCAGTCGAGCATGCCGACACGCTCAAGTTCAAAGAGTGCCTTCTCGCGGGCTTCCTTCTTTCCCATCTTCTTGACTTTGAGAAGTGCCAGCTCAACATTGCGGACTGCCGTTAAGTGGTCGAAGAGGTTGAAGTTCTGGAACACCATTCCCATCTTCTGGCGGTAGTCGTTGATTTTTCTTCCCGAGTTCGTGACCTCTTCGCCGTTTAAGTAAACGGAACCGCCGTCCGGCTCGGTTAAGAGGTTGATACAGCGAAGAAGCGTGGACTTTCCGGTACCGGAAGGTCCAATAAAGACCTTCTTTTCTCCCGGATAGACATCAAAGGAGACACCCTTTAAGACCTCGAGGTCACCGTAGGTCTTGGTCAGATTTTCCACGCGGAGAATCGGTTCGGTCATGCCTCGCCTCCTTCCGGTCCAAGTCCCGGAATGTGCGTTTTCTTTTCAATAAACTGGATAAGCATCATACCACCGTAGTTGAGCAGGATAAACATCAGTGCACAGGACAGATAGAGGAGCATCGGCTCTCCGGTTCTGGAGATGACCTGTGCGGTTCTGGTTAAGAGTTCGGCAACACCGATTACATATGCCACCGAGGAGTCGGTTAATAAAACCGGATATTCATTTGACCATCCAGGAAGCGAGAGACGCAGGGTCTGCGGAAGGATGATGGAACGGATTGCCTGCCATTTGGTCATGCCAAGAGAACGGGCGGCAAGCATCTGTCCCGAGGCAATCGATTCAATTGCTCCGCGGAAAATCTGCGACTGATATGCAGCGCTTCGCATTCCAAGAACGGTTACCGCGACAAAGAATGCGGGAAGGTCAAGCCCCATGAAGGGGAACAAAGCAAAGTAGAACAGGAAGAGTAAGACGATGTTCGGGAGGCCGCGGAAGAACCAGACGTAAATCCCGACAAGTTTTTTGATAACCTTCGGACCGTACACCTGCCCTAAGGTCAGCACTATTCCGCAGACGAAGCCGATGAAGAGAGACAGAGCTACCAGAAGAAGGGTTACAAGTACACCTTCGAGCAGATATCCTGCCGAGTTTGTCAGTGCGGAAATATCAACCATGAGAAAATCCTGTTGTTCTGCCATTATTATTGGCAGTCATAGGTCAAAAAAGTGTATGGGTTATGCCGCTTTGCAGACGTCATTTTCCACGAGAATCATGCCGGATGCGCATGCGGTATCAATTCCTGCTTCAACGCGCTGTTTTACTGCGGCGGTTGCTTTGAATCCAAGGCTTGCGGCAGTCTGTTTTACCAGGTCAGCCTTGGGTGTTGCAAACTGTTTTTCGAGGATGATTTTTGCGGCAAGGGCAATCTCGCCTAAGGAGACGTCCGCAGCAGACCACTTGCCTTCGCGGATGCGGGCAGTAAGCTCTCCGCCGGAGATTGCGTAGAACTTTTCTGCATCGCAGATGAGGGTGCCTTCGGTAACGGAAGCATCCGCAAGGTTTGCAATGCGTTCTTTGATGCCGGCAGTCATGCGGGGCACACGTCCCAGCTCTTTGATGCGGGCAATCAGCTGTGCTTCGGAGATTGGCCCTTCTGCCCGGACAATTTCCACAATAGCTGTCTGGAGGATGGAATCCTGCACGGAGGCAAACTGGTTGTAGCTCTGGAGAACACAGGCGTCACAGACGGCATACGGCACAAAACCTCCGGATGAGGTGGTCTGCTCTGCGGACTTTGCCTCTTCTGCCGGCTCTTCTGCCGGTTCTTCTTCCTCGACTGTTTCAGGGATAATTTCCGGCAGCGGTTCGACGGAGAGTTTCAGCGGCTCTTTCTTTGCGGCTTCTTCGAGGAAGTCTAAGAGCACTTTGGTGCAGGATGCAGGATGCTGGAACCATTCGGGAGACCAGATACGGATAAGATTCCAGCCGAGGCCTTCCAAAACCTGTCCGCGGAGACGGTCGCGGTCGCGTGCGTCTGCGGCAGACCAGTAGAACGGTCCGTCGCAGAGAATACCTGCCATGTAAACGCCTTCCGTTTCCGGATGGAGAACTGCCAGGTCGATTCTGAATCCTGCACAGCCGACATTTCTGGCAACCGCATAGCCTTTGTCCTCGAGCATGCGGGCAACGGTCTCCGGGAAGAGGTCTGCAACATCAGAACTGATGTCCTCGCCTGCGGCGAGCGGCGCCGCATTTCTGGTCTCTGCATAGGTCAGGAATGCGGAAAGAGCCGCAACGCCGTCCGGCGTGTCAGATTCGACCGGTAAGTCGTAGCCTCTGAAGTTTGCAAAGACCACACAGCGCTCGCGGGCACGCGTGATTAAGACATTTAAGCGGCGCTCGCCGCCGGTTTGGTTGAGCGGACCGAAGTTTCTGGAAAGCCGATGGTTTTCGTCAAATCCGTAGCCGATGGAGATAAGCATGGTGTCACGCTCATCACCCTGCACGGTTTCCAGATTCTTGACGAAGAAGTGCTCACCGTTTTCAGGACGCATGGCTGCTTCCACATCCGGATTGTCACGGAGGAGAATATCCACCTCACGGCGAATCAGCTCCTGCTGACGGGTGGAGAAGGTGGCAACGCCTAACGTCTTGTTTGGGAATCTGCGGTAGTAGTCAAGGACTGCCGCGGCAACCGCTTTTGCCTCACCGCGGTTGACGCCTGCCTTTCCGCGTTCATAGACCGTATCCGGGAGATGGACAAGCGAGAGACCCAAGTCATCGGTATCATGCATTGGAGACGGGAAGACCTGAAGCGTTCCGTCATAGAACTCCGCGTTGGAGACGGCAATCAAAGACTCATGCCGCGAGCGGTAGTGCCAGCGAAGCCGTTTGGTAACAAACGACTGCTTGCAGACATGCAGCAGGCTTTCCATATCGGTGATGCCTGCGGTACTTTCCTCCTCCTCATCGTCTTCTGCGCCGCCAATCTGGTCGAAGAACGTGGTCGGCGGAAGCTGACGGGAATCTCCCATGACAACCAGCTGCCGTCCGCGCATCAGTGCTCCTAAGGCATCCTCCGGCTTGACCTGACTTGCCTCATCGAAGATGATGATATCAAACATCACTGACCGCGGGTCTAAGTACTGCGCAACGGACAAGGGACTCATCATGAAGCACGGCTTAATCTTCTGGATAAGTGAACCCGACTTGGTCATCAGAGAGCGAATCGACATGTGGCCGCGTTTTCTGTTGAACTCGCCGGTTAAGACTCCCATCTCCGACTCGCGGGATGCTCCGGTGAAGAGTTCCGGAATATTTCCGTCCAGAATCTGTACGAGACGTTTTGCGTTGGATGCGACCTGCTGGCGGTCGAACTCTTTGAACGCCGCAATCTTTTGCTCATGCGGCATCTGCGAGAAGTGGGCAAGGATTGGGCGCTGCTGGTATGCCTCTTTGAGGAGTGCATCAGCATAGCCGGTTAAGAATGCCGGAATCAGCGCATCATGGTCAATCTTGTCCGTCATGATGAGCGGGAGAACCGGTGCTGCCGCAGTTCCGGCGCAGACTTCGACGTATGCAAGGAACTTGCTCCACTCCTCAATCCGGTCAATGTCCGTAATCCAGATGTCAGCCTGACGGCGCATCTGGCCAAAGGTGACTTCATCGGAAATCTCATCAATGCCGAGCCGTGCATACAGCATCGCGGACTGTTCGCTGTGGGCTTTTGCCGCGGCCTCGAGTTCTGTGAAAAGCTCGCCCATGACCTCAGGGTTCAGACTGCCTTTGGCGATACGCGAGACGGTCTTTTCCGTGATGAGTCCTTCGGACACCATCGTGCGGACCGCTGTTATCCACTGGTGGTAAGCACGAAGCACTGCGGCATCCGTTTCCTCACCGTTCCAGACCGGCTCAAAGAGCGAGCGGTAACTGCGTTCCTCGGAAAGCCAGCCGTCTCTGTCCGTCAGATAGTTTCTTGCCTCCTTCAAATCGGAAAGAATCACGGAGTCGGTTGGAAGAGAGCCGCCGTAGTAGCCGCGCAGTTCCTCTTTGAGGCGCTTGAAGTCTCCGGAGAAGAGTTTGCTGATGACATTCTTCTCCGAGTACTTCATGAACTCGGCGTACAGGCGGGCAGGGTTTCTGTCGAAAATCTCCGGCGTGAAGATGCCGAGAATCTTCTGGCGTGTCTCGGAGAGCTTCTTCATGCGGGAGATTAAGCGGTCAACCGCTTCGGTGTTGTCCCATAAGCGGTTGGCTAAAATCTCCGGGGATGCGGTGAACTCCGAGGTGAGTGTGCGGCAGATTTCCAGCATCAGCGGAACATCCGTCTCGCTTCTTGGGATTGGAATCTCTGCCGCTTCGGATACAGAACGCATTGCACAGACCAGACGCTCGATTCCGTCGCGGTAGGATACGGCGGCATCATGGATTTCATCCCGGTCTGCGGGAAGAATCATACCTGGTCTGGTCTCTGCCCACGGATGCGTGGAGAGGTTTTCTCCGTCGCGAAGAATGGACGGGATGTAGGATTCGATATCCGCTAAGGCTGATACTGCCGCCTGATAATCTTCCGGCGTGATTGCCGATGCGTTTTCAACGGCTACCTTCGGCAGGCGGAAGTTCTTTCTGCCCGGGCTGTTTTCGAACTCGTAGCGGTACTGTTCGCGAATGCCGAACAAGTCATACGGGGAAAAACCGCAGGCGCCGATTGGCTCACGCAGCTCACTGCAGTAGCCGGAAAGCTCTGTCTTCAGCGCTTCCATCTGCGTGTTGTCGCGGGAATCTGCGGCAGGGGATGACGGATGCTGAATACAGCGTTCGAGTTCTCTGATGAACTCGACCTTCTTTGCCGTCTGGCTGTGGAGCTCTAAGCAGAAGCGGGATAGTCCTGCACTGTCAAGCCTTCGCTTGACGACCTCTAATGCCGCCATCTTTTCGCTGACGAACAGAACCGTCTTTCCGGCAGACAGCATTTCAGCAATCATGTTTGCAATCGTCTGGCTCTTTCCGGTTCCCGGAGGACCTTCGACTACGAGGTTCTTTCCGGCTTTTGCCTCGCGGATGACCGCAAGCTGGGATGAGTCTGCATCGACGATGTTGAAGCAGTCGCCTGATGCTTCCGGCAGGTCTTCTGTTTCTGCCGGAGCTTCGGTCGGGTGGAAGATGGAGTCAATTAACGGATTGTCTTCGATTGCAAAGTCCTCTCCCCAGCTTGCCGGGTCAAGGTCCTTGAACATCACATACTTCTTGAAGCTGAAGAGGTCAAGCACAACCTCCGGGCAGAGCGTCCAGCCCTTTTCTTTGATGATTTCCTCAACAGACTCAAAGAATGCGCTGACATCGGCGGCACTTTCCGGATGCCCTAAATCCGGCAGTTCGATTCCCTGCTCGGCAAACTTGGCGGAAAGCGATAAGGAGACAACAGGATCTTCGCCGGACCAGCGCAGGGTATAGTTTTCTTTGACTTTCTGCCGTTCCAAATCGACCGGCAGTAAGAGAAGCGGAGCTTTTAAGGGTTTGGCAGATTCGTTTTCCGTCCACTGGACAAAGCCGACGGCAAGATAGAGCGTTGGGTATCCCTGCTCTTCAAAGACAGTCCGGCTCTTGTTCTGGAGGCTGTAGAGTTTCTTTCTCAGCTCAATATCGGTATAGGGAGTATCTAAGACAAGGTCGGTATGCTTTGCGCTTTTGGAGAAGATCGGGTATTTCCAGATGTTCTTTTCTTCGGGAGCAGACTCGGTATCCTTTTCTCCCGGCTGGAATTTCATGCCTTTCTCGTCCAAGACAAGGGATTGGTATATCTCGGCTAAGTGGGATTCGACAATCTCTATTGACCTCGCGGCAGAGGGTTTGTAGTTTAGGAGATTATTTCGAAGAGTCAGGTCGAGCAGGCGGTTTCGCAGTTCTTCCAGATCTGATGTGCCTGTTGTCATTGTGTAGTATATGGGGGTTTGGAGCATTAGATTCTTTTGGCTCTTTTCGTCACCGGTATCACTGTGTTTATCCCTCCTCCCTGCCAATATATACTCATGAAGTTTTCACGGGAAATCGAACTTCGCGGTCACATCGTTGACTCAGGAATCTTAGCCAAAGTAATGGACTTAGTCGTCGAATACAACGGCGACTTCGACACTGAAGAGTTCAGTCTCGGCAGACAAAAGACCGACCCGAGTTACGCAAAGATGAAAATCGGGGCTGCATCCGAAGAGCAGTTAAATCAGCTCATCAGCGAGCTGCGCCGTGTCGGAGCCCTCGTTATCGGTGAAGAAGAGGTCTCGCTTGCAACAGTCAAGAAAGCAAAAGTTGCTCCGGAAGGATTCTACTCCACAACCAACCACCCGACCCACATCCACTTCAACAATACCTGGATTCCCGTTGAAAACATGAAGATGGATGCCTTAATCGTCGTCAACAAAAAGGACATGACAGCAAAGTGTCTTGTGCAGGGAAAGCTTCTTCCGGGAGACACGGTTGTCGTCGGCGAGGAAGGAGTCCGCGTGGATTTCCCAGAACGCCCGCGTGAGATGGGTGTCTTCGAGTTCATGGGAGGAGACGTCTCGTCTGAGCGTCCAAGCCTGACGCTGATTCGCCGCGTGGCTGCCGAGATTTTGCAGATGAAGAAGAACGGCAAGAAAGTCGCCTTGGTCGGAGGGCCTGCAATTATCCACAGCGGAGCATCGGACGCCGTTGCCGCTATGATTCGCGAGGGCTACATCGACCTGCTCTTTGCAGGAAATGCGCTTGCCGTCCATGACCTGGAGCACAACATCTTTGGAACATCCCTCGGCATGAATCTCAAAACCGGAGAGCTCATGACCGGCGGTCACCGTCACCACCTCTATACCATCAACAAAATCATGGAGGCAGGCTCTATCTACGCGGCTGTTGAATCCGGACTTGTCACAGGGGGCATTATGTATGAGTGTATCAAAAACGATACACCGTTTGTTCTCGCCGGCTCAATCAGAGATGACGGCCCGCTGCCGGATGTAATCCAGAATACTATCGAAGCACAGGATGCCATGCGCAAACACATCGTCGACCCAGACCTTGGCATGATGCTCATGGTGGCAACGCTTCTTCACTCAATCGCGGTCGGAAACCTTCTGCCGTCTCATGTCAAGACCATCTGTGTGGACATCAACCCGGCGTCGGTTACCAAACTCATGGACAGAGGAACCTCGCAGGCCATCGGAATGGTAAGCGATGCGGGAATCTTCCTGCCGAGCCTCCTTGAGGCTCTGCACGAACTGGAAGCGGAGGAGTAATGCAGTATAAAGAGTTCAAGGACCTGTGCCTCTCTGCCCTTGGATTCGGCGCGATGCGGCTTCCGGTAATCGACGGAGATGAATCCCGGATTGACGAGGCGGCTGCTGCAGAGATGGTGGACTTCGCCATGAAGTCCGGTATCAACTACTTTGATACCGCATGGGGATACCACAGCGAAAACTCCGAGACGGTGATGGGCAGGATACTTAAAGCATATCCTCGCGAGAGTTTCTATCTTGCAACCAAGTTCCCGGGATATGATCCGGAGAACCTCAACCGCATGGAGGAGATTTTCTGCCGCCAGAGGGAAAAACTCCAAACCGACTACTTTGACTTCTACCTCGTCCACAATGTCTGCGAGGTAAACATCGAGTATTACCTAAATCCTGACCTCATGGAGTTCCTGCGGGAACAGAAGGCCGCAGGAAAAATCCGTCACCTCGGATTTTCCGTGCATGGAACTTTAGAGACCATGAAGCGCTTCCTGGAAGCGTTCAGTGAGGACATGGAGTTCTGCCAGATTCAGTTAAACTGGTTTGACTGGGAGTTCCAGGATGCAAAGGCAAAGGTTGAGCTGCTTCGTGAATACGGCATTCCCTTTATCGTCATGGAACCGCTTCGCGGAGGAAAACTCGCATCCCTTCCGGCAGATGCGGAAGAGGAACTCAAAGCGCTTCGCCCGGAGGAGACCATTCCTGCCTGGTCATTCCGCTATCTGCAGAGTTTTGCCGATGCGTTTGTGGTTCTCTCCGGCATGTCCAACATGGCACAGCTGGAAGAAAACATCAAAACCTTCGAGACCGATGCGCCGGTTACTGAGGAGGAGACGAAAGTCCTCTACAAAATTGCCGACTCTCTCAAGAAAGGCGTTCCCTGCACTGCCTGCCGCTACTGCACAACAGCGTGCCCGAAGGGGCTGGACATTCCGCATCTGCTCTATCTCTACAACGAGTATCTCTTCACCGACGGCGGCATCATCGCAAAACTCGGCATCTCTGCTGTTCCGGAGGACAAGAAGCCTTCTGCCTGCATCTCCTGCGGCAAGTGCGAGCGTCTGTGTCCGCAGGTAATCCCGGTCTCTCTGGCATTCCGCGAGTTTACGGAGAAACTCAAAGAGGGTCAATGACGGACGAACAGATTAAGAAAAATGCCGCACGGCTTTCCATCTGTTCCAACGCATTCCTGACGGTTTCCAAGATAGTTACCGGAGCACTCACCGGCTCTGTCAGTATCATCTCGGAAGGAATCCACTCCGGAATGGACCTTTTGGCATCCTTTATCGCCTATTTTTCGGTGAAGAAGTCGGCTCTCCCGCCGGATGCAGACCATGCATTCGGGCACGGAAAGTATGAGGACGCATCCGGTCTTATTGAAGCGCTCTTAATTGTTCTTGCGGCAGGCATTATCATCTGGGAGGCAATCTCCAAACTGATTCACGGAGGGGACGCAGTCTCAGTTGACCTGCTGTTTATCGGTATGATTGTGATGGGAATTTCCGCTCTCATGAACTTCTTTGTCTCTCAGCATCTGATGCATGTCGCAAAGAAGACGGACTCCATCGCCCTTGAATCCGACGCCTGGCATCTGCGAACCGATGTCTTAACCTCAGCAGGAGTTTTTGCAGGTCTTCTCATCATCCAGATTACCAATCTCTTCTGGATTGATTCAATTATCGCCGTAATTGTGGCGCTCTTTATTCTGAAAGAGGCGTACTCGCTTATCCGCCGGTCGTGTGCGGATTTGATGGACGAAAGTCTTTCAGAAGAAGAGGTCGCCAAAATCGAGGAGATTATCGCCCGCCATGAAGCGGAGTACACGAACTATCACGGATTAAAGACGCGAAAAGCAGGCCCTGATAAGTTTGCGGAGTTCCATCTGATGATGCCGAGGAATACGTCGCTGACGGAAGCGCATGCTCTGGTAACTCACATCAGGGAAGAGATTGAATCCGAGGTTTCCCGGATTACCATTATCGAACACTTAGACCCGTGTGACGGAAGATGCGGGGAAGAGGTTTGTACCTTCGTCTGCAAGAAGCGTTCAGAAAAGAACGCCTGAAAGCATAACCAGAAAAGCGGCAGCCAGGCGGAATCCATCTATTTTTTCAGCGGTAAAGCGAGGAGTGTATGTTCCTCCTCTGCTGTAGCCGCGCCGTGCGAGATGTTTGGAGAACCGTTCCGTTCTTCGCAGAGCAGGAATGAGTATTCCCAGCGTAAACGGCAGAATGGTTCTGATGCCGAACCGTTTCTGTTTTTCTGAGAGTGCCTGCAGGTATGTTTTTGCATCCTGCTGAATCTCTGCAGTCTGCATGAGGAATATTTCGCATGCCATCCCGATATCAAAACCGATATGATTTCCAAACAGCCAGACACAGAAACTCTGCATTTCTCCTGCGGCACAGCTCTGTCCGAACCAGAATGCCAGAAGCAGGAGGGCGAAGGTTTTCCCTCCGTAGAAAAATGCTGTACTTCCGGAGGAGAAGAGGAGAACAATTGTCGGGAGCGCTGAGATAAGACCTGCCGCCGCCGCTGCTTTTACCCTCTGTTTTCCAGTCAGCCGGGAAAGCAGAAGCCACCAGAGAAGAGCTGGAAGTACAGCCCCCGGGAGAAAATATACTGCCAGAGAGAGTATGACAAGCGTTAGGATGCGCAGTCTTACATCCGACAAAGCCGCCCCTCCTGCAGATTCCAGAGAGCCGCTTCCGGAATCTGTTCTTCATGGCTGAAAAGAATGGTGACCCCTGTTCGTTTCCGCAGATGTCCGGTCAGGATTTCTTTTCCCTCTGCATCAAGCGATGCATACGGTTCATCCAGAATCAGGCAGTCTGCATTCGTTTCCAGAATACAGGACAAAAGGAAGCGTTTCAGCTCTCCGCGGGAAAGTGTGTACGGGTCGCGGTTTTTGTCAGGCATTCCAAACAGGGAAAACGCTTCTTCCGTACCGGAAACACCCCAGGATGTCAGCTCCTTTCCAATGGTGTCTTCGGTTATCTGACACTCGATTTCCTGAAACAGCAGAACTCTTCTCTGTCCGGAAAACTCTGCTTCGTGTCTGAGGCGGCGGGCAAGCGTGGTTTTTCCCGAACCGATACGGCCGCGAATACAGTGAATTCCGCATTCAAAGGTGATGCCGTCCAGTGTTATCACAGTCTCACCTCATATCCGCGGCAGAAATTTTTGTGGGATGCCCAGAGGATGTACGGGATTTTGCATTCCAGAAGGGCCTCCGCTGTCTCTTTTGCAGTATCTGTATCGAAGTGGGAATCCGGTTCATCGAGAACAATCAGTTTTGGACAGCCAACCGCCGCCGCGGCAACAGCGGTGAGAACTTTCTCTCCTCCGGAAAGTGTCCGGCAGTCGCGGGAGAGCAGATGTGTGATACCGAACACCTCTGCCGTCTTTGCCGTTTTGCGCCGGATATCTTCTTCCGGCAGCCCGGCAAAGCGAAGTGAGGAGGATATCTCATCTGAAACCCGGGAGAATAGCAGACTGCGGGAGGGAAATTCACTGACATATCCGGCATGAATTTCCCGCGGCAGTTTTCCGTCGATTCTGATACTTCCTGATTCCGGCAGACGAAGTCCGGCGGCGAGTTCGAGGAAGGTGGTTTTTCCGCATCCGTTTTTCCCGCGGATGAAGGTAAGCCCTTCCGGGATGGAAAGGGACTCAATGCAGAGACTGCGGATGCAAAGCTGTTCAATTTCAATCATGCAGAATCCTCCGTATGCGTTTTGCAGCGTAAACGGCTGCAATTCCTTTCAGGATGTCTCCCGGGATATATGGAAGAACGCAGGCAAATACTGCCGCAGGAAAGGATGCGCCTGCGGTAATCATGAACCAGACCGTTCCGCAGACAGCACAGATTACTGAAGCGGATATCACTGCGATGATGTCCTTCTGTTTCCGGAAAAAGAATCCTGCGGCAAATGCTGCGGGGATGAATCCGAGGATAAATCCTCCGGTTGGTCCAAGGAGGACTGCAAGTCCTGCGGTTCCGTTGTGAAAAACCGGCAGACCAATCAGGCCGGCAGCTCCATACAGGAGAGCAGGAAATACCGCCCGCTCTTTCATAATCGCGGCCGCCAGAAAAACAAAGAGAGTCTGGAGAGTGAACGGAACAGCAAACAGCGGAATGGATATCCAGCCGCCTGCAGTTATCAGTGCCGCAAAAACTGCGGTGTTAACTAGTGTTTTTGCCCGCTCTTCGTCTCCGTACATGAAACTCACCACGAAATCATGGAAGCAATCCACTCAAAGACCCCAAGCATGTGCAGAGCAATTCCCGCCATCAGCACTGCAAACATCCGGCGAAGCCAGACATCAGATACTCGAAGCCGCGAGGAAACCGCGGCCGCCGGTACTGCACAAACCACCAGAATCACCCACATCAGCAGGTCGAAGTAGCCGTTTAACAGATACGAACCAATCCCGCCGAGTGTTATGAACACAATGGCCGCCGAAGACGTTGCCGCGGCCTTCTTCATCGAAAACTTTCCAAGCATCGTCATCAGCGGCACGAGAATCGTTCCGCCGCCAACACCTAAGAGCCCGGAGAAGAATCCGGAAATACCGCCGATTCCAGCGGCAAGCGGCGCCTTCATCCGGGTGTTTTCTCCTGCGGGAAGTGTTGTTACCATCCGGACTGCTCCGACAATCAGAACCGCCGCGAAGAGGATGGTAAGCACTCTGACCGGAAGATACGTTGCGGCAGTCCCGCCGAGAAATCCGGTAAGAATACCAGTCCCTCCCATAATCAGTGCATCGCGCCAGATTACATTGCCCTGCTTTGTATGCGAAAGCGCTCCGGTTAAAACGGTCGGCAGTGCCGCAGCTAAGCTTGTTCCAAACGCGGTTAAGAGTGCGGCATCCTCGGGCACTCCGGATGCCTGCAGAACAAAAAACATTGCCGGGGCGAAAACAAACCCTCCGCCGACACCAAGCAGACCGGACATACAGCCGGCAAAAAGTCCGACGAAGATTAAAAAGAGGATGAAGATAAGTTCCATTTACGGGATAATCTCACAGCCGTTATACCGTGTGTGGGCAAAACTTTCAAGCGACAGCACGCCGGACTTCATCAGTTCTTCAATCCGCGGAAGCACTGCTTCGAGGGATTCTTTCAGATTCCGCACGGTATCGCAGACCAGTGCATACTCCTCTCCCCACGGGCGGACGATGTTTGAGTAAAGACATCTTCCGCCGCAGAAATCATAGATGTCGCAGGAAAGACACGGCTCCTGAATCGGAATCTCCGGAAGGCATGCCGGGTCAGCTGAGCTGATATGTCCTGCATAGTAATCTGCCATTCCCACCATAATCGGGCACGGCGCGATAAATCCGTTGGTCATGATGCTGTAGTTGACATATCCTGAACCGCAGCGGAGTTTTGTTTTCTGTCCGGTCAGCAGGTCCTCGGTTGTGGAGAGGAACGGATACCACTTCGGAACAACGCCTTCTTCCATGCGTGACACCCATTCCTCTGCAAGGCGGCGAATGCCTGCATTGTATCCGTTCTTCCACTCGGCAAAGCGTCTGCGGGACAAATCTCCGGTAAAGTCCGCATCCATCTGCCAGTGAATCGAGCTGAACAGTTTCGTGTCTGCGAGATGCGTTACCGCGGAGAAGATTTCCGTATCCTCTGCGATGGTCATCCGGGCAATGAGTTCTCCGGTAAATCCGTCCTCACGGATTTTGCGGGCGGCGGAAGTTACCGTATCATAGATTCCACATCCGCGGTGACCGTCGGTAAGTTCCTTGTCCCCGTCAATCGAGATTAAAATCGTCTCGAAGCGGTTGATGTACTCAGCTCCAAGCTCTAAGAGTTTCGTGCCGTTTGTCTGGAGCATGAACCGTTTGACGGGCGCTTCATCCATAACTTCGCGGACGAAGGGGATGTTTAAGAGCGGTTCTCCGCCGATGAAGGTCAGAACGGCATCCGCATCTTTTTCGAGGAAGGCATAGAGGTCTTTCTTCCCGCAGGAGAAGTTCTCCGTGATGGTCTCATCAATCGTGCCCGGAGAACCTGCCGGCTCATCCTCTTCGTCGAACATCTTTGCACGGCAGTACGAACAGCAGAGGTTGCAGTCGTCTGTTACCATCAGGTGGTAGAACATGATTACTGGATGGTAAGGCCGTTGGTCTCGGCGATTTCGAGATAAGTGTCTGCGACGTACTCGGCCTGCTTTCTGGTCATGCCGTAGGTGTTAATCTTCCAGACCTTGGTAGCGCCCGGAATGATTCCGGTAATGCCCTTCTTGGATAAGGCAGATGAGAGGAAGAATCCGCGTTTCTTGTGCGTCTGGGCAACCACGTCGAACGAACCGGTGGTGTCTAAGCGGGTTAAGGTGTGCTGTCTTGGCATCTCAGAGAGAATCTTCGTTCCTTCGATGGATGCAAGCGCGTCGATTACAATCTTACTGTTTGCAAGTTCTTCGTCGAAGTGGTTGACTCTTTCCTTGACGGTCGGGAAGGAGGCAAGCATTCCGACAATCGGTGCTCCCATTAAGGAACAGCCAAGAATTCCAACTTCCTTGATTCCAAAGCGGCGTCCGGTTAAGTCTCCTTCCATCTGGGTTGTGCGGAAGACTTCGTCTGCACGCTCTTCGGTTGCGGCAAGGATTCCGGATGGGGCAGGTGCTGCCATGCTCTTGTGTCCAGAGCCGATGATGAAGTCAACGCCTAAGTCTTTTCCGTTGACCGGCATGATACCAACCGTATAGACACCATTGTAGAGAACCGGAATGTCATACTGGTGTGCGACTTTGGCGATGCCTTTTACATCGTGCATGTTTCCGTACTGATAGTCCACGTGGTCGATGTAGAGGAGTTTTGGCGGTTTGCCGAACTCTGTTATGACATCCTCGATTCTCTCTGCGGCTGCTTCGGCGGTGATGTGGTTGTCCTCAGTCTTTGGAATCTCGCGGACAACTCCCTGCTGAATCTCAACGGAGAGATATGAGGTATAGTGTGCGAGTGCGCCGATTAAGACCGGATCGCCTTTTTCCACGTAGGTGCCTGCAACCTGCTGGAATCCGCGGCGGGCTCCCGGAACGGTTCTTGCCTGTGCCATGCCGAGCCATTCTGCAACATCGACGTGGAAGTCCTTTAACGGCGGCTGTTCGATGTAGTCGAGGCGGAACGGTTTTCTGCAGGCATCGCAGACGGAGTAGCCGTCTCCCCAGGAAATCATTGCCTTCATGGCTTCCGGCGTTAAACGGCCGCCTACCTGAATCGGGTCAAGGTTGATAGCGGTTTCATCCCGCATGCGGGCGTCAACATTGCATGCTCCGCACTTCATAAGAGTTCCTCCCGGAGAATGGCAATCTGTTTTTCCACGGAGGCTAAGGCTTTCTCCGCCTTTTTCTTCTGGTCGTCGTCTAACTGATGGGACGGCGCAGTGATTCTGAGTATTGAACGAATATCGGTGAGGGCAAAGAGACCCTGGAATACGGCGTCTGCGGCACGCTGAGACATACCATATATGTCAGCGGCAAAAAAGAAGAAGGTGTTGGTTAGGTGAGGGCTTTTCCCTCTTTTTCGGAAACTTAGTATATGTATGCCCCAAATGATGTTCTATGAACCGGATTTTCAGAAAAGTGCTGGTATTTGTCGCAGTACTTTTTTGTATCCTTCTGGTAATTTACGGATTCCAGTTCGCTTCTGTCTGGACGGCTGTTGTTTTTGCAGTTCTGTTTTGTATAATCAGTCTCCCTTTGGAAATATTTGCATCGGCAATTCCGCGGTCTCTCTATGAGTTGGGGAAACTTTCCAATCGTGCGGCACCGATTCTGTTTGTTGTTCTTGATACCGCGGCAACACTTGGAGTGCTCATGGTTCTGGATTATTTCATGCATGATGTAAGCATCCTGTTAGTGTCTGCGTTTATTATCGCGTTGGTTGTTGCGCTGTTTTCCCTTACGGACTTTAGAGAAAAACTCGTGCAAAGGAAAGAATAAATCCGGGATTAAAAAATAGACAGGGGTGTGTCGATGTCCCTGTATTAGAGAATAATCTCAATGTCGAGCTGTTCTGCAAGCTCTTTGTATCTGTTTCTGATGGTGACTTCGGTAACGCCTGCAACGTCTGCAACCTCGCGCTGGGTTCTTCTCTCACCGGAGAGAATCGAGGAGATGTAGATGGCGGCAGCGGCAACTCCGGTTGGTCCTCTGCCGGAGGTCAGTTCGCGTTCTCCTGCCTGCTTTAAAATCTCCATTGCACGGGACTGAACCTCTCCTTTGAGACCGAGACCGGAACAGAATCTCGGCACATAATCGCCCGGAGAGGTCGGGAGCAGCTTTAAGCCAAGCTCACGGGAGATGAAGCGGTAGGTTCTGCCGATTTCCTTTCTCGTGACACGGGAAACTTCTGCGATTTCATCAAGCGTTCTTGGAACATTGCACTGGCGGCATGCGGCATAGAGGGCGGCGGCGGCCACACCTTCGATACTTCTTCCGCGAATCAGGTTCTTGTCAACTGCGTCACGGTACACGACTGCGGCTGTCTCACGAACATTTCTCGGCAGACCGAGTGCGGATGCCATACGGTCAAGTTCGGAAAGGGCGAATGCAAGGTTTCTCTCCGTTGCGTTGGAAACTCTGATACGGCGCTGCCACTTTCTTAAACGGTAGAGCTGTGCACGGTTCTTGGAGGAGATTGCACGACCGTAGGAGTCACGGTTTCTCCAGTCAATCATCGTGGAAAGACCTTTGTCGTGAATAGTAAAGGTCATCGGTGCTCCGACACGGGAACGCTTCATGCGCTGGTCGTGGTCGAATGCACGCCATTCCGGTCCGCGGTCGATGAAGTCGTCATCCAGGACCAGACCGCAGTTCTGACAGACCAGCTCTGCACGCTCATAGTCATGCACTAACTGCTTGCTTCCACACTCCGGACAGACAGTGACTGCAGTGTTCTCTCCTGCCGGCTTTTCCTTCTCCTTTGGAGCGAGGGCAATGCCCTGACGCTCTTTCATCTTTTCCCGCTGCTGTTTTAACTGTCTCAGTTTTTCAATTTCTGTCATGCTTCTTCAAATTCCTTTTCGGAAACGGCGACTGTTTCCGATTGCTGTTTTGGCGGCGGAAGTTCTTCTTTTTCGATTCCGGTTTAGACTCGGGAATCGCATAGAGAATCGTGCCGGGCACAACTTCCGATGAGTTTTCACCGCACAGAACAGTGACATACGGCCTTGCCACACTGCCGTAGAGGTCTACTATTTTTCCAACGGGTTTGCTTGTTTCGTCAGCAACGCTGATGTAGAGCGGAGGAAGCTGCCCTGCGTCACACTCCGCGATGAGAAGACGCTTTCCGCGTTTGGCAACAACCTTTCCTGCGACTTTCAAAAAAACAAACCCCGTGGAACATTCAATGTGATTCGTTTGAGCGCTCGACTGCGGTGCGAATCAAACCGCAGAATATATATGCACATATTTATGATGTTGTGGTTCTATAAAAGTATTTCCCAGAACGGTAAAATAGAATTAGCGGTTGAGGATATCCTCAGCCGTGAGGGAAAGAACGGTTTTTGCCTCCGCTTCCGTCATCCCTGCCCCGCGTGCCGTAATATAGCGCATATCTTCGGAGATGATATCTCCCGGCGCGTGAATGTCGGACTGAATCACAAATGATGCTCCCGCGCGCCGTCCAAGGGACAAAATGTGCCCGTTTGTTCTGTTATGTCCGCCGCGGGAGGTGATTTCCAGATAAATTCCGTTCTTTGCGGCAAGTGCTGCATCTTCCTCTGTGATAAGTCCCGGGTGTGCGAGGATATCTACCGCATCAGAAGAAAGAGCCGCATGGTTTGTGCCGTCTGCCACCGGCTCTGCGGTTGTTTCTCCATGCACTATTACTATCTCTGCGCCGAGGGATTTTGCAAGGTGAGCAAGTTCATCAATTTCCGTTGGCGGAACGTGCGTCAGCTCAACGCCGGTGTAGAGACTGATTCCGTACAGTTCTGCCGAGCGCTTCACGCGTTTCTGTGCGGCGATTAGTTCTGCGACATTGGAAAAATCCGCATGGTCGGCGATTCCCATCTCGGTGTATCCGGTATATGCCATGCGGCGGATAAGTTCGGACGGGATGAGTTCTCCGTCAGAGTAGGTTGTGTGACAGTGAAAATCGTACATATCTTAGAGCGCGGATGCGATTTTGTGCAGGAGCTCTTCTTTAGAACCGGCAAAGTCAACGACCAGTCTTCCTTCTCTTGCAAACCAGCGGGCAGGGTGGGATTTGGATGCGTCCTCTTCTGCAACGGTGATGCCTGCGGATTTTGCCGCGCGGGCAAGGCGGGATAGGTTCGGCTGCGGAACTGCCTCACTTTTTGCAACGCGTCTTCCTTCCTTGCGGGTTAAGGAAACATCGAAGTAGCAGGGATATATTGTGCGGAGTGCCATACTGAATAGTAGTTTCTTTTTCGAGAAAATAAGTCTGCTGTCGTGTTACGGTACAAAGAGGTTAGTAAGACGATTTTTTCATTTGGTATGAGTATCTATAAACCCTTTTGTGACTAATATATCTGGTATGCATCACATTGATGTTTCTATGGAAGCCGAAATATACGGCGCAAACAATCGTCTCGCCGAGCACAACGCAGAACACTTCAAAGAACACGGTGTCCGCGCGTTTGATCTCCTCGGTGCGATTGGCTCCGGCAAAACTTCCTTAATCGAGCAGCTTGTCCCCGAGCTGCAGAAGAGAGGACTTGTTACGGCCGCCATCGCCGGCGATGTTTACGGAGACGATGACTTCCAGAGAATTGTCAAGACCGGCATTCAGGCATACAATGCAAACACCGGAAAGGAGTGTCACTTAGACGCGCACCTTGTTCACCATGCACTGGACCACATGAACTTAGACGGTGTCAATGTTGTTTTCATCGAAAATGTCGGCAACATGGTCTGCCCGACTGATTTCAAGCTCGGCGCAGAGAAAAGAATTGTTGTCATCTCCACTACAGAAGGTGATGATGTCGTAAACAAGCATCCGATGATGTTTAGAGACTGCAACATCGCTGTCATCAACAAGGTTGACTTAGCAGAAGCAGTCGGATGCAACGTTGAACGCATGATTGCCGACATCAAGCGCTACAACCCGGAGATGGTCATCATCAAGACCGTTCTCAAGAAAGGCGAGGGTGTTTCCGAAGTTGCGGATGCTATCCTGGCATGAGGTTTAATATACCTTAAGAACCAATATGTAAAGGACTCTTTGAAAGACTGATGCGATGGGGAAACTCATTATCGTTAATCAGAGATATTAAAATTTAGGAGATATTCAAAATGCTTTGGCAGGGAAAATCCACCCGTAAATCCACCGGCGGCCGTTACCACGCAGCCCGCGGAAAGAGAAGAACCGAAATCGGAAGACCGGCAGCAGACACCGTTCTCGGACAGAACAAGGTCAAGACCATCCGCACCACCGGAGGCAACACCAAGGTCCGTGCACTCCGCTGTGAGTTCGCAAACGTCAGCGACACCAAGACCGGAAAGGTCCAGAAGGCCAAGATTCTCTCCGTTGCAGAGAACGCAGCAAACCCGAACTACGTCCGCCGTAACCTCATGACCAAGGGCGCAGTAATCTCAACCGACCTCGGAAAGGCACGCATCGTCAGCAGACCAGGTCAGGATGGCGTTATCAACGCAGTTCTGATCGAATAAATATAATTTTTTTTTCTACCCTTTACTGTAAGGTTCATTTGTGCGTGCGTCAAATACTATGTATCTATGCGCCGCGTCTCCTATCAGTTTCCGCGAACTTTTGACAGTTCTATTCTCGTCCGCCTGCCGTTCTCCCGCTGTCTGGAACGGCTCTGCACGCTCTCTTCCTTCCAGGATAACTTCCGCAGTGCCGCAGGTGCGGTAAAGCGGGAGATTTCGCTGCAGATTGCCTGCAACCGGTTGGACTTCGAGCCGGTGCTGCCGCAGACACTTTCCGGAATTACTGATGAGGCAGACTTTCTGCTGACGATTTCTGATACGGTCCTTCGCGCAGACGGTCACCGTCCAGAACCTGCACAGAAGTTTATGGTAAAAGTGATTGACCGCGGGGGAGAAGCAGGCGTCTATGTGGCTCACGCAACAGAACCGCAGGCGCTTTCCGCAAATACGGCGGCAGAATATATCGTTCGGGTGATGCAGTAATGGGAGAGCTGGAGACAACGCTTGCCGCACCGTTTGTGCATATGCGCCTTCCGGCACTTTCGCAGATGAAGCTCGTGTTCTACTACACGCAGGACAAACGCTGGATGGGGCTTGACGATGCAAAGAAACTGATATCCATCGGACTTACGGCAGGAATCCTCACGAAAGACGAACGCGGGGAGTTTGTCCTTGCCGAATCTCTGCGCGAGGAAAAAATTCCGCTCGGATTCCGTCCGACGGATGAAATTTTTTCCGCGCCCCTGCCGGAGAAAAAGGATGTCTTAGACACTCTCCTCGCAGAAATTTCTACAAAGACGGGGCTGGAGGTGAAAGTTCTCGTTCCGGAATTAAGCGAAATACGCGCCCATTTCGACAATCTGATTGGAGATTATGCCGCAGTTGTTCTGCTCGCAAAAAAATACGGCGTGGAGTTTGCACAGCACCGGGCAGAACTTCTTTCGCATATTGAGTCAATGTGATTTAGAAAAGTATAAATACTCATGAATCATATGTATTAGAGCACACAGGCGCAGTGCCTGAGCAGCAAGGACTCGTGGTCTAGCAGGCTATGACGTCGCCTTGACATGGCGGAGGTCCTGAGTTCGAATCTCAGCGGGTCCACTCCTTTTTCTGATTTTCTCAATTCCACTAAACAGTATCATGAACGTTCCAAACAATAAACGCAGACAAAACACTCTTCTCAAAATTCATACTGCATTTATTGACCTCTTAGAAACCCATGAGCTTGACGACATCAGTGTCACTGATATCTGCGGCAAAGCGGGAATCAACCGGACAACCTTCTACATGAACTTCCGCGACCTGCAGGATTTGGCAACTGCGGAGATGAACCGGTTGGATGCCGAAAATCTTGCCATCTTCGGCAATGAGAGTCTGAGCAGAAGTAACTCCGGTTCGGTTCTTCTGTCCCTTTTTACGCACATCCGGGAAAATCAGCCGCAGTATAAAATCTACTTCAAACTTGGACGCGACGGACTCTTCCCAATCCCGGAGGCTGCTGTTGCCGAAGCAAGCAGATATCATAATGATACCTACGGAAAATACCACCAGGAATTTTTCCGGCATGGATTAAATGCCATAATCAAGCTCTGGGTAAACGGCGGCTGTCAGGAGACGCCGGAAGAGATGCTCAGCATTCTCCACGCTGAGTATCAGGAAAACATCATTGCGAAAGACGCCTGAGCATCCGCGTTGTTTTGAGAATCATATACAGCGCCGTTACAATAATTACGATGCTGATTCCGGCTCCCGTTGCCGCGATGAAAATATTCTGCGTGGAAAGCGGCATCTCTCCGCCGAACTGAGAAAGCATTGCTGTCTCCAAAATCAGCAGGGACACAAGCGATGCGGTCAGGCTAATCATTCGGGAGACGGACAAAACCGGACTCTTATATTTTCTGAATCTGATAAGTCCGGTAAGCGACACGGCAAGGGCGGAGAAGGTGTAGAGTGCGGCAACGTAAATGAGTACTCCCATATCGCCGAAATCATGCGGACGGTACAGCATCATCATCACCAGTGCGGAAAGTACCAGATTTACCGTCAGGAGAATGCCGGAGCAGAACCGCGCCCGCTTTAATTCGCGAATCGGATTTTCCCTCTTCCGCTGCCGGAAGAGATTCTGGAACAGCAGAATCCTCAGGCAGGAGAGAACCGCATAATATCCGGCAAAAACCGCGAACCAGTTTGTCGAAAAGAAAACGGCAAGCAGAATGTTTACTCCGGTATACAGCACGTCAAGCGCCAGTGAGCATGCGAGATTAATCTGCGTCTTGAATACCGCATCAGTTACATACTGTCTGGTGTAGGAATTCCCGTACACAATCTCTCTCACGCGGGAATGCCAGCGCGGGAAATTCTTTCCAACGGTAAGGGAGAGCACAAGAAGCGTATAAAACGAGAGCGTATAGACTGTGTATGCCGCAGGGGATGATTCCATCCCGCGGGAGAATATCTGGAAAAGAGCTATGGCACAGGCTATTGCTAATATGCAGATGAGCCATAGCGGCGGGAAGAGGAGTTTACTCCAGGGAATCTGTCTTGCGCCCATGTGTTCTTTGCCGGAGGCAGAGGGGAGTTTATTCGAGTTTTCCGCAGAACGGAATTAAGCAGAGCAGTACGGCGATTCCTGCGACTGCCGCGACAATTCCCCAGATGAAGTATCCGGTAAACACCATGCAGAGGCATAATCCAAGACCGAACAGGAGAGTGCCGACGATTCCAATCAGGATTGCAAAGACGGTTTTTGCATTCAGTGTGACAACAGCGGATTTACCCTGCATCCTGCGTCTTACAACCAGCATCACGAGAAGAACAAGAATGCCGATGATGCCGAGTACAATTCCTGCGGTTGGTGCGTTAAACTCCGGAACAAGACAGCAGGACATTCCAAATCCGAAGAACAGAATGCCGATGATGCCAAGTAGGAGAGATACAAAGTTCAGCTTTTTCATCTGCGCCCCCTCCGCAGAAAATCCCTCGGCTCGGAAATCCGCTTTCTGGCATCATCAATGCTCTCGCCGTATCCGCAGACAAAATTCTGCAGAAATGCATCTTCAATTTTCCTGTAACCGGAAACAGCTCCGGTCTCGATTTTTTTGTATCCGGAGACAACGCCGTTTTCGACGGCAAAGTAGCCGCCGACTACCGCGTCACGGATTTTATCGTTCTGTTTTTTCAGTGAAATCATATTCTCACCACTATAAACTAAACACATGTTGAGTTTTTGAATATAATATCTTTTGGGCTCTCAGAAGTGAATCTGCAAAAAATCAACACGTGTTGGAAATAAAATCCGGGAAACGCGGTTGGCGCGCGAAAATCTGTGATATTCTCAGAACCACAAAAAGCAATGCTATCGCATTGCTTTCCAAATTGCTGAAAAAAATTATGCAGAGAGAATCTCTGCTGCTGCCTCGAGACCGTCTCCTCCGAGCTTGAATCCTGCCTTCTTGAATGCAAGCTGAATCGTTGCGACGGTTGCGAGGATTTCCGGCGTGTCGATGATTCCCATATTGCCGACACGGAAAATCTTGCCCTTGAATCTGTCCTGACCGCCGGCAAACTCGATTCCCATCTTCTTACAGAATCCGCGAATCTGCGAGTCCTCGATTCCCTCCGGGTAGAAGAAACCGGTGACGGTGTTAGATGCGGCATGGAGTGCGTCAACCTGCGGAACCGGTGCAAGTCCCCAGACCTTTCCTGCCTCACGGACTGCTGCGGAAAGCTTTCTGTGGCGGGCGATTCTGTTCTCGATTCCCTCCTCCTCGATTAAGCGGCATGCTTCGCGCATGGCCATAAAGAGCGGAACTGCAGGAGTGGTTGGAGTCTCCTTCGGAGATGCGTCTGCGGACTTCTTTGCCTTCTTTAAGTCAAGGTAGAACGGTCTGTTCTCAGAGAGTCTTTCCCATGCCTTCTCGGAAACAGAAACAGCGGCAAGACCTGCTGGTGCTGCAAGACACTTCTGACTGCCGACGATAGCAACGTCAACGCCCCACTCGTCAGCCTTGACAACATCTCCTCCAATAGAGGTGATACCGTCGAGGATGAATAAGGCATCATGCTTCTTACAGAGCTTTCCAACCTCTTCTGCCGGGTTTAAGATAGCGGCAGAGGTCTCGTTGTGGACAAGGGTTACCACCTCAGCACCGTTTTCCAGAGACTCTGCGAGTGCCTCGAGATTCAGTGCATGTCCCCACTCGGACTCAATCATGGTGGTCTCGCCGTAAATCTGGGAGATTAATCCAAGACGCTCACCGAACTTACCGTTGACTAAGGATGCGACCTTCTTTCCCTTTGCAAAAGAACCGATAGCTGCCTCCTGTCCGGCAGTTCCGGAACCGGAGAGCACGAGAATCTCGTTCTTGGTTCCAAAGACCGGCTGTAAAATGCGGACGATGTCGGAGTAGCAGTCTCCAAGCTGCTTGCTTCTGTGGTTGATTGCCTGATTCAGCATTGCACCGCGAACCGATTCTGCCATGGGGACCGGTCCGGGCATCATGAGAAGTGTCTGATTATACATATGACTAGTCGTTTACATATATGTGAACCAACATAATTATAGTCATTCATATGACCGAAGTAGCAGTTATCGCCGGTTCCGCCTCTGACCAGGCAATCATTGACAAAGCCGTATCCGCGCTTGAATCGTACAAGATTTCCTACGAAGTAAAAATCCTCTCCGCACACCGCGATGCAGAAGCACTCGACGAGTATGTAAAGGCATCCGATGCAGAGATTTTCATCTGC
Source organism: Methanocorpusculum sp. (assembly GCA_017399555.1). GTDB lineage: Archaea > Halobacteriota > Methanomicrobia > Methanomicrobiales > Methanocorpusculaceae > Methanocorpusculum. Next base: position 173,373 of record JAFQBW010000004.1, read on the forward strand.
ATTGCCGGCATGTCCGCAGCCCTTCCGGGCGTTGTTGCCGCAAGAACCAAGAAGCCGGTTATCGGCGTTCCGGTTTCCGGAAAGATTGCAGGAGGACTTGACGCGCTTCTCTCTATCGCACAGATGCCGAAAGGCGTTCCTGTTGCCTGCATGGCTGTTGACGGCGGAGAAAACGCAGGACACTTCGCAGCCCGCATTTTAGGAAAGAACTAAGGAATGTCTCCCGACTCCGCATCAGACGATGCCTACTGGTTTTCCTTAGGGGAAGCCGAACGCGACCGCGGACAGTTCCGGCAGGCGGAGCTTTGCTTCCAGAAGGCTCTCGAACTCAACCCCTACAAAGCATCCTACTACGCCGAGTTAGGGCTTGCAAAATCCGAGCTGGATAAATCCGATGAGGCGATTGCCTGTCTGCGCCGTGCGGCAGAGCTTGATCCCTTATGTGCGGCAGTCTGGTGCGGAAAAGGCGTGGTGCATTTCCGGGCAGGAGATACCGAAGGGGCAATCTCTGCCTTCGAGCGTGCCGTCCGCCTGAATCCTGATGCCGCAGACTACTGGATGAACTTAGGGCTTTCCTATGCGGCAGTCGAGGACTACAAAAAAGCTCTTTCCGCATTTGAGCGGGGAATCGAAATCACTCCCTGCGATGCGGATTTCTGGGCACGCAAAGGCAGGCTCCTTATGGTTATGGAGCAGGAAGAGCGGGCAAAACACTGTTTCAAAAACGCCGAGCTCTTCTCCTCCTGATATCCCCGCCCTGTGCGGGAAACATACCCTTTTTCACACCGCGCCCTCCGGCAGGACGCAGGCTATTTATTCACTCAGAGACAATATACATGTGAGATTATGGACGAAACACCAAATATTCTCTGGCTTACTGAAATCCGCAACACTGACATTCCGTCTGTCGGCGGAAAAGGCGCATCCTTAGGTGAGATGACTCACGTTGGTCTGCCGGTCCCGCAGGCATTCGTTGTCACCGCACAGGCATTCCGCCGCTTCCTCCAGCTGACCAACTTAGAAGAATCAATCTTCTCCATCCTTGAGGCTATTGATGTTGACGACAACGACGTCTTAAACGCAACCTCCGACAAGGTCAAGGTCATGGTCGAAACTGCCGATATGCCGGACGTCATCAGAAAGGAAATCGTCGAAGCATACCAGAAGATGGGTGCAGAAACGGTTGTCGCCGTCCGTTCCTCTGCAACTGCAGAAGACTTACCGGATGCATCCTTCGCCGGACAGCAGGACACCTACTTAAACATCTTAGGTGAAGAGGATGTAATCGACGCGGTCCAGCGCTGCTGGGCATCCTTATACACCGCCCGTGCAATTTACTACCGTGCAAAGAACGGATTCGACGACCGCTCTGTCAACATCGCAGTCGTTGTTCAGCAGCTCGTCTTCTCCGAGAAGGCAGGCGTTATGTTCTCCTCCCACCCGGTCTCCGGTGCAAAGACTGTTATCATCGAAGGTTCCTGGGGACTGGGAGAGGCAATCGTCTCCGGAACAGTTTCCCCGGACAACTATGTCTATGACCGCCAGACGCACAAGGTTGTAAACAAGACTGTCGCAATCAAGTCCGTTGAGATTATCCCGGACGGAAACAAGGGAACCAAGGTCTCCGAAGTTCCGGCAGACCGCCAGACCGCACAGGTCTTATCCGACGAAGAAATCGCTGCCCTTGCCGAGTTTGCTGTAAAGTCTGAAGAGCACTACGAGAACCCGCAGGATATGGAGTGGGGAATGGTCGGCGGCAAGATTTACATCTTACAGTCCAGACCGATTACCACCATCCAGAAGGGCAAGGGAGCAGCATCCGCATCCGCCGCAACTGATGCAAAACACATCCTGCAGGGATACGGTGCATCTCCGGGAATCGCCACGGGTAAGGTTGTTATCGTAAACGACGCCCGCGAGACCTCCAAGGTTCAGGAAGGCGACATTATGGTCTCCACCATGACCAACCCGGACATGGTCCCGGCCATGAAGAAGGTTGCCGGAATTATCACCGACGAGGGAGGAATGACCTGCCACGCAGCAATCGTTTCCCGTGAACTCGGAACTCCGGCTGTTGTCGGAACCAAGCAGGCAACCGCACTCCTCAAAGAGGGTCAGATTGTAACCATCGACGGAGAAAAGGGTCTCATCTACGACGGCGCAGTTTCTGCCGCAAAGGAAGAGAAGGCAGTTCAGGTTGTCGCTGCCGCCGCAGCCCCGATTATCACTGCAACCTCTGTCAAAGTCAACGTCTCCATGCCGGAAGCCGCAGCCAGAGCCGCCGCAACCGGAGCAGACGGTGTCGGACTCTTAAGAATCGAGCACTTAATCATCGGTCTCAACAAGACTCCGTCCTGGTACATCAAGAACAACAAGCAGGAAGAGTTCATCACCGAGCTTGAGGCAGGTATCAGAACTGTTCTTGACGCATTCCGCGGAAAGCCGGTCTGGGTCAGAACCATCGACTCCCCGACTGACGAGTTCTTAAACATGGAAGGCGGAGAGGACGAGCCGCACGAGCACAACCCGATGCTCGGATTCCGCGGTCTGCGCCGTGACTTAAGACAGAAGGAGCAGTTCAGAATGCAGGCTGAAGCATTCAAGCGCCTTTGGGAAGCAGGATACGACAACCTTGGTGTTATGTTCCCGTTAGTCCAGCACCCGCGCGAGTTCCTTGCCGCAAAGGAAGCATTCCGCGAGTGGGGACTTCCGGTTGACGAGATGGACCTTGGTATCATGGTCGAGATTCCGGCATCCGCTGTTATCATCGACGAGTTCATCAAGGCAGGCATCAAGTTCTGTTCCTTTGGAACCAACGACTTAATCCAGTACACGCTTGCTGTTGACAGAAACAACGGCATCATCGGCGACATGTACGAACCGGAGCACCCGGCAGTCATGCGCCTTATTGCAAACTGTATCAAGCAGTGCCGCGAAGCAGATGTCGAGTGTTCCATCTGCGGTCAGGCAGGCTCCGACCCGAAGTTCGTCAAGTGGCTGGTCAAGCAGGGCATCACCAGTGTTTCGTCCAATATTGATGCCATTCCAAAGATCAGAGAGACTGTTGCAAAGACTGAGAAGCAGATGATTCTGTCCCTCGCTCTGAAACAGTAAGCCTACCCCCAATACTTTCTTTTTTTCAGTTTTCTTAGTGGATACTTTGGAAATGCTTTTGCTCCTAAATTCATTTCAGGAGAATAACACCGATATCATTTAGAAAAAAACGCTTCAGCGTTTTTCCACTACAAAATAAAAAAAATAGTTTATTTATTCAGCAGCAACCGGGGCTGTCTCTCCCAGTGCTTCGCCGGATTCATAGAGGTTTGCGAGGAACTTTGCCTGGTAGATGGAGATAAACGGCACAGCCACAACTAAGAGCAGAACTCCGATAAACGGAATCATCATGAGGAGAAGCTGAACTGCTCCGATAATAATCATGAACAGGATAAGGTGTCCTAAGTAGCGCAGCCAGCCGATGTTGCTGATAATCGAGCAAAGCTTTCCAATCTGGAATGCGGCACTGAACTTTCCTTCCTTTGCATAGCGGATTCCCGCATTAATGGCAAGAATTGTGCTGAGGATGCAGAGGAAGATGTTGATACAGCCGGTGATGATAAGGTATCCGGTATTCCATATCGGGCCGTACATTAAGAGTTCAGAGACAATCGAGTACGGAATCAGATAGATGCAGACGATTACAAAGTACACAATTCCCTGCCAGAACATCTTTCCCGGGCTCTTGAAGTTCAGCTCCTCTCCCCGGTAAACACGCAGGATAAAACCTGACAGGAAGAAGGAGGCAAGCAGCATGACAATGGTTGCGGCAAGCATCAGAATAAGCATTCCGCCGATTAAAAGACCGGAGAATAACACTTCATTTCCGACAGAGAAGAAAACCGGATCCATAGGAACAGGACCGATATCAACATACGAACCCGTTTCGGTCGAAATCGCGGTAATATCAGTAACTCCCGATACCGGAAGCGCCATGAAGATTCCGATAATAAACGCAATCAGCGCAAAAACCATCGCGAATGTTGCGCCGTAGATAATTGCGGACAGGATGATTAAGATAAACCATCCGGAGAATTTTTTGAACGCACCGTTTGTATAGGCAAACGACTTGTCCAGATTATCACCAAAGGAAATAGCCATATTTTGATATTAGCCGTGAATGGTATAAATAGTTTCCAGAGAAAGAAAAAAAAGGTTAGAGGAATTCTAACAACCCCTATTTTTCAAAAACTTCATGAAGCAACACGATAGTGTTGCGTTACAGAAAGCGAGCGATTAGCGAGAGCCGAAGGCTCAAGCTTTGAGCACGACCATAGGGCGTGCGATAAGCGAAGCTTTCGCCATCTTCATGAAGAACACTATGTCAGAAATTCGCGTAGATTCGCGTTTGAAAGTCGAAACACGCGAATATACGCGAATGTTGAAAATATGTTTGGAGGAGCTTTTGTCGCTCCGTCGCTAATCGCTCCTCCACTGCTCGCGCAACACTATCGTGTTGCTTCTGAGGTTGTTAGAAATCCTGGATTAGTTAATCTCCTGACCGCGCAGGAGAACCTTGTGCTCTTCAATTACATGACCGACAGCCTTTGCTCCCGGAATTAATGCGCAAATCTTCTCTGCATCCTCCGGTGCGACGATAAAGGCAAAGCCCATTCCCATGTTGAACGTACGGTAGAGTTCGTTCTCGGAAAGCTGGCCCTTCTCGGCAATCCATGCGAGAATCTCCGGAACCTCAAGCGGGTCCTCGATAGAGAAACCAAGGTCAGAAATACGCAGGAAGTTTAACAGACCTCCGCCTGTTACGTGGCACATTCCATGCACTTCAACCTTGGAGCAGACATCTAAGACCTCAGAGTAGATACGGGTCGGCGTTAAGAGTGCTTCACCCACGGTTCTGCCGGATGGAAGAACAGTCTCGTATCCGCCGTTTTCCTCTGCAACCTTGCGGGCTAAAGTGTAACCGTTTGAGTGAACACCGGTACTGGGAACACCGACGATAACATCCCCTACAGCAACCTTCTCACCGGTAACAACCGCATCACGGTTCTGGACACCAAGACAGGTTCCGGCGAGGTCAAGACCGTTGACCATTCCTTTCAGGGTTGCGGTCTCTCCGCCGACGATGTTTAAGTTTGCCAGGCGTGCACCCTCGTTTAAACCGACACCAATCTGAACCATCTGTTCCTTGTTGATGCCTTCGGTCGCGATATAATCCACAAAGGCAATCGGCTCGATGTTCATGACATACATATCATTCACATTCATAGCCATACAGTCAATACCAACAGTAGACCAGTCCTGCAGATCATCTGCAACACGCATCTTGGTTCCGACACCGTCAGTACACATCGAAAGGACCTTGTCTCCGAAGTCAATTAAACCGGCAAAGTGGCCGACACCGCCAAGCATTCCGTGCTCGCCGGAGCGCTTGTAGGAGAGCATGTTAATCAGCGTCTTTACACCGTCTGCCTCTAAATCAATATCGACTCCGGCTTCTTTGTAGGAATATTTCTCAGTCATGTTACTCAGTCTCTTTGTCAAGGTGGTACTCTTCGTGGATTGCACGAACCGCTTTTACGCCGTCCTCTTCGTTGACCACAAAGGAGATGTTCAGCTCGGAAGATCCCTGGGACAACATCAGCACATTGATGTGCTTTTCTCCCAGACTCTTGAAGATACGGGCAATCGTTCCCGGCGTTCCCCGCATTCCTGCACCGACAACCGATACGACCTGGACATTGGTCGTGAAGGTATAGCGGCGAATCAGACCGCGCTCGCTGATAGCGGCGAGAGCCTTCTCTGCCTGATCCATCTGATCCTCGGTGATAATCATGGAGATGTTCAGTTCAGAAGATCCCTGACTGATAAGCATCACATTGACATCCGCATCGGCAAGAGCGGAGAAGATTTCTCCGGCAACGCCCGGTCTTCCGGTGGTAAATCCGGAAACGGAAATCAGACAGCTGTTCTTGATTAAGGAAACGGCCTTTACAATGCGCTCATCGGTGTGGGTCTGGCGGCTGACCAGCGTTCCCGGGTGAGTCGGGTTGAAGGTGTTTCTGACATACACCGGAATGTCCTTTTCCATTGCCGGAATTAACGCTCTGGAGTGGATAACCTTTGCACCGAAGTAGGACATCTCCATCATCTCAATGAAAGAGATGGAATCGATAACTCTGGCTTCTGAAATCATTCTCGGGTCGGTCGTCATGACACCGTCAACATCGGTCCAGATGATAATCTCATCCGCGTCAACACCGGCGCCGATAATTGCCCCGGAGTAGTCCGAACCGCTTCTGCCAAGGGTTGTGACCGCTCCTTCTTTGGAGCAGCCGGCGAATCCCTGGATAACCGGGACTTCGTCTCCCATGCGGCTTCCGATACGCTCAGCAATTCTGGCATAGCTTTCATGGAGAGCGGTTGCGTTTCCATGCACGCCGTCGGTTAAGATTCCTGCGTCACAGCCGCTTATCTGGAAGGAGGGGATGCCAATCTGGCGAAGGGCGGCAGAAACAATCGGTGCGGAAAGCTTCTCACCGAAGGAGATGATATAGTCGCGGGAGCGCGGGGTTAACTCGCGGAGGTTGTGGACCGCAACTAAAATATTTTTCAGGCGCTCTAAGCGGATGTCGATGTGCTTTGTCACCTCATCAATATAATCCGGCGCTACCGCCTCAAGGGTGGTGATGTGGCGGGTTCTGAGGTCTGCCATGAAGGTATCGAGCACTTTCCTGTCGGTACAGGTCACGATACGTTCCGCCTCTGCAATAATCTGGTCTGTGACCCGGGTCATCGCAGAAACCACTACCGCTATCTCATTCCCTGCATCGCGTGATTCCTTAATAATAGCAACAACCTTACGGATGGCATCTATGTCGCCAACGGATGTTCCGCCAAACTTCATAACGAGTCGCATGTTTATCTGCACCTGCCAATAACTATGCTTATGATATGGGTTCTTGTATGAGATAAGATTAGCGTATAGAAGGCAGGAAAAAAAAGAAAGTTAAAGGTCTTTGTGCTTCTCAGCAATCGTGTCTGCAAGCTTGTAGATATCAGAGATGGTCTCTTCATCCGGCAGACCTTTAATGTAAACGGGCTCCAGAATCTCAGCGCCGACCGGCTCAAGCATTTCTGCCAGATAGTTGACTGCATTAGTTCCCCATCCGTAAGAACCGATGACACCGAGATACTTTGTTTTCGGGCGCAGAGCGCGGACAAGATATGCCGCGTTTACCGCGACCGGGTGCGGACCGAATAAAACGGTCGGCGTTGCAAGGATAATGGTTGCCGCATCAACAATAGCGCTTCCAAGAACTCCCGAATCAGTATCAAGCAGGTTGTACTGGTTTACCGGGATTCCCCGCTGGATTAATGCATCAACCAGGAAGTTTGCCATCTGCTTCGTGCTTCCGTGCATAGAGACATAGGCAACAACCACTTTGTTCTTCGGTGTCTCCGATGCCCAGTCAGCATACAGGTCGACAATCTTTGCCGGCATCTGTAAAACAGGGCCGTGAGACGGTGCAATAATCTTCGGATCAATAGTCTTTACTAACTCCAGATACTCGCGGACCGAACCTCTAAACGGCATCATAATCGCAGAATAGTACCGCTTTGCTGCTTCGAGGTAGTCTGGAAGTTCGTCATTCTGGAAGAGAGTCTCGGAGGCATAGTGAGTTCCGAGGAAGTCAGAGGTAAAGAGCACCTTGTCTTCAACGACCTCTGCAAACATCGTATCCGGCCAGTGAACCCACGGGGCAAGATAGAACTTCAGCGTCTTTCCGCCTAAGTCCAAGGTATCGTCCTGACCAACGATGATGAAGCGGTCGTCCATTTCGTAGAGGTTGTGCATCTCGACAAGGAGTCCCTTGCAGACTTCATTGGTGACGACTTTTGCCATCGGATAGACATCGAGAAGCAGAGGAAGCATTCCCGAGTGGTCCTGTTCTCCGTGGAGGCAGACGATGTAGTCAAGCGAGTTCTGGTCAAGCCGCATGAGATTGGTGATGAACTCGGCTTCGTCATTCGGCTCTCCGGTGTCGATTAATGCGACCTTTTCCGTTCCTTTTACGAGGTAAGCGTTGTAACTGCTGCCTCTTGGAGTCGGCATAATGGCATCAAAGTACCGGAGATCCCAGTTAATTGTTCCGACTGCGTAGATATTCTCAACAATCTCGCGGGCTGCCATCTGGTTTACACCTTTTTAAACTGTGCTTTTCCTGCGGCGCAGACCGGGCATTTCCAGGTGTCTGGAAGTGCTTCGAACTCAGTTCCTGCCGGATACATAATTCCTGCTCCCTTTTCCGGGTCATATACGTATCCACAGATTAAACAGCGGTATTTGTCCATTTTGAATCATTCCTTCCTTACAAATTAAGGCATATGTATATTACTCTCACAAGGATAAGAAGTTCACGGATGGGGTTTATTTCCCCGATGGAATACTATTTTACCTCCGCACTCCACATACTTATTCAACGGTCAATTATGGGAAACATGAGCATTCGACGATATGGACAAATCGCTGACGTCTTAGTCAAATACGGATTCGGCTTCTACTTAAATGAACTCTTCCCGGGAGCAGCTGTTTCCAGAACCGCGAAGAAAAGCCAGACAGACGACTACAGCGAATACTCCGCCTACGCAAGGTTCCGCATGGCCTTGGAAGACTTGGGACCGACCTTTGTCAAGTTCGGACAGCTCATGAGCACCAGAACCGAACTGTTCCCGCCGGAGATGATTGCCGAACTCTCCCGCCTGCAGGACAGAGTAGGGGTCGTTCCCTTCGACGAAGTAATCCCGACACTGGACAACTACATTCCCGACTGGCGTGACCTCTTCACATCCATTGACCCAAAGCCATTAGCCGCGGCCTCCATCTCCCAGGTGTACCGTGCGGTAACTCTGGACGGGACGGTGCTCGCACTCAAAATCCAGCGCCCGAAGATTTCCGAGAAAATCGAACAGGACATAGGGCTTCTTCGGTCCATTGCCAAACTCATCGAAGAGAGAAAGCCGGAGCTGCGCATGTACAATCCGGTCTCTCTCGTTGAAGACTTCGGCGTCCAGATTCGAAAAGAGCTGGACTTCACCCGGGATGGAACAAACGCGGAACGCCTCGCCCGCAACATGAAAAACTCCGGCCTGCCGAAGATTAAAATCCCGAAAATCTACTGGGAGTACTCCGGACGCGAACTGCTTGCGATGGAGTTTGTATCCGGCATCCGCAGTGATGATATCGACACCATCAAAGCCCACGGACTCAACCCCAAAGAGCTTGCAAGCTTAGGTCTTAAGGCCTTCATGATTCAGATTTTCCAGGACGGCTTCTACCACGGAGACCCGCACGCCGGAAACATCCAGATATCGCCGACCGGAGAAATCGTCTTCCTCGACTTCGGTGTCTGCGGCGTTCTCATGAAGGACATGCGCAATAAGTTCATCTCGCTCATGCTTGCTCTCTTCTCCGCAGATACGGATTTGACCATCCGGTGCATCAAAAACTTAGGCGTCAAAATCCCGCAGGAAGGCTTAGAGGAAATCCGGGGAGAACTCTACCTCGCACTTGACGACTTCCAGAGTCTCGGCTCGCAGATGAACTTCTCCACTCTTCTCGAAACCGTGCAGGGACTCTTCCAGACCTACAACATCAGAATCCCGCCGAACATCATGCAGCTTTTAAAGGCCTTAATGCTGGTCTCCAACGTTGCCTTCACGCTCGACCCGGAACTCAGGTTCGTCGATGAGGCACAGCCGTATCTGAAACAGATATTAGCAGACGACCTGAAAAACCCGGACAACATGCAAAAGCGTCTCCTCGAAGCGAAGATGAAGTTCGACGATCTCGCCAATGTCCCAAAGCAGTTAAGCGGCGTTCTGGAGATGGCCTCGGAAGGAAAACTCAAAGTGGATATCGCGGCAAAAGAGGTCGGACGCTTAAGCGATACCATCAGCAGCTCGGTGGACAAACTGGTCATCGGTCTTATCATGGCCTCGATAGTTATCGGTCTTTCGCTGGTTGTGATGAGCCAGAACTTTGCGATGGGCATCATTCCGATTCTCGCCTATGTTGCCGCCGTCGCCATTATTATCGTCGTGTTCTGGACCATGCGGGCACGCTCACGGAAGAACAGATACTGACACCCCGCTCTTTTTTTTAAACCCTCTGTTTGAGATACAGTATATATTTGTTCCTTTACATCAAGTATATATGCAATCGGCGCAAAAGTGTATATTAGACTTGGAATAGCTGATAATTATGTCCGATATTACCATGAAACAGAGAATTCAGGCATTTGGAGTCAAACGGATTCTGAACTACCTGGACGCAAACCCGGACGAGAATATCCCCAAAGTTCTTGACTGGGTGGAAAAGTTTGACAAAGACAAGACTCTGGTGGAAAACGGCCCGCTGCCGACCGTAAAACGTGTTTTATCCGATAAGGAAAGTGTCTGGTACAAGTTTGTCCGCGACCTGTACGCAGATGTTGATGATGAGTTCAGAAAGAAGTTTTTCGAGAATTTCATAGTGAACTCGGTTATCCTCGGCCGCGAGAAGAAGATTAAGATGCGCGAGGAAGAGGGATGCAACATTCCGTGGGCAATTCTCATGGACCCGACTTCTGCCTGCAACCTGCAGTGTGTCGGCTGCTGGGCCGCCGAGTACGGACACAAGATGAACCTCTCCTTAGAGGAATGGGATTCCATTATCACCCAGGCAAAGGAGATGGGTACCTACTTCTTCATCTACTCCGGCGGCGAGCCGCTGGTCAGAAAGAAGGACATCATCAAGATGTGCGAAAAGCACAACGACTGTATCTTCCTGTCCTTTACCAACGGAACCTTAATTGACGAGGAGTTCGCCAAAGAGATGCTCCGCGTTGGAAACTTTGTTCCGGCAATCAGCGTGGAAGGCGATGCAGAGGCCACCAACGGACGCCGCGGAGAGAATGTCTATGAGCGGCTGACCAAAGGAATGGAGATTCTCAAGCGCAACAAACTGCCGTTTGGCATCTCCTGCTGTTACACGAGTAAAAACGTGGATGCTATCGGCTCTGACGAGTTCATCGACGATATGATTGCAAAGGGTGCAAAGTTTGCCTGGTTCTTTACCTACATGCCGGTCGGAAAGGACGCAGTACCTGAGCTAATTGCAAAGCCGGAGCAGAGAGAGCATATGTACCGCTTTGTCCGCCACATCCGGGAGACCAGACCGATTTTCGCCCTCGATTTCTGGAATGACGGCGAGTACGTCGACGGATGCGTTGCCGGCGGAAGATTCTATCTCCACATCAATGCAAACGGCGATATCGAGCCGTGCGCCTTTATCCACTACTCTGACTCAAACATCAGAGAAAAAACCCTCCTTGAAGCATACAAGTCTCCGCTGTTTATGCAGTATCGGGAAAACCAGCCGTTCAACAAGAACCACTTACGCCCCTGCCCGTGTCTCGACAATCCGCACAAGTTAGTCGAGATGGTGGAAAAGTCCGGCGCAAAGTCCACTGATGTGCAGGCTCCGGAGGATGTGCACGATTTAGCCGCCAAGTGTCAGAAGGTTTCTGAGGACTGGGGACGCCGTGCG
>JAFQBW010000005.1 GCA_017399555.1 Methanocorpusculum sp.
ACCTGCTGCACGATGCGCTGGATGACATTGCGAAGATGCGTCTCACTGTTGAACTCCGCCGCGATACGACGGACGCCTCTATGGTCCTCAATGCAGATGTGGTCGTAGCGGTGGACGATGATGTCTGTGGCTGTGGAGGAGGGCTGCATATACGGCTCCAGCGGGCCGAGGCCGAACATGGAAGTCAGGACCAGCTTACGGATGCGCGACCGCTCCTCATAGTCCACACTGACTGTCTGCACTTCCTTTTCCACCTGTGCCGTTATCTCTGTGCGGATGCCGGGTGTGATGCCTTCCTCGGCAATGCGGCTGCTGAACTGCTGCGAGACACTGTTGATGATGGTGTCTACTTTCTGATGCTCCTCCGCGGTGGGACGGATGGCTGCCAGCCCCTCTACTTTTGCCTCTGCATCCTCCTGCATCTGCCGGTCTTTCATTAAGCGGTTTTCAAGCAGGGACATGGATTACTCCTTTCGCCGCTTCCGGAAGAAGCCTCTCTTTTCCTCATCCTTATAGGCGGCTTCCCCTGTGGTGACGAATCGGACGATTTGCTGGATTTGTTTGGTGTATTCGTGCTTCGGATTATAGACCAATGGCCGGCCCAGATTATTGGCGCGGATGATGTCCGGTGTACGCTTGATGCGACAGATACAGTCATAGGGGAAGGTCTCCTCTACCTCCTGTACGCTGACGCCGGTTTCCCGGGAGGGCATGACGCTATTGACCACCAAGCGGATTTTATCGGTGTCAAAACCTGTGTCCCGCAAGGTGCGAAGGACGGAAGCATTGCAGTTGGCAGTCGTCACATCCTGAGTAGCCACCAGCAGGATATAGTCGGAGCGGTCGATTGCGATAACAGAGGAGTCTCGCGTGTTATTTCCGGTATCGCAGATAACGTAATCGAACTGTCCGTTATCCACGATGTTGTTCAGCATCACCTGCAGCTCCGCTGCCTTGATAAACATGGAGTCCTCATGCATGATAGGGGCGATGAGGGCAAAAAGGCCGGTCTTCTTCATCTCCTGCAGATAACAGGACTCCATCTCCTTCCGGCTGAACTGGATTTCCTCCGGCACCTTACCTTGCTCCAGCAGTTCCCGAATCTCCGACGCCCAGTAGGACATATTGGGGCCGGTCTCACTGAATTCCAACGTAGAGGCCACATCACCGAAGTCAATATTATAGTCCACGATACAGACCCGGAACTTACGGCGGCCGTTGGTGGTGAGGGCGAGGCAGACCGCCAGCTCTGTCGCAATGGATGTCTTTCCAACACCGCCCTTCGCCGCATAGACGGTGACCACACGGGTCTTCCTGTTGCGCTCCACATCTCCCGCCAGCAGGTCCCGTTCAATGGCATCGTCCACAGGATGCACAGTCTGCTTTTGTTTTGGGACAGTGGTTTCTGCAGCGTTGGGCAGAGGCTGTGGGGGATGCGTCTGCGTGGCCGGCTGTTGGCTCATGCTCTGCATCATCTGGAACATCTGGATGAATTGCGCCATCTGTTCCTGTGTCATATTGGGCATGGCAGGCATAGCGGGTGCTGTCGGCGGCTGCTCGGGTTCAGGCTCCTTCATCTGCGGCTGCGGAACAGGAGAAGCAGCTGGCGGAGTTTCCTGCCGCCGGCTGTTGCTCATGGTGGTGATGGACGGTGCAGTCAGGGCAGAGAGAAGTTTGGAGGATGTCTTGATAAGGCCCATGCATGGAATACCGGCTTCCTGGAAACTTCGGATGCCGTCAGGGGTGGATGCATAACTGTAGACAGTCCTGCCGGATACCCGGGCAGAGTCGAAGTCCTCCAGCATGGAGTCGCTGATGATAAGCAGAGCGTCCTTCTGCCTGTCCGCAGCTACCAGCAGTTCCTCAAAATCCTTTGCCAGCGCCACATTCAAAGGGTAGCTGTCCAGCATCAGGGCCGTAGAGATGTCATTGCGAAAAGCATGGCGCTTCTCACCGAGTATTACATTTCGCATCTGGCATATATCTCCTTTCGGAATGGTTCAGCCCGCGCTGGAGAAGCCGGCTGTGTTGTAGGTAGGCAGTTGACTGCCGCTGAACTGGTAGCCAGTGGCGTCAACAAGGCCCAGATGGACACTTCCATAGGTATAGGCGTGGATGAGCTGGAGGGACTGGGGGATGTCTACCTCCAGCGTGACGGAATTGACAACGCCGCTCTCCCGACCTACACTTAAAACACGGATGCTTTCCAGCATCAGGGTGGTGCTGTCATTGTAGCTGGCATAGACATTGACCCGGGAGCCGGACGCCAGTTCCGAGGTAACGCCGGTAATGAAGTTGGCGCCCACGGTGACTGCTACAGCGTTCTTCTTCATGGTCATCTCAATGGCATTGCCGCCGGTAGTGGTCAGCATCGAGGTCATAAGCGCGTTACCCGCATAGACGTCATTGCGGAGTACGCCTGCGGAGGTCAACACACTGCGGTAATTGGAGCCGGTCACGAAGTAGTCCCCGGTAGAGAGCCGGTTCCCGCTCACCACGATGTTGCTGTCTACTTCCACAGAGTTGAGCATGTCGTCGGTGACAAGGGTGCCGGCGGAGTAATTGGCATTGAACACATAGACTGTGGTGCGCTGCGGCGTCAGTACCTGATAGACGCCAAAGGTGGCGACGGCACAGAAGACGACGGCCAGAAGCAGCACCAAGAGGATTTTCTTGTTTCGGCTTGTTCCTTTGATGGTGGGTTTCATGTCAAAGCTCCCTTCAAAATTCATTCGAGGTCAGTATGTCAGAACGGATTTCAAAAGGCTCGTGACAGAAAGGGAGAAGAACGCTATAATGGAAGAAACGACAGAGGATGGGGGGAGAGTATGGCAACAAAGAAAAAGACGCTGCCTAAGGATTTTCAGGAGCTGATAAAGGCGGGAAATCTGGATGCACTGGTTAAAGCAATGGTCAAGTGCGAGCCAAATGCCACAGGTGACTATAACAAATACAATGCATTCAGCTACGAGGGCGTAACGGAGGAGTTCGCCAAGTGGCTGGTGGAATATGGGACAGACATCAACATGCCTGATAAGTATGGATACACGCCGCTGCACTACCGGGCCATGCGTCGTAACAGCAGGGAGCAGCTGGAACTGTATATTCGATTGGGCGCCGACATGAACAAACAGGGGTCCTTTAATGGCGGCCCTCTGCATGGTGCAGCATCCTACGGTATTGCAGAAAATGTGCAGGTTCTAATCGCTGCCGGAGCAGATGTGCTTGCAAAAACGAAAACTCCCAATCCAGAGGGTGGAGATACTGCGCTGGAATTTGCTTTAAGCCGCTGCCGTGGTGGAGACATCGTGGAGAAAATCGATGCCGTTGAACTGCTGATAAGAGCAAGGGTGCCTGTCACAGAGAAGGTAAAAGAGCACGCGAAGCGAATAGCAGCAGATATCGAATTCCATCGCGCTGATTTTGCAGAGGAATGGGCCGGGAAAGTGGATGCATCACTGGAGCGTCTTTACGACTTGACAGGGATTACGCCCGCGAAAAAACGACGTATCCATGATGGAAAGTCCCCGATTACCGTCACTGCCAAAACCTGGCGTGAGCAATACGCAGAGCTATGGGAAATGCTTGTGCCCGGCAGTGGGTCTTGCCAGACGATGCAGGGGGAGGCCATCCGCGTTATTGGCCGTGTAACAGACGAACTGCTGAATAACGGCGGAGGTAACTGGGATAAGGATTACTGCACCATGTTGGAGTCTTTAAAAGCATTTTTCTCCATGGGAATGCCTCTTGACGAGGTAGCGCTTGAAGAAGTAGGGAAACTGTGTGCCCAAGTATCCCCGGATACAGACTGTGAAGCTGCGCTTCAATGTCTTCAGCAGATGAGCGTCCGTTGGGTGTTGAAGAACCAAGAACCGATTGCATTGGGGAAACCGGCCTATCGCAGATAGATTTACGCAAAACAACGGACAGGCCTTGCGCCTGTCCGTTGCCGGTTTTCATAAGAAGCAAAAAATATTTTGATTAGAATGAACCTTTTGGGTGTCTGCGGTGTATATGTAAGTGAAAGGGGTGAGGCAGAACGTGATAAACAACTACATACATAAGCATGGGAAGCGTCTGTACGGTCTGTGCCTTCACCTCTGCTCCAACCCACACGATGCGGATGACCTGTATCAGGAGACGTGGATGAAGGCCATGAAGAATATAGACCGATACGACCCTGCCGCACCGTTTGAGCCATGGATAACAAGAATCTGTGTCAATACCCATAAGAACGTCCTGCGCGGCATTGCACGTAGCCCTGTCCTGAATTTTCACAGCAACGAGGAAAAGGAGCATGTGCTGCAATCGGTTATAGCTCCGAAGGAAGCGGACTACAGGGAGCTTTATGATGCCATCGACCGGTTGCCGGACAAGCTGCGGATGACCGTAATACTGTTCTACTTCCGGGAGATGGACATTGAATCGACGGCAGAGGTTTTGA
Organism: Methanocorpusculum sp.; assembly: GCA_017399555.1. Taxonomy (GTDB): domain Archaea; phylum Halobacteriota; class Methanomicrobia; order Methanomicrobiales; family Methanocorpusculaceae; genus Methanocorpusculum. The sequence continues at coordinate 4,445 of JAFQBW010000005.1, forward strand.
GCATTCCGGTCGGAACTGTGAAGTCCCGGCTGAACAAAGCGAAAAAACTGTTAAAGGAGGTGCTGACCAGTGAAGCAGATTTACAATTTTGAGGCACACACGCCGCCTGCTCTCAATGAAAACATGCTCCGCGCCGAGCAGGAACGCCGCAAGGTAGGGGCACAGACCACAATGCTGGCAGTGGCGGCGCTTCTGATGCAGGCTGCAGTGCTTATTTTTGGCGTAGCGGTAATGAGCATGTATCCGCTGCTCACGGCCCTGTGTATTGGTTATGTGGCCGTGTCAACGACGGGAGCCGGCGTGGTGGCCGCCGTATATACGAAAAAAGGAGGCGATTTATAAATGGCGAATACGTTGATATTAGGTGTTCTGGCACTTGGAATTCCGGGGCTTCTGGCTGCGCTTATTGGTGTCTATGTATATCGGGATGCAAAACGCAGAAATATGAATGCTGTTCTCTGGACAATTATCGCGGTGCTGGCTCCGTCCCTTATCGGCTTTATTATCTATCTTCTTGTAAGGACAAACTACTCTAATCTCAAGTGCCCTCGATGTGATGCGCCAGTAACAGAGAGTTATGTGGTCTGCCCCAAGTGCGGCGCCAAGTTGCGGGCGACCTGTCCCAACTGCTCGACGCCTGTGGAGGCGGACTGGAAGGTGTGCCCGAAGTGTGCCGAGACTTTGCCGGAATATGAGAAGCAGGATTTTGTAAGTCCCGTACGGCCCAAAGACAACTCCTTGAGCAAAGTCCTTGTTATCGTATTCCTCATTCCCTCTTTGCTGCTTATATTCGCTATCCTCAGTATGTTTGCGTTTTCCACTACTGGTTCGTCAAGTTTCGCTCAAATGACGGTTGAGGAGTATAAGAACGATATGGAAAACGAGCAGATTAATGCGTGGCTGGAGGATGTAGGAGATGATGCAAATACTGCTTATGTGCTCATGTATCAGACAGAAGTCGAGGAAGGAGTCAGGGTTCAGTATCTGATTTACAGTCCCAAAATGGTAAAGAACCACTCCTATTCCTTTGGTGTGAATGGCGGACTATTTAAGCCGACGTTCAAAATTAAGCTTGGGGACGTAAATGGAAGTGGCGGGAATATGGTGGCGCTTGCAACCTACACAGGTGAGGAACCACCAAATTTGAAAGTGTATTATGGCGACAGAAAACTGGACTGTGAAATTACAGAGGTCGATTTTCCTGTCGAATTGACTGACGGCTCAAAATATGAAAAATATGAGTCATCCATCTCTGAAGGACTGCCGCAGGGAACCTTGACGGTGGAGCAGAGCGATGTCAAGAAGGTAAGTCCTTAATGCAATGGAAAAGAGGTTGGCGCAGGTCGCCAACCTCTTTTTTCTGTAATCAATCGTTGCCGCTGACGGTCAGGGTACAGCCATCCAATCCCTCGCAGGAGAGTTTATACCGTCTGGCGGAGGTAAGTCCGGTGAACAGACAATCATTATCGTCGCTGCTCACCTTTGCCTCCAGAATCTCCGCGTTGTTCTGGCTGATATCCACCAAAACGATTTTGCCATCGAAGTCGGCATCCGACTCCACTTCCACAGCAATCTGCGTAGAGTTGGTGTAGAACACATAGCGGTCAATTTCATCCACGGTTGCCTCAATGTCTGAAATGGTAAGGTCGTGCTCCACAACCGGGTGAGCGTCCATGTTGCTGTCGACCAGCGTTATGATACCGCCCTCTTGCTCCGGATTCGGCTCCAGATGCAGGCCGGTACCCACAATAGACGCTGTGTAGATGGGCCGCCCATCGGAGTTTCCGCCTGCTCCTTCAATATAAAGGGTGCCGGAGCAGATGTTTTCGTCCCCGTTCAGAACGGTGAACTGAATCGCTGCCCTGCTGACCCGGAGCGCATCTTCATCCTGCGGAGACCAGCAGAGGGGTACGCCCTTCTTGAAGGTCATATTGTGGTCAGATGTTTTGCCGGGTGTTTCCCAATCGACCAAAAGACCATCCACACATACTGCGGAAATCTCCGTGTAGTCCATATCAAATGTAAAGGGGAACACAGGGCTGCGGGAACTGAGCATGGGGGCGTATTCCCACTGCGCCACGCCCATGGCGGACTCTGGTATTAGACTGTAGATGCTCCACAGGTAGGTGCCCATGCGGTCGTTATTACGAAGCTCCACCAGCCAGAGGTCTCCGTCGACTCTTAACAGGAATCTGTTTTTCTCTATCGGCTGATACAGAATCTCGTCATATAACTGGCCTATGCCTTTCATGGCACCGAAACCGCCGGGAACATAGAGCGCCGCCCATTCTTCATCCGTATAGGGGAACTCCTGCCATTCCCATTTCTCAACATCGGCTTCGTATCTTGCCGGTACACTTTCTCCCGTGTCTACAGCAGGAGATTCTACGGGGGGATTGGAGCTGATGCTCACGATGTGACCGTCATTTTGGCTTATAATAACAAAACTGTTTTCATTGATGATATACCGATAGCCGGAATCGCCGCCAGGAGACCAATAGGAGCTTAGGGGATTCATGTAGATACATTGATAGGAGACATAGGCTGTGCCGGGGATAAGCTCGTCAGCAGTCAGTTCCTTGGGCTGAGATGGCTCATTCACGGGCTTAAACACAACCTTCATGGCATACACATCCGACTGTCCCTTGATTTTGATGAAGTAATTTACATGGTCCTCCAAACTTTCCCTGCGTGCAATATCCATCGTAAAGAGGCCGTCCTCGTTCCGCGCAATCTCCAAATTGTTTCGTTCAATGAAGGTTGAATTCTCGCCCTTTCGGTAGTAATCTTCGCTGACCACCAGCGTACTGGCATCGGCCTCCACGGAAAACTGCAATGTTCCCGATTCGTTGACATAGGCAACAGGCCAGTTGCCAGTGTCCCGGTCAATATCGGTATCGGGGAAGTAGGCCAGTTCAATGGAGGCGCTGTTCCCATCGCTGACAGCGTTGCACTTCAGGAGGTCTGTACGTTCCAGCTCGAATATCCACCGAATGAGGGAGCCTTCTTCGGCGGCAGCATGGTTATTACCCACGTCGTAGCCATAGCACAGGAAGACATCATCCGTATGGGTCAGAATCAGATAATAGAATACACCACTTTCACTGTCTTCAACATCAAGCCGCCACGCCTGCTTTGTCTGCTCCCGGATACTTTCAGCACCGTATCGGGCGCCGTCCCATCCGGAGAGATTGCCCGGGTCTTTGAAGTAGTCATCGAATCGCAGACCGGAGAGCTTGATATCCTTAAATGCGCCGTGATGCTGCACCCATTCCCCGGAATCCGAACCGTCAAACGCGTCTCCGGCAACAAACAGCTGATAATCCGAGGTGAGCTGATATTGTGGCGTGGTGTTCCTGGTATAGCCAAAGGAATACCGGGTGTCCTGATATATAATCCTGCCAACGCGATAAGCGTGGCAGAACGGCTCCGGGGCGTGATGGCTTGCGTCCGAGGGATTGGTCAGCAGACACACCGCAAGAACAAGGCAGGCGACCGCGGCCACCAGTACCACCCAAAAGGCTGGCTTCTTCCAATTTGCAAGATTGTGGATGCGTCCTTTCGTGTTGCCCTCTCCAAAGGCAAGGGGCATGCCTGCAATGATGTGCTTTCCGGTGGCGAGGCTCAAAAGGGAAGCGGTATAGTCCGCCAGAACGCCCTCTCCCATCTTCTTCACCACAGCCTCGTCGCAGCTCATCTCCATATCCTTTCCGGAGAGGATGAAGGCTGCCCACACCAGTGGATTGAACCAGTGGATGCACAAGGCGGCGAAGGCCAGTGCCTTCACAATATGGTCGCCTCGCCGTATATGGTGCTGCTCATGGAGCAGGATGTAGGATTGCTCTTTCTCCTCCATAGTGGAGGGCAGATAGATTTTCGGACGGAACAGCCCCAGAACAAAGGGGGATGTGATGCCGTCCGCAAGATAGATGTTATCCCGCACCCGTACGGCAATCAATAGCTTTCTGCGCAAACGGATATAGGTGGCAAGACCGTAGATGACCATGACCAGCACACCTGCTCCCCAGACATAGGTGGCAATGAACACAGGACCCTCCAGCGGGTCAGCCCGCAGCTGTTCCTCGCCTTGGGGCAAGGTATCATTGATGACCTCGCTGACACCGGGGACGGGCAGGACAACGGACGGATACTCTGTGTGGACGATATTCTCCGGTACATATTCCATCACGCTCGTCAGCGTACCTGTTTCCTCTGTGGGAGCGTCAAGGAGATTGTAGAGGGAAAGACTGGACCCGATAGATATCGGGCACAGTAGCCGGAACAGCACCACGCCCCAAAGGGCGTAGGAGATGACCTTGGGCGCCTTTTTCAGAAGCAGGCGCAGTAGTATCACAAGGACAATAGCCACGCTTGCTGTCAGGCTCATATTTATCAGTTTGGGTAGAAACGAATAGAAAGACATGAAATCACCTCCGCAGCCCGTCAATGACCTTTTTCAGCTCCTCAACTTCCTCGTCCGTCAACTTGTTTCTGGAACCAAAGGAAACAAGGAACGCAGGCAGAGACCCGTCAAAGGTCTCCTCCAAAAACTTCTCGCTCTTTTGTGCGTAGAACTCCTCCCGGGAAATGAGGGAAGTGACCGTCTTTCCCGTGGTCTGAAAGATGCCCCGCTCACAGAGCCGGGACAGCACCGTATAGGATGTGGAACGCTTCCAACCAAACTCCTGTTCTGCCATCGAAGCAATTTCGCTGCGGGAAATCGGCTCGTTATTCCAAATGAAGTCCGCAAATCTGGATTCCAGAGGACCCATAGTAATCATAAAAAGCCTCCTCCTTTCTTTCTACATCATGTCGACAAAATAATTCTACATCATGTAGAAAAATAAGTCAAGAGAAAAGCACGCCGGAGATAGAATTTCGTCCGGCGTGCTGTTTTATCGCTCAGTTAACACCGATGGGAATAAGACCGAGGTCCTTAATTGCGTCCTGTCCTTCCACGCCACGAAGCCAATCGATAACAGCACGAGCGCTGTGGCCCTCCGGCAGGTCGGCGCGGATGACAGCATAGTATCCGTCGCTCAGGGAATAGGTGCCGTTCGCAATGTTTTCGGCAGAGGGGGCAACACCGTCATAGGAGAGGATTTTCAAGCTGTCTCCAATGCCGGTTATCTCCGTAATATTCTGGAGGTAGGTGTAAAGGGTATAGCCGATGGCATAGCTGTTGGTGGGTTTGCTGTCGAAGCCGCCATTGTGATAGAAGGCAACGAGGTCCAGAAGACCCTCCATAGTCAGCTCCGCATAATTCTTCTGGATGTCGGGATGCATTGGTTCATTCTCCAGCACCAGGTTATCCATCTGGGACTGGCTCCCGCTGTCAGCGTTGCGGCAGATGGGGACCAGCTCCCGGTCGGGACCGCCCAGTTCAGACCAGTTGGTGATGCCGTAGTCCAGATAGATGCTGCGAATCTGCTCCCGGGTGACGCCCTCGGTAGTGTTTTCCTTTGGGGTCACGAAGATAAGGGCCTCGGCCGCTACCTTCGTGAAGACCAGCTCCACACCGGCGTCCTCTGCCGCTTGCAGTACATCCTCGGAGGCATAGGGTACGAAGATAAGGTCTACCTCGCCGTCAATCAGCTTGTGGTAGGAGGGGACTGTTTTGGACGCTTCCAAGGAATACACTTTCTCGTATTCGGCGGTTCCCTCCTCGTACATGGCCCGGTGAATCGCCTTTACTATGCTCAGTGTAGAAGTGGAGCCGTCTATGCGGGGATAATTCTCGGCTGTGATGCCGAAGGCTTTGGCCGTGTCTGTCATCAGAGCATCTTCCGGAAGCGGGTCATCGGTAGTGGTGGGGGAAGGCGCAGTCGGCTTTGTGGTGCCAGCCGTTGTCTCCACCTCGTTGATGGCGACTTCCATGACGTTTCCATCGCCGTCATAAGTGACCACAACACGCTTCGCATTTTCTAAATCCCAGTATTCCCCATAGAAGCCGGAGAGGGTGCCGTCCGGTTCTCCCCATTGCTTCTGAACATCCTCCTGCGTATAGCCGGACAGTTTCTCGGCGGTCCATTCCGCGGATTCCTGCATCACAAGGTCGAGGGATGGGATGCCATCCACCTCGGTTTCGCCACAGGCGGCCAGAGCAATCAGACATGCAAGGGAGAGGAATAGAGCAAACAATCTTTTCATATAGGCGATTACCTCCTGCGGTGAAATTGCGGTCAATTCAGTTCAAACTCCGCGTAGAATTTATAGTTATCATAGTCTCCTGTACCGCGGAAATCCATGATTTCTTTTCCAATGCGATACCTGCCCGCACCGAGATTTGGATAGAGCCATTCGAGGTTGACGTCCCATTCCACAGTACCGTTCATGGGAATCATCCATGCTTCTGAGGTGAAAGCAACTTCCACCATATCCCGGGGCGTCGGCTCCCAGGTTCCATTAACCCAGGACTCCAGCCAGAAGGGGGCGCCGGTCATCAGCTCGCCGGTGGGGGCGCCGCCGGACTGGGTGCAGACAAGGGTGAGGCCTTTTGCTGTCACATCTTTCGCCGTCAGCGTCACGCCTAAATCAATGTCAGACAATTCAGAGGCAGGGCCGGAATAGAAGGAATATCGCGCTGTGCCGCCCCATTCCGGATTATTCCATTTGGCGGTCACTTCATAAATCCGGCTGTCTGGATACAGGTCAATTCTCCCGCCGGACACCGCGATTTCATCAGAAGGGGTGTCATAATTGCCCCAACAATCGGTACTCCAGCAACGGGCGGACAATTCATTAGGTGGGATATAGAAGGTCAGCTCAATGCTGACGCCATTTGCATCCAGAGCAGGTATGGTGTCCTTGCAGTCCAAAGGACTTGCGGAGTCGGCCTCTATCCCTGTAGATGTGCCATCTCCGTTGGGATAAATCCAGGAAAACGTGCCGGGGAGGGCAGTCGTTTCTTTGCCGTCACGCGTATCCCTGACAACAAGGGCAGGGGGCTGCTTCAACACAATGTCATCAGCACCCGCGCCGTTCGTCTGCACACTATCCGGTGCCTCAATGGGAGGTCTGGAGGGGTTTGATACAGAGAACCATTCACCTTCAATGACCAGATGGCTGTTATCGGGACCGCCAACGTAGTAGGTAAAGCCGGGGTAGTCCCCTTCGGTCAACTCAAAGGAATACATTTCTCCGCCCTCGGCGTCGCCGGGGGACTGCCCTTCCGCATAGGTCTTATGTTCATACTTCAATCCGGCCGCCCAATCGCGCAGGGTATCTACATCCTCGCCCTCTGCTGTCCATTCCTCTACTTGTCCGCTGAGGACATGCATGATGTCAACTTTGGTAACGTCGTCGCCAATGTAAGCGGCATAGGGACGGCCACTGCGGTCACCGGAGCCGGGGACATTTGTGTTGGAATCTGCTCCACAGCCGGCAAAAGAAAGAATGCATACGCAACTCAATAATACACCGACAATTCTTTTCATGTGAATTCCTCCGACAATTCAATCCACAAAATACGAGGTGAAGTCCATAATTTGTTCCGCCCTCAATATGGCATGCGGTTCAAATACACCGTCTTCATTTTCCTCTTGCTCGACCTCGGGCACCCCGGTATAGGTAATGTCCACCCAAGATGTTTTCGTTTCGTTTTCAACGCGGTATTCTTCCGGTAAGTACACGGTAAGAGCATAGGCAGCGTCGAAACCATGCTCCGGGTCTGTTCTGATATACAGGCTGTTTGTAGCAGGATATATTTCAGATATGAAGCCAGTAAACGAGGCGCTTTCCGGATGTACCATTGGCCCGGAGGAAATCGCAATATCCACCAGTTGGTCGAGATATCCGACATCAACTTCGCCATCAGTTACGATATAAGATTTACCACCGCAGTCAATCCATGGCGTAGGGCCATAGGGAAGGCTCAGTTTGGCAAGCTGATTCCCGTCGCCGTCATGGAAAAACAATTCATAGCCCAGAACCGAAGGTTCTACATTCTTTTGCTCTTTGAGAGGAAGCGCAGAGAAGTGTTTCACGATGACATCCACATCCGCAGCGCCATCCAAAACCACGGTGGCATAGGGTTCGACAGAGGCGCTGTCATAAGCGCGGATTTCAACCTTGACGGCGCCATCCAAATCATAAGGAAGACTGCTCCCGCTGCATCCCGCGAGGGCCAACAGCAGCGCCAGAGCAAGGATAAAAGAAGTCAGTTTTCTCACGGAAGCACCTCCCCATTCGATATATCTATATAGACGAAAAATGCGGTAAAAAGTTCCTGTTACGGCTCCGCGAAAGCGACGCTGACCAGCTGCTGAGGCCAAATCGTCTTAATGGTGGCTGGTTCTCCTTCATAGGTGATGATTACTTGGTCATCCATAGAATAATCATCAGCAGAGATGTCTGGGGGCAGAGTAACGGTGTAAACAAGGTCCTCTCCATCCGGCCGTACGCCAATGCGATTGGCATAGGGGTCCACACTATGGACGGCGCCATACAGAACATTGCTGGCATCCGCATCGTCATCGGGTGTCTCTGTCACGACAGTCATCAATATGCGCAGGAAATCATCTTCACTGACGCCGCTGGCGTCTACATACCAGCCGACATCATTTTGCAGAAGCTCCACATAGAAGCGCTGTGCGCCATTTTCGTCTACATAGGAGAAGACGGAGAGGTCGTGGCCATTCACAGAGGTGAAGCCAATCTGCTCCCCGGTCAAGGTGAAGATGTCATAGGGATGATGAAAGGCTTTGGTCAGCGTGATGTGCAGAGTCTGTGTACCGTCTGCATTTTCAAAGCGGACGCTGTTGCCATCATAGTAGGCGCCGCGCTCGCTGTTCTGATAGACGCCGTATCCTCGTTCGCTGTCGGCAAGGGACAGGTCGGGAAACGCCTCCTCGATAGGCAGTTCGATGCCGTAGTAGGAAAGCAGCTCCACATAGGTCATGGAAATATAATCCTCGCCCGGCAGAGCGATTTGCTGATATGTGGCGGGGTCCGGTTTGTCGACGAGATTGAAATGCGCTACAGGAAGTACCAGGTCAACAGGCAGCTCCGGGTCCACGGTCATGTAGCTCCCTTCGGTCACGCTGGCGACGGTTCCATCCTGGAATTCCCTTTCCTCCGGTTCGTCTATGGGTTCATTGAATGCAGGCTGTGAATCAAAGAGACCGCTGTGCCATGCGCCGAACCCGACAAGTGCGACAAGGCAGAAGCAGGACAGGGTGGAGACGATGCGCTTTGTGGCGCGCCTTCGCTCCGCAACGTATTTATCACGACGCTCCAGAATGGATTGCGCCACTTCATTATAATCCTTCATAGGTAAAGCCCTCCTTTTCCAGTTCTGACTTCAGAGCCAGCTTTGCCCGATAGAGGAGATTCGCAATCTGCCGGTTACTCCGTTTCATGACTTTGGCAGCCTGCGCATTGGTCAAATCCTCGAAGAAGATGAGATAGAGGATGGCGCTGTAGTCTGGGTTGATATTGTCCAGCGCCCGGTAGAGCATCCTCTTATCCTCCGACTGTATGTAAGAGCGTTCCAATAGGTCCGCCTCATCGCTCATATCCGCAGAATCCTCCATGGATGTGGAAGCTATCCTTGCGGCACGTTTCAGATAGTTCAGAGCAATGTTCCTGCCAATGGTATAAAGCCATGTCTTGAAGGTGTATTTGGCAGTAAAGCGGGGCCGTCGGGTCGCAAGCCGGAAAAAGGTCTCCTCCATCAGTTCCTCGGCGGTGTGGATGTTGTTCACATACCGGTTCAGGAACAGAATCAGACCGTCTTTATAGTCCCTTACTATCTCAACAAAGCCAGTGTCATCACCATCAAGGAAACGGCGGTAGCTACTTGCACCGTTATCCATGATTTTCTCCCTTCTGTGGTTTTGAGATGCATCCCTTTGTCTGTTAAACAATCGAAAGCAGGAATTATCTCACCGTATTGGCTGGATAATTTCTGCTTTTATCATAGCATATTTGTCAGAGAAGGAAAAATAGAGTTGATTTTTGGGTGGGGCAGAATGCCGAAAAAGCAAGACGGGCCGGGCTTTTTCCGGGATTTTGCCGTGACCGCAGGATGCAAAAGATTTCGACTCCGCCTGACAGGATTTGCAGCGCTGTCGAAGATACCATAAAAGCACTCCGGAGAATACATAAAAAATGAGGTCGTTATATGGAATCTATTGGTGGACGGCTGCCGTTCCAGCTTGTGCAGGAACAGTGGGGCGCGATAAACCACGTCGAGGAAGAATGCCCGGGCGTGTTCTATCTTGGGACAACCATGGGGATGGAGGACAGGGTGGGCAGAGAGATGTATGCAGTTCTCCCCTCAGCTGTCCCGGACATTATCTCCAGCGAAGCTATGGCCTACGGCACAGAGGCGGACGGCGTATATCTGTTTGAATATGAGGTGGAAAACAGCGGATGGGACATCATCAAGTATGAGATTCTTCGCTATAAGACAAAGGCGGGGATTGCGCTTGATGATATCGAATCCCTGTACTGCTCTGCTATCTATTCCGCGGATGTGTATCCCGAATACTTTGGAGGGCTTATTCCGCCGCGTTGTACGCCGTGGGGTCTTACGGTCCGTATGAAGAAAGCACAGGAAGGCATCTACTTTCTTGAGACAGACCAATGCGAATGGGTGCTGGCACTGGCACATCCCATATGGGATATCGAATTATCCGATGCCGTCAAGAAGATGGGGGCGCTGTGCGAGCATGATAAGGGGATGGGAGATAAATACGCACAATACCTATATTTCCAGAGGGACAAATGCGCCCCGGCAATCTATGAACTGTTGACGCACAGCGGATTTGAGAACCTGCGCAATTTTATCAGGTCTCAGGAGGTACTGGAGGCTCATGTCTATCGGCAGAACATGGAATATGCCGTGACTTACAATATGACGCAGGTGTCCGGCCATGGGAAGTGCGACATGCTCACTGACATCCTTGAAATGCTTGGCTGTGAAGGGGTGCGTGAGGAATTTGAAACGGAGGAACTGCAGAAGCGGCGCGAGGAGGCCTGTATCCGTCTGAACCCTGAACTGGCGGCGGAAGAACTGCTCCTACTGCCGAGATGAGGGAGGTGCTGTTGTGACAGAAGCAAGAAAACATCTGACAGAGCGGGAACTGGAAATCCTTGAGCTGAGGGAACAGAAGGTTTCGTATAGAATCATCGCAGAGAAATACGGCGTCTCGCAGAGCAGGGCACAGTCCATATACAAGCAGGCAAAAAGACGACTGCGGGAGGAGCAACGCAGGATACTGACACGCAAGGCGAACCAGATGATTGTGCCAACGGGCTTTTCCCGGTCGCAGTTGATTATCATCCGGGATGCGTTGTATACCTTGCGCCTGACAATAAGCAACAGCGTCACGCATACATGGAGGAATCTGACGGAGCTGGAAGAAAAAGACCCTGTGTATCAAAAAGCGGGACAGGTGCTCGTGATGGTGGAGAAATTACTTGAGAAGACAAGTGGGCAAGTGACGAACATGGTCGAGGAAAACACGAAGGAAACTGTCCCGGAGATGCTTGCCCTCATTCAAGATGTAAGACAAAAGAAAGGAGGCGGCGAAGAATGAGGGCAACAGGAATTACAAGGCGTCTGGACAAACTTGGCCGCATCACACTTCCCATGGAGCTTCGCCGCAGTATGGAGATTGGTGATGATGACTTGTTGGAGGTCTTTGTGGAGGGCAATAACATCGTCATGCAGAAGGTCGAGCGAGGCTGCATGCTCTGCGGGCAGGTAAAGGATACAGTAGCTTTTAAAGCAAAGCGGGTGTGTAGAAACTGCTTAAAGGACCTGCATGCCCTGTAATGATGCGAGGAGGAGGCTGCGGTGTCGCAGCCTCCCTTCTTTTAGTCTTACGATGCAGAATGTTCCTTTAGTGCCAATATCACTTCCCGTTCCGCCAGCATCTCATCGATTTCCGCATTGGTGGGCTGCGACACATTCAGCATGGATATCTTCACCAGTATCGGTTCCGCGTCCATGAAGTTCATGGTACGGCTGGATTGGCAGACGAACCATCCGGTGGGGGAGCGGGGGAACCACTTGGTCACATCGCGGTCATCATACCGCGGGTCCTTGGCAATGGTCTTGACGATGACATTGACATCATCCTCTGTCTTGACTTTGCCGGCAAACACCAGTCCTGCGTTGGCTATAATGGATTTCGGCATATCCGCAATCTTCTGCGTGATAGCGAAGATGAACAGACCGTAGCCGGCGGACTGGTCCAGAATCTGCTCAAACTCTGACTGGCCGGAAAGTCCCATCTGCGTATTTCCAGTGCCAGCGGTGTCTGAGCCTGTCAGCACCTCGTTGGCCTCCTCGATGACCAGGACTGTCTCATACTGGTCAGGGGCCAGATACCCGTTGGGCTGTGCGATGGCGTAGCGGTAAAACCCCGCCGTGATGACGCCGAAAATGAAATTCTTGAAGGTAGATTCCAGACCCTTGGACTCCAGAATGGTGATGTCGTCGGCGCCGATGATGTCGTCAACGCCGAGGCCATCCGCCTCGCCAAACAGCCGCCGTTCAATGGAGAAGGGACGTCCGAATGCGGACAGACGTTCCAGTAAGCGGGCATAGGCGTCTTTGGTATCGTTGCCGCCCCGTCCTCGTGCGCTGGTACCGTCATCCATTTGGCGCTTGTAGTAGGTCATGCGCTCGTAGGCTTTAGCGAAGGTGACGTTGCTGGACAGCAGAGGTACTTCGTCTTCCCATCCCGGTTTGCCGTAGACGTCGAAGACACCGGTCTCCTCATAGAGGGAGTAGAAGGTCTCTGCCATCAACTGCTTGCCGCGCTCCAGAAGACCGTAGGCCCGGCAATAGATTTCGATAAGGACGTCCACCCAAATCTGGGGGATGACGCCTCTGGGTATTTTGCAGGGATTGAAGTGCAGGGGATGGAAGTTGGGATTACCCATGGAATAGAACCGGAACCGTTCCGGCTCCACGAACCGGGCGAGTCCACGCCAGTCCTGCTTCGGGTCCATGCAGATGATGCGCAGCCGCTTTCCCGTCTTACTGCGCCGGATACGGGACAGCTCGGCGACAAAACGCATAGCGGCAACTGTTTTGCCGGAACGGGATGCGCCGGTAAAGAATCCATGCATCAGCTCCTTTTCCGAAATGCGGTAATCGTAGGGCGTGGTATAGCCGTTATGCATGGAGTAGCGCTCTGCCGAGAGGATGGACCCCATGTAAATCTCACCCTTGAGCATGGAGGGGACAGCAAACTTGGGTACATCGCCTACCTCGGCAAAGATGCCGCCTTCGGAAACACGGGGCAGGTGGGTATAGGCCACAAACTCCTTGGGCAGCAGGACGGTGGAGTATTTATACTCCTGTACCCCATTGACATTGACCCGTGTCACGTCGGAGGAGAAGGCGGAGAAGTGGTAGAGCAGATGCCGTTGCTCCTCCTCGTTGAGATACATGACTTGTAGGGGCTGAATCATGGCCTCATCATTCTGCCAGGTAGTCTTTGCGAGGGCCTGTGCCGCAGAAAGGGCGTCCGGGGACTCGCAGGCAATGTAGACGTAGGTATAGAAGGCGCCGGAACCACGCAGGGCGTTCTTAATACGCTCATTTTGGAACTCAAGCAGCTCCAGAATATCCTTGACCTGCTGGTCCAGCCATTGATAGCTCTTGTTATAGCCGATGGAGGGTCCAAGACCCATGCTGCCGCCGGTGCCTGTGGACACCATGCCGCTGGAACCCATGGACTGCCCGGTACTGAGGGAACTTCCTTTGCTGGTGCTTCTTCCAGTGCTGACGTTGGTGGATTGCGTGGTGCTGTCGCTGGTCCCGACAGAGGTGCTTTCCGTGGTAGAGACAGACTGGGTGCGTCCCACACTGCTGCCGGTTGTGATGCCGGAGGAGTGGGATTTCGATTCCGAAGTGCTGCTGGTGGCAGACTCCCCGATGGTATTGCTGACAGACTGGGAGACTCCTTCTGTGCGCCCAGACCCGAAGCTGACGCTATCACTGCTGCCCACGGAGTGGGAAGCACCGAGACTTTCAGAATATCCCTTCGTCAGGCTCTCTGTCAGACTGTTGGAGACGCTGTTCGATACACTGTTGGAAAGGCTGTTAGAAACGGAATTGGACACGCTCTCCGACTGGCTGGCGCTGAAACTCTCCGACTGGCTGACGCCGCTCCCGACAGAAGTGCCCTGCGTTACACTGTCCGTTGTGCCGGTGGAGTTGTTCCACCCAATGCTGCCGCCGGTAGATTGGGATTGGGAAGTGCCTTGCGACCAGTTCGTGCCAGCCGATTCGCTCCAGCCCTGGGATGCGTTTTGGGATACGCTGCCACCCACGCTCTGGCTGGCGTTCCAGCCACTGGAGTTGGATTCGCTGACAGATGTGGAATCGCTGTCGCTCCAGCTCCCTCCGCCGCCTGCATTGATGCCGAACACATTGATACCGCCATTGACGGAGCTGGAGGAACTGTCCGTGTGGGTCTGGCCCGTAGTGGTGCTCTGGCTACCATTGACGCCCGCCGACTCGCTCCAGTTGGTACCGGTGGAGACGCCCTGACTTCCGCTGACGGATGCGTTGGCGCTGCCGCCGCTGGAGTTGGTGACGGAGTTGGAACTTCCCCAGGTGCTGGAGCCGCTGCTGCCTTGAGACACACTTTCACTGTGGCCGATGGAGAGGCTTTCCGAGACGTTTTGGGACTCACCCACGGAAACGCCATGATTGACGCCTATCGTCTGTCCCACTGTCTGCCCAACGGTCTGTCCAACAGTCTGGCCAACGGTTTGCCCGACTGTCTGCCCTAAGCTTTGGCCCTGCGAGATGCTTTGCCCACGAGTCTCGTTCGTTCCGAAATTTTCACTGGTGCCGTGGGATATCGACTGATTGGTGCTGACGGAGCTGTTGGTACCGAAGCTGGTGCCGGTGGATTTACTGGTGCCAAAGGACTCTCCGATGCTGGTGCCAACAGTATCCGACTCGGAGAGGGAAACGCTGTCGGTGATGCTGGTACCCTCTGTGTGGCCAAAGCTCTGGCCAAAGGTCTCGGATAGGGAGTGACCGATACTCTCCCCATAACCCTGTGTGAAGCTCTCCCCATTGGAATAAGAGATGCTTTCGGCGTCCGTATAGGCGTGGGACCAGCCCTGGGAGGAGCCGGTATTGGCCATATACATCATGGGCAGGGATAGGGAGGCGGAAAGGCTCTTGGTACCCTGCAGCTGGCTGTTCCACTGGGTCATATCCAGCTGCGTCCTTGTCTGCCATGCCTTCAGGGTATCCATGAAGACGGGGGTGGAGAGCACCTGAATGACATACTCGTAGTCCACCATGCCGGTGATGATTTCCTCCAGCGTACCCTGAGAGTCGGGGTTGAGGTTCTTATTCCCGATGCCCTTATTACCCATGTTCTCGCCGGTCTTGCTGGCTTTCGGGATGCCCCGTACCATCGTCAGATGGTCCATGGAGAACATTTTTTCCCGCAGCCATTCCGTCTCCTGTGCTGTAATGGGGCGGAAGTGGGCGACCCGGTAAGTGCCCTGCACGGCGGCGGCAAGACCGATAAAGTCCCGTCTCGCCTTCTCCTTCGCTTCGTCCAGCGTTGCAGCTATGCCCTGCACGCCGTAGAGATAGAGGAGTCCAAGGGGGACAGGGTGGATGATATTGGCAATGACAGTGGTGAAGTTATACTGGTTTTCATAGGCGGAGGTCAGTATCTGCTCGTGCATGTCCATCAAAGACGTGGATTGCTTGGCGTCACGAGGCAGGCGCTGGATACGCAGGAATTTCAGCGCCTTATACAGGTGATGCGTTTCCCCGGTCTCCGGGTTGATGACTTCAATCTCATAGCAAAGGTATTCCAGGCGGCGCTCCTTATCGGATGCGCCGCTTTCTTCATACTCCGCCCAAGAGTCGATGAGCCGGAAGTCATCTACCGGCATCTCATTGGCGGAGTTGCGCAGGATACGGCGGATATCGCCGGGATTTAAAATGCCCATAGCACGCTCCTCTCTGGGTTCAGCGCTCACGGATGCCACGAATCTGCTCCATCACCTTGTTCTTGGCGCTGGTACGGCGGAAGGTAATGAATTTCTTGCCCTGCAGCGTGAGAAAGGTGATGGGCGTCATGAACGACAGTATCCAGAGCATGGATTGCAGAAAGCCGGAGATGGTGGAGCCGGTACTGACGGGCAGCGCCTGACTGTAGGTGGCCATCAGCTGCTCTGAGGAGGTGGTTGCCGCGATACCGATAAGCCATTTCAACAGCATCAGACCCGCCAGATACCCGGCGACGGCGGCATGAGTCTCGTTGAGGGCGCTTTTTCTCTGGGACGGGATTTTTAGCGCGACTGCTGCGCCGGCTATCCACATGATACTTGCGGCCGGGGCCAGGATGTTCTGCCCAAATGCCCCGAACTGCCCAATAATCACAAGCGCAAGCAGAAATACCCCGATGGGGATGGCGATTGCCTTGATATAACTGCCAAGTTCCTGCGAGGACATGCCCTGGCGGTAGCTGATTCGACTTGTGTTCCTATCCATAGACGCACAGGCTCCTTTCCGGTGTTTCCACCAGTATGAAAGAAACAGGGGCGTGGATGTTTCCTGCATACTGCAGTGAAATCCATAGAGAAGAAGGGAGGGAAAATCGATGAACAGCACACCTTGCATCGTCGGAAGCAGTTGAATGCCGGTAATTCTATTGGTATAATATGACTTAACATCAAAGGGAGACTGTTTATGGAAAATGACATCATGTATAGCGCCCCTTATTGGCGCTGGCTCGACAAGAAACTTGCGGGGAATAACAGTCCCATGGCTACCTTACAGCGCAGGACCATGAATACCGCCAGCACGATTCTGACGACTATCCGGGCTATCCCCTTTTCCAAACTGTCCGCCACGCTTTATTTCTTCTGCGCCGACGTAGAGACGCGGGAATTTGCCCGGCTCTATGAGTCGCAGCTGGAGTTGGCTGGCGCCGCTCCGGAGAAGTTTGCCAAGGGCCTGCACAAGTTCTATAACGATGTGACTAATAAAATCAAGAAGGAAAACCGCTTTGCCGACTTCTTCGATTTTATGTCCCTCTGCGGCCGGATTCGTCTGCAGTCCACGAACCCCAATGTGGATATTTCCGTAGTGAACTGCTACTACAGCCTGCTGCTCCAGAACCTTGAATACTTGCGGCCGGACAAGTTCAACTTCAATGTGGCGCTGTGTGGGATGAAGACCACAGGGGAGCTACTGACGGTAAAGGACAGCTATCCCAATCTGGATACGCCTGCCTATCTTCTGGAGTTGGCGGTGCGGGAGAACAGAATCCGAGATAATGAGGAACTGCAGGCCATGATAGCCCGGGAGTACAGCAAGGCCGGATACAAGGATGTAAAGGGTCTGGATGATGTGGAGCATCTGACCAATGTGGACCGCTTGTTCACCAATCATGTTGCCGCCATGCTGCCCTTTATCAATGAGTACACCTATGACCTGCTGCCGCAAAAGCTCTTTACCACCTTAGCTGCACCTTTCCTCGCAATCCAGGTCATAACTCCGACGGACAAACTGGTGGAGATGCTGCGGCATAGAAGCGCAACGCTTCCCACCAACGGCGTCGTTTTTCAGTTCAAAAACCCCTTCGTTGTGCTGGAAGTGCAGATGAAAGAGACCTTCTATAATGACCGGATTTATATGCTCTACCGCATGGATACCATCATGGGTGAGCTGTCCGGCTTCTATGACACGCAGGACGGCTTCCTCTACTCCGTACTTCTGGAGGCCTCGGACGATGACTACTATGACCGAGTGAAAAGGCTGCTGCTCTACCTGTATGCCAGCGTCGTTACGAAGCATGGGGCAAAGATGCAGCAGACGATGCCTGTTTGCTGCTGGTACGAAGCGGAGGGAAAAGATTCCCAGAAAATCCCCATGCAGACGGAAGTGTTTGGCAGAGGCGGTAAGCTGAAGAATGTCTATGACCCGGAACCTGAAACAGAGCATCGAAAAGTGCGCAAGGGCAACGAAAACTATGAGGAGGAAGACCGAGCCATTCAGGGCTTCATCCGCAAAGTCGGAAAGGGGAAGACGCCTTCGCCACAGGCTGTTGAATATGCCAAATCCCTTGGCTACGACCTGGCGCTGGATGAGACTTACGTGCGCCCCTTTATCCGCAGGGTGCTGCGCCTAAAGGAAAAAGGCGTTGCAGAATAAGCGAGGAATGATTATAATTAAATTGCGAGAATACGGGGAAGGAGACAGGACAGAATGGCCATGACGGACAATCGCTATTTCTTGATGAATATGGATGAGACGGTCCTTGACTTCACCTGTGTTCGCAATGAGTTTGACGAGCCGGAGTTCTTTGAGGGCGCATGGCATGTTGAATACCGTCCCATCGGATACCGCAGCCTCGTCTCTTTTCTGGAGCATCGCAAGGCGCCCAAGCACCGTAAGCATATCCAGAGGCTTCTGGAGCGATATGGCTGTGACGATTTGGAGGGCTTCCTTCAGGTGACGCACGCCCTTTCGCTTAACGATACCTTCTGGGTTCGGCCGGCAGATTCGGATGTTCGCTGGAAAGACGTCTCTCTGTATGAAAACGAGTTCAATGAAATCATCAGCGAGGCGGCATTTGACGGGACCATCAGTGAGACGGATATCTCATCCACTTCACCGGAATTCGGCACCGACGGCTACTACGCCAAGTGCTGGATACGGGAAGACGACGGCATCTATCTCTACAAGAGCGGCAGCTCCCACTATGAGATAGAGCCTCTTTCCGAATATCTCGCCTCCCAGTTGGCTGCAATCCTGTGCCCGCCCTACATCCCATACGACCTCGGCTTCCACCACGATAAGCTCATCAGCAAGTGCCAGCTGTTCACCAGTGAGAAGAACGGACTGGCTAAGGCCAGCGCCATCTTCAAGGGCGAGGAGCGTATGATTCCGGAACTGCTGAACTACTTTGAGTCTATCGGCAGCGGGGAAGCTTTCCGGCGCATGTGTGTTCTGGACGCCATCATCTTTAACCCCGACCGGCACTACGGCAACTTCGGCGTACTGTTTGACAACCGGACCATGGAGATAAAGGGCATGGCGCCTGTCTTTGATAATAACCGCAGCCTGTTCCCGGATTTGGATTCCGACCAGCTTGCAAAGCCGGACTGGTACATGGAGCGCTGCCGGCCGAAACTGGGGCGCGATTTCGTGTTGACGGCAAAGCGGCTTCTGACCGACGCCATCCGCTATGATTTGATGGGGTTGAAGGATTTTTCTTTCCACCAGCACCCGCACATACATGCGGAACAGGAGCGGCTGGATGCGCTCAGCGCTATTGTCCGAAAACAGGTGGCGCGAATTTTGGAGACCTAAAAGACGAGCAGAGGGCGCCGCATCGATGCGGCGCCCTTTTCGAATTCACAAGGATTTAAGGAGAACTGATATGGCAGTATCGAATGTGAAAGTCCAATTCCCCTGCGAGGTGCAGAAGGTATGGGATATCGTTACCTCCCTTGAGAATTATGCCTGGCGCAGTGACATTGACAGGATTGAATGCGTGGGGGAAAAGCAGTTTGTTGAATATACAAAAGATGGCTTCGCTACAAGGTTTACAGTCACAAAGCAGGTTTCTTGCAAGCAGTGGGAATTTGATATCGAAAATGACAATATGCGCGGTCATTGGGTCGGCATTTTCTCTCAAAAGGATGGATATACGGAGCTTGATTTTACAGAGGATGTCACAGCAAAGAGAACGGTCCTGAAGCCATTTGTAAATGCGTATTTGAAGCGACAGCAAAGGCAGTATATGGAGGACCTGAAAAGGGCTGTCGATGATATGAAATAAGAAAACGATACAAGATGTCCTTTGAGGTGTTTTATGACAGAGAATGGGCTTGAAGCTGAGATAACGAATTATATCTACACGGAGTATGCTGTAAAGGCGGAACACCCATGGGAAAAGACCGCGGGTAATGCGGTGTTTCGATGCCAAGGAAATGGGAAATGGTTCGCGGTACTGATAAAAGATGTGAAAAAGCGCAGTTTGCCCATCGATGGAGATGGGACAGTCGATGTACTGAACCTAAAACGCGACCCGCGGATGTCGGTGGTAGACCATGTAGGCGTATTTCCGGCGTACCACATGAATAAGGAACACTGGATTTCCGTTCTGCTGGATGGCTCAGTGCCAATGGAGCAGATTCAAAGCCTCATCGCGTTCAGCTATGAATTGGTTTCGAGGAAACGAAAATGAGAGTTGTCACAAAGCGCATACCAAAAGGGAAGGCCATATCCCATATAATTCTTCTTGCGGCGTCGGGTATTGCCTCCGGTGTCATCATCAAACTATTGGATATTTACACATCGAATCTGGGCAATCTCTTTTCCCAGATGTCTGTCTGGATTTTCCTGTGCGTTTTGATATCCGCTTACAGCAGCACTCCGAGGCGTGCAGCGGTCAATGTGTTCGTCTTCTGCGCCGGGATGCTTTTGACCTATTACCTGACGGCGGAGCTGACACAAAGCCCTTACTCCTTTGCTTTCATTGTTGGGTGGGCTGTCTTCTCTCTGTTCTCGCCTCTGATGGCCTATTTAACATGGTTTGCCAGAGGACATGGTGTATTCGCATGGATTCTTACTGTGGGCATTGTGGTGGTGATGCTGATTATCGCCGTTGTCCTGTTCGATAAGATACGGATTGCTGACGCCGCTCTTGCGGCTTTGACGCTCATTTCGCTTTTGAAGAAGGAATGACTCATAAAAAAGGACCTCTCTCTGTATGAACAGAGGGAGGTCCTTCCTGTAATCGGATGGCTGGAAGGTTAATCCCGTTTCTTTAAGGCGTATTTGAAAACGGTAAAAAGTGATGCAGATACTACGATACCCAACATGTTTAGGATGATGTCGTTCATGTCAAAAGACCTGCCGAAAATCGGCTGCATCACCTCTATCGCAACGACGACAAAAAATCCAGTGATGATGGAGTTTTTCCATGTGGGCCTCGCTCGTGACAGGGGGTGCAGAATACCAAACGGCAAAAACATTGCAAAGTTTCCGATGTTCTCCCTGCTGAGGTGATTGAAAAAGTCAGGAACAAGGTCAAACTCACCGGAAAAGAAATGTATCTCGGTGCCGGAATCCATATGATAAATCAGTTCAAACCAACATGCACGCATTAAATCCAATCCGACGGTCAGACAAACAAGTCCGGTCATGTAGCAGACAAAAATGCAGGAGAGTAGTTTGCAGCTAATTCCCATCTCTTTGTCTTTTCTAAATCTGAAATAGCCGTACACTGCACTTACTGCCAACGCAATAGGAAGTGCTTGCAAAAAGTAGCCAATATATGTATCAAAAAAGAAATATTGAAAAGTCATGACTAAAGCCTCCGGCAGGAATTCATGTTTCCCTGCCCAATATTTTATCATGTCTTTCGGGTCATATCAACAACTACAGAATTTGAACCGACAACGGGAACGGCGCTATGAAAAGGGCCCCACCCTGTTGTGGAGCCCTCCATTCATCCGTTGGCGAATGTTTTTGCCTTGCGGAAGCAGATGTGCGAGACAACGGCGCAGATAACAATGCCGACTGCATAGGGGATAGCCAGCAGGAAGGCCGTATTTGCAGGTGCGCTGTAGCCGGCGTATTGGATACCCCAGAGCATACTGCTGTAATTATACCCGACTACCGCGCACATGACGTTGGACAGCAGGATGGCGAGGGCGGCAAAGATAAAGCCAAGAGTTCGGTTCTTTTTCATGGGAATGACCTCCTTTACTTCTTCCGCAGGACAAGGATAACGCCTGCGACCATACAGAGGACGCAGAGCAGCAGGAGGATACCGGAGCCATTGAGGGTGATGGTGGATGACTCGTTGAGCTTGTCCACAGAAGCAGGGGCGACCATCATCATAATGCCGGCCAATACCAGCAGCAGGGCGCCGATACCGCACAGGAAGATGCCCAACTTACTGGCCGAGGAAACTGCGGCAGGGGTGGCTGTGTTGGGGGCGGGTTTCTCTGCACTGTTGGTATCTTCGCTGGTCAGTTCGTCAAGGGTGATGCCGAAGCAGTCGCTGAGTGCTTTCAGCTTATCCAGCTCCGGCGTCGATAAACCACCCTCCCATTTTGAAATCGCCTGACGGGAGACGCATATTTTCTCGGCAAGCTGCTCCTGGGACAGACCCTGCTTCCTGCGGAGTGTATAAATTCTTTCAGACAGCATTGCAGTACCTCCTTGCCGATACTATACTGGAAACTGTGGTGACACGCTATCAACAATAGCTGATAATTCAGCAACCGGCGGTTGCAATTTGGTTGCCGGCATTTTTAGGATACTGCAAACCCGTCTTTTTTTCAAGAAAGGGCATTGTCATACTCGGTAGTGATAAAAATTAAGAAATGATTGCGTTCACTCATGAGCTGCTTTCCAAGAAAAACGGAGTTGATAAAGCAGGAAGCGCGCTTTGGTGAGCCATGGCTATAAAAAAACTCCCCCTATACTTGATAGGGGGAGGCTCCTTGCGGTCAGTTGAATTCCCTGGGACTCAAATACCTGTGGGGACTGGTGGCAAATCCGTTTTGGTATTTGACGGTCATATACAGAGTGTCGTCGCCATTTTCCAGCTTGACATAGCAGACATCATCTTCAAACTTGTCTGTGATGTCTACCTTCTGGTCGCCCCAGTAGACGCAGACGGTCCCGTTTTCCTCATACTGCACATCAGGTCCAGCAAGATACTCCATGATTTCGTACTCTGTTACGGGAACCTCGGTCCCGTCGGGAAGGAAGGAGACACCGCCGCCGGCCTGGTAGTGGACATTGCCATCGTCATCGGTGTGTTCCATGCTGTAATTGCCGTTGCCATCAAATGTCACCGTTGCTGAGGTCTGGTCCCCATTGAACCAAATCTGCACAGTGCGCTGGATACCGCCTACATCGGCGGCGTAGGCCATGGTCATGCCGCCAATCATCATCGCACAGGCAGCCACAACAGCAACAATTCTATTGAGCTTCCAACGTTTTACGGTTTTTTCCATTACATTTACCTCCAAAGAAAAATCATCAGAGGCACGCAGTACGGAGAACGCCTGCTTGTATTTTTCCTTATTCGTCATCGTCCCATGCCTCCTTCAGTGTGCTGCGAAGCAGCTTTCTTCCGCGTGACAGGCGGACTTTTACATTGCCTGACGAGATTTTTAGGATGCCTGCTATCTCGTCCACAGAGTAGTCCTCATAGTAGAACAGGTGAACCACAATACGGTACTTTTCCGGGAGCTTCATCACAGCCTCGAATAGTTCGGACGACTCCTCGGACTCGAATGATAGCGACTCCATGTAATCTTCCAGTGGCAGAGTCTTTTTTCGGAAAAGGGAATTGTTTTTGTTCTTCGCCTTATTGATTGCTACTCTGAGAAGCCACGCACGTATATGCTGCTCCGTTTCAAAATCTTTGTTTTGTGACCAATATTGAATGAAAGTGTCCTGCACAACATCCTCTGCATCCTGCGCATTTTTACATATATTGAATGCCGCGGCATAGAGGTTGTGCCGAAACGCTTCAATCACCGTCTCGACGGGTAGTTTCATAAGCATGCTCCTTAACTGGTACAAAGGCCTTTCACCAATAATACAACTGGGCGGGACAAAAGGTAACATCGTTTTTAAAAAAATGCAATGCAGAGCCGATTTCCGCGTGTATAGGAGTGAAAGGCCTTTACACAAGGGGAAAGGAGGGAGCCATGAACGACAATGAGATTCTGGACCTGTACTGGTCGCGTTCCGAGCGCGCCATAGAAGTGACAGCGGAGAAGTATGGCGCCTACTGTCATACCGTCTCCTTCAATATCCTGCACAGCAACGAGGATGCAGAGGAATGTGTCAATGACACATGGCTGAACGCGTGGAACGCCATCCCGCCAAACCGTCCGAACCGGCTGCAGACTTATCTTGGCAAAATCACGCGTAATTTATCATTGAGCCGGTACCGGAAGTACAGTACGGAGAAGCGCGGCTTTGGCCAGATGCCGTTGGTCCTGTCGGAGCTGGAGGAATGTGTTACCGCAGGAGATACGGTGGAGCAGGAAATTGAGGATAAGGCGCTGCTGGCTGCCATAGAGAAGTTCCTGTATGGACTGCCGGAGCAGAGGCAAAATATCTTCATCCGCCGCTACTGGTATCTGTATTCCATTGAGGATATTGCCAAGGCGTATGGGATGAGCAAGTCAAAAACGGCCTCCCTGCTTTTCCGGTTAAGGAACAGCCTGAAGGCACACCTTGAAAAGGAGGGCATCGTGCTATGAAAAGCGAGAGATTGATTTCAGTAATGAACGACCTCAACGACGAACTGGTCGAAGGGGCCGTCAAGGATACGGGGGCAAGCAGGAAACGTGGATGGCTCAAATGGGGTGCTGCGGCCGCCTGCCTGTGCCTTGTGGTGGTGGGCGCTGTTATGTGGAGCAACCCCGGCTTCCCCGGGCACATCGGGGAGCGTGGGCCGGACGCAGCTTTAGGCGGCGCTGAACCGGGCGGCGTCGGCATGTGGCCGGAGGGAGTAGACCCTGTTGTAGCGAGTCTTGCTGTATTCCCTGCGGGGGAGGACCTGCTGAACGTGGCTGACGCGACCTCTGTTTCCATCAGTGAGGAGGAAGCAAGGGAGATAGAGGACCTGGGCGCCTTTATCCCGACTGTGCTGCCGGAGGACTGTCATTATGGTGCCGCCGGCTACTATGAGACGACCATGAAAGATGGTACCCGCTACCACATGATTCGGGTGACCTATGACAGTCGAATGCAGACGGTTCCTGCCCCCGTTCCGAAGCAGGAAAACGTCGATGGAAACGAGGAGGCGTCCACTGCCGTGTATCATGATTCGGCATTCCTGTGGATGGTCTGGGGGCATCGTCCAGACACCGACCTGCCTTTCTTCCGACCGGAGGAAATCAACGCGCAGCTTCTGGAACAGCAGAAGTACAATGTGTTTTATATTGATTATGGTGGTATCTATGTCGGGGTTTCCCAGATGGATATCGAAACAGAGGAAATGCTGTCTGTCATCGAGTCGATTGGGCATTAAAAGCGGATAAAGAGCACACGCACCCGGCATGGCGCCGGGTGCGTGTCATTTACAGGATATTCTGTTCTTCCCGGACTACAGCCGCATTCTCCTCCTTGATGCCCATGATGATGGAGGCCAGAGCCGCCGCCACCAGCAGGATGAGGCACCAGTTATTTGAGAAGGCGTAGAGCAGGGAATTCACTGCATTGGCGTGGAATGCCCGTAAGGACTCCCACAGGAGCTGGATGTTCATAGGCTGTCTCCCTTCTGTATCGTCGGTGTAGCGCTTTCGTTGAGGTTATAGATGGCGTACCAGCTCTTGTCATCGTTGATGCTGGCGGCGCCCTCCAGCCGCTTGAGCGTGGTGATGCGGACTCGGATGCCTCGGAGCGCCTTGTGTCCGCCACGCAGTTCAATCCACTTATCCACCTTGGCAATCAGTCCCTCGGCAGTCCCGATGTTGGGCGCCACGATGTTCAGGTACTTGGTCACCTTGGCCATTTTATTGAGCTTGATATTGAAGTTGCTTTGATTATGGGTGTCGCGCTCGTATTCCAGATACATGGCAAAACCCTTCGCCTTATCCCGAGCAATGATGTCGGGGATATAGGTACTGGAGTCATCAATGCGTATGGTGTTCGTCTGCCGGTCCATGGTGACGGTGGAGAAGCTGCCGGTGGCCTCCATGATTTCCTTGAGGGTCTTGATGCCAAGCCCGTGCTCAAGGTTATCGTGTTGGGCAATGAGCGCGTCACGTTCCGAGGCGACCGGCTTCTTTCCAAACTGCTGCTCATAGAGCCGCTTGCCGATTTCAGACAGGGAGTAGACGCCGAAATTGCTTTTGAGGGGGTGCTGGATATTGGTGTCCAGAATCAAAACGCCAAGGTCTACAAGGTTCTTGAGTTCATAGCTGAAACCGCCGTCTGTTATCTTGCGGTCGGAAGCATTGCGCTTTTTGTAGAGGTCGATGAAAGCCGTTTTTAACTGGCTGCGCTCATAGTAGCCAGTGCTGCCGATGACTTCCAGCACCAGCCATTTCCGCTCATTCATGCGCTCCCGGATATCGCCTACATCCACCATCATAGCCTCCACAACACGCTTGCGCTCCTGTTCCACGGCGCGCTGCTTTTTGGCGGATGGGGATATCTTGATACCGCTGCGTTCCAGAGATATGACTTCGCCCAGTTTTGCCATGCCTTGCTGCTGTGCAATGTCAGAGAGGGAGACGTCATCGTCTTCCTCAATGAGCTGGATTTCCAAGGCGCCTTCCTTCACCGCCTGCTGCATATTGTAGTTGACTCGCCGCATTGTCTCGGCGGGTATCTCCTTTTTCATGTCTGGCACTGCAGCGGAAGTAACTGGCATCTGCTCCGGCTCCGGAGAAGCAGGCGCCGGCGGA
Source organism: Methanocorpusculum sp. (assembly GCA_017399555.1). GTDB lineage: Archaea > Halobacteriota > Methanomicrobia > Methanomicrobiales > Methanocorpusculaceae > Methanocorpusculum. The sequence goes on from JAFQBW010000005.1 coordinate 30,851, forward strand.
GGAGGAGCAGAACGAAGCTCCTGCATGGAGGAAGAAATCTGCAGTTTCAGACTCTCGATTTGCAGACGGCGCTCCTCTGCTGTCTCCTGTATGGTTTTCAGCAGTTGGGTGCGGCTGTCATTATAGCTGGCAAAGACGACTTTGGCTTTCTGGAGCAATGTCCGTAGGTCCAGCTTGCCCCAGGAGTATTCGGAGCCAAGCACCATCTCCCGTGGCTCTTTTGCCAGCACCAGCTCACACAGTTCCCGGGCAAGGGACTCGTTGATGCGGAAATTCTGCTCCATCTCCTTCCAGACAGACTCCTTTTCCTCCATCTGCTTTTCCAAGTCCCGGAACCGGGCAATGAGCCGGTTGTATTTGCTCAGTAGGATGTTGTAGCTGTCATCGCCCATGGCTTATGCTCCTTCCGTCAGACTCTCGGAAAACGCCTCGGGAGACCAGTCGTAAATGTCCATGTTATCCGCTCCCTTGGTGCTGCGAGCGAGTGATACGGCATTGGCAGTCAGGCGGGAGAAATCTGCATACATAACGTCCCTTGAGATAAGGGCGTTATTGGCCTTCTCCGCATTGTTTTCCGTAATGGCGCCAGCCATGTTCTGCAGATACACGGCAATATCCGTCTTTACCCAATTCAGCAGCTGCCCGTAGACGCTGGAGTATCCGGTCTCGTATTCGGCGGCGCTGATATCCACAGAAAGCTTTGCAACGTCATCCAGCAGCGCCGTATAGTCCATGGCCACGACAAGGGCGCTGTCTGGAGCAATGGAGAGACGGTAGTCCAATGTCATGGCTTCCTCATACAGGATACGGGCACGCAGGAAATAGGCGGAGAAGGCTTCGTATTCCGCAAGGGAACGCATATCGGAAACAGTCAGTACCTCCGGCGCGACCTGACCCTGCTCCGTGTAGACATAGCGTGTCATGGAGACTCCGTAAATGAGGAAGGCGACATAGACGCACAGGGCAATCAGGCATATTTGCAGGCCGAAGGTCAGCCGGCTGCGCAGAGCGGAACCACGCTTTTCCCTTGTCTGCCGGCGCTCGGCTTCCTGTTCCAGCGCCTCGTCATATTCTGCAGCCGGCTCCATGATGGGAGTGGTAGTCTGCGGCTCCTGTCCTGCGCCAAGTCTATTCATACGGGAGGAGAGCAGGGAAGTGTTCTTCTTTGCCATGGTCATTCTCCTCCTTCATCTTCATCAGCTTTTGGAGACTCGTCGAAGATACAGTTCATCAGATACTCCACACTGTAAGGAAACAGCTCCGCAACGCCTTCTTTGATGACATAGGCCGCCTCGCAATCCTCACAGACGATTTCCCGTTCGATTTCGCGGGTCTGTACGGCGCCGTTGATAAACACAGTGGAATTGAGCCGCAGATGCTCGTAATCGTCCCGTGCCTGCCGGTTGATGGTCTTGACCCAGGGATAGTCCGTCCGCTCCTCGTCGTGGCCGTCCCGGATATGGTAGCGGCGGTTTGCGGCGATTTGGTACTGGGTCATGCAGCCCTTTTTATCCTCATGCTCATAGAAAACTGGGTCACGGCAGAGGGTGCCGATTATCATGACTACGTTGGATATCTCCGCCCTGGCCCGCAGCAGTTCCATACCCTGCTCCTCGCTCAGTTCCGGTTCCCGGCGGCAGATGTAGATGGGGGTGATAAAGACGAAGTTGCCGAGGGATGTGTTCTCGTGTCCATTGGGGCAGGTGGATTTCTTTGTTACCTCGCGGGTGGTCAAAACGCCGCGGATATCCACCATGTCGCCCTTCCGCAGGGTGGAGGAAGTTTTTATCAGCTCTGCGTCAGAGGTCAGTATGATGGGATAGTCGATATAGAGCTTTCCAGCCACGATTTGCCCCTCGCCAGTGAGGAATGGGCGGCGCAGCACCTTCACAGCGAAGGTGGCTCGTTTGGCTTCACCGTTCCCGTTGAGATAGATACGGGGCCGCTCATATACTTGTCCGTGCAGCAGCACGCAGTTTTCTCTTGCCATAGTTCTACTCCAATCGTCCTCTATTCCTCATTCAGGCATGACGGTAAAAGCGCCAGTAAGGGAAACATAGGCGCTCTCCATCCTTGTGATTGCGGTATCGACAGCCTCTGCGTCAGCTGCCACCAGCGCGGACTGATACTCCATAATGGCCTCCTGTGCTTCCTCCAAACGACGCAGGGCGGAGTTCCGCAGGTCTTCGTATCCATCCGGCGGCCGCAGGGTATCCACGCTGTCGATGGCATCGGCAATAAGAAGCAGGTTCTCTGCGACGCTCTGTGTCTCATTGGCTGTCAGGGCAGTTGAATCCAGCGCTGTGCGGCTGTTCCCGAGATGGGTCGCCAGCAGGTTCATCACAAGGCCCAGTTCCTTATCCATATAGGTCGTGTAATTGAGCGCATCGGTAGCCGTGTCGGTGGAGTATCCGTCATCCATTGGGACTTGCTTATGGCCGGTAGAGCAGCCGGACAGGAGCAGAAGGGTGAAAAGGAGGCAAAGCAATTTGTATTTCATCCGTGAAGCACCTCTCAATCTTCTTGTTGGAGTATGTCAGAAACGAAAATTGAGGGCAGGGGACAAGAAAACGGGCAGCCTGACCAAGGCTGCCCGTGGGGATATTATCAGTTGGTGGAAGACGCCGGTTCTTCCCACACCTTATAGAGCCATTCAAAGCTATCTACCGCACTGGCGCCGAAAATCTTGCCAGTATACTCATCGACTGACACCTGCAAATAACGTGGAGAATCTTCCACAGACGGCAGTTCGTAGATGTGGTATATATGAACGGCATTCGGTTCGCCAAAACGCTCAACAAAAGCGGAGAAGCTGGTGCTGGTATCCAGAAAAGACTTCACTTCATCTTCTTTTAGGGGGTTCTCCGAAGACTTAAATTTATACGGGTAACCGGAGACGCAGCGGACTTCGCAGTCAAGGGAGTCGTCGGGGTAGACAATCAAGCCGGACTCATCCGGTATTTTCCAGTCCCCATCGTATTGAAAGCGACATCGCTCGTCGGCAGAGAAGAACAGCAGTTTTGTGATTCCAATGTTGTCCTCGTTTTCGTCGTCTTCGTATGTAAGTTCAAAATGGCACCAGTAGTATACGTCATTTGAAACGACGGGAAAGGAGGAGTAAACTGTTGCGATATGTTCTCCATAGTGATTGGAATAGCTTCCGGACAACGAATTTCCATCTCTCCGGTTGATTTCAGTCGGACCAGAATACAGAGAGAGGAGTATTTCGATTTGTTCGTTCAGGTCGGCATCGTTCTCCTGTGCGTTTTTGGAGAACAAAGCGCGGATACCATCCGCGTCTCCGGCGTCTAAAGCGGCAAAGAATGCGTCTACCGCCTCGTTGTACTTCTTTGCTTCAGAACTAAGAAAGGCTTCCTCTGGGACATGGTTTTGAATGATATTTTTGACTAATTCACCTGAAGAACAACCCGAGCAAATTAGACTTATACATATTAGGATTGAAAGAATGAGGGTAGGCTTCTTCATTGTGTACCTGCACTTTCAGTTACAGCGATTATCTTATCCATATCTGTAAGGATATCCGTGGAATCTCGGCCGACAAAGCCATTGGCGCGTTCTGTCTGTGCATACAAAAGGTCAGAAACAACAGATGAAGTCTCTTGAGATTCTGCGGACGAATCCATCCGAATATCTTTGTCAATTCTATCCATACAAACACCCCCATGACCAGTATAACCGAATGCGACCATATTTTCAATCAATATCGCGGATAAAGAAATGGAGCCGGATGTGAATCCGGCTCCTAAGATTAAGCAACGGGCATCATGGAAATGAGCAGGGAAGGAATGCTAAGAGATAGCAGGTCTTTGGAGACGCGGAACTCACACCTGCGCAGACGCATTTCTGTCTGGTCGTTAAAGAAGCATTCGTAGCCGTCCGACTGCTCAAAGCTGCGGATAGTCTCGTAGTGCTCGACCCATTCAAGGATGGAAGCGGCACTGATGACAATGCGCTCCTTCTTCAGCTTTGAGAGCTTTCGGATTTCCTTGGCCATAACGTAGTAGGTCGTCTCGTCCTCAAAATCATCACGGGCTTCCGTTTGTCTGGCCTGTCCGGAAATTGTCAGAGCGGCGCCTTCTTCAATCAGCAGCTCGAACTTAGGATACTCCTTCGTAAAGCACTTGACCTCGATTTCTCCGCTGCGGTCAAACAGGAGGAAGGAGCAGAAAGGGCGTCCATCGGACTTTCGCTGATGCACCTGCAGATTGGAGACAATGCCGCAGATGACTACATCTCCGGTAGATTCCACGTCAGAGATGGACAGCGCCTTCGGAACCAGCCGGATGGCGTCCGCATAGTCGTCGATGGGATTGCCGGACACGTAGAAGCCCAGAAGCTCATGCTCCTTTGCCATCTTGGTGTTCGGGTCTTCGGGTACCATGAGGAAGGTATGGGTGGCATAAGCCTCCCGCAGAGCAGAGAGCTTTGTCGCTGTCGTCGTGATAGAACGGCTCAACGCCTTCCGCTTCTTCTCCGGCGTATCGTCATCCTGTTCCGCCTGTTGCTGGAGCAGGACGCTGTACTTTTCCTGCATATCCTTCAACTTGCGTGTGGTGTCGGAAAAGGCGTCCACCTCAGACAGCAGGGATTGGCGGTTGCCGTCACAGAAGGCGTCGAAGGCGCCGGCCTCAATGAGCTTCGTTACAACGCCTTTGGTGATGGTCGAGGTGCCGGCGGCTGTGGTGCGGTAGATGAAGTCCTTGAACGATACGAAGGGAGCATTCTTGCGCTCGGCAACAATATCCTCGCCGGAGCTGCCAACGCCTTTGATGTTGCCGAACCCGAACAGGACCGTCTCTCCGGCGTTGATGAAGGCGTCGGAGGAGCGGTTGATGTCCGGCGGAGCGACCGTCAGACCCATCTGCCGGCATTCGTTGATGAGCGCCGGAAGCTTTTCGAAGGGTGTGCGGGTCATGACGGAGCACATATACTCCGCGGGATAGTGATACTTGAGATAAGCGGTGTAGTAGGCGATATGCGCGTAGGCGGCGGCATGGGACTTGTTGAATGCGTAGGAGGCAAAGTCCAGCAGCTCGTTCCAGAAACCTTCCGCGTCCTTTTCAGAGGCGCCGCGGGCCGTCAGGCCCTTAATAAACTTGCCATGGTAATCTGTCTTGGGGTCGGTGAGTATTGCAATCTTCTTTTTACCCATAGCGCGGCGGATGATGTCCGCTTCGCCCAGAGAGAAGCCGGCAACCTTGTTGAATATCTGCATGACCTGCTCCTGATAGATGGTGTATCCATAGGTAACTTCCAAAATCTCCTCAAGGCCGTCAGCAATATAGGTCGGTGTTTTGCTTCCGTTCTTGACTGCAGTGATGTCGGGGATATACTTCATGGGGCCGGGGCGGTAGGCAGCCACCAGCAGGATAAGGTCTTCCATGGAGGTCGGACGGAACCGCTTGAGCATGTTCCGCATACCGGCAGATTCAAACTGGAAGACGCTGCTCGTCCGGCCGCGAGAGAAGATTTCACTGAACACTTCCGGTTCAAGCGGTACGGACTCCATATCGATGACACGCCCGTAGTTTTTATAAATGCGCTGGAGCGTGTCGGTAATGATATCCAGATTCCGAAGACCGAGGAAGTCCATTTTGAGAAGACCGGCGTCATTTTCGCACTGGCCCATATCGCACTGGGCGACCCACTGTTCCTTGGCGCTGTTATACATGAGGGGGACATACTTTCCCACATCCCCATTGTCGGAGATGATAACGCCGGCCGCGTGCATTCCGTAATTGACAACGGTGCCTTCCACCAGTCTGGCGTCGCTGATAAGCCGCTTCGCCACGGCATTGGTTTTGCAGACGGCATCCAAATCCGGAGCGTCGTCGATTTTGGCATTGGGCGTGGAGGGAATCATCCGGGCGACCATATCCACGACGGACTCCGGGGTATCGGTGACCCGGCCCACGCTGCGGATAGCCGACTTTCCGGCCATGGTGCCTTTGGTGATGATGTTGCAGACCGCTCTTTCACCGTACTTTGAGCGCACGTAGTCAATGACCTTTGCTCGAATTTCCGTATGGAAGTCAGAGTCGATATCCGGCATGGATACACGGTCCTTATTCAGGAACCGCTCAAACAGCAGTCCGTAGCGGATGGGGTCGACACTGGTGATGCCGCAGAGATAGCAGACAAGGGAACCAACAGCGCTGCCTCGGCCCGGGCCAATGGTATATGCTGCGGCGCCGGGATAGTCCTTCGCCAGAGACCGCCCATACTCCAGAAAGTCCTGAACGATACAGAGGTAGTCGGAATAGCCCTGGGAGCTGATGACATCCAGCTCGTAGTCCATACGCGCCTGCAGGTCCGGTGTCCAGTGTTCACCGGGGTACTTTTTCGGGATTCCTTCCGCCGCGAGCCGGCGCAGACGTGATGCGGTATCCTCACCATGGACGCCGCCAACGAATACGGGATAATGCTCCTCGCGGACCAGCTGCACATCGCAGCCATCTACGATGATACGGATGTTTTCCAGAGCCTGACGTGCAGTATCCTCGTCAATGATTTCAGACAGGATTGCCAGCAGTTCTCCATCCGCCTTCATGTAAAGCTCGCCGTAGCCTTCTTCCAGTGTTTCGTTTTCAATGACAGTGTTGAAGCGCATAGCGGCTACCAGCGTTCGGGCGCGGATATCCTCGGCGCTGTCGGTGGCATAGTGTACGTCATTGGCAGCAACCATGGGGATATCCAGCTCTGCAGCCAGCTGTGCCAGTTTGGGCATGACGATGGCTTCCTCGCGCATCCGGTGGTTTTGCAGTTCAATGAAAAAATTGCCGTCTCCAAAGATGTCGCAAAATAGGGCGGCAGACTCCTTCGCGGCTGCGTAAAGAACATCATCCGGTCTGACGGCGGCCAGCAGCTCCTCAATTTGGGTTTCATAGGCTGTCCAGCGTTCTCCGGACGTTTTCAGAGCAGCGATGCTTTTGGAATACTCCGTTTTGGCCCTGCGCTTTGCTGCAATCTCCTTTTTGATGGCGGACAGGTCTTTCTTTGCCTGTTCCTTTTGCTTGGTCTGAGACTCCAGTTCTGCTTCCAGTTCAGCGTATTCGGAAGTTCCAGCGTCGACAGATTTCAGCCTGCGCTTGAGACCGGTGAGATTGAGTTTTGCTGCGGCTTCCAATTCACTGCGGCGGGAAATAAGGGTTTCAATCTCCTCCGCCAGTTCTTCCTCTTTCTTGATGGCGTCCAGCAGCTCGTCGTCTACGGGGTGGTACTTATCCCGCTTGCGATACAGCTTTTCCGCGTCCCGTTCTGCGTTCTGCCGCTCCAGAAGAATTTGTGCCAGCGGCCCCTGGATGCAGGCGGAAGTGGCATACACATGTCCGTGGCCGCTGGCGCCGGGGCCAAAGCAATCCAGCAGGATGTCCGTGGTCATGCGGGGGTAGTCATCCACGGCATGCGTATAGGAGCGGTAGACGGCCTCGCAAATCGCCTGATAACCAGCCATATCCCGCGCCATGAGAATGAGGTGCTGCTTGGTCTTATCCTTTGCCAGCGTTTCCCCGTTCGCAGGGGTATAGTACGCCTCGATGCCGGGGATGGGCTTGATGTCATTCTCCTTACACAGGCGCATGAAGTCATAGAAGCCGGTGAGGATGCCGTGGTCTGTCAATGCGATTGCCGGTGCGCCCAATTCCACAGCACGGGTCACCATAGCGGACAAGGGCATGGCGCTGTCTTTTACAGAGAACTCGCTATGGCAGTGGAGGATGCCATAGCTTGCTTTGCTCATATCCATTTCAGCTTGGTCTCCTTTCGTCTAAAAGTGGTACAATGCAGTATGGTGGAATTGATGAAAGGGAGACGGTGCGGTCTTGGCTCTGTAGGTCACGATGTTGAAATAAGCATTGTTTTATGGTAGCATTTAGGAGTAAATTGAGGTGGGGTGCAGAGCATGAAAGAATGGATTTATAAGGGAACTCTGTTCGTTTTAATACCCGTAGTATCCGTGGTATTATGCAGGTTATTGCGTGTGGCACAGGGGGAGAAAAATGAAGAAATCGTGCTGGGCATTATGATAGGTATAGTGATTGACCTTGTAGCTTGTTTCGTGCTCTTTCTATACAAACGTCTGAGGTCCGGGTAATTTCATTGCATGGAACTTAGGTAATCAAGAATCACACAAGCAGCAGTAGCAGTGTTTGATTCAGCGGGTTACTTAATTGGAGGTATCGTGCATCTGTATGGCTGGCATCTGATAAAGCATGGGACGAGGTGACCACATATAAAGGAACTGGTTGAAGATAAGTTTTACAAAATAATATCCGAAAAGTATGATGAACTGTTGCTCGATTATGTGCTGTTGTCCTTTGATGAGGAATATTGCGGCATGCAGTCCCATAAGAGAGCCGTTATTGAGGCGATTTCAATATTGAATTCAAGGGTCAGAGTTGGCAATAGCTTAAAGCACCCGCATTTTTCTGTTGATGAGGATAAAATGCGCTGTGCGGTATATGATATCGAACAGTTTTTCTGTGACGGAAACAGCAGCTGGAAGATAGACGGTAACACAAAGGTTCGTGTATCACCTTCCCATATGACATATTGGTGGGCTTTCTTTGAACCGCCGTATGGAGTTCCATACTCCAAAGAGGATTTCCATAAACTCAATCATCTTTTATTTCCATCTCAGTTTAGAAATGATTTGGAGATATTCAGCTGGAACGACGACTTTTCAAATTATTTTGATGATGGAAAAGAATGGTGGGGCACTGCGCTTTGGAGCATCTATGATAAATGGATGAGTCGCTTTGTGATTATTGGTGCTTCATTAACAGATTGAAAAGGCATTGTGGGGGGGATTACTATGAAAAGGATAGGTCTGGGAATAGCCATTATCCTGTTTGCGATTTTGATTGAGGTGTCATGGTCGGGGTACTTTGCCTATATTACGTCTGGCATCGGACTGATTGGCCTGCTTATCGCAGTTGCCGGTTTTGTGAGTAAAGAAAAGTAAATTGAACGACGGGAAAGACCGTAGGAGAACAACACCATGGCGTTTGACTTTAAGAAAGAATACAAAGAGTTCTATATGCCCAAGAACAGGCCGGAAATCGTGAATGTCCCGCAGGCGAATTATATTGCCGTTAGAGGGAAAGGTGACCCGAACGACGAACGCGGAGCATACCAGCAGGCAATCAGTATTTTGTATGCGGTAGCATACACGATAAAGATGAGCTATAAAACCGACTATAAGATTGAGGGCTTTTTTGAATACGTTGTTCCCCCTTTGGAAGGCTTTTGGTGGCAGGATGACGTGGATGGGGTGGACTATTCCGATAAGTCCTCGTTTAACTGGATTTCAGTAATTCGTCTCCCGGACTTTGTATCCAGAGAGGATTTTAACTGGGCAGTGGAAACTGCTTCAAAAAAGAAAAAGGTGGATTGCACCGCGGCTGAATTTCTGACAGTGGATGAGGGCCTGTGTGTGCAAATCATGCATTCAGGCCCCTTTGATGATGAATCCGCATCAGTTGCTTTGATGGACAGTTATTTGGAGCAGAATGGATATGCAAATGACATAACGGCAGAAAGACTTCATCATGAAATCTATATGTCCGATGCCCGGAAAGTCCCTCCAGAGAAGTGGAAAACAGTTATTCGACACCCGATAAAACCTGTAAAAGAATAGAATTGCTATGTAACAAAGAGCCGGCTGATGCTCCATCAGCCGGCTTCGTTCATGTTGTCCTTGTTTCTCCGCTTTGTGTATCATCTTCAATCGGCGCATCCGGTACAGGCTCCGCGTCTCCTTCCACAGGAGTCGTGGCCGGCTCTGCCGGTGTGGGTGGGACGTTAGGGGTGCTTTCTGGTTTGATTTCAGTTTCGGTTTCATCCAGCTGCTTTGTGCCGGATGGGGTCAGGATATCAATGATGGCGATACGGTGCCGTGCGGCGGAGGAGTAGCCGCAGCCGGAAAAAGCAAACTGCTCATACTCCTGTATGGTGCCGGACACATCCAGTATCCGCTCGCTGTACGCTGTGATATTGATAACGCCCAGCTGTTCTCCGGTACTGGGGTCACAAACCAGT